>CAUUGH010000007.1:0-56698 GCA_963544755.1 uncultured Selenomonas sp. | reverse complement strand
TCTACCCCCAGTTGAACTGGGGGATTTATCATGCCTATTCGGCGACCATAAAAAGGGCTTACGCATACATCTGATTCGACGTATGCGTAAGCCCTAATATTTTTCTTTGTTTTCTATCTTACATTACGCTTGCGGCAACGGTACATTAAAGGCGTTTTTGCCGGCGTAAACGGCGGATTTTTTTAGTTCTTCTTCGATGCGCAGCAGCTGGTTATATTTTGCGACGCGTTCGCTGCGGTTTGGCGCGCCCGTTTTGATTTGCCCGGCGTTTAGTGCGACGACGAGATCGGCGATGGTTGTATCTTCTGTTTCGCCCGAGCGATGCGATACGACAGCCTTAAAGCCTGCTTTATGCGCCATGGCGACGGCGGCGAGTGTTTCGCTTAGTGTGCCGATTTGATTGACCTTGATGAGGATAGCGTTGGCGGCTTTCAGTTCGATGCCTTTTTTTAGCCGCTTTGTGTTTGTCACAAAAAGATCGTCGCCGACAATTTGCAGACGCTTTCCAAGCTCTTTTGTGATGAGCTGCCAACCTTCCCAGTCTTCTTCATCAAGCGGATCTTCAAGGGATATGATCGGATATTTATCGACGAGTTTTTTCCAATGCTCGACAAGTTCTGCTGTTTTAAAGCTCTGACCTGATTTGGGCTGCTTATACTCACCTTGCTTATTGCCCTTCCACTCGCTTGCCGCTGCATCTATCGCCAGTACGAAGTCTTTTCCCGGTTGATGCCCTGCCTTTTCAATCGCACGCATGATGTAGTCGATCGCCTCATCATCTGACTTTAAATCAGGCGCAAAGCCGCCTTCGTCGCCGACACCTGTTGCCTGTCCGTCTGCTTTTAAAAGGCTTTGCAGTGCATGAAAAACTTCCGATGACCATTGGATGCAAGTACGAAAATCAGGCGCACCGACCGGCATGATCATAAATTCCTGCACATCAATGCTGTTTGCTGCATGAGCGCCGCCGTTTAATATGTTCATCATCGGTACGGGCAACAGCCCCCCTTGGCTGCCTCCTAAGAAGCGATATAGCGGTGTCTGCTCGCTTGCGGCAGCCGCTTTTGCCGCCGCCATGGACACTGCAAGAATGGCGTTTGCGCCAAGCTTTGATTTATCTTCTGTGCCGTCGGCTTCTAGCATTGTGTGATCAACTAGTGCCGTATCTGCTGCGTCAACACCGATGAGCGCCTTAGAAATTGTCGTATTTACATTTTCAACTGCTTTTTTGACGCCTTTGCCGAGATAGCGGCTCTTGTCACCGTCGCGTAATTCGAGTGCTTCAAATTGCCCTGTCGATGCGCCAGATGGCGATGCTGCGCGACCGAAGCTGCCATCTTCTAAGACGACGTCGGCTTCTACCGTCGGATTGCTGCGCGAGTCAACGATTTCGCGTGCATGGATGCATTTAATCTTGCTGTTCCTCATCGTATCCACTCCTTGTAAATCTAAAAAAAACATTATATCTTTAGCTTATCACGAAAGTTTCAGATGTCAAGACTTTTCCTAAAGACACGCACAAGAACTGTTCTTTTTATGAAAAATTAGGGAAACACTAATAAAATGAAGTCGCCTCGATTTTTGTATCTGCGCTGTATTTATCGACGATGAAAAGAGCGTAGATGCGTGAAGCTAGTCGGCTTTATTTATCAGTGGTTCTTTAGCCTTATTTTAAATGTGAGGCAAGATATAAAAGTGTCGTATGTCTTTATCATTTCTGCAAATATTTATTTTCTTGCCACCATAGCCGTCGCATGATTTCTTGCGCTAAAAAGCCTATAGCAACACCTGTAACAAGCGCGAGGGAAACTAGCACGGGGGCGTAGTAAAATACATCGAGTGTGCCAAGCCAAAAGGCTGCCGCTATCAGTTGCCCTGCGTTATGACAAACCGCGCCTTTTATACTAAGCCATACCAACGGCAGACGAGGGAAAGTGCGAAGCAGGATAAAGCCTGCAAAAAGTGCCAAAAGTCCCCCCACAAGACTAAAGAGTAACGAGGGCAGATTGCCGGAAAAGATCGATGCAATGACGATGCGTAAGATTAGCAGCAAAAAGGCTTCGCGTGCGCGAAATATAACGAGTGAGACGACTGTCACGATGTTTGCAAGACCGAGCTTGCAGCCTGGTATTGCCGCGATGAGCGGCAGTTGCAATTCGACGAAGAAAAGCATCAGGGCAAGTGAAAGGCAAAATGCTAAAAGTGTCAGGCGCGAGGTGTCTTTGCGTACTTTATTTGCTCTAACGCGCTGCACTTTTGGCATCTTCGGTGCAGCGCGGCTCACCTTGCCACCGCATCTAGCGTGTGTGCAGGATCTGCGGTATCGCTCGCTTTTTTATTTTCTGCCTTCGCCCAACGGATCTCCAAGCGGTGCGGCAAACAGATTATTGGCGCGGCATTTAAGCGAAGATTGCCCATATTAACGCAGATCTGATCGGGGCAGTCTGCACTTTCGATTTTGATTGTGCCGCCGCCTGTTTTGATGATATTTTCATGTTCACCGTAAGCCACTCGTATATGACGTTCTTCTTCCAGTTCTTCTTTTGTAAAGCGATAGATAATAGTGCCGTCTTGTAAGATTTCTACCGTATCTGATACATCGCCTTTTTTCGTTGCTGCCAAAAATAACCATGCGCCTAGTAAAAGTGTGCTGACTATAGCAAAAAAGCATATTTTCTGCTTCATTGTATGACCTCCACTTCTCCTACAACGCCTTCACCTGCCGTAAAGTGCGCGAAAAGCCCCTTCGTGATCGACACATGACCTGCCATATCGACAAGCAGCATTTCAAAATCTCGTTGCTTTCGCCAAAATTTAACACCACGTTCTTTACCCATGACGAAAAGTGCCGTCGATAGCGCATCTGCCCTGCCGCCTGCTGCTGAGACGATGCTGACGGATGCGATGCCGCTTGCCGCAGGTGCGCCAGTCGCAGGATCTAGGATGTGCCAGTAGCGATTGCCTGCTCTATCTTGGAAAAAGCGTTGATCAATCGCAGATGTTACGACGGCGCTGTCTGTCAGTGATAATGTGCCGATCAAAGGTTCGCCGAATGGGTTACGGATGCCGATGCGCCACGGCTCACCATTTATTTTTTTGCCGATAACCTCGATGTTGCCGCCTAGATCTAATATGGCAGAGCGCACACCGTACGCTTTTAGTTCACTTGCCGCGATCTCTCCTGCAAAGCCTTTTGCCACCGCGCCCAATTCAATGCTGCTATTATCTGCCAAGCGTGCCGTACCTGCTACTTTATCTAAAGTGAGTTTATCTTTGCCGGTAAAATTTTGCGCTGCCTCTATTTCTTCTTTTGTCGGCAGGTGATGTGCGCCGCCTAAAAAGCCCCAGAGTCTTAGAAGAGGCGCGATGGTAATATCAAGCGCACCTGCTGTTTCTTCGCCTGTCTTTTCCGCTAGCTCTAAAACACGCATCGTTTCTAATGCGATTGCAACATCTTCGCCGGCACGCCGATTTAGCCGCTCAACATCGCTTCCCTTTTTCGTCGGACTTAGCAGCGCATCTAGCGATAGAAGCCGCGCTTTTGCCATTTTTGCCGCTTCTGCTGCATTTTCGCCGTAGACTTTAATGGTCATTTTCGTGTCCATAGCAAAAAAATCCTCTCGCGCTTCTTGTATATTTAGCGCGACGGCATTTTCACTTTCTTTTTGCTTTTTGCAGCCTATTAATGTATTTAGAGCGAAAAAAATGAGCAAAAGGCACAGAGCAAAATGCCCTGCGCCCCAGCTAAAAAAATTTTTCATTTCTTTGCTGCAGCGATTGCTTTTGTCGCCGCTTCAATAAATTGCTCATAAGAGATCGTAGCGCCTGAGATGGCATCGACTTTGCCCGGTTGCTGACGCTCGATAAGCTGTGCGCTGTAAGTCGCATTTGCTTTGACGGCTGTCTGCGCCTTTTTATAATTTGGCGTATCGCTCGTTTCGCCGCTTTGCCTGCCGTAATCTTCACCTTTCATCGTACCGTCTTTATCAATGCCAAAGTAGGTCGCGCTTTCGATCTTTCGATCTTTTATCGTGATGGCGATTTTACCGTGACCGTACTCAGAATTTTCACTGCTTTCGGCTTGATATGTACCGTCCTTTGCCGTACTTAGATCGATGTCGGCGATCTTTTTGACAGCGGCTCCTTGTGCGCCGCTCACCTTTTTCTGCTCTTTGGTCGTTTCTTCGCCGCAGCCGGTTAATAGCGGCACACAAAAGGCGATACTAAAAGCCAATATAAAAGACTTTTTTTTCAGATTCATGCCTTGTTTCCCCCTTTTGCTTTTGCCGCAGCTTGTTCTTTAGCACTTTTTTCTACCATGTGGCCATGCTCGATAACGACGCAGCGTTCAGCTGCCGCGCCAACTTCAGCCGAATGTGTGACCGTAAGGATCGTATGGCCTTCAGCGTGCAGCTTACGAAAAATTTTCATAACGAGGTTTTGATTTACCTCGTCGAGATTGCCCGTCGGCTCGTCGGCTAAAATTAGTACGGGATAATTTATGAGGGCGCGTGCGATGCAGACGCGCTGTTGTTCGCCACCTGAAAGCTGACTAGGCAGATGATCGCAACGATCGGCAAGACCTACGCGATCGAGTGCTTCAAGCGATTCTTTTTTGTCGGGTATACTATGATAATACTGCGCTGCCATGATGTTTTCAATCGCCGTAAGATAGGGGATCATGTGAAATTGCTGAAAGACGATGCCTATTTTATCGCGCCGAATCCGTGTAAGTTCGCGATCAGAAACTTCTGTAAGATTGATGCCATCGAGCATGACGGTGCCGCTCGTCGCGTGATCCATGCAGCCGATGATATTCATAAGCGTCGTTTTGCCGGAGCCTGAAGGCCCCATGACGGCGAGCCAATCGCCTTTTTCTACCGTGAGATTTACATTGTCAAGCGCTTTGACTTTGCCGCCGTACGCCATTGTCACGCCTTTTAACTCTAATAGACTCATAAAATCCTCCTACTCTCCCCTTAAAACGATGGCAGGATCAACGCTCGTCGCGATACGCACGGGGATAAGACTCGCGACACCCGTCACTATGACGGACAAAATGACGGCTAGTATGGCGATGCCGGGCGCAAAGGCGATGCCGCGCGAAAAGACGTTTATGCTGACGCTTTGTGCAAAAAGATAGCCTAAGCCGCTACCTAAAAGACCGCCGACAAGACCTAGCACGCAGCCTTCGCCTAGAAATTCCACAATTATGTTGGCATTTGATGCTCCTAATGCTTTTTTCAGACCGATCTCGCGACGTCGCTCGGTGACAACCGCCGTCATTGTCGTCGTCACACAAATAAGTGTCAAGATGAGGACGATCAATGTCACAAGGAGAATTAAAACCTCCAGCTTTTTCAACACGTTAAATTCTGAGTGTGCAATCTGCTGCACCTCCTGTGGCTCGATGCCGGAAGCTGCTTTTTTAACGGCATCTTCAACGAATTGCAGCCCTTCGCCTTCGGCGACGATACTAAGTTGCGCAAGCCCTATTGCAGCTGGCTTTTCGGCGATTTTTTGCATCTCATCAAGATTTAAGAAGGCAAATTGCTCTTCTTTACCGCCCGTTGAAACTATGCCGGTAACGGTAAATGGGATCATCGCCTTGCCCTCACCGGCACCGACCGTTACAGTCTCGCCGATCAGTTTATCTACATCACGCGTAAGACGCGCTGCCATTTCTTTACCGAGCAAAATTTCACGCTCACCTGCCTTGGGATAGGTGCCTTTAACCATCCAATAGGGGCTTACCTTTTGTACTTCGGTAAAATCTGTGCCGCCCGTTAAAATCGGCTGCTTATTGATCTCTAGTCTTTCATATAAAAACGGCGCGATGCCAACAATGTCGCGATCTTTAAGTGCCTCACGCACCTTTTCAAGTGCGCTGGCATCGAAAATTTTCGCATCGCCTGCAGGTAAAAGTAGCACATTAGCCCCATAAGCACGAAATTCACGCCCAAGCTGCGCCGGCACTTCGCGATAGACCGTGATCATGCCCGAGATAATAGCCGCACCGACTGCGACCGCTAAGAGTGCGACGAACATACGAGATTTCTGGCGAAAGAGCGCGCGAACGATCATACGCAAAAACATTTCTATTTTCTTTATTCTGCCTGACATATAAAATCACCTGCCATGAAGAACGCTTGCCGGCTGCAAAGATAAAAGCAGACGAATTGCCGGCAGACTGCCGATAAGCAGCATGAAAGACATAAGTCCGCCCACGATGGGAAGGACGACGATGCTATGCTCAATGCTTGCGCCAAAGACAGTTTGTCCGATTGCCTGCGCTAGTGCAAAACCGCCAAAGTAGCCAACGATGCCGCCTAAAAGCCCTGCTATGAAAAGTTCTGCAAGTACGACCAAGACGACCGCCAGATCAGTCGCGCCGAGAGCTTTCATCAAGCCAAATTCACGGCTTCTTTCCATGATGTTTGCACTTACTAAATTTGACACGCCAAGTGCTGCCGAAAGAAGCGACAGCCCCGTGATAAGAAGCATGAGCATCTGCGTCTTTTCTAAGATCTTGCCTTCTGATTCAGCTATTTGCCGCACGGGCTGCGCCGATGATCCTTGAATCGCTTCTTCGATCTGAAAAGCGATAGAGCTGACGTATGCCGTACAATACCAGATCTCGCGCTCTTTTTGCGAAAGACGCTCGGGGTTTTCCGCGGCCTTTCTGGCAAGATCATTTTCAGGTGTTGTAATGGCAGAAACATTTATCTTATCGATCTTTCCTAAAGCGCCCAAAGCCTCTTGCGCCAAATCAAGATTTACAGTCAAAGCGTCGTCTTCTGCACCGCCGCCCGTTACTATGCCAACGATTTTAAGCGTCTTTTCCGTGCCTTCTTTGGTGCGGTAAGTTATAGTACTGCCCGGTGTTAAACCCATGGTATCCGCTAGTTTTCTACCTGCGAGCGCTTCGTTTGAGTGTTCTTCCGGCCAGTTGCCTGTCACCTGCCACCAAGACTTCATTTCCTTTTCGCCGGTCTTTACCTTTTCGCCCGTCGGCAGCTCAATTTCACGATCAAACCATGTGCCCATAAGCGGCACGCTCTTGCCGTCTTTTAAGGCTACTTCGCCGGAAAGCTCCGGTGCAAACGACACGATGTTGTTCGTCCAGAAAATCGTCTTAATCTTAGCGGCATCTTTTTCCTCAAGATATTCCTTTTTAGCGCCTTCGATGCCATAAACATCTTGTAAGAGCGCGGTATTTTTCGGTGTAACCGTAATGTTTGCGCCGTAGGCTTTAAGCTCTTGATTTACTTTTTCACCAATGTCAAACATGACATTTAGCATGGCACTAGCTAGTGATACACCTAATGCTGCCGTCAGCGCGATGAGGAAAAAACGCTTCCTCTGGCGTATGAGTGCGCCTTTTACCATCTGCCAAAACATCGTTTATTCCTCCTTTTTAACGAAAAATATCACGCGCCTTTTCTAAGGCTTCTTGTGGTACGCGCAGCTTGCCGTCTGATACGCTGTATTCGATAGGGATCGGATTGCAGCCGCCCTTAGTGCCTATCGTCGCCTTGTTCATCATCACGTCACAAAGGCGGCAGATCACCTGCTCATCTTTTTCATAATAGCCCGTCGCGCCGCAAATCTCACAGGCATCCAGTCCGACACCGTAAGAGCTGCCACCTTTTAAGATCACTATATAGCGCACCATCTGACCACCTGATGCCTGATAGACGAAACGATGCAGATGCCCGTCGTTTACTTTTGCAATATCGACATCGACGAAGCCTTCTGCCGCCGTCACAGGCACAGCAGGCACAAGCTCTTCTTTTTTGCCGGCATAACTTGCGCCAAAGCTGGAGAGAAAAACCATACCGGAAAGAAAGAAAACAGTCGCCGTGCCCCAGCGCCGCTTGTGCATCGCCTGCATTAGCATACGGCGATACTCAGCGGGATTTGCACCTGTAGGACGCGCCGGCTTTTTTTGTGAAAAGAGCGTCAGGGGAACAAAGAGCAGCGCGAAAAAAATGATGAAAATAAGCTGCGACGAATGATCGATGATCGGCGCCATAAAAGAGAGCAAAGCGGCGCTGTCAATTATTTGACGCGCCATCAAAACCTGCACGAAAAAAATGCCCTGCTGAATAAATATCGCCGCTGTCTGTATGATAAAAACAAAGAGCAGCCTTTTAGTATTTAAGGCTGCCGCCGCCTTATAAGCGACATAAGAGCTTACAATCCCAAAAAAAAGTCCGCCCAAAAAGCCTGCAAGTTTAGCGGCAAAAAGCAACGTCATGTAGTCACCTGCCGCTGAAATAACAGTAGCGACAGGCATGAGCCAAATTTCCATGCCGTGATAGAAAAAAAGCAAGGTAGCAACGGTACAAGAGGCGAACTGTAGAGGTCTTGATATTTTCTCACTCGTTCCTGCACCACGCAAAAGGACGACTAAAAGCACAATTTCTGCGATCATAGAAAAGGCGATGGCGCCTGCTTCAGCGACTTCGCGGCTAACAGCGTTTCGCGTGCCTATGCGCGCCGCTACTATGGCGATAGAAAGCCACACGCCCCACCGAATCGCCGTGTTATAATTGCGGCAATATACATCTTGTGGCAAACGCCGCAAGATGGCGAAAAGTATGCCAAGCGGCACAGCAAGTGTCAGCACTTGCTCCATCGCCGGCACAAATTGTTGCAAAAACATTTGCAGCATATTTTACACCTCACTTGCTGATAAATAAATACGATGAAAGCCCACCGCCACCCATCGGATAGCAGTGGGCTTACGCCCTTTCAGAAGTTTCGTTTCTTTTTACGGACAGATTACCAGCGACGGGGGACGTAGTTAAATACCCAGTCCATCGTTACGGGTTCTTCCCAGAAGCGACCCTTGACACCTGTTTCTTCGTCGATGTGCAGACCGTAGTTTAGACGATAGGGGCTTTCGATGGAAAAGTGCATATCGTATGTGCCGGCACCGAGCAATTTGACGTTTGCACCATAATGTGGACCATCGTCTGCGCTCATCGGCATGAATACGCCCTCGATGCTTTCACCCGTTTCACGCTTCGTAAACTTATAGTGAACCGTCAGATACGGAATCCAATCGCCGACACCAAAGCCTGTTTCGTTGCCTTCTGTTGCGGAAATATCTGTTTCAATGTGAATATCCGCCTGATCGGCAGAAAGCATCATGCCGGCAGGAAGCATATCGACCGGCTGGAAGTAAACAAGCGCCACCTTAAAGTGATTCGCCTCGTTTTCGATCTCATCGCCGATCGGATACTCCGTAAAACCTGCTGCCGATGCCGAGCCGCCGAACGTAAAGAGCGACGCCGCTACCGCGCAAGCCGCCAGAGCCGATTTGAGTTTTTTTAGCTTAAACATTTTCATAAAACACACCCCTTGGAAAAATAATGATATGAAATTCTTGCAAAAGCACGGACAAAAATCCATGCTTTTAGAGAAACACTGATAAAATGAAATCGCCTGGATTTACGTATCTACACTTTATTTATCGAGAATTTATAGACGATAAACACGAGCGTCGATGCATGAAGATAGGTGGCTAAATTTATCAGTTGTTCCTTATATTGAGCGCCCTTACTTACACGCTCTGCAAACGGAGCATTTTCTCTCCGCTTTTGCCGCTAATAAAGCAAAGTCACGCCGCTTGCGGCTTTTTTAGCTTCGCATAGATGAGCATTGACGCACCGATAAGCAATACGAAAAGCTGCGCGCCCATCGTTTCTAAGGTCGGCGAGATGCCTAAAAGATCGATCGTCGGCCAGCCTTCTAAGCGTGTGATATCAAGAACACCGCCTTCTTGCAGCTCTTTTATGCCGCTGCCGACGAATGTGACAGCAAGAAAGAACATCAAAACGCTCGTAAAGAGGAAGAACGGTCGCAGAGGAATCTTCAAGATGCCTTTTTGCATACCAAAGAAGATCAATGCCAATGTCACGCAGCCGGCTCCAAAGCCAGCCCAGATCATCGTGACATCTGCCGCCGCATTATTAAAAAGTGCCTGGTAAAACAAGATGACTTCTGCACCTTCGCGATAGACGGCTAAAAATGCCGCAAAGCCTAGCGCACGCGCTGTGCCGCTAGTTACAGTCTGCTCAACTAAGCCGTCAATGTATTTCTTCCAATTATTCGCATTTGCCTTGCCGCCAAGCCACGCGCTCGTTAAGAGTAAGACGACTACAGCAAAGAGCGCCGTTGCGCCTTCTAGCACCTCACGACTTATGCCGCCTGTAGTATTGTTTAGGATCGTGTTGAAAATGTATGCAGAAAGAAAACTCGCCACGACCGCCGCAATCGAAAAATTATAAACAGCACCAAGATGCTTTTCATTACCCAAACGCTTAAGGTAGGCGATGATCGCAACAAGCACCAAGATCGCCTCTAACCCTTCTCGAATAAGAATCAGATAGGCAGGCAAAAAAGCTGCCCAACCCGTGCCGCCATGTGCGTTTTCCAGCGCCTTGACGTTTTCGTTGACCATTGATTTTAGTTTTTCAGCCTCCCGGCGCACATTGTCTATGCTCTCGCCATTTTTCATACTCTTTTTGACCTTGTAAAATTGATACTCCGTCAAATTAGTTTCCTTTCCGGAAACTGATGTACGCATGACTTTTTCCATGCCATCTCTTTCGTAGATGCCATAGTACGCTGTATTTATAAGATCACGCGCACCTTCATAGTCGCCCGTTTCGTAGATGCCAACCGCCTCATCGACTGTCTTAGCGATGCGATCAGCGACTTCTTGCCACTTGGGCACGGCTTCGGCAGGTACGGCAAGAAGCATGATTGCCATACATAAAAATACGATCCGTTTCAAAATTTCACCTTCCAGTACCAGCGCCAACATTAGCATCAACATCTAACGTCGGCGCTTTTTCGCTCTTTGCGCGAAGTTCACGCAGGAATAATTCTCTATTAACGCGGATGCGCTTATTTTCGTCATCTTCATAGGCATGACCAGGCGAGCCGTCAAAGGGAAAGCGCAAGAGCCGCTTTGTTTTCATCGGCTGTCCGCTCGTATCAAGTGCAGGTTCAAACTTAAAATGCTCGATAGCGTTCAAAACAAGCTGATCAATGACCGTGCGCCCAGATTTTTGCGTAAAGCGATAGCCCGTCACCTTGCCTTGCTCATCAATGCTGACTAAGATGCCAACGGTACCGCGAAAATCCGTACCACGCGTATCAGGGGTGTTGCCTGCTGCGATAAAGACACCGACAGCCTGTGAAGGTGGCGCCGGAGGTAAAACAGCCTTATCATCCTCGCCGCTTTTTTTCGCCGCTTCTTCTTGCTTTTGCAGCTCTGCCACCATCTCATCAAGCTCGGCAGCTTCCGTTGGCGAAGTTTCAAGCGGCAAAATATCTTCTGCTATCTCCTCTATAGGCTTTTCTATCTCTATCTTTTCTATCTCCGGCTTTTCTATCTCCGGCTTTTTTGTTTCAGGCGTCTTTTCTACAGCTTCGCCGATAGATTCTTCTTCTATGAGATCGACTATTTCCATCTCCTGCACCGCTAATGCTTCCCCGGCAAAATCAAGATAGGGCAGTATAAGAGCCAATAAAAGCCACAAGAAGAAATGCAGAAATATCGCTGCAAAGACCGTCGTGCGCCAGTAGCTCTTAAAAAGCATTTTACTTCCTCCCTGCCGCTGTTTCCGTCGCTATCGAAACGTGTTTTGCGCCAGAGCGTTTCAAAAGATCCAAGACATACACAACCGCTTCATAATTTGCTTTTTTATCGCCGCGCAATACAAATACAGTATCCGGATCGTTTGCTAAAGAAGCCTTCATCTTCTCGGCTAAATTCTCATTCGCCAGCTCATCTTTATCGTAAAGCACATCGCCTTTTTCCGTTACCGTGATCGGCACGATATTAGGACGCGTTTCCATCTTGCCGGCCGCCGCTTGTGGCAGCGCGACCTGCACTGTATTCGTCTGCACCATATAGATGGTGCTGATCATGAAAAAGACGAGCAAAAAAAGCATGATGTCGATCATCGGAATGATCATGACGAGCGGCTCTTTTGTTATCCGAAAATCACGCCGCATGATCATTTTCCCCATAACCTTTTAAGCCGGTCTTAACGGCTGCTACCGCCTTATCAAGGACGGCAAGCATCTCATCTAGCTTCTGCGTAAAATATGTATGCACGATAAGCGCGAAGATAGCGACAAAAAGACCCGTCGCCGTAGCGATCAATGCTTCACCGATGCCGCCCGTGATAGCAAGCGGCTCACCTGCGCGTACGCTAAATATGCTAAACGATTCGATCATGCCAAAGATTGTACCTAAAAGCCCCAAAAGCGGTGCTAGCGTCACGATCATGGACAGATAATTAAGCCTTTCTCTAAGTTGCATTGCCAGATCTGTGTATGCCGTATCAAGTGCTAGATCTACATCATTACCTGCGTAAGCGGCACGCACACCAACTTCTGCGATATATGCCGGCGCTGTGTTTTCCTTTTGAAAAAATTCTGCTGCTTTTAATAAGCCGTTTTCATGCAGAAACTGCGGCAGTTTCACCACGAAATCACTCGCTCCCCTGCCAGCTTGCCGGTAAAAACGAAAACGCTCGATCAAAATGACAGCCACCGTGATAGAGCAAGCCAAAAGCGCGAACATCAAAGGCCCACCCTTTTGAAATAAATCCCAAATATTTTCCACGCACACATCTCCTCAAAATCAGCTTATGAGAAATATTATTACATTATGCTGTTGAGTATAGCACAGACAATGTTAAAGTTCAATATAAAAATGAAATTTGTTCACTTTCCAAAAGATATAAAAAGCTCCCTTGCTGCATATATAGATGCAAGGAGGTGATAAGATGAATGAACTCTTAGCGGCGTTTGGCAGCTATGGCTTTCCTATGGCGGTTACGGCATTTTTGCTCGTACGCATAGAAACTAAGCTTAGTGACTTAAACGACAGTATGAAAAAGCTATTGGGCATAATGGAAAAGAAGTGAGGAAAAATCCTCACTTCTTTTTTTTATTTTGTGATTCTTCGCGGTGTTTTGCTGCCTTTTTCTTTGCCGCCGTTTTCTTTGCCGCCTTTTTCTCACGCTCTTTGATGGCGTAGTCTACTCCTAAACCGGCGAGCTTATGCTTTATAGTCATGATCGGATGGCGAAACAACATACTTTTTTGATTTGCTGTCATGATTTTGCAAAATTCGGCATTTTGGCTTTTGGAAAAGCACGGGTTTTCGCAGCGATCACAGATGGGCTTTGTGATGCCGTAAGGACAGCGGTTCATCTTCATCAGCACGGTTGCAAGAAGTGCCGTACATTTAGGGCAGAGTTTATCGCCTGTCGTGCCATGTTCTTTTTGACAATAAAGAGCAAATGTTTTTTTGATGTTCGCTTTTTCTTTTGGAATATTGTTTTTGATCTCTTGCTGCTTTTTCTTGGGCAAGAATCTAGAAAAAATGCTCATATTTGTTCTCCCTTGACATAGTAATAGCTTACTTCTTCTTAGTTTAATAGTAACAGTGTAGAAAAGCAAGCGATTTCCTATAAGTGCGACTTCTTATAAAAATTGTAAAATAAATTGGCGCAAAAGTTCCATTTTGATTAATTGTAGAAAAATATCGTTGGCAAAGCGTCTGAAATGATGTATGATAACGTACGATAGTCTTATGTTTAAGAAATAACGATGTATAAAGCCGCACCTTTTTAGCATAACTTTGTTAAGGAGAGTTTTATGACAAATAAGATTTACGCATTAGTCGGTCCACACGCTTCCGGAAAGACAGTGCTTATAGATAAACTCATGCAGCTAGGCATCCACTACATACCGATCTATACGACGCGTGAGCCGAAAAAGATCGATTCTGATCCGAGATTTTACCGTTTTGTCAGCAAAGAAGATTTTTTCAAGCGAGAGCGTGTCGTCCATGTCGCCTACAAAGGCGATTATTACGGTATCTTGAAAAAAGATGTCCTTTGTGCTTTGCAAGAGCATAAGATAAGTCTGCTGATGCTGGAAGCAAAAGGAATCAAACAGCTTACACGCCTTTTGAAAGAGAATTTAGAAACAATTTTCCTCATGGTTGATTATGTGACGCTAATTGAGCGAATGATTCGTTTAGGTCATAAGAACGATGAAATACGCTATCATTTGGAATATGCCAAAAATAACAATGAGTTTGATAACTGGAAACATACGACATATGTCGTAAAAATAAAAAGCGCAGATGATCCGGGCATAGCATTTAATCAAGTCTTGGCAATATTAGGCTTGATGCACCTTCTTTCACCGGAAAAACTAAAAAAATGTGTGATGTAAAAATCCCTGTGCATAAGTCAAATTTGACCTATGCACAGGGATTTTTTTGTTTCCTTAGCTTGCCGCACGAATAAAGATACACTTTTACAGCTATCTTAATTTAGCAGCACTTTTTAAACACCAACGTGAAAAAAAAGCACACGGCGCCGACTAAGACGATGCTTGCACCTGCCGCCATGTTGCAGTAGTAGGCAAGAATAAGCCCGGCGATACCGGAAAAAAGCGCGATGGCGACAGAAAAAAGATGATAACTTTTGACATTTTGCGCGATATTTCTCGCACTGGCTCCTGGCAGTACGAGCAGCGAATTGATAATGAGCAGCCCGACCCATTCGATGCTGACGGCGACGACTACAGCAAGTACAGAGGCAAAAATCGCCTCTGTGAAAAAGACACTGATGCCGCGGCTTTTAGCAAAAGAAGCATTGATCGACAATACGAGCAGACAGTTAAATAAAAGCGCCCAGATTAAAAGCACCGCGAGAAAAACGCAAAAAAGCGAGCCGATCTCAGCAGGTGAAATTGACAGCAAATCACCGATAAGATAAGGAGCAAACTTGTTAAAGCCGCCGCCGCGACTCATGAGCATCAAGCCGAGTGCAATGCCCGTCGAGGAAAAAACGCCGATGATCGTATCTGTCGAAGCATGGCTAAAGCTCTTGATATAGGTGATAAGAAGCGCGAAAAGAACGGAAAAGACGACGAGTGAGCAAAGGGGCGAAAAAGAGCCTAGTAAAACGCCGATAGCAAGCCCCGTAAAGGCGCCATGTCCCAAAGAGTCAGAGAAAAATGCCATACGGTTTGACACCACCATCGTGCTTAACAGCCCAAAAAGCGGTGTCACAAGCAGCACGGCGAGAAAAGCATTTTTCATAAAGCCGTGCTTTAGCCATTCAAAAGGCAACGACCCGAGAAGAAAATATATCGTCTCCATCAGCCGATTGCTCCACATTCTTTTGCGGCGCGTTTTGAGATGGCTCCACTAAAGAGCATACCAAAAATTTGCTGCGTGCGTACATCGCTAAAGACTTCTTCCGGCGTACCGCTTACGATGACACTATGATCGAGCAGTACGACCTGATCGGCGTACTTAGAAACGAGGTTTAGATCGTGTGAAATCAAAATGATCGCCATATCCTCTTTAGCGCGCAGATCAGAAACTATATTGTAAAAAAGCTCCAAACCATTTTGATCAACACCTGAAACAGGCTCGTCTAAGAGCAAAAGATCAGGCATAGGATCAAGCGCAAGCGCTAGCAGCACACGTTGCAGCTCACCGCCTGACAACGTACCGAGCCGCTTATCAATAAGATGCTCCGCTCTTACGCGTGAAAGACTTTTTAAGATGCGCGGACGAAACTTCTTAGCAGAAAATAGCCAGACAGGCCGCTTTGAAAGACACGCCATGAAAATATCCAAAACGCTCGTCGGCGAACTTACATCAAAGCGCAAATATTGCGGCACATAGCCGATGACAGGCTGACCGACGCGCTTGCCGGCGGCATCCGTATAAAAAAGCCGCCCCCGATGCTTAACTTCGCCTAAGATCGCACGAAAAAGTGTCGATTTACCAGCACCGTTTTGCCCAATAATCGCCGTAAGCTGCCCACAATGAACGTGCAGATTAACGCCTGCAAAAATTTCTACATCGCCAAATGATACAGCAAAATCCTCAATCTTCGTGCAGCAAAGATGCCCACAGTCATCTGCCGAACGCGCACGATGATGCAAAATATTTCTAAACAACAAAATGCCCCTTTCTAAAATTTACGAAGATACACAAAGCGGCACTTTTGCAAAAAGCACCGCCATTTCCTGCATTATAACACATTAGATAAATGCAAACGATCCAAAAGAAAAAAGAGTATGAGCCTAAAATTTTACATCTCTAAAGCTACACATATATCGTACACTTTCAAGTATAAAATGAATTGCTCGGTTGATTTTTTAGGAAAGATTGATAAAATAAAACTATTGATAAAATAAATTTATTGATAAAAACAAGTATGCAAAAAGGTGCGTGAAATACTATGCGAAAAGAGTTAGATATTAAGGACGGGCAAATAGGAATAAAAAGCGCTGAGATATATAAAGACCAATCTCACACCACGTTAGCAGGGTGTAATATTGCTACGTCTGAAACTAAAGAACATATTCTTACACATCCATTTTCGCACATTATTTACAAGATGCACATTATCCTTCTTGTCGCACGCACGATGATGCAAAACGGTGCTGACTCTGATCGCACTTGGCAATATATCATGCGTACGGCGGCTTACATGGGTATACCTGCCGAAAACATCAGTTGTCATATTTCATATACGACTATCATGCTAAATATCAAAGATGAGCAGCTTACTTATACACGCTTTAGCAAATGCCGTACGCACCGCGTTAATATGCTCGTGCTTTCTGCTGTCAGTCGCCTGATCTGGCGTGCCATGCGTGATGCTTGGTCGCTTGAGCATTTTGAGCGTGAAATTAAAAATTTGGAAAAGCGTAAGGCTCCTTACAACAATTTTTTAACCGCGCTCGGTGCAGGCTTTGCCTGTGCCGGCTCTTGTGCGCTTTTTGGCTGCGATCTAGCCGCTTTTTTTATCACGGCGGCAGCTTCTTTTTTAGGTTTTTATGTGCGTCGTTTTTGCAACGAACACGGCTTTAATGTCTATGCAGGTATTGCCATTGCCGCTTTTGCTGCGACCTTTGCCGCCGTCTTTTTGCAAGCATTCGATATTTCTGCAACGCCCATGCTGTCTATAGTCGCCTGCACACTTTTTATTGTACCCGGCGTACCGCTCATTAACGCAGCAAATGATCTTTTAAATCACTTTATTACCTCGGGCATGACACGGGCGTTTGATACGCTTCTTATCGTCTGCAGCACGGCATTTGGCATGGCGATCGCGCTTCGCTTAGGTCATATAAGCGAGTATACGACCGTAAGTTTAAGCCCTGGCGAGATCTATTTTTATCATCCGCTCGCCGCCGCTATTGCAGCTGCTGGCTTTTCGATGATTTTTAGCGTACCGCGCCGACTTTTGTGGGTCGTTTCTACCGGCGGCATCATTACGATCCTTTTGAGAAATATCTGTATGTTTGAACTTGGCATGAGTCAAGCGGCAGGGACTTTTCTAGGCTCTTCTTGTGTCGGCGTACTCGCGCTTTTTGCTATTCATTGGTTTCATACGCCAAATATCGTGTTGACGATACCTTCTGCGATTCCTCTGATTCCGGGCGTTTTGCTCTATCGCTTCTTTTTTACAATCTTAAATATCAACGAAGTCAGTACAGATCTTTTGCTTGCTGCTTTAAGAAACGGCGTTGAGGCTGCAACCATCATCGCCGGCATTACCATCGGCGTTGCTATACCAAACATCTTTTGGTCGCGCCAAATTAAGAAAAATAAACGTGAGCAGGAAAAAAAGCTGCTTGCATCTAGGTTTATTGATCAAGA
The DNA here is from genome assembly GCA_963544755.1 of uncultured Selenomonas sp. GTDB lineage: Bacteria > Bacillota > Negativicutes > Selenomonadales > Selenomonadaceae > Selenomonas. The sequence continues at coordinate 38,964 of CAUUGH010000007.1, read as the reverse complement.
AGATTAAGCACGCAAAACAGACGATGCCATATAATATAGCATCGTCTGTTTATCAGCGCGCCTCGTTGGGCAAGCGTCGCACTGTTATCACATAAGCGATGGCAAGCGGCAACAAAGAGCCGAGCCATGCCATAGGGTTTCCAAGACAAGCCCCGAAAAAGTCTAGAGCGTTAACGAGTAAGATACCGGCTGTTGCACGCATGATAAGCTCTATTATGCCGGCGACGGTCGGCATAATAGATTGCCCGAGTCCTTGCAATGTGTAGCGAAAGATAAAGAGCAGTGCTAAGAGCCAGTATGTCAAGCCGTTTACGAAAAAGTAGATCTTTGCAAGACCAATCGCTTCTATCTCAGATGCGCCTACGAAAAGTTCCATGAGAAAAGGTCCTGCTAAAATGACGAGCGTACCTGCCGCTACGCTAAAACTAACAGACATCAGACAGCATTTTTGTATGCCCGTGCGGATGCGGCTGAATTTTCCGGCACCGTAGTTTTGTGCCGTGTATGCTGCCATCGCCGCGCCAAATGACATCATTGGCATCATGGCGATCGTATCGATCTTTTGTGCTGCCGCATACGCTGCAACGGCAGTAGCTCCCAAGCCATTTAGCGCGACTTGCAAGATTAAGGTGCCAAAGGCTATGATCGTCGCTTGAAAACCCATCGGTAAACCGATGGCAAGATGCGCCTGCAAAAATTTCCACGAAAGCTGCCAATCTTCGCGTCTTATATGAAGCTCCGGCACGCGTCTTGCAATGTAGATAAGAAAAATCACTAAGGTCGCGGCCCATGAAAATACGGTCGCAAGTGCTGCCCCCGGAATGCCCCAGCCGCAGACGAGCAAAAACACTAACTCCAGTACGATATTGATAGCGATGCCAACGCCTAAGATAAGAGTCGGCATTTTGCTGTCGCCAAGGGCGCGCAGGATGTTTGCCGCCATGAGTACACCCATGATGAAGATCGCGCCGCTGCTGATAATGGAAAAAAATGCTACTGCATTATCTAAAAGTTCTAGCGGCGTATCCATGATTAAAAGCAGCGGACGGCAAAAGAAAAGCCCACTAGCAGTCAATAAGACAGCCATACCAAAAGATAGCGTCACACACGCCACCGCACTTTTTCTAACTCTTGACGCGTCATGTGCGCCGTAGCATTGCCCCGTATAAATGGCAAGCCCTGAAGTAAGACCGATGACAAAGCCGATCAGTAAAAACATTAAGCTGCCTGTGCAGCCGACAGCAGCGAGTGCGTGCAGCCCTAAGAAGCGACCTACTAGCAGCGTGTCGATGAACGCATAAAGTTGCTGCATGATATTGCCGGCGATAAGCGGCATGGTAAAAAAGAAGAGCAGTCTTGCAGGGCTGCCTTCTGTCATGTCTTTTGTCATAATTATTTCCCTAAATAGTACGTTACGATAGTTCTAAGACTTTCTTGCAGCACCGTGGCGTTGATACGCAAAGCGTCCGCTGATGGTGCAATCTTTACGATATGAAAAATCGGATGGTGACTTACCATGTAATCTGTTGGATATGGTACGACTTTTATGCCAAGTTTTTCGTAATTTAAGACGGCGCGTTTCATGTGAAAGGCACTCGTAACTAAAATAGGCTGCGTTAGATTGTGTTCTTGCAGGATTTTCGCCGTGTAGGCGGCATTTTGTACTGTATTTTGACTTGTACCTTCAACTAAGATCCGCTCTTTTGGTACGCCGAGGGAAAGTAGTGTGCGTTTAGCAAGCAGAGCCTCTTTGCCGCTTTCTTGAAATACCTGCCCACCTGAAACAAGAATCGGCAAGTCGAGCTTTTTAGCCAGACGCACGGCAGTTAAAAGGCGCGCAGAGGGGGTTGCCGTCAATGCGCCTTCGCCATCAACATCAGCAACATCGGAAAAAGCGCCGCCGCCTAGCATAATGACGACATCGCCATGCGGCTTTGCAGGTGGTGCGTAGGTGCTTTCTATTGCGCCCATAGCTGTATCGGCAACGAGATGGGTCGAAAAGAGATAAAATAGCAATGTCAATGCGAAGATACTTTTTGCTGCAAAACGCTCACCTTTTTTCCATGCAAAGTAGGCTATAAGGAAAAACATCATAAAAAAAATGCCCGGCGGCAGTACGAAGCTAGCTGCAAATTTCAAAAATTGTATCATCGAACAATGTACCTTTCAAAGTAAACTACACGCACTTTTATCCATTTTGTGGTCATTATGCGCCGCCCTTACATGAAACATAAGAAGCGATCTTGCCCCTTTGGCTTGACTTCTTGGACTTTCATAGTAGAATAAGAAAAGAGGATTACAATAAAAATTATCGAATAATAATTTAGGAAGAGTAATAAGATAAGAGCGGCAATGAATCAGCTAAAGGAGAGAAAGTCATGGCAATTTTGCATGAAAGTATTGAGATCAGAAAAAACGCTGCAGGCGGTAAGGGTGAGGTAAGATTAGAACATTTCTTGACTAAAGAGCAGATGAAAGATAAATGTTCGACTTTTGCACGCATCACTATTAAACCCGGCTCAACACTCGGCTATCATCAGCACAAGGGGAATTGTGAGGTGTATTATATCTTACGGGGCAAGGGCATCTACAATAATAACGGCGAAGAAATCGAAGTAGGGCCGGGTGCGACGACGTTTTGCCCGGACGGCGAGTATCACGCCTTATCTAATGAGCACGGCACGGAAGATCTTGTGTTTATGGCACTCATTATAAATAGCTAAGGACTTTTCCGACGCTTCAAAAAAGAACCTGCCCAGGCAGGTTCTTTTTTTGCTCACTTGCCGCAAAAATATTCATATGTACGCTCTAGTCCGTCAAAGAGCAAAGTGACAGGCTGCCAGCTAAGTCCGCGGCGAGCGCGGCTATTTGCAAGCATCGACTTATAGATGTCGCCTTCGCGCTCTTGACCGTACTTTGGAACGATCTCGCGACCACAGATCTCTGCTAGAAGCGATACTAATTCTCTTAGACTCGTTTGCGTTTCAGTCGAAAGGTTGTAGGCTGTATTTACTTCCTCTGTTTTAAGAGCCGCTATGATACCTGCGGCAACATCACCTGCATAGATGAAGTCGCGCGTTTGTTCACCGTCGCCATAGATTGTGATGTCTGCACCTTTTGCGACCGCTTTGGCAAAAATGCTGATAACGCCGCCCTCACCGTTATCGCCTTGGCGTTCGCCGTAGACATTGGAAAAGCGCAATATGACGTATTGCATACCGTAGATTTTTTCATACATATCAAGATATTTTTCAACTGTTCTTTTAGAAAGCCCGTAAAAAGACAGCGGCTCCATCGGCTGCGATTCGCGAACGGGCAGATCATCTTCTTTGGCATCGCCGTAAACTGCGGCAGTCGAAGCAAAAATGACACGCTTGACATTTGCCGCGCGTGCCGCTTCTAAAACGTGTACGCTAGCTAAGAGATTTTCACGCGTATCAAGTAAAGGATACTCGATCGATGTATTGACCATCGTTTGTGCCGCAAGATGAACAATGGCATCAAAAGCCCCCGCTGCTACGACTTGCATTAGTTTATCGTCTAAAATATCCATCTTGATGAACTTAGCTTCCGGCGGCAGATTTTCCACGCACCCCGTCGAAAGATTATCTATCACCGTCACCTGCTCACCTTTTACAAGGAGTGCGCGCACGAGATGCGAGCCGATAAAGCCGGCACCACCTGTTACAAGAATATTCAAATCGCAACACCTCCTAAAACAAAAATATAGCCGTGATTGCTTGACTTTTTATTATATTCCAAGCGCCGAGCCATGTCAAATCTCCTTTATATATCTTGCCACGGCATCTTGCCAAGCAGGCAGCCGAGCAAAGCCGGCTTGATCGAGGCATTTTTTTGACAGGCGCGAATTTTTTGGTCGCTTGGCTTTTGTTGGATACTCTTCTGTACGGATCGCACGCACGCGCGTCTTTTTCCCGGCTAGCTGCAAGGCTTCTGCCGCAAGCTCTGCCCACGAGCAGACGCCCTCATTCGTTGCGTGGTAGATGCCATACTTTTCTGTTATGATCATATCAATAAGCAGATGAGATAAATCATATGTATAGGTCGGTGAGCCGATTTGATCGCCGACGACGGCAATTTCTTCGTGTGTTTCGGCAAGACGCAGCATGGTCTTGATGAAGTTTTTGCCATTTTTGCCAAAGACCCACGAGATACGCACGATGAAAAGTTCGTCAAGAGCTTTTTGCGCTGCTATTTCACCTAGTAATTTCGACTCGCCATAGATATTACACGGTGCTTTTTCGTCGGTAGGCTCATAGAAGTTTTCTCCCGTGCCGGAAAATACATAGTCTGTGCTGATGTATAAAAGCTTTGCACTAAGCTCTTTGGCGATATAAGAAAGCTCTTCTGTCGCTGCAATATTCACCTTACGGCAAAGATCCGGCTCTTCTTCTGCCTTATCTACTGCCGTATATGCTCCGCAATGTATGATCGCCGTCGGCTGATAGCTTTTGACGTAGCGGCGCATGGCGGTAAAGTCCGTAAGCGAAAATTCCGTTCGCCCTACGCCTTTTGCTTCGATGCCTCGCGCCAAAAGTTCACGCACGACATCAAAACCAAGCTGCCCGTTTGCGCCTGTGACAAGTACCTTCATATGTAAATATCTCCTTTTTCTGATGTTTTAGGCGATGACGCGCACAGTTTTTAGCGTAACATCTTCAGCGCCTTTTACTTTAAGACCTGCTTTTTGCATCGCTTCTATATAGTCGCAGACTTCTGCTGTAAATATTTCGCCCATGCAAATAACGGGGATTCCCGGTGGGTAAAAGGCGATGGTTTCTGCCGCGATACGTCCACGCGCTTTTTTTAAGGAACAATGGCTAGCTGCGCGATAAAATGACTCTCGCGGTGTTAGTGACATAGGCGGTGCAACCGGCAGACGATACATTTTTTTATTTGTAAGAAAAGATGCATCGTCTGCTGTTTTTACGCCCACGCCGTAAGCTAGTGCCTGCAAGGCTTTTAAGAGCCTGTTTGCGCTCTTTTTTGTATCGGCATATGTCAAAATAAATAATACATTTTGCGTATCAAACATTTCTGCTTCTATATGATGCACATGGCGCAGAATTTGCGTAGCCTCTTTTCCTGTAAGCCCTAGATCCTTTACTGTCACCGTGATTTTCAGCGGATCGAGTGCTTTTTTGCCGGCGGCACCCACGCGCTCTTTGCCAAAGCAATAAAGCCCAGGGATTTCATTTATCGCGCGGCGCAATTCTTCTGCAAGTGCAATTACTTTTTTAAGGTATGTCGCGCCCATCTCTGCCATCTGTAAGCGTGCGATGTCTAAAGAAGCTAGCAAGAGATAATTCGGGCTTGTCGTCGTAAGAAGGCTCATCGTCTGCTGCACGCGCTCTTTTTCGATGCGCCCTTTTTTTAGCAAAAGAAGCGATGCTTGCGTCATCGCACCTAACAGCTTGTGCGTGCTTTGCGCCACAAGATCGGCTCCTGAAGCTATCGCCGCTTCAGGTAATTTTGCCGAAAAGGCAAGGTGAGCGCCGTGCGCCTCATCGACTAAAAGTGCCATATCTGCACCATGGACGATCTCAGCGATAGCACGCAGATCAGATGCCACGCCATAATAGGTTGGCGATACGATAAATAATGCACGCGCCTTGCTGTGCTTTTTACACGCATCGCGCACAGCATCTAAAGACAAGCCATGCGCGATGCCAAGATCTTCATCTATGATCGGATTGATGTAAATGGGCTTTGCATCAGCGATTACAAGACCGCTAAAAAGCGAACAATGCGCGTTTCTAGGCACTAGTACAGTATCGCCCGGAAAAAGCGCGGCTAAGAGCATCGCATGAATCGCGCCTGTCGTGCCATTTACCGCAAAAAACGCAGCATCAGCGCCATAAAGCGCGGCGGCTAGATCTTGCGCCTTTTTAATGCAGCCGATAGGTTCATGCAAATCATCTAGTGTCTGCATCAAGGAAACTTCTTCTAAAAGACCGTCATTCGTTATAAGCTTTTGTAAAAGTGCGTGTGCGCCAGCCCCTTGCTTATGCCCCGGCGTATGAAAGGCAAGCATATTAGCGTTTTTATACGCGCACATAGCATCTGCAAGCGGCGCATCAAGCTGCTTTTTGTCTATGCTCAAAGCCGCGCCGCCTTTTCCGGTGCAAGTACATTAGGGCGAAAAGGCAGACGCAAATGAATACAAGTACCTTTGCCAATTTCAGATAAAATATTTAATTGCGCGCCGATGATGGCAGCTCGCTCTTTCATGCCAAGAAGCCCATAATGACCGTAGGCATTTCTTGAGATTGGATCATTTATATCGCGCTCATCGTCAAAATGCACCTCTTTTTCCGGCGATGCCTCTTGTACTTTTTCAGGATCAAAGCCCTTGCCCTCATCTGTTACAGTAATAGCAAGAGCCGCCACCGTATAAAGCATACGCACCTGTGCTTTTTTGACTCCGGCATGATGGCTGACATTACTTAAAGCCTCCTGCACGATACGAAAAATGCTAACTTCGGCATACTTTGCCAACTTTTGCTCTTCACCTTCTATGGAAATAGACGCATCGAGCATACCGCGCTCTCGCATCTTGCTGACAAGCTGCTTTAAAGCAGGCTCTAGACCTAGATCATCAAGTGACATCGGCCGCATATCAAAAATTATCTGGCGCATATCCGTCAAGCAGCCGCGAATATGCTGACGAAGCTCTTGTAGACCGTGCTTTGCCTCTTCCGGATCACGATCAACCATGCGCTCAATGATAGACGCTTGAAAAATAAGATTGGCGATTTCTTGCGCCGGTCCATCGTGAATTTCTCGCGAAACGCGCAAACGCTCCTCTTCTTGTGCCTTGATAATCTGCGCTCCTAGAAATTTGCTCTTTTGCGCTTCTTCTATCTGAAAAACAACGCCGTTTATCTGATCACTTAGATAACTCATGACAGAACCTATGCAAATAGCAAGATGCTCCGCTGTTTTTAATATATCCTTTAAGCCGTGCAAACGAAGCTCTAAAGCATCGCGCTGGGCACGAAGCTGACGCTCCTTTTCACGCGCTACGCTTAGTTCTATCTGAACCTCTTTGACAGACTCATAATGCTCTTTTATACGCTCTTCGGAATAATTGCTAAAATCGCCGCTTGTTTCTACTAGCTTTTGCTTTTCTCGCTGCTCGATCTCTGATAGCTTATCGACCTTAACAATCGTCTGGCGCGTAAGCTCGCGCAGATCCTCAAGCGTGCTGCGGCTCAATTCGACCTCGCCGCGTGCCGCCTCGTAAATATCAAAAATCTGCGTCTTATTCGTTTCAATAGTGTTTACCGTACTTTTTAAAATATCATCTAAAGACTTGGCGCTTAGCGTATCGATCATATTGTAAAACTCCTCTGATACTTTTTTTGCCTGTTTTCTAAAAACATCGCCGCTTCCTTCTTTCTGCAAATATTTTCCCTATTATATAATAAAATATATAACTTGTCACGAAACCCTTGATTTAGCAAGGTTTACAGCTATTATTTTAGCATTTGTCTACAAAGTCACTTGCCTACAATATGGAAAAATTTTCTATAGAACAGGAAAAGCGCAGTAAAAAGCGAATATTATTTATATCTAGTAAACGTGTTATAAAGCGATGATCATAAAAGTTTTGTAAGAAAGGTGGGGGATCTTCTATGTATTTTTACTGCGAAAAGTGCAAGAAAAAATATCCTGTTAGTTCTCTTAAATACCGCTGTGAATGTGGCGGTATGTTTCATTTGAACAAAGCAGCCAACGAAGAGATGGTACATGATATTTCGATCGGGCATATGCACACGGATCTTTTGAGTATTAGCGTCAATGGCATTGAATATCTCTTGAAAACGGAAAATTTGCTGCCAACCGGCTCTTTTAAGGATCGCGGCGCTTACACTTTGATCAATGAAATATACCACGTCGGCATCAATAAGATCGCGCTTGATTCTGCAGGTAACGCCGGTGCTTCTATCGCAGCATACGCTGCGGCGGCAGGCATCGACTGCACCGTATATGTGCCGCAGGAAACATCGCCTGACAAGCTGCGACAGATAAAAGCTTACGGCGCTAAGATCGTAATACCTGAAGGTGGGCGCATGGATGTATGTCAAGCGGTCAAGGAAAATCTCGGTGATGCCTATTATGCTTCTCATATCTACAATCCACTCTTTTTTGAAGGTATGAAGGCGATGGCATACGAGATTTATGAGCAGCTTGATGAAAGTGTTCCTGAGTATATTTTCCTTCCTGTCGGTAATGGTACGATGCTTCTAGGGCTTTATTACGGCTTTATTGAGATCGGTCGCCTGCCGCGTCTTGTACCTGTGCAGAGCAAAAATTGTGCGCCGCTTTACGAAGCGTTTAACAAGATACCCGAGCGACCTAAGAGAGAAACCATCGCCGAGTCTATTCGTATCGAAACGCCCAAGCGGCTTCATAATATGCTAGCTGCCGTCACTAATAGCGGCGGCGACGTCCTCATCGTCGATGATGATGACATCTTAAAATGTAAAGATCTGCTCGGTCGTCGCGGCATCTATGTAGAAACGACGAGCGCAGCGGCTCTTGCCGGCGCTATGCAAATCTTTGATAAGGCAAAGCCTGACAACTACCGTGTCGTTATCCCGTTGACAGGCTCCGGATTAAAAGGCTAAGGAATCACTGATAAAATGAAGTCTGCCGGATTGGCGTAGATTTTTTCGTCTGAACAAGGTGAAAAATCGGACGAAAAGTGGTGCTCTGTGAAAGATTTTCTGCCACCGTGCGAGCAAAAAAAGACGCGTCAAGATGAAAGGGCTAATTTATCAGCGCTTTTTTAAGACAAGAGAGGAAAGACGATTCATGAGCATAGGAATGCTTCTTTTCATATGTGGTATGGGCTTTTTTGCAGCGTTTATTGATGCGGTAGTCGGCGGCGGTGGGCTTATATCCATTCCTGCACTGATGATGACAGGGCTGCCTCTTCTTCATGTACTTGGCACGAATAAAGCGGCTGCTGTCTTAGGTGCGTGTACGAGTTTTATCACCTTTGTAAAGAGCGGTAAAATAGATAAAAAGCTTATTCGTCTACTTTTTCCCATCACGCTTTTAGGATCTTTCGTCGGCGTACTCGTCGTCAGGCAAATACCCCCTGATTTTTTGCGTCCGCTCGTCGTTGTTATGCTTATGCTCGTACTTTTTTACATCATCTTTCGCCGCGACTGGGGGCGTGATAATAAATACCACGGCATGACGCGGCGCGTCCTTTGTCTTTCGATGCTCGTTTCTTTCATTTTTGGCTTTTACGACGGCTTTTTTGGCCCTGGGACAGGCTCTTTCATGTTATTTGCCTTTTTGCTCGTCGGCTTTGACTTCCTCGGCGCCGCAGCCAATGCGCGCGCACTAAATTTTGCAAGCAACTTGGCCGCTTTTTTGCTTTTTGCCTATTTTGACCTAATTGATTTCACCTACGCCATTCCCATGGGGCTTTCTATGATCGTCGGTGCATGGTGCGGCGCACGCCTTGCGATAAAAAGCGGCACATCATTTGTGCGACCGCTCTTTATCACCGTGACAGCAGTACTAATCGGCAAGCAGATTTTAAGCGTCTTTACTGATAAATAAAGAAAATACTATGCCAAACGGCTAAATTTATCAGTTATTCCTTAGTTTCCTAAAGTGTTGACATACGGCTAAATTGCACGCAAAAGGAGGTCGTTGATGGCAAGAAGAAATAAATCCTTAGAAGATACAGAAAGCATCTTAGCGCGTCTTAGGCGCGAAAGTTTTTCTATAGATGATATGCCAGGAGAAGATCATAAGAAAAATCAAAGCGACGATGTCTTTCGCACACCAGCGCACAAAACTAAAGAAGCAGCTAAAAAAGATCGCCCAAGTCAAAGCGCGGCAGAGCTTTTGCAAGATCTGCTTGCTGACGAAGAAAATCGCAGCGAGAGGCTTCTTGTAGAAAAGAAAAAAGCTGCGCTGCCATATAACAGTATATGGCAGCGGCTTTTTGAAAAATGGCTCTCGCCGGAAGGTCGCATGGGGCAAAAATTATTTATCTTGCATTTTATTGCAAGCCTTTTTATCACAGTTGCTTTAGTTGCGCTGGTTATGGGCGCAGCTGCCGCCTTGCTATCATGGCTTGGAGCAGGACGCGGTATGCCGTCGGAAAAGCTGTCACTTGCAGCCGGCTTTGCTGCTGTTTTCTTCATCAGCGTGCCGCTTGCTCTGTTGCTGCTCGTCTTTTTACGCGCAGCTATGCGGCGTTGGCACGATCTCGGCTACGGCGATACAGCATGGCTTTTGATTGTCGTCGCGCCGCTGCTTTTGCTTGCCCTCGCCGCTAAAGCGCGTATTTTGCTCCTCTATCTGGATTTAGCGCCGCTTTTAGGCATCGCAGCTGATCATTTCCTCCTTGCCAGTCCTCTGCCCTATGTAGGCGCGGCACTTACTTTGCTCGTGCTGCTGCATCTCTACTTATTTTTTGCAGAAGAAGAATTTTCGGATAATGCTTCCGGTACGCTTGAAAGTGGGCAGCGTTTGCAGCCTGATATCGTTGAACGCCCCTTAGAAGACTATCCTTTCTTTTTGCGTATGTTGCAGCTTAATGGTCGCATAAATCGCAAACGCTTTTTGCTGCGTTGGCTGTTTATTCTCTTTTTCATCTGTTTGCTGCTTTTCGTTTTACTAGAAACAGCCGAGCGTCTTACAGAGCCTTTAGGCTTTGCAGTCGCACTCTACGGCACAGCAGCAGTTTTTGCGCTCGCCGCCATCTTGCCCATTGGCATCGTCTTTCAGCGTCTGCATGACATCGGGCAAAGCGGCTGGTTGGCAGGCGTGCCGCTCGTACTTACACTTAGCGCCATCTCATACATCGCCTTTTGGGGCGGCGATCTCCATGCAATTTTACATGAGCCGTTTGGGCTTTTGATTATCGCCGCCTTTTTCCTCCTTGAGATCTACACCGTAGCGCTCTTTGCTGCACTCGTCTTTATCAAAGGCTCTACCGAGCCAAATACCTATGGCAAGGCAAGCCTTTTAGGAAAAACAGAAAATACAGATAAAGCGTCACCTTCCTAAACAGTTCCAAAATGGCACTTTGGTAACACTTATTACAAAAACGAAAAAATCATATAATGCACACTTTGCCATAAAGCCGGCTTTTTACATCTTATACGGCTTTTATGCTAAGGCATGGACATCTTACGCTAAAAAGCGGTTCGCGGACTAAAAAGTCTGCAAGCCGCTTTTTATATACAAAGGGGCATTATCCCTATCGGGGCGCATTATTCTTTTACTTCCGTGTTAAAGTCGTAGAGCTTCTCTACTTTAGTAAAATGCGTATGCAAAAGCTCGTGCGCCTTACCTTTTATGGGTTCGCCAAGAAATTCCTTGTAGATGCGTACTACTTCGGGATTTTCGTGCGATTTGCGAACGGGCAAATTTTTATCGATCTCATAGAGTGCTTTCATGCGCTCTATGCGGCGTGCGTTCGTCGTGCTTAGTGGCTGTCCGCCGCCGCCTTGGCAGCCGCCGGGGCAAGCCATGATTTCTATAAAGTCGTAGGGGCTTTTACCTGCTTTTATAGCATCCATGATGTACTTGGCGTTCTTTAGCGTATGCGCGACGGCGATGCGTACTGTGCGTCCATCTAAGTCTACTGTAGCTTCTTTGATGCCATCCATGCCACGCACGTCTAAAAAGTCGATGCTCAAAAGCGTTTTACCCGTCGCTTTTTCGTAGACCGTGCGAAGTGCAGCTTCCATTACGCCACCTGTCGTGCCAAAGATAGCCCCTGCGCCCGATGCCGTGCCAAGGGGGCTATCAAAGTCCTCTTCTGCCAGATCGCTAAAGCTGATGCCAGCATAGCGAATGAGTTTAGCAAACTCACGCGTCGTAATAACTATATCGACATCTTTATAACCATCTCTTTGCATTTGAGGGCGTGCTGCTTCAAATTTTTTCGCCGTACAGGGCATGATCGAAACAGTCACGATGTCTTTAATGGGTATGCCTGTTTTTTGGGGGTAGTATGTCTTAGCAACAGCACCGAAGATCTGCATGGGGGATTTTGCCGTCGATAGATGATCTAGCATATCGCTGTAGTGCTTTTCGACGTAGTTTACCCAGCCGGGGCTACACGATGTCAGCATGGGAAGCACGCCGCCATTTTCCAAACGATGCAAAAATTCATACCCTTCTTCCATGATCGTAAGATCTGCGCCGAAATTTGTATCAAATACACGATCAAAGCCAAGACGCTTCAAGGCGGCGACCATTTGTCCCGTGACGATAGCGCCCGGCGGCAAGTTAAATTCATCGCCTAAAGAAACGCGCACGGCTGGCGCAACTTGCACGACGACGTGCTTTTTGGGATCCTGTAGAGCATCTAAGACGCGCTTTGTATCGTCTTTTTCCGTGATCGCTCCCGTCGGACAGACGAGGCTGCATTGACCGCAAAGGATGCAGTCGGTCGCTTCTAAAGGGCTGTCATAAGCTGTGGTAACGGTGATCTTGTCGCTTCTTCCGGCAAAGTTTAGCGCCTCAATGCCCTGCACGTCCTTGCAGGCACGGATGCAGCGGCCGCACTTGATGCACTTCGTCGGGTCGCGGACAATGCTCGGGTTATTTGCTGCGTCCTTTCGATGTCCGACGACGCTGGTAAGTCCTATATGACCGATATTAAAGCGACTGCAAAGTGCTTGCAGCTCGCAGCTATTGTTTCTCGGGCAATTTAGGCAGTCTTGGTTATGCCCTGCAAGTATGAGCTGCAAGATGGCGATCTGCGTATCTCGCACAATCTTTGTGTTTGTATGAACCTCCATGCCTTCCCATACTTCGGTCGCACACGCTGCCACAAGGCGGCGGCTGCCGGTCACCTCAACTGAGCAGATGCGACAACGCGCTTTGACGCGCTGATCGGGGTGGCGGCAAAGATGTGGTATGTGAATATTAACCTTGTAAGCGGCGTCGATGATCTTCGTGCCTTTTTTAACTTCTACGGAAATGTTGTTTACTTTGAGGTGTATCATTTCTTTTTCTTCTGCCATCAGTTTACACCTCCAATATGAAATGTTTCAGGAAATAGCTTAAAGGCGGACGAAAGGGCGTTTTCAGCACTTTCACCTAGACCGCAGAGGGCGGACATAGACATGATGCGTGCGATCATTTGCATATTTTCAAGGTCTTGTTGTCGCGCTGTACCTTTAGCAAATTTTTCTAAAATCAGCTTGATGTGCAAAACCCCTTCGCGACACGGTGTGCATTGACCGCAGCTTTCGTGTGAAAAAAATGCCTGTGTCATTTGCAAAAAATCAAGAACACTTGTTCTTTCATCAACTACTAAAATCGCACCTGAGCCGACTGTAACGCCTGCTGCCTTTAGATCGTCGTAAGTGTAAGGAGTGTCTAAAACGGCTTCATCGGCGATCTTGCCCGAGGCGCCGCCGAATTGTATAAGGCGAATATGCCTGTCGCCTTGTATGCCTCCGGCAAGGTCATAGATGATCTCGCGCACGCTCGTGCCAAAGGCGATCTCAAAGACGCCGGGACAGTTGACGTTACCGCCGACAGATATGAGCTTGGTGCCGATAGATTCGCCAACACCGTAGCTGATGTATTCTTTTTTATCATCTAATAAAAGGTGCGGCACGATAGAAAGGCTCTCCACATTGTTGACGCACGTCGGCAAGGCGAAAAGCCCGCTCTGCTTGATAAAGGGCGGCTTTATGCGCGGTCTGCCGGCCTTACCCTCAATAGAACGTATAAGAGCCGTACCTTCGCCGCAGACATAAGCGCCGGCACCGGAATAAAGATGGATACGAAAATCAAAGCCATCTTTTCTAAGGATATTTTTGCCAAGAAAGCCGCAGCTTTCTGCTTGTTCGATGGCATTTTTAAGACGTTTTTGCAGATGGGAATATTCTTCGCGCAGATATATATAGCCATCTTGTGCGCGGATGCACCAAGCGGCAATTACCATGGCTTCGATGAGGTTGAAGGGATCGTTTTTGATAAGCTCGCGATCCTTAAAGGTACAAGGCTCTCCCTCATCGGCATTACAGATGATGAGCTTTCGATCACCTTTTACAGCGCGCGCCTGCGACCATTTGCGCCCCATAGGGTATGCCGCGCCGCCGCGCCCTTTTATTTGCGCTTTAGAAAGAAGCGCAGCGATGTCCTCGCCGTCCATCGTCACCGCCTTTTTAAGTGCATTAAAGCCGCCTATTGCCAGATAGGATTTTATTGACATAGGATCATAGCGGTAGAAATTTTTTGTCATGAAAGAAACCTTGCTCATATATTCTCCTTTCATTTTCATTTCATTATTGCAGCGTTTGCAAAAGCTCTTTTATCTTTTCAGGGCTGTCAAGACGACCGTAGACCTCACCGTTAACGCGCACAGCCGGCGCGATGTCACAGGCGCCAAAGCAAGGTGTCTTTTCGATCATAAAACGCCCGTCACAAGTGACTTCACCGACATCAATGCCGAGGATGCTTTGCAGCGTCGAAAGAAGCGTTTCATTTTCGTTGATGCGACAGACGACAGAATCGCAGACCTCTATCGGGTACTTAGCGCGTGGCGTTGTAGAAAGGCTAGCATAAAAAGTCAGACAGTCGTAGATCAATGAGATCTTTAACGGCAGTTTTTCCGCAATATAGTAAGCGGCGGCTTTTGGCACATAGCGACGCTCAAAGAGAGCCTGCACATCGAGCAGGATACCGACGATCTGCGTCGGGTCGTAGTCATGAGCTTTTAGCACGCGATCAATCTTTTCTCTTTCAAAGAGCGCAAGCTGTTTAAGACTAGCGTTCATGGCAACATCTCCTTTTAACAAAAAACATCCTTTGCTTTCCATTATACATGAAAAATTGATTCCGACAAGAGAACTTCCAATAGCAAGTATGTTTCTGCATTTATCTGTGTTATAATGTATACGCTTATTTTTATAAGCGTGACGCACTTAAAAATGGGTGCGTGCAGCTTATTTCAGGAGGTGCGGTTTGATTTCTTTTTTGGTCATAATCGTCGCTTTTTTGGCACTCTTTACGTTAGCGGCACTCTGGGCGTTGCGCTATCTCTTGACGGCTAGAGCGCTCTTAATTTGCCGTCTGCTGCTTGGAGGCGTGTTCCTTGTTGCGGCAGCATCTTTTTTTGCGCGGCAAAATCCACTGGCGATATTTATTTCTGACGGCACGGCTGTTTCTTTAGCAACCGTCTTTTTCCTTGCGATGATGTTTATATTTCTCTTTACGAGTTGCGCCGTCTTTATTCGCCTCATTTACCGCAGAACGCTTGCTGTGCCAGAAGATCTAGCAAGGCGCAAGGTACTAAAAGCGGCAGGCGCTTATCCTGCGGCAGCACTCAGCGCAGCGCTTTACGGCAATCTGTACGAAAAAGATGCAACAGTTGAGCGCCGCTATGATATAGCCGTTGCAGCGCCTGCGCTCGCCGGCTATACGATCGCCCAATTAAGTGACGTGCATCTTGGTATGTTCTTCTCACTTGCTAAACTCAAGCATCTTTTGCAGCAGGTAGCTGACTCTAAGCCGGATGCACTCCTTTTGACAGGCGACATCTTCGATCATAGCGCGTGGACAGTTGAAGCCGTGCAGCTAATCGACAGCTTTACCACAGCTTTTGCCGACGGCATATGGTATTGTCATGGCAATCATGAGCATATACACGGCATCGCACTTGTAGAAAATGCCTTAGCATCATCAAACATTCACTTTTTGAAAAATACTGCTAAATGCGTGCGTCATGGCGAGATACCGCTATACTTTGCCGGCGTTGACTATCCGATGTCTGATTATAAAAAACGCTTTGACTCAAAAGCTTTTCAAAAAGAAAAAGCTGCCTTTTCCAAAGCAGCACTAAAAGACATTCCCAAACACGCCGTTACAATCCTGCTCGCACATCATCCGGAATTTATCGACGATGGAGCAGAATACGGCGTGCGCCTTGTACTTACAGGACACACGCACGGCTCACAATTCGGTATATTGACGATGCCTCTTTTTCCCGTGTTTAAGTACACTCGCGGCATCATCAAAAAGGAAAAAACGACAGGCTACGTCCACTCAGGCAACGGCAGTTGGTTTCCCTATCGCCTTGGCTGCCCCCCTGAGATCGCCTATTTTACGTTTAGAGCATAGGAGAAGCAGATGAAAATACTTGTAACGATACCACATTACTATTTACACGATCCAAACGGCGTTTACGCCTCAAACGGTAATCCCAACCGCAAAGTAAAGAATCTTCAAAAGCTCCTCTTGCATCTAAAAACGCTGTTTGAATGGCCGCAGGCATATTGTCGCTATGATTTGCAGCACGCGGACGGCGCACGCTTTACAGATGCCGATTTTAAGGCAAAAAAGCCGATCTCGCGCACTTTGTCAAACTACTATGCGGCAAACGAGGTTTTTCACAGCAAAGTTGACATCGTGCTAGCGACGAAAGGCGCGTGCCATGTGCTAGAGCAGCTTGAAATAGCGCAAGATACATATGAGCGCAGGGATTTGCCCGATGTCGATCCGAAGCTATTGGGCTTTAGCTGTCAAGATATACTAAAAGAAAGGCGCGGCAAATACGACTACTATTGCTATATGGAAGATGACCTGGTAATACATGACCCGTTATTCTTCCAAAAACTCGTGTGGTTTAACGAGCTTTTTGGCTCATCTGCTGTACTCCTGCCGCACCGCTTCGAGTATAATGAACACTGCGTGTTTCAAAAAGGCTATGTGGATACAGATGGTTTTGAGGCAGGAAGCGAGCTGGTGGAGTACCTTGCTTTTGCACAAAAATACATCGACTTTAACGAGCAGCCGATCTTGACGGCTAATATGCCGGGTGGCGATATGCGCTTTATCAAGGCACGCAATCCACATTCCGGCTGCTTCTTCTTGACGTCAGAGCAGTTCGAGCGCTGGTTGAGCCGTCCCTACTACGGTGAGCGCACGGGGGAATTTTCTTCGACGTTTGAAAGTCCGGCGACGTGGGGACTCATTCGCACATTCAGCGTCTATAAAAGCGACTTTCCGACGGCGGCTTTCTTTGAAATCGAGCACGCTAGCGCACGCTTCCTAGGAGATAGCCTTTCCCAAAAGCCGCAAGAGCGCATCAAGGCAGAATCGTTTGCCAAAGAAGGCATCTATTTTTCATTTTGATGCTAAAAAAGACAAAGTATCTTTTATCGCCAAAAGCCGCCTAAGCTGTAAAAATACATATTTATAAAAAGCGAGGCGTAATATCATTTTTCAGCAAGAATCTTCTCAAAACAAAAAACAGACAAGCAAAAAGTGGTCTTATACAAGATGCAAAAGCATTTTGTATAAGACCACTTTTTTGATGCCACAAGCAAGACGCTCTAACGTGCGTCGCCGTGTGATAGGTTTTGGTTTATATGTTATGTAGTCAAATTCAAGGCAGCTTCTTTGTTATAAGGTATTTTTTTATCAACCTTTAAGATATGTTGTACGAGCCAGTTAAGTAAAAACCTGATGAGATCATCAAGTGTAGCTTCCTGATTTTGGTCAATTTCGCTAAGATCAATACCGTTTAATTGGTCAACGAACGCCGTGTGCGCCTTGATCTGCTCGTCGAGTCCTTCATAATTAATGCTTTTCATGTAGCGTTCTTCATCGGCAAAGTGTTTTATTGTGTAGTCGCGCAGCTCTCCAAGAATTGCAACGATAGAGTCAAATTTATCGACGCAGAATCTATCATGGACGAGATCGTATGTCTGACGAACCAAAGAAAAAAGGGTTTCATGCTCTTTGTCGATAAGTGGGATCTGTGTGCGAAATTCATCGGTAAAGGCGAAGGGATCGACCGGTTTATTATTCGTCTTGACGACGGTGGCTACCTGCTGGTCGGCTGATGCCGGCGCTACAGAAGCGGCACTTTTGGTGTGTGCGGGGGGCGCCTTTACGCTAGCTTTCCTTTTTGCAGTTTTTGATGCAGGTGGCGCATCGGCATTTCCTGATGCAGCAGGGCTATCCGGAACTAGCGTGGCATCACTTTGCTTTTTTACCGTTGCACGCTGCTTTGTCGTCTTTGGGGCAGCTATTTTTACGGTCGGTGTCGTTTCAGTGGTTACAGGCGAATCTACTTTTGCAGCTTCTGACGCTTTTTCTGCTCTACGCGCTTCTTTAGCTGCCTGTGCCTTGGCTTTTACAGCTGCAGCCTTCGCCTTTTTTACTGCGCTGCCGATAAGCACATCGCTTGCAAGGACGTGCTGCAAAAACCATTCATTTAGAAAATTCATAAGAGCTACTAACTCTTCTTGATCGCTTTGAAAATTCATTGATGTTTTATGACGGTATATTATGCTTCTAAAGTGTTGATGTCCCTCTTTTTGCTCTTCAAGCTCACTATCACGCGACATAAGCATGATCTCTTCTTCGTATACATGCTGCTTCATGATGTGCTCTTGCATCGTCGTTAAAAGCTGGGCACTTAGGCGATGAAATTCATCATCGCGATTGGCAGCGAGCGCCTCACGTGCTTCTTCCATGTCTTCAAGCAAACGTCGATGCCCGTTATCAATGAAGGGGATACCCGTTTCAAAATTTTCTAAGAAGCGGTACATATTGCTCACTCCATTTTGTCAAAACAACTCTCTTTTTGATCATATCACAGTATTCTTGATTATATCGTAAATTAAGCGTTTCCTCTTAAGGAGATCCGTAGTTTCATTTTTTCATACGATCTTTTAGCTTTACGACATCTTTGCTATAATTAAACAAGAATCACGAAATTTTAGACTGTAGGGGGAAATGACGTTGGAGCAAGATTCGCTTTTTCGGCGTACGGTCGATTTGCCACTAGCGGCGCGTATGCGTCCGAAGCGGCTCAAAGAGTATGTGGGACAGCAGCATCTTGTAGGGCAAGAAAAGATGCTCACGAAGCTTATCGCGGAAGATAGGATTTTTTCGATGATTTTCTGGGGACCACCCGGCGTTGGTAAAACGACGCTTGCACGCATTATCGCCGAAACGACACAGGCACGTTTCATCGACTTTTCTGCCGTAACTTGCGGTATCAAGGAGATTCGCACGGTCATGCAGGAGGCAGAAAAAAATACCGCATACGGCAAGCGCACGATCCTTTTCGTCGATGAGATTCACCGCTTCAATAAGGCACAGCAGGACGCATTTTTACCGTTCGTGGAAAAAGGCAGCATCATCCTCATCGGCGCGACGACGGAAAATCCATCGTTTGAGATAAACAGCGCACTTTTGTCGCGCTGTCGCGTATTCGTATTAAAGGCGCTGCAAAAAGATGACATCTTGGATCTGTTGCACCGAGCGCTCACCGCGCCCGAGGGTTTCGGCACGCAGCAGGTGGATCTGGCAGACGATCTTTTAGAGGCACTTGCTGTATTTTCTAACGGTGATGCACGGATGGCGCTTTCGACGTTGGAGATGGTCGTCTTAAATGGCAAGATGCAAGATGGCAAGATCTATGTAACGCCTGAGATAGTAGAGCAGTGTCTGGAAAAAAAGTCGCTTCTTTATGACAAAAACGGCGAAGAGCATTACAATCTAATTTCAGCGCTTCATAAGTCGATGCGAAATTCCGATGCGGATGCGACAGTCTATTGGCTTGCACGGATGTTAGAGGCAGGTGAAGATCCGCTCTATATCGCAAGACGTATCGTACGCTTTGCAAGCGAGGATGTCGGGCTTTCCGATCCTCGCGCTTTAGAGCTTTCCGTGGCAGCGTATCAGGCGTGCCACTTCATCGGTATGCCCGAGTGTGCGCTGCATCTGACGCAGGCTGCCATCTATATGGCGCTTGCGCCTAAGTCAAATGCGATAGATCTCGCTTATTTGATGGCAAAAGCCGATGCCGCCGAACGCCTTGCCGAGCCTGTGCCGCTCGTAATACGAAATGCCGTGACAAAGCTCATGCAAAACGAAGGTTATGGCAAGGGATATCAATATGCACACAATGCAAAAGATAAGCTGACAAATATGCAATGCTTGCCCGATGATCTTTTAGGACGCGTTTACTATGAGCCAACGGAAGAAGGTATAGAAGGTCGTTTTAAGGCACGGCTTGCGGCAATCAAGCGTTGGAAAAAGGAGCACGCAAAGTAGGCGGCACATAAAAAAGGACGGCTGCACAGGTACTTGTGCAGCCGTCCTTTTTATGTGCCACTGATAAATTCAGCCACCCATCTTAGAGCATCTACGCTCTTTTCGCATCGTCAACAAATACAGCGCATCTGCACAAATCCAAGCGACTTCATTTTATCAGCGGTTCCTTAATTTTCCGAGCGGCGGATATTCGCGCCAAGTTTTACTAGTTTTGCCACGAGGTTATCATAGCCGCGGTCGATGTGGTGGATGTAGCCGACTTGCGTTTGCCCTTCAGATACGAGTGCGGCAAGCACCATAGCTGCGCCGGCGCGAAGATCCGTCGCCTTGACTTGGCAGCCTGTCAGATGTTCGACGCCTTCGACGACTGATGTGCGTCCGTCGATCTTGATGGCGGCACCCATGCGCTTTAGCTCATCGACGTGCATGAAGCGATTTTCAAATACTGTTTCTGTAACAAAGCCTGCGCCTTTTGCTATGGCAAGAAGTGCCATGAACTGCGCCTGCATATCTGTCGGAAAGCCGGGATACGGCATGGTCTTAATGTCTACGGCTTTCGGTCGGCAGCTACAGGCGACGCGGATGCCGTCAATGTCTTCTTCTATCGTGACACCTGCTTCTTTTAGTTTGGCAATGACAGGCTTTAGATGCTCAGAGATAGCATTTTCGATGTAGACATCACCTTGTGTCATAGCGGCTGCAACCATATAGGTGCCGGCTTCGATACGGTCGGGAATGATCGTGTAGTTATGCCCTGTGAGTTTTTCAACGCCTTCTATTTTGATGACATTTGTCCCTGCGCCGCGAACTTTCGCGCCCATGACATTAAGAAAATTTGCTAAATCAACAATCTCCGGCTCTTGTGCAGGATTTTCAAGGATAGTTTGCCCTTTTGCCATTGCTGCTGCCATGAGGATGTTTTCCGTCGCACCAACGCTTGGAAAATCTAAATAGATGCGTGCGCCGGTAAGCCTCTTGACAGTGCGCGCTTCGATGTAGCCGTGACCTATTTCAATCTTAGCGCCTAATGCCTCAAAGCCTTTTAAGTGTAGATCGATGGGGCGAGTGCCGATAGCACAGCCGCCCGGCAACGATATTTTTGCGTGACCGCAACGGGCAAGCAAGGATCCCATGATAAGAAACGAGGCGCGCATCTTTCGCACCAACTCATAAGGCGCTTCTGTATTTTTGATAACGCGGCTGTCAACCGTCAGCACAGCCTTTTTTTTGTCAAACGACGTATGTACGCCGAGCGTTTTAAGTACATCTGTGATCGTATGCACATCATCAAGCGAGGGAACTTCTTCTAAGCGGCTCGGAGCATCTTGACCCAAAAGCGTCGCAGCGATTATAGGCAGTACGGCATTTTTTGCGCCGCTTATCTTTACGCGCCCGCTAAGACGACAACCGCCCGTTATGATCAACTTTTCCATAAAAGATTTGTTTCCTCCCCACACATCTTCTTGCATATAGCAAACTATAGTTTATCATGCTGCATTGATAATGGCAAGGGGCTAAGAGAAAACGTCTGCCTATGCCGCTTCCTTTTGCACGCGCAGGTGCTTAAAGCCTTGCTTTAGTTGGCTTATATTGGGAAAAGTATCCGTGTTTTCTAAATGCCAAGAATCGCATCGAGTTTTTCTTTATCAAAGCTTACGGCAAAATCCTTGCCGTCTACCGTCGTCACAGGCACGATGAGATCACCAGAAATAGCCTTACACTCTTTACGTGCCGCTTCATTTTCTTCGATGCTTAATTCCTCGTAAGCGATATTTTTTGACTTTAGATACTTTTTTACCTTGTCACACCAAGGGCACTCCCTAATAGAATAGACTTTTACCATGATGATTTTCCTCCTCTTATATACTTTTCGGCAAACAATGCTGCCGTCGTGCCGTCGGCGGCGGCGGTTGTCAGCTGATGTACGCCCTTTTCGCGAATATCGCCGGCGGCAAAAACGCCTGGAATCTTTGTGCGGCAATCCTCACCGGCAATGATGTGACCTTTTTCGCTAAGTTCGACTTGCCCTGCAAAAAGCTCTGTGTTTGGCTGCACACCGATATTGACGAATATAGCATCTACAGGAAGCTCTCGGAGCTTTTCAGTCTTTTTGTCAAATATCTCGATGGCTTTTAGCTTACTGTCGCCTTTTAGCGCATGAATATCCGTTTCAAGTAAGATTTGTGCCTTGGGATTTTCCATAAGACGTTTTTTAGAAACTTCGTCAGCACGCAAAAATGAGCGATGCACGAGATAAAGCTTGCTTGCGTAATTTAAAAGGAAGTTTGCTGCATCAAGCGCCGCATTGCCGCCGCCTATGACGGCAATTATTTTATCTTTATACATATGACCATCGCAAAGCTCACAGTAATGGACACCGCGCCCTGCATACCTTGCCTCTTCGGCAAACGGCAGCTTCTTGCGGCTCATGCCCGATGCGATGATAACGACAGGCGTTTCATAGATGACGCTTTTTGTTTCAACAAGCTTTCTTTCTTCTTGCAGCACGACTTTTTCAATCGTGTCAAATTCGTCGATGACAGCACCAAAATTTTCTGCCTGCTTTTGCACAGTATGGATGAGATCGCTACCTTTGACACTTAAAAAGCCCGGATAATTTTCAATACCAGAAGCATTTGCGATTTGTCCGCCGACGATAGCATTTTCTAAGACGAGCGTTGAAAAGTTCATGCGTCCTGCATAAAGTGCCGCAGTCAAGCCAGCCATGCCGGCGCCGATTATGATGATGTCCTTTTTTATTATTTTCTTAGTCAATAAGATCTCTCCTCTTTTTGCAAATGCCAAGCGATGCTGATAAGATTACCAAGTAAATTCGTCATACATGGTTTCGTCATAAAAGTGATAAATCCTGCTCACGCATCTGAAAATGCCTTGACGCACTACAACATTCATGATATTATCGGAACAAATTTTCAGTGGTTCCCTAAATTTGTAAGGAGAGATGGCTATGAAAATTGCAGTCGCCTATGAAAATGAAACAAGCACCGTGTTTAAGCATTTTGGACACACAAAGACATTTAAGCTATATGACATCAAAGATAACGCCGTCGAAAGCTCGACGCTCGTTAATACACCAGGCAGCGGTCATGATACACTTTCTAGCTTTTTGAAAGAATATGCAGTTACCGCACTCATCTGCGGCGGCATCGGTGCAGGTGCAGTTGCAGCATTGAGCGAGGTGGGCATTCGCATCTATGCAGGCGTCAAAGGTGCGGCAGATGAAGCAGTTGCTGATTATCTTGCCGGTACGCTAAAGTATACGACGGCGGCAAACTGTGCGCATCATGCTTCTTCCCATCATCATGCAGACGGCGTACATCGCTGCCTTCATGCACACGACAAAAACTAAGATCATGCACATCACCGGCATGACGCAGAGCATAGTAAGGGGTGCTGCAAACAGCAAAAATAAAACAGCTCTTCAGTGTGTAATAAGAAATATAGATGATTTTCTAATTTTTTCAAAATTTTAGAGCAACCCCCCTATTGTGAAATAATTTACTATTTGTTAAGATACCGGGAGAAACATCATAATGTCTGCAAAAACGACGAAGATGCTCGCTGTTATTGGTTCGCCGATTGCACATTCACTGTCACCGGCTATGCATAATGCGGCGATTCGGGCGGCACAGCTAGACTTTTTATATATCGCCCTGCCCGTTTTACCTGCATCTTTGGGCGATGGCGTGCGCGGTTTACGAGCGCTCGGTTTTCGCGGCTTTAATGTGACACTGCCGCACAAGTCGGCGATCTTGCCATTTTTAGATGAAATAGATGATGCTGCAAGAACTGTTGGTGCGGTCAATACCGTCGTGTGTGAAGATGGCAAACTCAAAGGCTTTAATACCGATGTCGAAGGTTTTCTAAGCGCACTAAAAGCGCGCGGTTTTTCGCTTCGAAATAAAAATGTCGTACTTTTTGGCGCAGGCGGCGCGGCGCGGGCGCTACTTTACGGCTTGTTAAAAGAAGGCGCGGCAAATGTCACAATCGGCGTGCGAAATATTAAAAAGGTGCGTCCGCTGCTACAGGTGTTTTCTAAATATGGTGAGCTTTGCGCCTTTGATTGGCACGATGCGGCTTTTGCTCGTGCGGTAAAAGATGCGCTGGTGCTCATCAATGCAACGCCGCTTGGTATGTCGCCAAACACAAAGACGCTGCCGCCCGTTCCTTGGGATGCGGTACGCACGGGAGCTTTTTTCTGTGATCTCATCTATACGCCGAAAAAGACGCTATTTTTACAGCGTGCGGCGATGCTTGATTGTCCGACGTTAAACGGCGAAGCGATGCTTGTTAGGCAAGGGGCAGCGGCATTTACCCTATGGACCGGAATAAAGCCTGATATTTTTGTAATGACACGCGCCCTTCAAGACGCGTTAAAAAATGTAAGTAACCTAAAGAAACACTGATAAATTCAGCGCCGCCATCTTAGAGCATCTTTTTATCAGTGATTCGCTAAGAAAAAAGCCGCAGCAGGACATTTCCAGAAGATCCTTTGGAGGCTATGGTATGCAAAAGATAGCAGAAGACTCTTATCAAAAGCTGCTTTATCGTTTGGTACAAAGCGTTCGCACAAAAGGTGCAAGCGCTTCTTTGTTTAGCCAAGGAGATTTGTTGCGCGTACCTGTCGTAGAATTTATCGATCTCATAATAAAAGAAGCTTTGCAGCTACGGGCGAGTGATATTCATATTGAGCCTTATAACGGCGCGGTTCGTATTCGCTACCGCGTTGATGGCAGATTGTTAGAAGCGCATGCACCTATTGCACAGGAGGTTCATGCGTTTTTGCTTGCGCGTTTAAAGGTCATGGCACACTTAGAAAGTGTCGAGCGGCGCATCGCACAAGACGGACGCATTTCTTACGCACCACCTACAGGTGGCACTGTAATCGATCTGCGCCTTTCGACGTTGCCGCTTTTAACAGGAGAAAAGGCAGTATTGCGCCTTTTGAATCGCTCAAAAGAGCTTCTTTCGATAGAAAATCTTGGTTTTTCTAAAAAAAACGAGTCACTTTTTCAACGCTTTTGTCAGCTGCCCGGCGGCATGGTTTTGATCGTAGGGCCTGTAAATTCCGGCAAAACGACGACGCTTTATGCAGCACTTTCAAAAATAAATACGCCAGAACATAATATCATGACGATCGAAGATCCGCCTGAATATCAGATCGAAGGCATCAATCAGATTCAAGTAAATAAGAAAACAGGCATGACATATGCAGCAGGGCTTCGTGCTATGCTAAGATCAGATATTGACGAAATTGTTTTAGGCGAAATACGCGATCAAGAAACGGCACAAATGGCGGTGCGTGCGGCTTTGACGGGGCATTTGCTCTTTTCTACCTTACACACAAAAGATGCGATAGGCGCTGTTTTTCGCTTGCTTGACATGGGCGTAGAGGCGTATCTTCTTTCAGCATCACTAGCAGGTGTTGTAGCGCAGCGCTTGGTGCGCCGCCTTTGTCCACATTGTTGTAAGCCGTCGGCAGAAACACTTCCTTTTTGGGTAAATAATACTACAAAGACGTGCGTAGAGCTGCACCAGCCTGTTGGCTGTACGGCTTGCAGCAATACGGGCTTTTTAGGGCGGCTAGCTTTACATGAATTGCTTGTCATTGACAATTTTATGCAGCAGGCGATCTTGCAGCGAGCGAGCATGGACGAACTTTATGCCATCGCACGCCGACAGGGAATGAAAACACTCTTAGAAGATGGCATAGAAAAGGTGCGCCAAGGCTTGACGACGCTTGCAGAAATCGCGCACGTCCTCTATGGCAGCGACGACACAAGAGATTTTGCTGAAGCGGAAAATATTAAAAGTGCAGACATCTCGCGGAGGCTATAACTATGTTTTCTACCGGTCTTAACGAGATCGTTGCCATAGGCTGCGCCAAGGGAGCATCAGACATCCATCTGGCAGCAGGGCAGCGTCCTTTTTTGCGGCTTGCCGGCGAAATGTCGCCGCTTGCAAAAGATTGTTTAACTAAAAGCGTGTTGGCGGATTTTTTATTAAGCCTGTTGACTGAAAAAGAGCGTGCGCGACTTTTTAATAAAAAAAGTATGGATTTTTCCTGCGTGATCGAAGGGCAGCGCTGCCGCGCACACGCATATCGCATGAACGACGCCTGGGCGCTGGCGCTTCGCCTGCTGCCGCATGAGGTTGCCCCGCTTGCACAGCTTGGCACGCCACAAGCGTTAGCGTCGCTTCTTAACGCGTCAGACGGGTTGATTCTCGTAGGTGGGCGAACAGGTGCCGGAAAATCTACGACACTTGCCGCCTTTATTGAAGAGATCAATATGTGTCGCAGCGCCCATATCGTAACTCTTGAAGATCCTATTGAATATGTCTTTACTCCTAAGCGTTCTTTTTTTAGTCAGCGCAGCCTCGGCAGGGATTTTTTATCATTTCCTACAGGGCTGCGCGACGCTTTAAGAGAAGATCCGGATGTCATTTTCATCGGTGAGATGCGTGATGCAAAGACTGTACGCATCGCACTGCAAGCGGCAGAGTCCGGCTGTCTTGTACTGGCGACGCTGCACACAAAAGATGCGGCAGAAGCGATACTTCGTGTAGAAGGGATGTTTCCTGGCGAAGAGGCGCAAGTGCGAAGTCAGCTCTCAATCGTTTTGCAAGCTGTGTTTTCGCAGCGACTGCTTACGGCACGCCAAGGCGGACGCGTCTTAGCAGCAGAGGCGCTCATCGCTTCACCTGCGGTAAGAAATCTCATCCGCAAAGGCAAAACAGCTCAACTAAAAAGCGCCATCCTCGCAGGTAAAGCAGCAGGTATGCAGACTATGGCGCAAGCGGTTGAACGGCTATTTCGCGAGGGAAAAATTACAAAAGAAGTCAAAGATACCGCTATCGAAGATATTAGTGCTAACTTTAGCGATTGGCACACGCTGTAGAAACTACATATGCCCACATGAAAAACTGTGCAACAGGAGGTGGCGGCGTGGCATCTTTTTTATATACGGCACGGACACAAACAGGCGAGCTGCAAAGAGGCGAAGTCTATGCCGCAACACGTGCAGAAGCTGTGCGGCGCATACAGGCGCACGGTCTTTTCACGTTGTCACTGCGGCGAAAGTTCACCTTCGGGCGCATTTTTCAAAGCACGGCGAACCGCAAATACTGCATGGTATTTTGTCGTACATTATCTTTGATGCTTTCTGCAGGGCTATCTATAAACGAAAGTTTAGAGCTTCTTACAATAAACGCAGCAAAAGACAAACAAAAGATGCTTGCAGATATGTCTAGGCGTATGGCAGCAGGCTCGACGCTAGCGACCTCTATGATGCGCCATAGTGATGTCTTTTCGCCTGCTATTTCTTCTATCATCAAGGCAGGTGAAATGGGCGGCAGCCTAGAAGAACTTTTAAAGCGTCTTGCCGACAAAGAAGAAAAAAGTTGGCGCGTGCGCGAAAAGCTCCATACGGCGCTCTTATATCCGGCGATTCTTTCACTAGCGGCGATATTTGCCGTAAGCTTTATTTTTCTTTTCGTCCTGCCAAATTTCGTATCAATACTTTCAGGCTTTAGCAACGAATTGCCGCTGCCGACGCGGCTTGTAATAGGGCTTGGCAGCTTTTTAGAGATGTATGGCAGCGCTTTTTTTGCCGTCTTGCTCCTTGCACTTTTTCTACTTTTGCTTCTTTATCGCCAAAAAAGGCTGCGCCTTTTGGCTGATCGCGCTTTTTTGCGCTTGCCATATTGGGGTAAGCTGCGTCTTGACTTAGAAATCATGACGCTTTTTGATACTCTCGCCGTCCTTATGAGAAGCGGCAGCGCTCTTCATGAAGCGCTTGTCATTGCCGACGGCGTGCTGCAAAACCGTTTCCTTGCGGCTGTTTTTTCTAAGATAACGCGCGAAGTCGAGCGCGGTGGCACATTTTCTTTCGCCGTGGCAGCAAGCGGCATCTTGCCGCCGCTCATCTTAGAGCTTATCTCCATCGGTGAACATACAGGAGAACTTGCGGCGATGCTTGAAAAGGCGGCAGAACTTTGCCGTTTTAGCGGCGAAATACGAGCAGAACGCCTAGAGTCGATGCTTGAGCCGCTGCTCGTGCTTTTCTTAGGCGCGATCATTGGTGTCATCGTGCTTTCAGTGGCGCTGCCGCTTTTAGAAATGATCGGTTCTTACGGCTACTAATAGGGGGAAAGTAACGCTATGTTTGAAAAAGCGCATAAGATAATAAAAAAACTCGCTAAAGAAAAAGCGTGCCGTATTTGGCAAAAAAGTGCTAAAAATATGCCCCGTCCTCTAGGCGAAAAAGGCTTTACACTTTTAGAAATGCTCCTTGTTATCTGCATCATCGGCGTGCTTGCCGCTGTTGCTGTGCCGAAGTTTTCCCAGTCGATGACGCTTGCAAACACTTCAAAAATACAAGCAGATCTAAGTACGCTAAACACGGCGATAGGGCTTTACCGTGCAGAACGCGGCATCGATCCAAGTGCTATAGGGCAGCTTAAAGACTATATCGTAAACATCGACGCCTTAAAGCCGCCATCCGGCAGCTACTTTCTAAAAAACGGCACGACGGCAGAAAAAGCTGACGAAAGTTACACATTAACGAAAGGAACCGACGGCGAGACGCAAGCCACGCTAGACGGCCATCGTCTGCAAGATTTCGGCAGACTGGAAAAAAAGCCTGGAGCAGGTGGCGGCTGATGGGCAGCTTTCAACCGCTAAAGCCACTTTCTTTACATGGCAACGCGATATTTGTAACAGGGCTTTTGGGAGCAGCGATATTTCTTTGGCAAAGCTATGGTTTTAACAATTTATCTATCGTCTATTGGATCTTTTGCGGCTTTATCTGGCGCATCGCCTTGCTCGATTGGCAATACGGCTTGATTTTTGATCGCATCACACTGCCTTTTGGCATCCTTGGTTTTTGCTTTGCCTTGTTTTTTGGTGCGTTGCCGCTGCAAAATTTCCTTTTTGCCGCATTTTTATCAGGCGGCTCACTTTATCTTCTACGCCTTATTTCGCACGGCTCCATGGGCGGCGGCGATGTTAAATTCGCCTTTTGTCTAGGGCTTTGGCTAGGCATAAAAGGCGTAATTATCGCACTTTTTCTTGCCTTTTTCACCGGCGGCATCGTAGCGTTTATTTTATTGCTCGTAGGGCGCAAAAAACAAAAAGCGTCCATCGCCTTTGCGCCATTTCTTTCTTTAGGCGCGATGCTTGCCATGCTTTTTGGCGATATTTTGCTTACTTTTTACGGGGGATTTTTTTGATGGACGAGCGCGGCTCGACGCTTTTAGAACTACTCTTAGTCTGTCTTTTGCTTACGCTTCTTGCAGGGCTTTCTTTGCCCGTCGTGCGCGTTACGGAGCGTATGCGTTTAGAGCGTGAAGCATCGTTTTTAGCAAGCGATTTTCGCTATTTACAAGAGATCTCGCGCACCGTGCGTACGCCTAGCGGCGAAGGCTTCGACGAGTGGCAAGCGCGACCAAAACTCATAGTAGAAGCCCATCGCTATTATTTTCATTTCCAAGGGAAAAAAGAGGCGGTGCTACAGCACGATTTTCCGCCAGATATTGTAGCTGTACCGCGCACAAATAGTTATGAACCTACGACGCTTTATTTTTTTCATCCCTCAGGCGATCCTGGCGGCAGACATACAATCGGCTGTTGCATTGAATTGGTTTCGCCGCATTATTCTCTAGACGTGATCATAGATGAGGCAGGGCGCGTACGCACAGAAAGGCGGTAAAAAGCGTGAAAAAACTCCTTGGCGAAAATGGCTTTCTTGCGGCAGAAACAGCCATGCTCGCTTTTTTGCTGCTCTTTATCGCGCTATCACTTGCCGCCTTAGAGCGCTCTGCTGCTCTTTTAGCACAAAGTGAAGCAGAATCTAGTGCGATGTTTTTAGCAGAAGGTGAATTAGCTTGGGCCGAGCGACAAGCGATGCTTCATAACCGCCGCGATTTGCTGCCTAAAGGTCGTTTAAGAAGCGTAACAGAAAACGGCAAAACATTTTCTATGAACACCACCGTTTCCCTAGAAGAGCATGATTATCAGGCGCTTTGTCAAGTAAACGTGCGCGTTAGTTGGTCAAACGCAGATAAAGAGCAGGAATTTTCCCTTACAAGGACGGTGCATATAGGTGAGTAGCCGAAAGTTTTGTGCCGCGTGGAAAAAAAAGCAGCAAACACTACTTTCCTTAGATGAAGGCGGCTACTTGCTGGCAGAGTTTTTAATAAGTCTGCCGATTTATCTGGTACTGCTCATCAGTATTTTTGCGGCGTGGCTCGTTTTTCTAAAAAGCTATGTCGTACTTATGGGCGATTGGGAACTGCAACAAGTGATGCGTTTTGCCCTTGAGCGCATCGCACAAGAAGCCGCTTCTTCTACACATATCGAAGTAAAAAATGCCGGAGCTTTACACATCGAGCGCTATATTCAAGGCGAAAAGTGTACGACAGATTATGAACTTTGCAAGGGAAAAGCCGGCGATCCTCCTTATATCAGCAAAAAGGTCACGGGCGGCAAGCAGCCCTATTTCTACCCACAGCCCATGACCGGCGGTTGGAATATCTTTGGCAATCTCGCCGTTATTGAGTTTTCTTGCCAAAAGCAAGATGGTATTCTTTTCGTACGCCTGACAGGGGAAAATCGGCGCACGAAAAAACGCGTCACATATTCAACGGCTGTTTGTCTGCCGCGGGGAAAGGAGTAACAAGCATATGCCAAAGCCTGATGAAAGTGGGATGGCAGCCCTTTTTGCACTCGCCGCCGTATTCTTGCTGCTCTCCGGCACAGCAGCTCTTCTTATACTATCAGGACACAACCGCCTAGCTACTAAAGAAGCTCTACAGATGACGCGACTTTTAGAATCTGCAAGAAGTGCTGTGCGCCTAGAAGCGGCACGGCTAGAAAAAGATGCAGCAGCAAGGCGCAAGCTGGATACAACAGCTAAAAAGGGCGTATTTGGACGTGTGCAAGATATTGATATTTTCTATCAAGCATCTACAGCTAAAGTCTTGACACCCGAAGAAGATAAATATGTGACATATCGTCTGACAGGAGCAAGTTGGCAGATAAAAGACAATGAACCTGATCCTAAAAACGAAATAGCAGCCGATGCCAAATGTTCGTATGCGGTAGCGCTTTATCGCTATGAAGACTCTAAGATGCTGTTTGTTCGTTGGGAAAATTAAAGAACACACTGATAAAATGAAGTCGCTTGCCTTTACCTATCTGCGCTATATTTAGCGACGATGAGAAAAGAGCGTAGCTGCGTGAAGATGTGTGGCTGAATCTATTGGTGGCTTTTAAAAGGCGGTGCGACTGTTTGCAAAATATCATAGAAAAGTTTTACGCACTGTTTAGTTTGCCGTTTCAAAAAGTCGTGGGCATTTCCCTTGAAGAAAGCGCCCTACATTTGGTTTGCTTAGAAAAAGAAGCGACGCTTTGGCAAAAGAAAAATACTATAAAAATTCCTCTTCCCATGCATCAGACTGAGTACGCCCTTTGGCAAGAAGCGTCGGCGGCTATCAAAGTTTCGTTAGCTAAACTCGGCTTAGAAAATAGCCGCATCGCGCTTTGTCTGCCCGACGACGATGTTTTTTTCTACACGAAAGAGTTTCCACCGCTTTCTAATAAAGAGCTTAGTAATGCCGTGCGTTTGGATCTACTGGCAAGTTTGCCGCCGACGCAGGCAGAAGCAGCCTATTGTATGGATTTTCAACCACTCGCTAGCGGCGATATCTTACTGGCAGCTTTATCTTATGACAAGGCAAAGATGATTCAGCAAGCCTTTTTAGATGTAGAGCTTAATCTTTTTTCCTTATGCATCTTAACGCCTACAATTTTAGAAAATGGCGCGGCGTTTGCCGTAGAAAATATCTTATCAACGGATGAATCTTTGCCGCCAGAAGATAAAGCAGCTTTTTTTGCGGCAGCCGGACTTTTAAGCACAAAAAAAATATGTGTAAATCTTCTTCCTACAGCGTTAAGACCCAGCGTTTTAGCTGTCGGCAGAATCAGCGCCGTTTTGTTTGCATTGTTTTTCTTTTGTCTTGCAGCAATTTACGGACAGAATATGTACCAGCTTCATGATCTAAAAAAAGAGCAAGAAGCGATCGCTAAAGAAATGCTGCTTCTTACAACAGAAAAACAGCGCATGGATTATGAAACTACCGAAGCTTACAGCATTTCAAAAAAAGAGCAGCTACTACTTACGCTTTCTAAAGACGCACTAGCTTGCCGCAGTTTGCTCGTGCATTTTGGCACGCGTACGGTCGAAGGTGCTTGGATTCGTACCTTGCGCGTTGTCGATAAAAAAACGGTAGAGATAGAAGGCGCAGCGATAAGTTACGATGCCTTAGCAAAATTCGTGCGCTCTTTAGAGATGGATACGGGTATATTTCAAAACGCGCCGCTTCTAAAAAAATCAGAGCGCCGCCAAGATACAGCCGACAGATCGCTTATCTATTTTTCCTTAGAATTACACCTGTAAGGAGGCGATGGCGTGCGTTCGATCATACTTTTGCCGATATTTTTTATAGCCTTTTTATCAGCAACAGCCTTTTTTTATCTCTGCTATCTGCCACAATGTGCTGAAATAACAAAGCTTAAAGCCTCTGTAACAGAAAAAAAAGAAGCGCTTTGTCGCGTGCAAAACTTCATGAACGACAAAGACGGCGCGGCGCACTCGGCAGCGATTGCCCAACGCGGCGCATCTGCAAATAAAAAAGTGCCAAAACACATGGAACAAAGTAGCTTTATTGCCTTTTTAGAACGTGAGGCACAACATGAACATTTGGTACTTGCGGCAGTTGTGCCGGGGCAAGCAGAAGAGATAAACGGCGCATTTTGCTTGCCACTTACGATAGAGCTTTATGGCAGCTATTTTCCTTTGCTGTCATTTTTGAAAAGCTTAGAAAATAGCGAGCGTTTCATCCGTATGGACAGCGCTGAAATAGAAAGTGACGACGGTAAACTTCATGTAAAACTTAGACTTTCGATCTTTTCAGAAAAAATATAAACATCCCCTGTGCTAACCTTTTTATATGTTGCACAGGGGATATTTTTATAGTAATCTTAGTTTAGTATTTGATTATGGAGCATTTGACAGAAAGTGGGAATTTAGATTGGCTATCTTGCGGTTTTTAACAGCTGGCGAGTCACACGGCTATTGCTTGACAGCTATTTTAGAAGGGATTCCTTCCGGGCTTTCGCTAGATGTAGAGCATATCAATCACGACTTAGCGCGCCGCCAACAAGGCTGGGGGCGCGGCGAGCGTATGCAGATCGAAACAGATACAGTGAAAATTCTCTCCGGCGTACGCTTTGGCAAAACAACCGCCTCTCCTATCACGCTTACAATAAAAAACCGTGACTGGCAAAATTGGCAAGAGCAAATGGCGGTATTCGGCAAAGAAACAGGCGAAAAGCTAAAAGCGGCGCGTCCCGGTCATGCAGATCTTGCAGGTATCAAAAAATATGCACACTCAGATATTAGAAATATATTAGAGCGCGCCAGTGCGAGGGAAACAGCGATGCGTGTCGCTGTCGGCGCCGTGTCAAAAGAGCTTCTTCGCGAGCTAGGTATCAAAGTGACATCTTCAGTCATAAATATCGGCGGCGTCGCTATAGATGCGGCGATATGTAAAAAGAGTGGGGCAAAAAAGACCATAGCAGAGCTAGACCGCCTTGAGCAAGCGGCTAAGGCGCGTATGAAAGAAACGATCAATGAAGCAAAAGCCGCAGGCGATACGCTTGGCGGCATCTTTGAAGTACGCGTCTTAGGTGTACCTATAGGGCTTGGCAGCCACATACAGTGGGATCGCCGTATTGATGCGCGCCTTAGTGCTGCCATGATGTCGATTCAGGCGATCAAAGGCGTTGAGATCGGCGCCGGCTTTAGCTATGCCGCGCTATTAGGCACTAAAGCGCATGATGCTTTGTTTTGCGGCGAAAATGGCAGCATATATCGCCAAACGAACCGCGCCGGCGGCATCGAGGGCGGCATGACAAACGGCGAGGACATCGTTTTACGTGCCGTCATGAAGCCGCTTCCGACGCTCATGAAGCCACTTCAATCTGTCGATATAGAAAAAAAAGAGCCGACTTTTGCAGCAAGAGAAAGAAGCGACGTATGTGCCGTACACGCTGCCGCCGTCGTCGGTGAAGCGATGACAGCATTTGTTATTGCCGAAGCGCTCATAGATAAATTTGACAGTGACAATATGCGCGATATGAAAGCGTCCATCGCAGCATACAAAAAACGTCTAGAGGAAGATTGAGATGAAAAACGTCGTATTGATCGGCTTTATGGGTACGGGCAAGACAAGTACGGGACGCATACTAGCGCAGCGACTTGGCAGATCGTTTGTAGATATTGACAAAAAGATCGCAGAAGAAGCAAAACAATCAATTGCCGCGATATTTCAAAAAGAAGGTGAAGCTTTTTTTCGCGCCATGGAAAAAGCGATGGTCGAGCGTGTGGCAAAAGGCCGCGCCCTTGTGATCGCAACAGGCGGCGGCACGGTAAAAGACCATGAGAATGTTAAAGCTTTAAAGAAAAATTCTCTGATCATCTGTCTTAGCGCATCTTTAGATGCTATACTCTTTCGTACAGCATACACCGGTGAACGCCCCTTACTTAACAGTAAGGATGAAAGTGAGCGTCGCCAAGCTATAAAAAAGCTTCTAAACGAGCGCCGCGCCCTATATAATGTGGCAGACTACTTTATAGATACGAGCGAACTTTCACCGCTACAGGCGGCAAATGACATCATAAAATACTTAAAAAAGCACCGATAAGTGCCAACCGGTCATTTCCTTACTTCATTTTACTTGTGATCCTTAAAAGCAGGAGGGATTTTCGTGTGTGTGATTCAAAAAGTGCGTGTAGATCTAGGTGCTGCAAGCTATGATATTTTTCTTGGCAATAATCTTTTGCCAAAACTTGCAGCTTTTATAAAAGCACAAAATTTTTCACATAAAGCACTTATCATCTCCGATGAAAATGTGGGAAAAATCTACGGCAAAGCTCTGCTGCAAACCTTGCGTGCGGCAGGTCTTTCCCCCATGCTATATCTAGTAGCCGCAGGCGAAACATCAAAAACGCTAGCTACAGCCGATGCCATTTTCACATATGCCATCAAAAACGGCATAGATCGCCACTCGCCGATCTTTTCCTTAGGCGGCGGCGTCATCGGCGATCTCGCGGGCTTTATCGCTGCGACCTATATGCGCGGCGTTACCTTCTTGCAGCTGCCGACGAGCCTTTTGGCGCAAGTCGATTCAAGTGTAGGCGGCAAGGTCGCTATCAATCATCGCCTTGGCAAAAACCTCATCGGCGCTTTTTACCAACCGGCTGCTGTCTTTGCTGACGTTGCGACATTAGCCACGCTGCCTATTCGTGAAATTCGCGCAGGGCTTGCCGAGATCTTAAAGTACGGCATCATTTTCGACGCAAAATTTTTTTCTTATCTGGAAACACATACAAAAAAAGCACTGCAACTTTTGCCGGAAACAGTGCTTTTTATGCTCAAACGCTCTTGCACAATCAAGGCAGAAATTGTCGCTAAAGACGAAAAAGAAAATGATCTGCGCCGTATCTTAAACTACGGACATACCATCGCCCATGCCATTGAAAAAGAAACAGGCTATACACGCTATAACCATGGCGAAGCCGTCGCCATCGGCATTTTAGGCGCTGCCTATATCAGCGAAGCGCTCACCATGATAACACCTGGCACGGTTAAGCGCGTGCGCTGCTTGATAAAGCGGCTAGGCCTGCCACTTTTTGCTGTAGGCTGTACACTAGACGGGCTTTATGAAGCTATTTTCCGTGACAAGAAAACAATCAATGGCAATCTTTATTGGATACTCATGCAAGACATCGGCAAAGTGTGCGTTAGAAGCGATGTCCCCAAAAGCATCGTACGCGCCGGCATAGCGCGTTGCTTGACCGGCTAAAAGCTAAAGAGTCTAATTTTTTTCTTTTGCGCTCCGTATTGCCGCTTATTTTATTGACAGATGGCACGCCAAGATCTATAATTTAGATGAGGTTGATAGATTTAAATTTACTTGCCAGCAAGATATGGGCAAAAGTACAAGAGCAGCTAAGATATTATCGAAACTACAACATTCGATAGATTTTTATTTGTCTGTTGGATTAGTTGCCTCTTGGAAAGGATGTAGGAGCCTTAGTGCTTTATTTTACATCCAAAAAGCGCAGCAGAAAAGTTGCTCCATCAAAATTACGTTGCGCCTGTTATTATGTGGTACCACCTTTACGGCTAATGATTAGAAAAGTGACAAAGGCTTCCCTTGAGCCTACCCTTAATCGCTAACCGCACGTTCGTCATTGTATCATAGCACGAGATAACTTGCTGGCCTTACTCTTGCTATGATACAATGCTTGCGTAAGCGGCATTTGTTGATCAAGAAAGGATTAAGCTGTTTGAACAGTCCTCTTGCGGCACTGTTGGAAGAATAAGACGCAACCTTAGTTCACAATTCTCTGATGTGTATGTTAGCATCATAAAGCTGTTTTGGAAGGTTTTCCTGTAGATAAGGCATATCGTCTTATCTGCGAGCATATTATATGAGGAGGAATTACTATGGTTGGTAAGGTCAAATGGTTTAGTGCAGAAAAGGGTTATGGGTTCATTGAAAGAGAAGATGGCGATGATGTATTCGTCCATTTCTCTGCAATCCAAGGCGATGGCTTCAAGACATTAGCCGAAGGTCAGGATGTCGAATTCGAGATTGTCGAAGGCGCACACGGCTCACAGGCTTCTAATGTCATAAAGACTGCGTAAGCAGCAAGAAGACATTGCACGTTTCCCCAAGAAAACACTTTGTAGTGTTTTCTAAAGCTTTACAAAAACCGGCTCCGCTTAGAGTCAGTTTTTGTTTTTGCCCTAAAAATCCAAGAGGGAAGACTGCTGGTGCATACCGCTTGACTTTTTCACGTAAGCTGCTACGCCCTCGGTTTATCGACGATGAGAAAACAGCATAGTTGCGTAAAGATGTGCAGCTAAATTTATCGGTAGTTTCCTAACGCACACTTTAAAACAAAAATCCTCCGCCTAGCTATGTGCTAAACGGAGGATTTTTTAAAAGCAAAATTTAATTTCCCGGCTCGATCAAAGCGTACTTTCCATCAGTGCGACGATATACGACGCTTATTTCCTCAGACTGAGCGTCGCGGAACACAAAAAAGTTGTGATTTAAAAGGTTCATCTGCATGATCGCCTCTTGTACGTCCATCGGCTTTACTACGAACCGCTTCGTTTTTACGATCGGAAACTCTCCTTCTTCTTCTTGCACAGGGATCGCACTCATTTGCTGAACTGCCTCTTCTTTAAAGCCGCCGCCGCGAAAACGCTTGGCAAGCCGCGTCTTTTGCTTTCTTATCTGACGCTCAAGCTTTTCTACGACGAGGTCAATGGAAGTATACATATCCATCGTCGCCTCTTCACCACGAAGCAACACGCCGCCCGGGATAGGTACTGTGACTTCAACAATATGACGCCCTTTAGAAACCGTGAGGAGTACTGAGATGTCACCTACCTCATCAAAATACTTCGTGATTTTGCCAACACGCTTTTCGACATAATCCCTAAGCGACGGGGTGATCTCAATATTTTTCCCTCGTACCATGAATGTTGCCATAGTGTATGTCCCCTTTCCTGTCTGCCATGAATGTCTAAGATGTCAAGCCAAAGGGCAAGACTTCTTAAAGAAACACTGATAAGCGGTTCCTTAAATAGGCTTCATGCAAGGCGAGTGGCACATAACGTGTCCACCATATTTATACTTTATACATTCTCTCTTTATCGCCAAAACCCTTCTTGAAATATCTTGAAAGTTTATCAGTGCTTTTATAATACACTATCACGATCTTCTATGATTTTTAAGAAAAAAATACTTGCAGACAAAAACTTTTTATCTATGAGCAATAGACGAACAGCCAAATTCCGTGTATAATGATAATGTAATATAGATACAACAAAGGGGTTGGAGAGTATCATGGACTCCGTTTTGGGATGGCTTGAGGAATTTTGTACGAAACGTGAAAATGCTGCAAAATTTCTAAAAAAACTCGTCGATACTGATGAGTCCGACGAGGGTATTTTTTCAATTTTTCAGTATATGGGCGATATGTTTTTTTTGCATCGCATCATGGTTTTTGAATGTAAAAAAACGCGTTACACACCCACATATACTTGGAATTCTCATGATACGGAGCAATATAGGCAACCTACCGACGAACTTATGAACGCTGCTGTTACTTTTGTAAAAGAGCAGCTTTTAAGTGAAAAACACTTTCTTTTGCAAGATACCAAT
This sequence comes from uncultured Selenomonas sp., assembly GCA_963544755.1. Taxonomy (GTDB): domain Bacteria; phylum Bacillota; class Negativicutes; order Selenomonadales; family Selenomonadaceae; genus Selenomonas. The sequence continues at coordinate 542 of CAUUGH010000007.1, read as the reverse complement.
GCCTTAGAAGAAGATCTGCCCCTTGTAAGTCGCGGCTTTAGGGCGCTAGGGCTTTCTGCCATCTCAGCGGTTCCTCTGCTTCGCTATAATGAGATATCCGGCTTTATCATCTGCGATGTGCCAAATTGGAAGGACGCACACATCGTAACGGCTGCTTTGCATCTTATCTGCAAATTTGTCGTGCGCGTTCTTCGTATGCGCGATATACTTCATAAATCGGGCGGCATTGCCGCACAATTAGATGCCGAAGCCGACAAAGGGGTTCTTTCTTCTTTTATTAGAGAGAATTTTTTTGACTTTCCGAGCTTTTTAAACTCCATCGAACTTTCTGATCAATATATCTATTTTGGCGATATGCAGACAGGTTTTTTCTACATCAATGACAAGATGCGTGATACCTTCGACTTTAAGAGCAATGTCGTCCAAGATTTCTTGCGTAAATGGGAAGAGCGCATCCAACACCCCGATGCTCTTGCAACCTATCAAGCCGATCTCGCAGACATCATTAAAAGTAAGCGAGAAGTACACGATCTCTGCTATCG
>CAUUGH010000006.1:0-61438 GCA_963544755.1 uncultured Selenomonas sp. | reverse complement strand
ATATTAAAGGAAAAAGACGGTAATCTTTCAGGTGAGGATGTGCGCGAGGGTTTGACTTGTGTGATTAGCTTAAAGATTCATGAGCCGCAATTTGAGGGGCAGACTAAGACTAAACTTGGTAATTCTGAGGTGCGTGGCATCGTTGATTCTATCGTTACCGAAGGACTTAGCGAGTATTTTGAGGAAAATCCTGCCGTTACGAAAAAGTTCATTGAAAAAGCGATCATGGCGGCAAGAGCGCGTGAGGCAGCGAGAAAAGCGCGTGAGCTTACACGCCGCAAAAACGCGCTTGAGGTGTCTAGTTTACCGGGAAAACTTGCAGATTGCTCGATAAAAGATCCGGAGCAAGCAGAGATTTATCTTGTCGAGGGCGACAGTGCCGGCGGTTCAGCAAAGCAAGGGCGAGATCGACGTTTTCAGGCGATATTGCCGCTTCGCGGTAAGATCTTAAATGTCGAAAAGGCGCGTTTGGATAAAATTTTTGCCAATGCGGAAATTCGTACTATGATTACAGCATTTGGCACCGGTATCAGCAACGATTTTGATATTGCAAAACGACGCTATGGCAAAATTATTATTATGACTGATGCCGATGTCGATGGCTCTCATATCCGTACGCTTCTTTTGACTTTTTTCTATCGCTATATGAAGCCGCTTATCGAGCGTGGTCATGTATATATCGCGCAGCCGCCTCTTTATCTTATAAGAAAAGGTAAAAGGCATTGGTATACCTACAGCGATGATGAATTATCACAAAAGCTTCGTGAGGTCGGCAGGGATAATATTGCAATTCAGCGTTATAAGGGTCTTGGTGAAATGAATCCTGAGCAGCTTTGGGAAACGACGATGGATCCGCAATCTCGTACAATGCTACAGGTACGCATGGAAGATGCCGCCGCCGCTGATGAGCTTTTTACTGTTCTTATGGGTGATAAGGTAGAGCCGCGTCGCCAATTTATCGAAGAACACGCTAAGAGTGTACGAAATCTTGATATATAAAAAAGTCTGTGTATGTGTCGATATGACATATACACAGACTTTTTTTATTATTTTCGTTAATCTATGATCTTTTTCATTTCGCGTACTTGCTTTATCTTTTCCGGCAGGTTTTCAAGTGTCGTACCGGCGACGGCTTCGATGGCAGCAAAAACGACGCCTTCAACTAATGGAGCATCAATCAACTTCATGCGACGGTTTTTTATGGATTCAAGCACCATCTCTGTCGTCATGACAGCGCTGCCCATGTCTACAAAGATAGCTACACCATCCTCGGTGTATGCTTTTTTTAGAGCATTGGCTATTTTATTGTAGTTGGTTCCTAAATTGCCGTCTTCTGCGCCGCCGGCTGTCACTATGGTCACATTACGCGCCATCATTTTCGCGACTTCTGCTATACCTTGGGCTAATTTTTCACTGTGTGAAACGATTACTATATTAAACATGAATTTATCCTTTCTTATAAGGTATCTGCTATGACACGCAAAATTATTGCAGAAGATGCCGCACCCGGATCGATATGGCCAAGACTGCGTTCACCGAGATAGCTGGCGCGTCCTTTGGTGGCGATGATGTCTTTGGTGCGTTTGGCGCCTTTTTCGGCGGCATCTGCAGCTTTAATTAAAATTTCTTTTAGGCTTTTATTTTCATGTATGCCTTCTAGCATGGCGCGTTCTGCCGGGCAAAGAGCATCTAGCATAGTTTTTTCGCCGATGTTTGACTTGCCGCGCATCTTTATACCGGCAACGGAAGCAGAAAAAGCGATAAAAAAATCTTTCGCCGTAAGTTTCATCTTCCCTTGCAGCACCTCGCCGGCTTTTATAAATGCCGTGCCATAAAGAACGCCTGATGCGCCGCCGACATTTGAAACAAACGCCATGCCAACGCCTTTAAAGATAGAGCCGCAGTCTTTGTCGCTAAGTTCTGGGAGCTTATTTAGTACAGCTTTTACGCCGCGCGACATACTGATGCCGTGATCGCCGTCGCCGATGGCACTATCTAATTGCGTTAGGTAATCTTTTTCTGCTTCTATTTTTTCAGAAATTGCTTTCATTATTTCAAGCAGTTTTTTTGTATCCATATTAAAACCTTTCTTTTATTAGTTTCTCCACGCAAAAGTATATGCTTTGGCATCATAAAGACGCTTCATTTCCTCGTCAAGGCGCAAGAGCGTCAACGAAAAGCCCATCATTTCGATGGCTGTCATGTAGTTTCCTACCATCGTGTCATATACTGAGATACCTTTTTCTTTTAGATAATCCTGTACGAAATTATTGATGATGTAAAGCTCCATCAAGGGAGTCGCGCCCATACCATTTACCATGACGATAACTTCTTTTTTATTGTAGTCAAGATCAGCAAGTATCGGATCAAGGAGCTTTTTAGCGGCATCGTTGGCAGATGTAAATTTCTCGCGGCTTATTCCAGGTTCGCCGTGGATGCCGATACCAATTTCCATTTCATTTTCTGCAAGACAAAAGCCGGGCTTTCCGGCACCCGGAACGACGCAAGGGGCAATTGCCATTCCCATAGTTCGTACATTTTTAGTGACGTTTATTGCACATTCTTTCACTTTTTCAAGATCTGCGCCTTCTTCTGCCATAGCTCCTGCGATCTTATGAACGAGGATCGTACCTGCAACGCCGCGCCTGCCCGTAGTATAAAGGCTGTTTTTTACAGCGACATCATCATTTACTATGATATAGTCAGCTTTGATATTATCAGCTTTTGCCATATCAACCGCCATTTCAAAATTTAAAATGTCTCCTGTATAATTTTTGACGATGGCAAGCACGCCCTCTTTCGTAGCGATTTCTTTAATCCCTTCATAAATTTGATCAGGTGTCGGTGATGTAAAAATAGATCCGGGTACGGCGCAGTCTAACATTCCTTCGCCGACATAGCCGCCGTGCGACGGCTCATGACCGCTGCCGCCGCCTGAAATAAGCGCGACTTTATTTTCTTTTTTGTGGGCGCGTACGACAACATTACCTTTGGTGAGTTTTTTTAGGTTTTTGGGAAATGCTTTTACTAGACCGTCGATCACCTCACATTCTACATCATCAACTTTATTGATAAGTTTTTTCATCTAAAATACCGCCTTTCTTTCTTAATTAAAATCAAGTAATCACTACACTACTATCTAGCGCATCAAAGTCTTTAAGAAGCTCTTTTACTTGACGAGCGATAAAAAGAGCGCCGCCTTTTTTGCGGCTTTCGATATGAAGGGGCATATTCGGATCGTGAAGTGACATCCGAAGGAGCGCGAAGCCGTCTGCAAACAGCAAGCGAACGCCTTCATATGCAGGCTCTGCTATCATAATGGAATTTTCTTTAGCGCGCTTTTTAAATGCTTCGAGGATTTTTTCTGCATACGCTTTTACATCATCGACACCTTTTATTGCTAAACGATATTCCAGTGTTTCTAATGGCTTTTTAAGTTTTTCAATAAATGAAAAAAGGCTTTTTCCTCTTTTATTTGCTTTTGCTAAAGCGATCAAAAGTTTGACAGCAAGATAAGCGCCGTCGTCTAAGTAGTAGTTTTCCGACAGTGCGCCGTGACCTGAAGTTTCAATAGCAAGTGGTGATACTATTGCTTTTTGGTTTAGACGTATACATTCATTGATGACGTTTTTGTAGCCGCGTTTGAAGCGATGATGATGAAGGTGTAGTTCTTTTTCAAGAAAATCGGTAAGTTCGTCAGATGTTACTGAATCCGTTACGATAGTGGATTGAGGATAATCAGGGGCAAGGATCGCCGCCATCATGGCGATGAGCGCGTTTTTATTTATTTCTTCGCCATCCGGCAAAACAGCACTCATGCGATCTACATCGGTATCAAAGATGATACCGATGTCGGCATGATTTTGAAGTACAGCTTCTTTGATAAATGTCATCGCTGTTTTATCTTCGGGGTTTGGTATATGGTTCGGAAACATACCGTCAGGCTCTAAAAAGCAGCTTCCTGTGGTATCAGCGCCTAGAGGAGCTAATACCTTAGTCGCAAAAAAGCCGCCGCTGCCGTTACCTGCATCGACGATGATACGCATACCTAAAAAAGGCTTTTCGGTAAAGTCTTTACCTAGAGCATCTTTTATATTTTCTCTTAGATGTTTAGCATAGCGAGATAAAAGATCAAAGCAGTGCGCTTTTTTGCCGTCAGATGCAAGTATGGCGGTTTTAGCTGCATAGGTAAGCACTTTTTTTATATCTTCAGCTTCTAAACCACCTTTTTTACTGAAAAACTTCATGCCGTTGCGGTTATAAGGCAGGTGGCTGGCTGTGATCATGATAGCACCATCTGCTTTTGTTTCGTCAAAAACGGTAGATAAAAACATCGCCGGCGTCGAAGATAGCCCACAGTCAATGACTTTTGCGCCGCCGTTAAGAAGAGCTTTTATAGCGGCGCATTTTAAACTTTCAAAAGAAATGCGTGAGTCATGTCCGACAGTGATCGTTAACTCACTTGCTTTCTTCCCATATTTTTTAGCAAGAAAACACAAAAAACCTCCGGCAATGCGGTATGCTGTTTCTTTAGTGAAATTTACTTTTTCATCTGCGCTAGCTATTGCTATACCTCGTATATCGCTGCCGTTTTGTAGTTTAAGCAAATTTTTATACTCTATACACATACGCCCTCCTTATTTTTTTATGATTTATTACCTATTGACTATAGTATAACATATTTTTTTCTAATACGTTAGTCAATAATAGATAAATATAATTTCTTATCTATCATTATCGAAAAATTCTCTTTCTGCCGCAATACAAAGCATATGATAAATCGGTAGATGAAGCTCTTGGATACGATACGTTTCCTTATCAGCTACCGCAAGAAGAATATCACTAAAAGCCTGCAATTTGCCGCCGCCTGCACCTGTTAAGGCGATGACTAAGATGTCAAAAGCGCGTGCGACTTTAGCAGCGTACAAGACATTTTTAGAATTACCTGATGTACTGATAGCCAAAAGAATATCGCCTTTTTGCCCAAGACCTAAGATCTGTTGAGCAAATACCAAATCAGGCGACTGATCATTGGCAAAAGCAGTTGCTAAAGCAGTAGAATTTACAAGCGAAATAGCAGGCAGCGCTTCTTGCAAATTTTCGATAAGATACGCCGCACTTTCCGGACAAGAATCCATTAATTTTTGCTGCTTATCTTTTGAAAGACGACGAGGCAATAAAAAACCCTTCATCAACTCGCCTGTAATATGCTCTGCATCGGCTGCGCTGCCGCCGTTGCCGCAAATAAGCAGCTTGCCGCCTTTTTTGTAGCAGCAAATGATCGCCTCTACCGCTTTTTCCAGCGGCGCTTTCATATCGCTAAGCAGCCGATAGCGCTCGATCAAATGATCAATAGCTGCTAATGTGTTTTTTTTTGCCATAATCTCTCCCTAAAAATGAAAAGCTGCAAAAAGATAACATCTCAAGAATCTTGCATTTTTAGCGCACACCAAATAAAGATGCGTCAGACATTTGCATCAAAGCGTATGCGTTTCTTGAGTATGTCGATCTCTTTGCAGCTTGATAGACTCATAAGTCGTGATCGCTTTTCTCCAACAAGATCTGCTGTTGAGCACGACTATCCCAGCCCTCTTCTTGCAGCTTTTCGGGCGCAGGAGAGAGTTTATCAAGGATTTCTTGAGTCTCTAGATCCACCTCATCAAAATCCGCTTTATTCATTTTGACTAGCCACCTTTACTTTTTTTATTTTACTATGAAACCCCAAGAAGTCAAGCAAAAGGCTAAGACTGATTGGCAAGGTTTCGTGTAAAGGCGGCGCAATAAAAAAAGCTCCGAGGCTATAGCTTCGGGGCTTTTTTTATTGCGGCGGCAAACGGAAAATCACTTGACCTTTTTTATCTCTAATACTAAGATTGATTTATAAAAATAACTTGTTGCAGAGGCGATACGATGGACAACAAAAAAGAAATAGAACGCGCAGAGCTTCATCGGGCGATTTGGCATATTTAGCTACGCGGCGAACGAGGATGATCCTGAGGATGCTTTGCCGGATGAGGATTTTGATACGGCAGGGCTAGATCGCATGAGCCGCGAATTTTTGTCGGACGCGATTGTAGATTATAATGTACATTTTTCTACGAATTTTTCGACGGATGATCTGCTACTTGCGCCCGAAAAGAAGGCCGGCGTTATTGAAAAGCCCAAGGCGTTTTTTGCGACGTTTATGGGGCTATTGGATGTTTAAGCTTTTAGAACATATGTTCAGAAGTGAAGCAAAGCGGCGAAAACGGTATATTAATTGCTACAAAAAAAGCTTTCAGGCATTTTGCTTGAAAGCTTTTTATTTACTGGCGGAGAGGGTGGGATTCGAACCCACGGTACATTGCTGCACACTTGATTTCGAGTCAAGCACCTTCGACCACTCGGACACCTCTCCTTATTTTATTTTCGTGTCTTTTGAAGACACGCCGCTAGTTTATCATATCTTTAACGGCTTGTAAAGAGCAGCATTATGAATTTATAAGTGTATTTGTTTACGGTGATGAGAAATTTTGTTAAAATTAAGGCTTAGGGTCTATCGGCGAAGATTTTTGTTCAACTACACGCTTTTCATGTTTTAAGCAAAAAATAACAAGTGCATTTCTTTTAGAGGAGGTATCAGCTTGCTAAAGGATGCTGCTATATATGCATTGACGAATGATAATAGTTATAATAGAGGTTGTCGCTATTTTAAGGACGGTCTGGTAAAAAAGATCATGCGTCGCCCTGATACGTCTATTTATGTTGCGACGGTTTGCGGCGCGAAAGATTATGAGGTGCGCGTGCGTCTTGATAAGACGGGCGAGGCGGTAGAGGCGTATGATTGTACTTGTCCGGCGCTATCGCTTTATGATGGCGCTTGTAAGCATATTGTCGCGCTTTTAAAGGAGATTCAGACGCTGCAAATGGATAGATTATCTGATTTTGGTTATAAACAGCTGTCAGGACATTTGTTTGACTGTTTTGCTGTCGCTGAAAAGCGTGCGTATTTGCAAAAAAAGATGCAGCGTTTTTCGTCTATTTTTCAAGAGACGGCGTTATCTATAGAGCCGCGGCTTTTTCTTGATATAAGTCATGGGCGCACGATTTGTCATATGGATGTTCGTATCGGTCGTGAGCGGCTTTATATCGTGCGTAATGTAAAAGAGTTGCTGCAAGATTTTACAGCCGGTAATTTTATAGAGTTTGGCAAGCATCTGACGATCGATCCAAAGACGGCGATATTTGCCCCGGGAATTTCGGCAAAGCTTTGGAAATTTCTCTTAGATATTTGGAAAGATGAGCAAAGTAGTCTTGTTTATAGTAGAAATTTTAGCGCTTTTGGACAAAACCGCACGTTTATTTTCAATGGTAAAACGATAAATCTTACGCCTAGTACACTTGAGCGTTTTTTGCTTATTATGAAGGATACGCCTTTTTCAGTTATTGTAAATAAAGGTAGGACGCGTCTTGTAAAAAGTGTAGAGGGCGCACCTGTTATTGATTTGGATTTAATGCCAAGATCTAGCGGCGGCCGCCTTGTGCTACTTACAGAAGAGCTTTATTGCTTAGATGATGAGGCGCGGTTTTTACTTATTATGGATACTATTTATCATGTGCCTCTTGATTTTGCCGTGGCTCTTCGCCCTTTGGCTGAATCGTTTATGTCAGCGCGTACTATTGCTATCGAAGAGACGGATATGCCGACTTTTTTCGGCAAGGTTTTGCCGGCGATAAAAAAGGTCGCTAAAGTTAATATTGCGGCTTCTTTTATAGATCGCTATGAGATAATGGAGCTTTTGGCTAATGTTTATCTTGATTATCATGGCGAAGGGATAGCGGCGCGTCTTGAGTTTTGCTATAATGATGTGCGTTTTAATCCGCTTTTGGATGAAGCTTCTAAAAATTTAAGCGATCAGCGCATTATTCGTAATACGCTTGGTGAGCAGGCGATCATTGATTTTTTTGATGCTTATGATTTTATTTTTGCAGATGATCGTTTTATACAAGAAGATGAGTCAAAAAGTTTTCTTTTTCTAAATGAAGCTTTACCGGAGCTTTCTAAGATAGCTGATATTTATTATACTGAGGCTTTTCATGAAAAGCCTGTGCGCTCTATGCCACCTGTTTTGGTCAATGTTTCTGTAAATGAGGAAAATTTACTTGATGTAAATTTTGATACGGCGCAGCTTGATTTTGCTGAAATTATCGACATTTTGCACTCTTATCGTGAGAAAAAGCTTTATCATAGGCTAAAAGACGGAGCTTTTATGAGGCTTGCCGATAGAGATCTTGCAGGGCTTGCTAATTTTATTGAAAGTGCCGGGATAAAAAAAGATACGGATGCAAAAAATATTAAATTGCCGCTTCGCCAGGCTTTTTATCTTGATGCGCTTTCTAAAGAGGAAAGGGGGCTTCGTCTTTTACGCAGCAAGCGTTTCAAAAATATCGTATGCGATATTAAAAATCCCGTTGATGCTAATATAGAGCCGCCAAGTGAGTTAAAAGATGTGTTGCGCGATTATCAAAAAACGGGCTTTTCATGGCTTTTTATGCTTGCTTCTTATCGTCTTGGCGGTATTTTAGCCGATGATATGGGGCTTGGCAAGACTTTGCAGGTCATTTCTTTTTTGCTTTCTCAAAAGTCTGCTAAAAAGCCGCCGGCGCTGGTTGTTTCACCGACTTCTCTTTTATATAATTGGCTAGATGAGATTGAAAAATTTGCCCCAAGGCTTCAAGCTGTTATCGTAACCGGCAGTAAAAGCGAGCGTGAGATGATCTTAAAAGATGCGCTTATCAGTGCTGATGTTATTATAACTACTTATCATACGCTGCGCCGAGATATTGATTTTTATGAAAAAGAACGCTTTTCTTTTATTTTTCTAGATGAAGCGCAGCAGATCAAAAATCCCGTGACAAAGGCGGCAAAAGCTGTAAAGTGTCTTAAAGCTGATGCTTCTTTTGCGCTTACAGGTACGCCGCTTGAAAATAGCCTTACAGAGCTTTGGTCGCTTTTTGATTTTCTTATGCCGGGCTATTTGAAAAGTCGCAAGCAGTTTCAATCGCAGTTTGAAAATGCTATCGTGTGCGCTAAAGATCAGCAAAAAAGCGCTGATCTCTTGCGATATATCTCTCCTTTTATCTTGCGCCGCTTAAAAAAGGATGTCCTTGAAGAATTGCCCGATAAAGTCGAGCGCAAGATGATAAGTGAGATGACTGATGAACAAAGAAAGGTTTATAATGCTTGGTTTGTTCAGGCAAAAAAGGAGTTTGCCGCCGAGCTTAGAGCGCATGGTTTTGGCGAGCTTCGTATTAAGATTCTTGCGATTTTAACGCGCCTTCGTCAAATTGCCTGCGATCCTTCTTTATTTTTGGAAAATTACGAGGGCGGTTCCGGTAAGCTTGCTATGCTTGAAGAAGTAGTAAAAGATGCTGTAGCTTCAGGGCATCGCATACTTATATTTTCACAGTTTAAAACGATGCTTTCTCGTATCGCCGAGCGTTTATATGCTATGGATCTTACCTATAATTATCTTGATGGTGCAACGCCTGCTTTAGAGCGTATGCGCCGCGTGCGCGATTTTAACGAGGGTGTAGATTCTATATTTCTCATCTCGCTAAAGGCTGGCGGCACGGGGCTAAATCTAACGGGCGCCGATATGGTTATACATTATGATCCGTGGTGGAATCCGGCTGTTGAAGAGCAAGCGACAGATAGAGCTTATCGGCTCGGGCAGAAAAATAATGTGCAGGTGCTGAAATTTATTACAAAAGATACGATAGAAGAAAAAATTTATGCTTTACAGGAAAAAAAGAAGGCTTTGATTGATCAGGTGATAAGACCCGGAGAAACTTTCCTTTCTAAACTTTCAGAAGAAGAAATAAAAGCGCTCTTTCAATAGGCTAAAGAAAATACTTATTGACACAAAAAAAATGCTTTGGTGGATATTATCTCACCAAAGCATTTTTTTCCGTAATAGGGCCTGTAAAGTATCCGACTGGCACAAGGCTACTTTACAGACCCCACACGAATATGAAAAGAAACCACCAGCCTATATCTAGCCGCTCCTTTTCAAAGCAGATGTCCAAAATGTCGTTTGCTTTATATGTCTAAAACCTGCGACTCGCAGGTGGGCATCTTGAGCCTTACTTTTGCTATTCGCTCAAAGACGATTCAGCATCTATAAGACTAGCCAGATTCCCTTAAAAAACTGTAGGTTAGACATAAGAAAAACTAACGTGCATCCCAGGCAGCTTCTGCTTTTCCTATATAATAGCATAATCTTTTTTCCTATGCAATAGCTAGGAAAATACTGATAAAATGAAGCCTGATAGATTTATATAGACACGCTGTTTTTATATTTTATCATTCAAATATAATCTTATCGCCAATATTTAGACGCGGCAGCATTTTGCCTTTGACGACGATTTGTCCAGGCATCGAGCCTTCAGCGTTGATGACGATCGTAGCGTGTCCTTCCGTTTGTAAATTTTCATTTGCCGCTTCGCCGACGGATATGACAGTAAATTTTCTTTTTGCTCCCATCGTTAGTGTATCGCCTACTTTGATATCGTCTGTTAGATCGCCTTTCGTGTGCTCGACGACCATTTCAGTAAGATTAGGGCGCACACCTTCATCTAATAAAATGATGCTTGAATTGTTATCTAAAAAATTTTGTGCAAGATTGCCGATATGCGTGATTGTTACTTCATACTTCAATGCTCTAGCCTCCTAATAAGTTGATAATCTTTTTTAGTATAGCATAAAATGCCGTATATGACTAGGAATGGTAATTTTATTTTCCTTGGTATTTTTTATGTCCTTATAGGAAATTTATTTGCTTTGTTAAAATTCTGCTCGTATAATAAAGGCAAGTTCATTGATATAGAGTATGAAGCTGCTATATTTTTTGTAGGCTCTTTATACTAAAGGAGTAGTAAAAATGGACGTTAAGGATATGCGTGCTTTTTATGCGATAGTAGAGGAGGGTAATATCAGTCATGCCGCAGGCAGGCTCGGCATGGCGCAGCCGGCGTTGTCAAGGCAGATGAAGCGGCTTGAAAGTGCGCTTGGCGTAAAGCTTTTTGAGCGCGGCAGCCGCCATATTTTGTTAACAGAGGCAGGGCGCGTCTTAAAAGGGCGTGTCGAGCATATTTTAGGGCTTGTCGATGCTACTGTGCAAGAGGTGCAAGATGTTGGCGAAGGGATTGCAGGCGAGGTACATATTGGTACGATCACAAGCTCGGGGGCAAATCTTTTACCTGGTATTTTAGCGTCTTTTCATGCGGTTTATCCTAATGTGACGTTTCAAATTTTTGAGGCGGAAGGAGCGCGTGTTTTAGAGATGCTCGATAACTATCGCATCGAGATCGCCATCACGCGCACGGAGGTCGATAGTGAAAATTATGAATCTATCATATTGGCTAATGAGCCGCTTGCTGCTATAGTGCGCCGAGATAGTATATTTAGCAAAGATAAAGATTTTGTGCAGGTAGTTGAGTTAAAAGATGAGTCTATTATTATACCGCTGCGCTTTCAGGGCGTTTTTCTTGCCGCTTGCAAAAAAAGAGGTTTTAAGCCGCGTATTTTGTGTCTGAGCGATAGCATCGTACAAGATGTCTTAGCGGCAAAAGCGGGGCTTGGCGCGGCGATTTTGCCCCAGTCTGCAAAAAGTCTTTTGACAGATGATCAGATGATTTGTAAAAAGATAGCAGATCCTGAGATTTTAACTCATACGGTGATCGCTTGGAAACGTGAGCGTGTGCTTTCGGCGGCGGCAGCCAGCTTTTTAGCTCTTCTTCGCCAAAAATTGTAGAGCCGTCTAACTAATAAAAAATTATACACCTAAATAAAAAGTTATATCTATATTTATTTAAGGAGGATCCAGCATGAAAAAGAAAGCAGCAAAGCCTATGCCAAAGCTTGCAGATGAAGCTGCGCTAACAGAAAGCAGCGAGGCGGAAACTACGCCGAAAAAGCTCATGATCGTCGAAGATGAGCGGCGTATTGCACGCTTTTTGCAAATGGAGCTTGAGCATGAGGGTTTTTTGACAGAAACGGAGGATAATGGAAGACGCGCTTATGAGCGCATTGTGCAAGAAGAATATGATCTGGTGCTTTTAGATATAATGCTGCCTGATATGGATGGTTTTGAGGTTTGCCGCCGCGTTAGAGAGATAAGTGATGTGCCGATTATTATGCTTACAGCAAAAGATGATGTAGGCGATAAGGTGATGGGGCTTGATGTCGGCGCTGATGATTATTTAACAAAGCCTTTTGCGATTCAAGAGCTTTTAGCGCGTGTACGCGCGGCGCTTCGCGTACATAAGGCAAACGAAGATGGTACGCGCGGCGAACGTGTGCTTGCTGTAAAGGATCTGGTGCTTTATCCGGGTCGCTATGAAGTGCGCGTTAAAGGTGAAATGGTAGAGCTTACGAAAAAGGAGTATTCGCTTCTTGAGTATATGCTCAGAAATAAGCCTAATGTGCTGACACGCGATCAGATCTTACAAGAGGTTTGGGGCTATGACTATGTAGGCGATACGAACGTGGTCGATGTCTATATTCGCTACCTGCGCGCAAAGATCGATGAGCGTTTCGACGATAAGTACATCTACACGGTGCGAGGCGTCGGCTATGCGGTTAAGGGCTAGGCTGTTTGCGGCTAGGCGTTTACTATTTTCTCTAAATTCTTCGGGGCATCTGCGTATATCGACGTGGCTGACACTGGTTTATGCGGCTGTGTTGGTATTTGTCTTGGTCTTTACCGGTATAGTATCTTCGATTGGCATTTATTTTTCTCTTTATCATCAAGCAGAAGTTGATTTGATGCGATCGCAAGAGTGTGTTTTACAGGTAATAGGGCGCGGCACGGCAATTTTTGACGAAACGGCAGGTGATATGCGCGGACGCTATCCGCTTGCTTTTGCCATATATGAGGAAAATCTCCTCATGCCCGGTGTCGTGCTACGCATAACTGAGGGCGCAGATGGTCCTATAGTCTATGAATCAGATACACATTACCCGTCGATTGAACTCGTAGAATCACATATTGATACGCACCCACCGCTTTGGGCAGATGTTGGTATGTATGTTTCGGTGATTGAAAATACACATATTTATTATCATAAAGTCATTATCAATCAAAAAGAGCATACTTATGTCCTGCATTTTTTCCGTACGATCACAGCGGAGCGGCAATTTTTAGCGACCTTGCAAAAAGTATTGACGATCACCAACTTAGTTGGCATCATCTTAGCGCTTGCCGCAGGCTACTTCATCAGCAGCCGTATCTTGCGCCCCTTGCGTACAATGACGCAGGCGGCACGCTCTTTTGATGTCACCGATCTAAGCCGCCGCATCGTCGTACCGCCCGTAAAAGATGAGCTTACAGAGTTTGCCGAAACATTTAATCATATGCTAGATCGCATACAGGCAGGTTTTGAGCAGCAGCGCCGCTTTGTTTCTGACGCATCGCACGAGCTTAGAACGCCTGTTACAGTCATTCGCGGCTACTCTGATATGCTTGAAAGGTGGGGAGCAAGTGATCGCGAAACGCTTGCAGAAGGCTTGAGCGCTATCAGATCGGAAGCTGAAGATATGCAAGAACTTATTGAAAAGCTGCTCTTTCTTGCACGCGCCGATCAAAGGCGGCTCGTCATACATAAAGAAGTGCTGAATCTTTCGACGATTGTTGAAGATGTCTTTAAAAAAATGTCGCTTATCACCAAAAAGCATAAAGTAAAACTTTTGCAAAATGAGCCTGGTTATGTTTTCGTCGATCCCCTGCTGATAAAGCATATGATGCGTATTATCCTTGAAAACAGCACAAAATACACGCCGCTTGGCGGACATATAGAAATAGGGCTTAAAAACGGCAATGGTGAAATGCTCCTTATGATTGCCGACAATGGCATCGGTATCGCTAAAGAGCATCAAGATAAGATCTTTGAGCGTTTTTATCGCGTTGATTCTTCGCGCACGAAGGATAAAGACGCGCCCGGCGGCACGGGGCTAGGGCTTGCTATCGCCAGTTGGATCGCCAAGCAGCATAATATAGGCATCGAGCTTAAAAGTGAGCTTGGAAAAGGTACAAAATTTATTTTCCATGTACCTTTTGCTAAAAGATAAGGGGGCAGCATCTTGCAGGAAAAAGGAAAACTCATCGTCATTGAAGCAGGTGACGGCTCAGGCAAAGCGACGCAGACAAAGCTTCTTAAAAAAAGACTCATCGCCGCAGGTAAGAAAGTGCGTCAAATCTCTTTTCCGGACTATGATGCACCGTCATCTGCACTTGCCGCCATGTATCTTAAAGGCGACTTTGGCAAAAGCGCCTACGAAGTAAACGCTTATGCCGCCTCCATATTTTTTGCCGTGGATCGCTACGCTTCTTTTAAGATGAAATGGCAAAAAGATCTTGCAAACGGCGTTTGGATTTTAGCCGATCGCTACACGACCTCTAATATGGTGCATCAAGCAGTGAAGATAGATGATATTTCAAAGCGCAATGCCTTTATTGCATGGCTAGAAGATTTAGAATATGAAAAACTCGCGCTGCCAAGACCGGATCTCGTCCTTTTTCTTGACATGGATCCTAAAGTCAGCAGCCGCCTGATTGCAGCTAGAGAAGCGGCAAAAGACATTCACGAGCTAGATCGCGATTATCTTTTTCGTTGCTATCAAGTATCTTTGCAGCTTGCCGCACAATTTGGCTGGCAGCACATCATCTGTAGCGAAGAAAAAAAGCCGCTAGATCGTGAAAAGATCCATGAAAAGGTATATGAAAAGGTCTACGAAACATTTATGAAATAGAAAAAAAGGCTGTGCATACGTCGAAAGCGGCGCAGGCACAGCCTATTTTTCAGTTTTCGGAAGGGAAAAATATGCTAAAAGAAGTTATCGTAGTAGAAGGAAAAATGGATGTCGAAGCCATTAAAAAAGCTCTGGAAGCTGACTGTATCGTAACGGGCGGCTTTTCACTAAAAAAGCGCACACTAATAGATATTGAAGCGGCATACAAAAGGCGCGGCATCATCATATTTACCGATCCTGACAGCGCCGGAGAGCGTATTCGCCGCTTCTTAAAGCAGCGATTTCCTAAAGCAAAACAAGCTTTTATCTCCAAAGAAGAAGCTCAAGATAAAGGCGACATAGGCATAGAACAGGCATCACCTGCTGCTATTAGACGCGCACTTTCTAAGGTGCGTACGCTTCTAACAGATCCTAAGGAAGAATTTAGTATCTTAGATCTGATAAACGCAGGGCTTTCAGGTAGAAAAGATGCAAGCAGGAAAAGGGCAGAGCTAGGTGAAAAGCTTGGTATCGGTTGGGCAAATACACGCACATTTTGCAAGCGATTAAATAGCTTTGGCGTGACACGCGAAGAATTTTTTAAAGCATTAGCATCATTAGATGCCGCTAACGCTGATTTTCCAACAAAAAGCGGTGCATCATGATCGAAAATAAGATCACAGCTAAAATCTCAAATCCTACAGTGACGCGCTACATCTTAAAGACATTTGGGCTTCGTGCTGCAAAAAGATTTGGGCAAAATTTTCTTATAGACGATTTAGTAGTAAAAGACATCATAGCGGCAGCGGCAATAACGAAGGGTGAACGCGTGCTGGAAATTGGTCCTGGTATCGGCACTTTGACACAAGCGCTTTTAGAGGAGGGCGCTTTCGTCTATGCCATAGAGCTTGATAAAAAGCTCCCGAGCGTCCTTCAAAAGACACTTGCAGCCTATGATCATGTGCGTATTATAAAAGGCGATATCTTAAAGACAGATATAAAAAAACTCATGGAGGATCAGCCCTTCAAAGTCGTGGCAAATCTTCCCTATTATATTACGACGCCGCTTCTTTTAACGCTCTTAGAGCAGCATTTGCCCGTAACACATATTATCGCCATGGTGCAAAAAGAAGTAGCAGAGCGCGTAATATCTGCGCCTGGAGCAAAAACTTACGGCGCTCTTTCTGTCGCTATGCAGTATTATACAGAGCCATATATTCTTAGAAAAGTCGCACCGTCGTCTTTTATGCCTTCTCCTAAAGTAGAATCTGCTGTAATAGTCTGCAAAAAGCGCGAAAAACCACCCGTAGCTGTAGACGATGAGCAGGTATTTTTTCAGATCGTGCGTGCAAGCTTTGGAAAAAGGCGCAAGATGCTTCTAAATGCCTTAGCAGCTAGTGGCGTGTCAAAAGATTTTGTAAGCTATTGTCTAAAAAAAGCCGCCATTGATGAAAAAAGGCGCGGCGAAACATTGAGCCTTAGCGAATTTGCGCGCCTTGCAAATATTTTTTTTCGTGAAAAAATATCTTACTTTTAGGTAATAAAAAAATTTACTATGAACCCCTAAGAAATAAAGCTAAAGGCTAAGACTGATTGGCATGGTTTCGTGTAAGTGCGTGCAGTTTGCTCTTTAGATTCTTTGTCAAAATGCTACAGATATGCTAAAGTGAGATTGGTTACAACTTTTTTTGTAAGCAAGAAGGAATATCACTGATCGTTGACGAATTAACATTGATGAAGTGGTTCTAAGTCGGACGTGCTGTGGCAAAAGAAAAGCAGGAGGAAATATAAAAAGGAGAGCGTGCAGATGAAAAAATCTTGCAAAATATGCTTGACAATACTTTCTTTCTGTGATAATCTTTTTCTATCAGCTAAACAATAATAATTATTTGATAGGAGTGATTTATTTATGTCGATGATCAACAAAGAGATTGGGGATTTTGCTGTGCAGGCTTACCAAAATGAAGCGTTTCGCACGGTGACGAAAGCAGATGTAGTTGGTAAGTGGAGTATTTTCTTTTTCTATCCGGCAGATTTTACATTTGTTTGCCCGACAGAGTTAGAAGATCTTGAAAATAATTATAAGAAATTTCAAGCGGAAAACTGCGAAGTATATTCCGTTTCCTGCGATACACATTTCGTTCACAAGGCATGGCATGATCATTCCGAGCGCATCAAAAAAATTACCTACCCGATGCTTGCAGATCCCACACAGGTACTAGCGCGTGATTTTGATGTTTTGATAGAGGATGCAGGTTTATCTGAGCGCGGTACTTTCATCGTAAATCCTGAAGGAAAGATCGTAGCTTACGAAGTTAATGCAGGAAATGTTGGGCGAAACGCCGATGAACTTTTGCGAAAGCTCCAAGCTTGCAAATTCGTCGCAGAGCATGGTGATGAGGTTTGCCCGGCGAAGTGGCAGCCCGGTGCTGAAACGCTAAAGCCGACGCTTGATCTTGTAGGTGCGCTCTAAGATGGCGGCAGAAAAAAACGAGTTTTATGATGCAGTAGTAATAGGCGGCGGTCCTTCCGGGCTGACCGCCGCCATTTACTTAGCAAGAGCTTGCTGCCGTGTACTCGTTTTAGAAAAAAAGGCATTTGGCGGTCAGATAACACTTACGGCGGAGGTTGTAAATTATCCGGGCAGCGAGCCGACGAGCGGCGCGGATCTTACAGCGAAGATGCAGCGTCAAGCCGCCGGCTTTGGTGCAGAGTTTTTGCTAGCTGAGGTCACTTCTTTAGAAAAAAAAGATGATATATGGTTCGTGCATACGGATCGTGGCGATTTTGAGGCGTTTAGCGTGCTGCTTGCAACCGGCGCACATCCTCGCCAGATAGGTTTTGCAGGTGAAAAAGAGTTTCGCGGACACGGCGTTGCTTACTGTGCGACGTGCGATGGCGAGTTTTTTACGGGTAAAGATGTTTTTGTTATTGGCGGCGGCTTTGCAGCGGCAGAAGAAAGCGTGTTTTTAACTAAATATGCCAAGCACGTGACGATCCTGGTGCGCGAGGAAGATTTTACCTGCGCTCCTATAACTTCACAGCCGGCGCGTGAACATGAAAAGATAACGATTCATTTTCAAACAGAGGTAGAATCTGTCGAAGGTGATACTTTACCTAGAAAACTTACATGGAAAAATCTTGTAACCGGTGAAAAAACCGTCTTTACAGCCGAAGGTGGCGACTCCTTCGGTGTATTCGTGTTTGCCGGCTATCAGCCGTCTACCGAGCTTGTAAAAGACATCGCCAGGCTTGATGAGCGCGGCTATATCTTAACTGATCGTCAGCAGCAAACGACGGTAGACGGTCTATATGCGGCAGGTGATGTTTGCATCAAGGCGCTGCGCCAGGTCGTAACGGCAACGGGAGATGGTGCGCTTGCTGCTACCGAGATGGAAAAGTATGCAGCGAAGATGGAGCAAAAGACGGGCAGAAAAGCGCATTATGATGTGCGCCGCGCCGTGCAGCATACGGCAAAAGATACGGGAAAAGGCGAGATGAAAGCATCGCCTAGCGATAATTTTACGCCGGAAATGCGCCGACAGCTTGCTGATGTATTTGAGCGCATGGAGCGTCCGCTTCGCATAGAGGTATCTTTAAGTGATGATCCGCGCTCTAGTGAGCTTTTAGACTTTATGACGCAGCTTGCGGAAATGACAGATATGCTCTCTGTTGAGATCACCGGCGGTACCGGCGTGCCGAATGTGCGAATTTATAACGCCGATGGCACATGGGCAGGTCTTGCTTTCCACGGTGTACCGGGTGGACATGAGTTTACCGGCTTTGTTTTAGGTCTTTACAATGCTTCAAGTGCGGGGCAAAAAGTTTCTGATGCTGATCGAAAGCGCATTGATGCTATCAAAAAAGATCACCACATTACCATTTTAGTAAGCCTTTCTTGTACTATGTGCCCTGATCTGGTCATAAGCGCACAGCGAATTGCGACGCTAAATTCTAAGGTTAAGACTGATGTATATGACATAAATCTCTTCCCTGAGATTAAAGAGATGTATAATATCATGAGCGTTCCTTGCTTTTTCATCGACGATGATGCAAAATTTCACTTTGGCAAAAAAAATATCACACAGCTTTTAGATTTGCTTGAAGAAGAAGAAAAGCTTTTGTGAAAATTTACGAGTATTTACCAAGGTATAAATAAAATCCCTCCTATTGAAAAATCACAATGGGAGGGATTTTTTATTTTAAGGAAAAGCCGACAAAATGAAGCTGCCTAGGTTTATGCAGATGGACGGCTTTATTTATCAGCGGTTTCTTAAAAGTTATTCAAAAAGCTTTGTGGAAAGGTATCTTTCACCTGTATCCGGCAAAAGTACAACGAGCGTCTTTTTTTCTGCAAGGCGGCGTGCGATCTTAACGGCGCCGGCAAGGGCTGCACCTGCTGATATGCCGACTAGTATACCTTCTGTGCGTGCAAAATTTTTACTGTAGTAAAATGACTCGTCATTTGTTATAGTTATGACTTCGTCTAGGATGCTTGTGTCAAGCGTTTTTGGTAAAAAGCCTGCGCCGATGCCTTGTATTTCGTGTGCGCCATTTTTTCCTGCGCTTACAAATGGTGATGCTTTAGGCTCTACGGCTATGATTTTTACAGCTTTATTTTTGCTTTTCAAATAGCGTCCGACACCTGTGAGCGTGCCGCCTGTGCCGATACCTGCGATGAAGTAATCGACTTTGCCGCCGCTTGCTTTTAGTATTTCAGGGCCTGTGGTTTTTTGATGTGCAGCAGGGTTTGCCAGATTTTCAAATTGCGATGGTATGTAGGCGTTTATTATCTTTTTGCTAAGTTCTTGTGCTTTTTCTATCGCGCCTTGCATACCTTTTGCCCCGTCTGTCAAGACGATTTTCGCGCCGTACGCTCTAAGCAGTTTTTGCCGCTCAAGGCTCATCGTTTCGGGCATGGTCAAGATGACTTTGTAGCCGCGCACTGCTGCAATGCCGGCTAAAGCGATTCCCGTGTTGCCGCTCGTAGGCTCAATGATTACGGTGTCGGCTGTTAGTTTGCCTTGTTTTTCGCCATCTTCGATCATGCTAAGAGCGGCGCGATCTTTTGCACTGCCGGTGGGGTTGAAACATTCTAGTTTTACTAAAATATCCGCTTTAATGCCATGTGTTTGGCAAAATTTTTTGGCACGCAAAAGCGGCGTATCTCCGATCAGTTCTTCGATGCTTTCATAGATTTTTGCCATGTTTTCTCCAATGTTTTCTAATGTTTGATGATGTATTGCTCTTTTATGATTTTTTATAAGAGGGTTTCTAGAAGTTTTTCATTTTTAAGCGGCGAAAGATAAGAAGGTGCAATGTCAAGGACGGTTTTGCAGCCGCTTATGCCTTCTTTTTTTAGTCTGTAGGCGGCTCTTGCATATGCTAAAAGAATATTTGCTGTAAATTCCGGATTAGAGTCGAGTTTTAAGCTGTATTCGATGGCGTGTTTATGTGTGTTATTTTTCGTCGTGCCTGTACTTATGACAAAGCCGCCGTGGGAAAGAGTGCTGTGGCTTTCTTTCATTTCTGCTTCGCTGATGAAATGTACGGTGGTATCGTAGTCGGCAAAGTAGTTTGGCATATTTTTGATTTCTTGTTCAATTTTTGCTGCATCGGCGTCTTCTTCTAAGACGATGAAACATTCGCGTTTATGCTTGTCGCGCGCTGTAAGCTCAGGGTTTTCACCGCGGCGCACCATAGCGATCGCTTTTACGCTTGGCACGGTGTATTGTTTGGCATCTTTTACGCCTTTAATGCGGCGAATTGCTTCGGAATGTCCTTGGCTTACGCCGCGCCCCCAGAAGGTGTAGTTTTTGCTGTTTGGCAATATAGCGCTAGAGTAGGTACGCGCTAGTGAAAAAAGTCCCGGATCCCAGCCGACCGAGATGATGGCGACGTGCCCGGAAGCTTTTGCGGCTTTATCTACTTTGGCAAAGTGATCTTTTATTTTTGCGTGCGTGTCAAAGCTGTCAACGACGTTAAAAAGCTCTGCGTATTGCGGTGTTTGTGTAGGCAGATCGTGTGCGCTGCCGCCACAAAGAATCAAGACATCAATTTTGTCTTGCCATGCTTTTATCTCCTCGCTGCAAATGACTTTAACGTCTTTGGTATTAATTTTTACAGTGTTTACATCACGTCTGGTAAAGACGGCGACAAGTTGCATATCGCTATTTTGCTCCATGGCACATTCTACGCCGCGCCCTAGATTTCCATAGCCTAAAATGGCAATCTTCATAGCTCTTGCTCCTTTTTTAGGCGAGTACACGCGCAAGGCGCACGATCTCTGGATCGAGCGTTTTGCGATTCGTTACGGCATCGTGTAAATTGATGCTGACGACTTTTCCCATGTCAAAGCCAAATACTATATCACTTGCGCCGGATATTAGGGCAAGAGCCGCACGCTCACCTAAAAGTGATGCTTTCATGCGGTCTTCGACCGTTGGCGCACCGCCTCGCTGAATGTAGCCTAAGACGGAAACACGCGTGTCGATCTTCGTCGTCTTAGCGATGAATTTTCCCATTTCGACGGCAGAGCCTGCGCCTTGTGCGACGACGATGATGCTGTATTTTTTGCCGGCTTCGTAGGCTTTTATGATCTCGTCGCAGATGATCGGCAGATCGTATTTTACTTCAGGTACAAGTACATATTCTGCGCCGCCTGCAACGCCTGCCATCATCGCTAACCAACCGGACTTTTTTCCCATGACTTCAATTAAAATGATGCGCCGATGCGCCGAAGCCGTATCGCGCAGCTTGTTGATCGCTTCTAAGACTGTGTTTGCCGCTGTATCTGCGCCTATTGTGTAGTCTGTACCCCAGACGTCGTTTTCTATCGTCGCCGGCAGTCCGACGATTGGCATACCGCAGCGCGACAGGTGCGCGGCTCCCGTTAAAGAGCCATCGCCGCCTATTACTACAAGCCCTTCTATACCGCACTTTTTTAGCTGTTGTATCGCGACTTTTCGCCCTTCTTGCGTATGAAAGCGTTTAGAGCGTCCTGTGCCTAAAAAGGTGCCGCCGCGCTGAATCAGATCGCTTACACTTCTAGTGGAAAGCTCCTGCATATCGCCGTCTAAAAGTCCCGTATAGCCCCCGTAGATGCCAAATATCTTAACGCCTTCAGAAAGTGCCGTGCGTACGACAGAACGCGCCGCCGCATTCATGCCGGGGCTGTCGCCGCCTGATGTTACAACACCTATCGTACTTATCATCTATCTTCTCTCCTATCGCTTTTATCAGCTGTTTACCATGCTGGTGTGAAAAAGCCTGACTCCTGCCTGACCTACGCTTAGCGCTTTTTCCATCAAGGCACGGATGTTTGTATCGCCTCCTATCATCTGTGCATTTGCCATCTCGACGATCATCGGTAGACTTATGCCGGTGACGATGCCGTATTTTTCGTTTTTAATGACAAGACGGCAGGCAGCATTATAAGGTGTGCCGCCAAAGATGTCGATTAGAAAAAGCGCCCCGTTTGACGTGTCTAATTTTTCAAGTGCAGATTGATATTTTGCCGCGATGTCAGCTGATCCTTCGCCAGGTAAAAATGTGACGGTCGCTGTGTTTTGCACTTCGCCAAAAATCATATCTATGGCAGTTAAAAATTCTTCTGCTAATTTGCCGTGTGTGCCGATGATGATTGCAAACATATCATACTCTCCCCTATCAAGCGTTTCCTTAATATTAGTTTTTATCAGTATATCTTTATTATAACAAATTTTTTTCTGCTTGTCCTCTAAGTTTAGGTATAAAATTGCAATGTAAAAGTGATTTGGCAAATTTTTTCTATGAAATTAGAGATCGATTTATGAGATGATTTTTATTAATATTTCATAAAAAATAGCGTTTTATTCCCCTACAGGGGGTTATAAAAATTAAGTTTGTATTTTAAAATTGTAAACGGTGTTAAATAAATGGGAGGTGTTGCAAAAGGCATGAAAAATTATGTGCTGTGGCGACTTTTGCAGCTATTGCCGCTTCTTTTTTTTATTACGTTTTTGGCTTTTTTCGCGATGCATCTTGCAGGAGATGATGCCGTTGATTTGATGTATGAAAAATCAGGCGCCGTAAGTGAAGATATCAAGGCGGCAAAGCGTGCAAAGCTTGGTTTGGATCGTCCTTTTCTCGTGCAGTATGGCTCTTGGCTAGAAGGCGCACTGCAAGCGGATATGGGCAGATCTTATGTTTCGGGCAAAAAGGTATGGGAGACTTTTCTTGAAAAGTTGCCGGCGACGCTTTATTTGATGTTGGCATCGGTTGTCATTACGCTTTTATTTTCTTTGCCGCTTGGCATTTTGGCAGCAGCAAAGAAAAATAGCAGGCTCGATATTTTCATAAGGAGCTGTAGTTTTTTAGGAAATTCTTTGCCGAATTTTTTCGTGGGGCTTTTGCTCATTTATATTTTTGCGGTGCGTCTTGAATGGCTGCCTATCTTGTCAAAGGCGGGCGATGGACGGACGATCATATTGCCGGCTCTTACTTTGGCTATCTCGATGGGAGCAAAATATACGCGACAGATTCGCGCCGTTATTTTAGAAGAGCTTTCAAAGCCTTATGTATTGGGTGCGCGTGCGCGTGGCATAAAGGAAAGTACGATATTGCTAAAAAGTGTGCTTCGTAGCTCGCTTGTACTTATCGTCACGCTTTTGGCGCTTTCGATTGGCTCTCTTTTAGGCGGCACGGCGATCGTTGAGACGATCTTTTTATGCGATGGCGTGGGGAAAATGGCTGTTGAAGCGGTCTTAGCGCGTGATTATCCGCTGGTACAGGCTTATGTTGCTTGGATGGCTTTTATTTATGTCGTGCTAAATCTTTTGGCAGATATTTTTTATCGTTTGCTCGATCCGCGCATCGGCTATGAAAAGGCGGCCGCATCATGATGCTAAAAAGATACCGACCGCTGCTTTTTTACGCGGCGGCGGTGCTGATTTTGTTGCTTGTAGCTATTTTTTCGCCTGTTTTATCACCTTATGATCCTTACGCGCAGGATTTAAGTAAGGCGCTTTTAGCACCGAGCGCCGAGCATCTTTTGGGAACGGATCGCTTTGGGCGCGATCTTTTTTCGCGTGTACTGGTTGGAGCGCAGACGACACTTGGGGCAGCATTGGCACTTTTGTGCTTTATAAGCTTTGTAGGTAGCTTAATAGGCGCGGTCACCGGCTATATAGGAGGGTACATAGATGTCTTTTTCATGCGCCTTGCCGATATGCTGCTGGCTTTTCCACAGCTCGTCTTTGCGATTGCGATAGCGGGATCGTTTGGTGGTGGGCTTTTTTATGCGGCGGCGGCACTTGCTTTTATCGGCTGGGCAAAATATGCACGCATCGCGCGCGGCTTGACGCTTTCTATATGCAGGCTTTCTTACATAGAGGCGGCGCGTATGGCAGGCGCAGGTTCTTTTGCCGTATTACATCGCCACATTTTGCCAAATATCATAGGCCCTCTTATCGTAACGGCAGCACTTGATCTCGGCACACTTACCATGGAGCTTGCCGGGCTGTCTTTTTTAGGTCTTGGCGCGATGGCGCCGACGGCTGAGTGGGGCGCGATGATGAGCAACGGCCGCAGTATGATGCAGACGACGCCGTGGGTCATTTTGGCGCCGGGCGCGGCACTTTTTTTGAGCGTGGCGGTGTTTAATCTGTTTGGTGATAAGCTGCGCGATGTTTTAGAAACAAAGGGGAGAGTATAAAAATGATGAAGAAGAAAAAATTATCCATAGCTTTGGCAGGGCTTTTGGCGGCGGCTGTTTTTACAGGCTGCGGCACAAATGAAAAGCAAGATTTAGCAGATAAAGTCTTTGTCTACGGTACGATCGCTTATGGTACAGCGATGGAAAATGCTGGTACGAATCCTCATGTATCTTATAACGGCTGGAGTACGCTTCGCTACGGTATTGGCGAGACGCTTTTCCGCTTTAATGAGAAGATGGAGCCTGTGCCTTGGCTTGCCGAAAGTTTTGAGCAGGTTGACGATTATACCATAAAGATAAAACTGCGCGATGATGTCGTTTTTTCTAACGGCAAGAAAATGACGGGCGAGGCGGTCAAAGCTTGTTTAGAAGATCTAGTGGTAAAGCATGATCGTGCGCCAAAGAGCCTCAAGCTAAAATCAATCACGGCAGAAGGTCAAACTATCACATTGGTATCAAGCGAGAAAGTGGCGACTATCATCAATTCTTTAGCTGATCCTTATGCCTGCATCATTGATATGCAAGCCGGCGAAAAAGATCGCATTGTCATCGGCACGGGGCCTTATATGGCGCAAAAGGTCACAGATACTGAAATAGAGCTTTCCAAAAATGAAAAGTATTGGGGAAAAGTAAAGCCAAAACTAGATAAGATTATAGTAAAGAGCATCGCTGATGGCGACACGCTGACGATGGCGATGCAAAGCGGAGAGCTTGACGCTGTGCAGGGGCTTCCTTATGCAAGCTTAGAGCTTTTTCAAAAAGACAATGCTAAGTATAAGATAAGCCAGGCTGATACATCGCGCGTCTATCAGGCAGCGTTTAACTATAATACGCCGCAGTTACAAGATTTGCGCGTGCGTCGGGCGATTTCTATGGCGCTTGATAAGGAAAATTTCTGCAAAGTGTTGCTAAAAGGTAACGGTGCGCCGGCTGTTGGCCCTTTTCCTAAGGGTATGTCTTTTGGCGGCGATGCTGTAAAAGCTGCCGCTTATGATTTAGAAGGTGCCAAGGCACTCTTAAAAGAAGCTGGCTATGCCGATACAGATGGTGATGGCTATGTAGATAAGGGCGGCAAGAACTTAGAGCTTCGCTATCTTACCTATCCTTCGCGGCAAGAATTGCCGATTCTTGCCGAAGCTTTGCAGGCAAATCTTAAAAAGATCGGCGTTAAACTAGATGTCAATTCGACTGATAGTTATAAAGCTGTATTAAAAAGCGGCGAATACGATATTTTTGCCAAAGCACTCGTTACAGCGCCGACCGGCGATCCTGAGTATTATTTCGTTGGCAATCTCTTAAAAGATGCTGCAGATAATAGCGGCTCTTATAATAGCCCAAAGCTTGAAGAGCTTGCCGCCTCGCTTCATAATACTTACGGTACTGCTGCACGCGCCGCCCTTGCTGTGGCTATGAGTCAGCAGGTCTTAGACGATTGCGCTGTTTTATACGCTTCGCATCTGCGCATGAGTCTGGTGATGAAAAAAGGTGTCGAGGGCTTTAAGGCGCATCCGTCCGATTATTATGAAATTAGCGCGGAGTTGGAGAAAAAGTCGTGAGTGATACGCCGCTTCTTGACGTTAGAAATCTTACGATTTCCTACGGCGGCAAAAAGGCTGTATGTGATGTGAATTTTCGTCTAAAGCGTGGGGAAATTCTCGTTTTAGCAGGAGAATCAGGCAGCGGCAAGAGTACGATCTTAAAGGCGATCATTGGTCTTTTAGGTCAAGGTGTGGGCGAGGGTGAAATTCTTTTTGAAGGAACAGATGTTCTTAAACTAAAAAAAGAAGAGCGCCGAAAGCTTGCCGGTAATGAGATAGCGATGATTTTTCAAAATGCAGGAGCGTCTTTTTGTCCTGTGCGTACGATCAAAAGCCAGATGTATGAAAGCGTCTTAGCTCATAGAGCGTGCAGCTATGAAGAGTTTATAAAGAAAGCTGCATCTTTATTGGAAAAGATGCAGCTTTCGCCTGCGGTGCTTGATGAATATTCATTTCGTCTTTCCGGCGGCATGGCGCAGCGCGTAGGCATCGCCGCCGCGCTGCTTTTAGAGCCAAAGCTTATCTTAGCCGATGAGCCGACGTCGGCGCTTGATGCACTGACGCAGGTGCGCGTAGCAAAAGAGCTGATGGCACTGCGCCTGAAAACGGGCGCTGCCATGCTCTTAGTTACGCATCATATGGGGCTTTCCTACTACATGGCAGATCATATTTTCATCATACGCTGCGGCGAGATGATAGAGCAAGGTACGCGCGATGAGATTTTTCACCATCCCCAAAAAGCCTATACGAAAGAGCTGATCGCATCTGTGCCGAAATTGTAGGTGAAATGCTATCGTGGAAACGATTTTAAAAGCAGAAGGCTTAGTAAAGTATTTTGGCAAGGGAAAAAAGCGTCGTAGAGTGCTAGATGGCGTTAGCTTTTCTCTTTCAGCCGGCGAATGTCTTGGCATCGTCGGGCAAAGCGGCTGCGGCAAAAGCACTGCCATGCGTATCGTCGCTCGTCTTTTGGATCAAGATGCAGGGCGCATCTTTTTTTGTGCTAAGGACATCACAAATGTCAGCTCTCGCGCACTGCTTGCGGTATATGGCGCGATGCAGATGATTTTTCAAATGCCAGAGGACTCTTTTGATCCGAGAAAGACTCTCGGTTGGAGCATTGCCGAGCCACTTTTTAGGTGCGGTCTTAAAAAAGCGCAGCAAAAAGAGCGTGTAGCAGCACTTTTGCAAGATGTGGGACTTAGCGCCGATTTTGCTGCACGTTATCCACACGAAGTAAGCGGCGGCGAATGTCAGCGAGCTGCTATCGCACGCGCTTTGACGCTTTCGCCAAAGCTTATCATATGCGACGAGGTGACAAGTGCGCTAGATGTCACGGTGCAGGCACAAGTCGTGCGCCTGCTGCGCCGCCTCTTGCGAGAAAAGGGGGCGGCTTGTCTTTTTGTCACGCATGATCTGGCACTTTTACCATCGATCGCCGATCGCGTACTCGTCATGTGCGGCGGTAAAATCGTCGAAGAGGGATCAGTAAAAGAAGTAATACATTCTGCCAAATCGCCACATACAAAAGAGCTTTTAGCGGCAGATTTTTTCCGCTTGCCAAAGGCTAAGGCTTATGAGGAGATTTTTTTGCATGAAAACGCAAGAGACTCTTAAAAAAGAAGAAAGCTTGCAAAAGCGCATCGAAAGCTACTGGGATATAAGAAGTCCGGCCTTTGCTGATGTGCGCCGCAAAGAGCTAAAAAGTAAAGATCGTGTTCTTTGGCAAAAGCTCCTTAAGCGTCATTTGCCCAAAGGCGATCGTCTGCGTATTTTAGATGTCGGCACGGGAGCAGGCTTTTTTGCGGTGCTTTTTTCACGCATGGGTCATGATGTCACGGCTATTGATATGTCAGCCGGCATGATCTTAGAAGCTAAGAGAAATCTTGAGATATTTGGCGCTCAGGCATGGCTAAAGAAGATGAATGCCCAGCAGCTTGAGTTTCCAAGCGTCGCCTTTGATGTCTTGATCAGTCGTAATCTTACATGGACGCTGCCTGACGCGCTGCAGGCATATAAAGAATGGCACCGCGTGCTTAAAGTCGGCGGTATGCTTTTAAATTTTGATGCAGACTGGGGAAAAGAAACATTTGTCCAAGCAGAAGATAAAGACGACGTACACGCAGGTATCAAAAAAGCGCAGATCAACGAATGTAACGCGATAAAAAATGAACTTCGCATCAGCACGCACCGTAGACCTCTGTGGGATAAAAACATTTTAACCGCGCTCGGCTTTTTTGTGCAGCTAGATGAAAATATCGCGCCGCTTGTACATAGCGGCGAAAGTATACATTATGACGATGTGGCACTTTTTGGCATCTACGCGAAAAAGATAAAATAAACTTTTAGGCCATAACTGCAGTCGTCATGTAAAGCGGCAGGAGGGTTTTTTCTTTGTTTTGCGCCGGCATCATCAAAGCGCATCGCAGTAGACTTAAGCGATTTTATTTTAGCAGCGTTTCCTTGAAAAAAACGCGCTCTTATGGTATGCTCTTTTTGTTAAAGGCGATGATGAAGAAAAGTACGCTGCCTGATGCGCTTTAGAGAGGGGATGGCTGCTGAAAATCCCTGCGCTAAGTAGCAGAAAGTCACTTCGGAGCTTTCATGCTGAAGCTGATTTTTTCGGTGCGTAGGTATGAGCGCGGCGGCGGCGTTATGCTTTTGAGCTGTAAAGACAGGCACTCTTTGCAGGAAGTTAGGTGGTATCACGAAAGAGGTTCTTTCGTCCTTACGGACGGGAGGACTTTATTTTTTTACAAGCGATGGTTTTGGTTAGGGAGGTTTTTTTATGATAAAGGATGATATTGCTAAGGTTTATGAGCCGCAGTCGTTTGAGCGCAAGTGGTACGAATTTTGGGAGAAAAATAATTTTTTTCACGCCGAGATCAAAGACGACAAAAAAGCCTTTTGCATCGTGATGCCGCCGCCAAATGTGACGGGAAAGCTTCATATGGGACACGCGCTTGATAACACGCTGCAAGATATTTTGATCCGTTGGCGGCGTATGCAGGGGTATAGTACGCTTTGGATGCCGGGCGTTGATCATGCAGGTATCGCAACACAAGCAAAGGTAGAGGAAAAACTTCGAGAAGATGGCAAAAATCGCTATATGCTGGGGCGTGAAAAATTTATAGAGCGCGTTTTTCAGTGGAAAGAAGAATACGGCAGCCGCATCATGTATCAGCTGAGGATGCTTGGGGTATCGTGCGATTGGGAAAAAGATCATTTTACGATGGATAAAGACTGCTCGCTTGCCGTGCGCGAGGTGTTTGTGCGCCTTTATGAAAAGGGGCTTATTTACCAAGGAAGGCGCATTACAAATTATTGCCCGTCTTGTAATACGGCGCTTTCTGATATAGAAGTAGATCACGAGCAAGAACAAGCAAAGCTTTGGCACCTTCGCTACCCCCTTGCAGATGGCACGGGCTTTATCGAGATCGCAACGACGCGTCCGGAAACGATGTTTGGCGATACAGGCATCGGCGTACATCCAGATGATGCACGCTATAAAGATCTTATAGGTAAGCACGCCATCTTGCCTATTGTCAATCGCTTGATACCTATTTTTGCAGATTCATATGTCGATCCCGCCTTTGGTACGGGAGCAGTCAAGGTAACGCCGGCACATGATCCAAACGATTTTGAGATGGGGCTTCGTCACGACTTGCCGCAGGTGCGCGTTATAGAAAATGACGCTACTTTGTCAAAGACGATAGAGCGCTATGGCGGTCTTGATCGCTATGAGTGCCGCAAGAGGCTGGTAAAAGATCTAGAAAAGCTTGGCGTACTTGTTTCAACTAAAGATCATGAACACGCCGTCGGTCATTGCTCGCGCTGCAAAACGACGGTAGAGCCGCTTATCTCTAAACAGTGGTTCATAAAGATGAAGGATCTGGCAAAGCCTGCCATAAAGGCGGTAGAAGATGGCAGCATCCGCTTTTTACCAGAGAGGTTTACGAAAATTTATATAAATTGGCTAAAAGATATTCGTGATTGGTGCATCTCGCGCCAGCTTTGGTGGGGGCATCGTATTCCTGCGTGGCATTGTAAAGATTGCAAACAAACCATTGTATCAAAAGAAGATGTTAAAATTTGCCCGAAGTGTAAAAGTAAACGAGTAGAGCAAGATGAAGATGTGCTAGATACATGGTTTAGCTCGGCTCTTTGGCCGTTTGCAACGCTTGGTTTTCCAAAAGATACCAAGGAACTTAAAACATTTTACCCGACGAGCGTTTTAGTTACAGGCTCTGATATAATTTTTTTCTGGGTCGCGCGTATGGTCATGATGGGCTTAGAATTTATGAAAGATGTTCCCTTTGGCTATGTGTTCATTCATGGTCTGGTGCGAGATAGTAAAGGGCGCAAGATGTCAAAATCGCTGGGTAACGGCGTCGATCCGGTCGCGATAATAGAAAAGTACGGTGCCGATACGCTGCGCTTTATGCTAATTACGGGCAGTACGCCGGGCAATGATACGCGCTTTTACTTAGAGCGTGTCGAAGCTTCTAGAAATTTTGCCAATAAGCTTTGGAATGCTTCGCGCTTTATATTGCTGAATCTGACAGATTTTAAGCAAGAATTTACGCCTCAAGCAGCCGATTATACACTAGCTGATCGCTGGATTTTGTCGCGCTTTCAAAAGACGGTAAAAGATGTAACGGAAAATTTAGAAAAATTTGAGCTGGGCGAAGCAGGACGCATGATATATGATTTTATCTGGAGTGAGTTTTGCGATTGGTACATAGAGCTTACAAAAGCGCGTCTTTATGAAAAAGCAGCAGACGGCACGCGCTCAAAAAAGACGGCGCAATATGTCCTTTATCACATACTTAATTGCACGCTGCGCCTTTTGCACCCGTTCATGCCGTTTGTGACAGAAGAGATCTGGCAGCGTCTGGCGCATGAGGGTAAAAGTATCATGCTGGCACCGTGGGTCAAAGTAAAAGAGGCGTTCATTGACGAGGACGCAGAGCAAAAGATGTCTTTTATCATGGAAGTTATCGTACGCATCCGCAATATGCGCGCTGAGGTCGGGGCTTTGCCCGGCAAAAAAAGCGAAGTCATTATACATTTGACAGATGCGGCGCTTTTGCCTGTTTTTACAGAGCAAAAGGCATATTTTGCGCTGCTTTCTTTTGCAGAGCCGCTGACGATTCTGCCAAAAGACGCGAAAAAGCCGGAAAATGCTATAGCGGCGATGGTAGCAGGCGTTGAGATTTATCTTCCTTTAAAAGGCTTAATCGACATTAAAAAAGAAAAAGAAAGATTAGAAAAAGAGTATGAAAAACTCGCTTTTGAGCAAAAACGTCTGGAAAGTAAGCTTGAAAATGCCGGCTTTATCAACAATGCGCCGCCTGCTGTAGTTGCAAAAGAGCGTGAAAAGCTTGCAGCCGCCGGAGAAAAAAAGCTAGCAGTTAAAGAGCGGCTGGCTTTTTTA
Source organism: uncultured Selenomonas sp. (assembly GCA_963544755.1). GTDB lineage: Bacteria > Bacillota > Negativicutes > Selenomonadales > Selenomonadaceae > Selenomonas. Next base: position 30,002 of record CAUUGH010000006.1, on the reverse strand, counting down.
GCAAAGCTTTGAGGAAGGTCGGAAAAGACTATGGACTATAAAGAAAGCCTTTCCTATCTGGAAAGTCTAAATGTCTTTGGCTCCAAACTCGGGCTTTTACGAATCCTTAAATTGGTAGAGCTTTTAGATAACCCTGAAAAACGCTATGCTACGATTCATGTTACAGGTACAAACGGCAAAGGCTCTGTAAGCGCTATGTTAGCGGCTATCTTAAAGCATTCGGGGCTAAAGACGGGGCTTTACACCTCGCCGCATCTTTTTTCTTATAGGGAGCGTTTGGTTGTCGATGGCAAAAAAGCAAGTGAAGATGAGTTTTCCGAGGCGATTTTCGCCGTTAAAAAAGCAGCCGATCAAATGCTTAAAGAAGGATTAGAGCAGCCGACAGAATTTGAAGTATTAACAGCGGCAGCGTTTTACCATTTTTCTAAAAAAAAGGTAGATTATGCTGTCATCGAAGTTGGTCTAGGCGGTCTTTTAGACTCGACAAATGTCATCGAGCCAAAGATCTCCATCATCACCAACATCACCATGGATCATCAAGATCGCTGCGGCGGCACGCTTTTAGGCATCGCTCGTCATAAAGCGGGCATCATTAAAGAAGGCGTACCTGTCATAACGGCGGCAGAGTCTTTGGCGCTTAATTTGCTAAAGCAAAAAGCGGCGGCAAAAAAAGCTGATATTTTTGTTTTAGGCGAGGATTTTTTTGCTCTGCCGGTAAAAAAAGCAGCGGCAGCGTTAGAATTTTCCTTTGAGCAGCTCGGCATAAAAAAAGTGCAGTATGAGCTTTCGCTAGGCGGTGTATATCAGCTAAAAAATGCCGCGCTGGCTATTTTAGCCGCACTCTTTTTATCTAGGGAAAATAAAGCTATTTGTAGAAAAACTATTGCCGACGCCCTGCGCGTTGTCACTTGGCCGGGACGCTTTGAGAAATTTATTCTGCAAGATAAAACTATCATCGTCGATGGCGCACATAATCTAGCCGGCACTGCGGCTCTTAAAGAAAGCCTTGATACTTATTGCCAAGAGCAAAAGAGAGTTTATCTGCTTGGTATCTTAGAAGATAAAGATTACCGCTTGATGCTAAAAACGCTCCTTGCTCGAAGCGATCAAGTTATCATCACGCCGCCTTTATCTGATCGCGCCGGCGATCCTGAAAAAATCGCGCGTTGCGCCCTTGAGATCACACCGAAAGTTGAGGTTATCACCGATACTGAAAAAGCATTAGACCGCGCACTTTCTTTGACAGATAAAAAAGACATCCTTTGTCTTTTTGGCTCTTTATATCTGATCGGCGATCTGCGCCGCAGGCTCTTAGCGAGGGGGGCGCGCCATGGCACATGGAGATAATTTGTCAGCGTATCTTGCAGGCGGCATTTACTACGCGATCTTGCTAGAAGCGTTCTTTCTAGCGTTAGCACCGTCTTTAGCGACGGCGGCACTTTTGCTCGGTGTCATTTTTTGGCTCTTTCGTCTTATCAAAGATAAAGAATGTCGCCGTTTTCGCCGCCTGCCCTACGATGTGCCGGCTGCGCTTTTCGCGCTCTTAGGTGCGGCATCTGTCATTTTTTCACCTGATCAGGCATTTAGCTTTTACAACTATTACAACTTAGTCGGCGTTTACCTCTTGACATATCTTTTGATTGGGCAAAACGTCCAAGCATCGCAAGATATAAGAAAAATCGTCTACGCGCTTGGGCTTTCTTGTGTGATCGTCGTCATCTACGGCTTTTATCAATTTGCTTTCGGCATAGATACAAGCACGATGAAGTGGGTCGATGGCGATGCTTTTCCGGAGCTAAAAAAGCGTATCTTTTCGACATGGGAAAATCCTAATATTCTCGCTTGCTATTTAGACATCGCGCTTTGTTTTTTGTTCGCGTTCTTCGTGAAAATGCGCCAAACAAAGCGGCGCATCGCATTTTTTTCGGCGATCTTGCTGCTTTTTTTCTGCCTTGCCATGACTTATGCACGCATGGCATTTTTGGTCGCCTTTTTGATCTTCGCGCTTTACGGCATATTTCGTGACGGACGCATACTTTTAGGCGCTGTTTTGCTCTCGTGTGCGCTGTTTTTGATTGACTCTACACTCTTTTATCGCATCTTTTCTATCTTTACACACCTTGACACATCGTCAGAAATGCGTCTTGCACTTTGGGAAAGCACACTTGCAATGATCGGCGATCACCCGTTTTTTGGCATCGGCTGGGGAGCTTACTGGCTCGTTTATCCGGAATACGATTTTTATTTGCAAGGTGCGCCCGTTCATATCGTACACGCGCACAATATGTATCTAAACTACGCAGCAGAGATCGGCATTGTCGGCGCCTGCGCCTTTTTTTGGTTCTTTTTTGGCACGATGAAACTTTCCTTTTTTTCTAAAGTGCATGATAGCGAAGGCTTTCGCCAAGGGCTGATGCTTGCTGTTAGTCTTTCATTTTTCTCCATCGCCTTAAACGGTCTTACAGACGATGTGCTTTTTAATTTCCCTTCGTCGATGCTTTTTTGGCTTTTAGCAGCGCTTGGCGCCGTTACAGAATTTGCCGGCAACGAAGAAGATGAAGCCCTCGCCATGGACGAACTTGCCGCGTGGAAAAGAAAAAAGTTAAAAGAGCTTCGCCAAAAAGCGAAGAAGGGCGATGAATCACTTGAAGATCAAGATGAAAAGACGCAAAATTGACTTGACGCTATCGCTTTGAAGTGGTATTCTTAATTTATGATATAATTGTCGCATAGTAGTATGATAAGCTTTGATTATCTTGCTAAAAAGCTGGCATTTAGCGGCAATTCATTAAGAAACACCAAGATTGCAAGGAGCCGATGGCCTTTTAAGGGAGGATTACTGAATGATTGACATTTCAGATCGCGTAAGAAGCAAAGACCTGCAAAAAAAGATCGTAAGTGCAGAAGAAGCGGCAGCTTTCATTAAGCCGGGCATGAGCCTTGGCATGAGCGGCTTTACCGCCTCAGCTTATCCTAAGGCTGTGCCGCTTGCTTTAGCAGAGCGCATGAAAAAAGAGCCGTTTACCGTCGATGTCTGGACGGGCGCTTCAACAGGGCCGGAGCTTGATAAAGCGCTCGCCGAAGTGCGTGGCATCAAAAAGCGTCTGCCCTATCAGACGGATACGATACTAAGAAACCAGATAAATGACGGCACGATCGATTATCTCGATCTGCATCTTAGCGAATCTGCCCAACTTGCTCGCGTTGGCTATTTGGGAAAGCTCGATCTTGCCATCGTCGAAGCCGTCGCCATCACGGAAGAGGGCAATATCATTCCTTCTACATCGCTTGGTAATGCCGCCTCTTATGTGCAGCAGGCAGATGTCGTAATAGTAGAGGTCAATACGACGCAGCCACTAGAGCTTGAAGGTATGCACGACGTTTATGTGCCGCTTGATCCGCCGCATCGTCTGCCGATACCGATCATCAAAGCTGACGATCGCATAGGTACCACCTTTATCCCCTGCACGCCTGATAAGATCAAATATATCGTACCTTGTGACATCAAAGATAACACGAGGGATCTCTCGCCCGTTGATGAAAACTCTAAGAAAATGTCACAATTTACGCTTGATTTTCTAAATAAAGAAATAAAAGAAGGACGTATGCCGAAAAACCTCCTGCCGCTGCAGTCAGGTGTCGGTAATGTCGCAAATGCCGTCATGGCGGGCTTTGTAGAGTCTGATCTTACAGATCTTACGGTTTACACCGAAGTCATTCAAGACGGTATGTTGGATCTGATCGATGCCGGTAAGCTAAACTTTGCATCAGGCACGGCGTTTTCACCGTCGCCTGCCGGCATGGAGCGTTTTTATAAAGACGTTGCAAACTACAAAAAATATCTCCTGCTGCGGCCGCAGGAAATATCAAACAGCCCGGAAGTCGTGCATCGTCTTGGCGTTATCGCCATGAATACGGCGCTTGAAGTAGATATTTATGGCAACGTAAACTCTACGCACGTAACCGGCACTAAGATGATGAACGGTATCGGCGGTTCAGGCGACTTTGCAAGAAACGCCTATTTGACGATCTTTTACACGCCGTCGATTGCTAAAGGCGGCGATATTTCCTCCGTCGTTCCCATGTGTGCGCACGCCGATCATACAGAACACGACGTCGATGTCATCATCACGGAGCAGGGAATCGCCGATCTAAGAGGCCTTGCGCCAAGACCGCGCGCCCTTGAGATCATCAATAACTGCGTACATCCGGACTATAGGCCGATTCTTCTTGACTATTACGAAAGAGCAGTAAAAGAAACAAAACATTCGCATACACCGCACCTTATCAGAGAAGCTCTTTCCTTCCATGAAAAATTCCTTGAAAAAAAATCTATGAAGTAATAAAGCTGCAAGAAAGCATTAAGAAAACACTGATAAAGATGAAATCGCCCATATTTATGCAGATGTGCGGCTGAAGTTATCAGTGATTTTCCAAAGCATAATAAAAGCCATACAAGCCCGACAGAGATTATTTGTCGAAAGACTTGTATGGCTTCTATGTGCAAATTGCCCACAATTTTCTAAAAGCGGCGCATTTTATAGTTTATCGGCTCTTGCCGCAAGGCGAAAGTATTTTCTATCAATATTTTAGGAGGTCATTTATATGTTCAAAGTCTTAGGAGTAGATCACATCGGTATCGCCGTAAACGATCTTGACGAAGTAGGAAAGTTCTGGACAGATCAGATCGGTATCCCCTGTACGGGTAAAGAAGTAGTCGCCGAGCAAAAAGTTGAAACGAGCTTTAATCCGACGCCTAACGGCTCAGAAATAGAGCTTTTGGCAGCGACCGAACCTAGCAGCCCGATCGCCAAATTCATCGAAAAAAATGGCGGCAGAGGCGGCATCCAACACATCGCGCTGCGCGTTGACAACATCGAAAATGCGATCTCTGATCTAATGGCAAAAGGTGTCAAAATGATCGATGAAAAGCCGCGCTACGGTGCAGGCGGCGCAAAGATCGCCTTTCTTCATCCTAAAGCTACGCATGGCGTACTCCTTGAAATCTGTGAGCATGAGGATCGCTAAACCCTTTTTGCAAAGTTGCCCTTTATATGCGGCAAAACGAACGAAAGACCGAGTCGGCTGCCTTAGGGCTTGACCGCGCGAACTTTCATCATGTATAATCATTGTCAAAAAGGATTAAAGAACCACTGATAAGTTTAGCGAAGATATAAAAATCCGGCTGACTTTATTTTATCGGTGATTCTCTGGAACTTTGAATACTAAGGAGGAAGAGTATGGCAACAGTTCAGGAAAAAATTGCCCTCATGCACGCCAAAAAAGAGCACATTCAGCAAGGTGGCGGGCAAAAGCGCATCGAAAAGCAACATTCACAGGGCAAAATGACAGCTCGTGAGCGCATTGAAAAGCTGTTTGACGAAAATACATTCGTCGAGCTTGATATGTTTATGAAGCACCGCTGTACGAATTTCGGGCAAGAGCAAAAAGAGCTGCCGGGCGAAGGCGTTGTAACGGGCTATGGCACTGTTGACGGTCGTCTTGTCTACGCTTTCGCGCAGGACTTTACGGTAGAAGGAGGCTCCTTAGGCGAAAAGCACGCGCATAAGATCTGGAAAGTCATGGATCTTTCGATGAAGATGGGTGCGCCTTGTATCGGCATCAACGATTCCGGCGGTGCGCGTATTCAAGAGGCCGTTGACGCGCTTTCAGGCTATGCCGGCATCTTTTACCGCAACACGGCGGCATCAGGCGTTGTGCCGCAGATCTCTGTTATCATGGGGCCTTGTGCCGGCGGCGCTGTCTATAGCCCGGCGATCACAGACTTTATTTACATGGTCAAAAACACGAGCCAAATGTTTATCACAGGGCCTGCTGTCATTAAATCTGTTACGGCAGAAGAAGTGACGGCAGAAGCCTTAGGTGGTGCTATGACACATAACTCCGTATCAGGTGTTGCACATTTTGCAGCAGAAAACGAAGACGACTGCATTGAGCAGATTCGCTATCTGCTTTCCTTCCTGCCGAGCAACAACATGGACGATGTACCTATTGTAGATACAGGTGACGATCCGTCGCGCATGGAAGAGTCCTTAAACACGGTCATTCCTGACAATCCCAATGCGCCGTACGATATGAAAGATGTTATCGGCAGCATCGTCGATAATGGCGAATTTTACGAAGTGCATCAGCACTTTGCGACCAACATCATAACCTGTTTTGCACGCTTTGACGGTCGCTCCGTCGGCATTATCGCCAATCAGCCCAATGTCATGGCAGGCTGCCTTGATGTCAACGCCTCTGATAAATCCGCACGCTTTATTCGCTTTTGCGATGCCTTTAATATTCCGCTTGTAAACCTCGTCGATGTGCCGGGCTTCTTACCGGGCGTCGATCAAGAGCATACGGGCATCATCCGCCACGGCGCAAAGATGCTCTATGCTTATAGCGAGGCGACCGTTCCTAAGGTCACAGTCATCACGCGCAAGGCGTACGGCGGCTCTTACATCGCCATGTGCTGCCGTGAGCTAGGTGCCGATCAGGTCATGGCATGGCCGTCTGCCGAGATCGCCGTCATGGGTCCTGCCGGCGCTGCAAATATCATCTTCCGCAAAGATCCGGATAAGGATCAAAAGACGGCAGAGTACGTTGAAGAATTTGCAACGCCTTATAAAGCGGCAGAGCGCGGCTATGCCGATATGGTCATTGAGCCAAAAGAAACAAGACCTTATATCATCACAGCATTGAACGCTCTTGCCTCAAAGCGTGAAGTAGGCCCTGCCAAAAAGCATGGCAATATTCCTTTGTAATCGGGAGGTTCACTTATGCAAAATGCAAAAGATGTCAAGCCTGAGGTGGCAGCGGTTATCGCTGCAGCCGTTCAGATGATGGCTGGCAATAAAGTCGTCGCGGTGAAGATAAAGCGCAACGATGTGTGGGCAATGGCAGGTCGCCAGAGCATCCGTTAAGACGTATCAACAAATTGCATACTTGGAGGAATAAGAAATGAAAAAGTACAACATCAAGGTCAATGGCACAAGCTACGAAGTCGAAGTCGAAGAAGAAAAGGTAGCAGCTGCAGCTCCTGCGCCAAAAGCCGCCGCCGCGCCTCCTGCTAGTGCGCCGAAAGCTGCAGCACCTGCGCCAAAAGCCGCCGTTGCCGCAGGTGCCGGTGAAGCGTCCGTTAATGCACCGATGCCGGGTAAGATCGTCAAGGTACTCGTTTCTGAGGGGCAAAAGGTCAACTCAGGCGATGTCCTTTTGATCTTAGAAGCTATGAAGATGCAAAACGAAATTGCCGCAACCGCCGCCGGCACGGTCAAGGCGATCAATGTCGCTGCCGGTCAGAGCGTCAAAGTCGGTGAATCCCTCGTTATCGTCGGTTAAGCTGTCTGACGTTAGCGATAAATCTCTTTTGTTCGTCACTTTTAGAAAACTGCTGATAAATCGAGCTGCCCGTCTTCACGCATCTATGTAAATCCGGGCGACTTCCTTTTATCAGTGTTTAGTTAAGATTAAAGCAAAAATAAAAAGCTGCCGTGTGCATCCGATTTGATGCGTGCGTCAGCTTTTTTTATTTTTCTTAGCGCGTAAAAAGCTCGTCCCAAAAGGTGTAGGCGAGCATAAGGAAGATAAGAAAGAGTAATAAAATATCGCTCATAGATTATACCTCGCTTGCTAGCTGTAACTGTAAACTTTTCGTACCGTTTCCTTCCTATTTATGATACAATGATAAGAAATAAAGTGCAAGGGGTGATTTCATGGAGCGCAAGGGCTTTATGCTTGAGTGTATGGAGCCTTTTAGCAGAGAAAAAGCTATGAAGGTAATGCGCGAAATTGGCTGCACACCAGAAGGCATTGAGATCATGTGCGATAAGGCAGTTTTTTATGTGATCCGCGTGCATGATGTGCCGACAAAGGCGGCAAATGTCATAAAGCAGACCTTCCTTTCTAAGGGGGCAGATGCCGCTGTGTCGCGCTACGCTGTCGATCTTAGCAAGGAGCGTACCGATGTGCTGCTTTTTGCAACGCTCGCGCAATATCGTGCGGCGGCGGCGATTCTCATGCGCCAGCCGTGGGGGCTTTCGAAGTTAGCGCGTGCGCTTCTTGTGCTTTTGGAGAGTTAAGGAAATAAGGAGTGGATTTTTGTGGCAAAAATTAAAATGATGAATATGAAATTTTACGGTTTTCAGGGAATTTACGAATACGAAAAAGAGCAGGGAGCTAAGCTTACTGTCGATGTGGAGATAGTGACACGAGATGATAGAGCCTGCAAGACGGACGATATCGAAGACGGTGCCATTGACACGGCAGCGCTTTATCCGCTGATTCAAGACACTATAGAAGAAACGAAGGTTAATCTTTTAATGACGTTAGCGGCAAAGACAGGTGATCGCATCTTAGAGCGTTTTCCGCAGGTGCAAGAAGTCATGACGCGTATACGTAAATATGCCGTTCCCATTCATGGTTCTTTAGATTATATCGAAGTGGAAGTAACCAGAAAAGCTTAAAGATAGTGCTGTTTTTCATCTGTGGCGCACGAGGAGGGGCAAAATGGAGCGATTTTATCTAGCGGCTCTTTGCCGTGCGCCTCATGTGGGCAGTCGCATCGCTGCAGCTTTGGTAAAGCATTTTAAGACAGCTAAGGCGGCTTGGCAAGCGGATGAGATGATGCTAAAAGAAGCGGGGCTTTTAGCTAAAAGAGCGGTCGGCGTTTATGCTTTTTGCCGCAAAAATGAGGCTTTGCCTGAAAAAATTGCAAAAGCGTGCGAAAAGGGCGGTATTAAGATTTTGCTGCTAGCCGATAGAAAATACCCCAAGCTGTTAAAAGAGATTTACGATCCGCCGCAAATGCTGTTTTACCGCGGATCGCCGGATTGTCTAAAAAAGACCGCCATCGCCATGGTGGGGGCTAGAAAAGCTAGTTCTTACGGTAAAGGCGCGGCAGAAGACATCGCCTTAGATCTTAGCGCGAGTGGCTTTGTCGTCATCAGCGGTGCAGCGCGTGGCATTGATACGGCAGCGCACAAGGGTGCTTTAAAAGCCGGCGCGACGGTCGCCGTGCTAGGCTGCGGCGTTGATGTCGCTTATCCAAAAGAAAATGCGCGTCTTTTGCAAGAAATCGCCGAAAAAGGCGTGATAATTTCTGAATACGCGCCGGGTACGTCGCCTTTGGCAGCATTTTTTCCGGCGAGAAATCGCATCATCAGCGGCATCGCACGCGCTACTATCGTTGTCGAGGCGGCTGAAAAAAGCGGCTCTTTGATAACGGCAGAATTTGCCATAAGCGAGGGGCGCGATGTCTTTGCCGTGCCCGGAAGCATCTATTCGGCGATGAGCCGCGGCTGTCATCGCTTGATTCAGCAAGGGGCAAGGCTGCTTGCCGGAGCTTTAGACATAACCGGCGAATATACACCTGTCGAAGCAAAAGAAAGTGCGCCGCTAGATGACTTGACAGCAGAAGAAAGGGCAGTTTATGCGCTTTTGTCGCGTGATGTGCCGCTTTCTTTAGAAGAGCTTATTTGGCGTTTGCAGGGTAAGGCGGCAAATGTCGCCTTCATCCTCATGAGGCTTCGCCTAAAAGGTCTAGTAGAGCAAACACCTATGCACGCTTATATAAAAAGCACAGCCGGGAAATATTTATGAGCATCAGTCTATGAGTATTTAAGGAGGGGCGATCTTGCCGACAGTGCAGAAAAAGCCGCCGCAAGAAAAAAATACAGAAATAATAAAAATAGTAAAAACGCTTAAAAAAGCAGGAAAGAAAACAGCGACTAAAGCCGCAGAAAAAAAGTCTGCGGTAAAAAAGCCGAAAAAAAATGTGTCTAAAACTTTGGTGGTGGTCGAGTCGCCGGCGAAAGCTAAGACGATTGAAAAATATCTAGGCAAAAAGTACATGGTACGCGCCTCCATGGGACATCTGCGCGATCTGCCAAAGAGCCAATTCGGCATCGACGTTGAGCAAGATTTTGCCCCGAAGTATATCAATATTCGCGGCAAGGGCAATCTTATCAAGGCGCTTAAAAAAGATGCCAAGCACGCCGATAAAATCTATCTGGCAAGCGATCCGGATCGCGAAGGCGAAGCGATAGCGTGGCATCTAGCCTATATCTTGGGTATCGATCCGAAGGAAAATTGCCGCATCGTCTTTAATGAGATCACAAAGCCTGCCATTCAAGCGGCGGTAAAATCGCCTTATCCGATCAATATCGACCGCGTAGATGCACAGCAGGCACGCCGTATGCTAGATCGCATCGTCGGCTATCAGCTCAGCCCACTCCTTTGGCGAAAAATTAAAAAAGGTCTTTCTGCCGGTCGTGTGCAGTCGGTGACAGTCAAATTGATCTGTGATCGTGAAAAAGAAATTCTCGCTTTTGTACCGGAAGAATATTGGACAATCGGCATGAAACTTAAAACGGCGCACGCTATAGAGTTTGGTGCCGAACTTTCTGGCGTAGACGATAAGAAACTTTCTCTTCACTCTAAAGAAGAAACGGATGCACTGGTTAAAGAGCTAAAAGAGCAAAATTTTTCGGTCAAAGAAGTAAAAAAGCGCGAGCGCAGAAGAAACCCCCTCGCACCCTTTACGACCAGCAGTATGCAGCAAGACGCAGCAAGAAAGCTCGGCTTTACCTCAAGGCGCACGATGCTGATCGCTCAACAGCTTTATGAGGGTGTAGAGCTGGGGCGGCGTGGCCCCATCGGACTTATTACCTATATGCGTACGGACTCGACCCGTATTTCTGATTTCGCCATTACGGAAGTGCGCGAATATATCGGCACGGCTAAAGGTAAGGACTTTCTTCCTGAGAAGCCAAATATCTATGTAGCAGGGAAAAAAGCGCAGGACGCGCACGAAGCCATTCGCCCGACGAGCGTCAAAAATACGCCCGATTTGCTAGAAAAGCATTTGTCACGCGATCAGCTGCGCCTTTACACTCTGATCTGGCAGCGTTTCGTAGCAAGCCAGATGATGCCGGCTATCTTTGACACAGTGAGCATCAGCATAGCAGCCGGCGCACGCTTTATTGCTCGCGCTAGCGGCTCGACGCTCAAATTTGCAGGCTTTCTTGCTGTCTATGCCGACAATAAAAAAGAAAAAGATGTGCTTTTGCCGGAACTTACGGCAGATGAACCCCTGACGCTCGTGCGGCTTTTGCCCGAGCAGCATTTTACGGAGCCGCCGCCGCGCTACAATGAAGCCTCTTTAGTAAAGACACTTGAGGAAAAAGATATTGGTAGACCAAGTACATACGCACCGATCATTGAAACTATTTTAGCACGCGGCTATGTCGTGCGCCAAGATAAGCATTTTTGCCCGACTGATCTGGGTTTTTTAGTCAATGATATGCTAAAAGAACATTTCAAAGACATCGTAGATGTGCAGTTTACGGCAGGTTTAGAAAATGAATTAGATGAAATTGCCGAAGGCAAAGTAGATAAAAACGATTTGCTGCGCGGCTTTTATGAGCCGTTCGCCAAGACACTTAAAAAAGCCGACGAAGTGATCGGCGAGATCGAGATCCCTGAAGAAATTTCCGATGTTATATGCGAAAAATGCGGTCGCAACATGGTCGTAAAACAAGGTCGCTATGGTAAATTCTTAGCTTGCCCGGGCTTTCCCGATTGCCGCAATACAAAGCCGCTCTTAAAAGATATGGGCGTAGCGTGCCCTAAATGCGCCGCTAAGATAGTTGAGCGACGCTCTAGGCGCGGACAAGTTTTTTACGGCTGCGAAAAATATCCTGAATGCGACTATGTGACATGGGATCAGCCCTTGACGGATAAATGCCCCGAGTGTGGCGCCTTCATGATGCGCCATCGCTACAAAAACGGCAGGATCTTGCTATATTGCAGCAATGAAAACTGCAAAACGCGCATCGATCATCCGATCAATAAAGAAATCGCCAATAGTCGCGCACGCCTTGCAGCCAAAAAAGCCAAAGAAGCCGCAGCGGAGCAAAAGAAATGAAGCGGATCATTATCGTCGGTGCAGGATTAGCCGGCAGCGAAGCCGCATGGCAGGCAGCAAAGAGCGGCGCTTATGTCACGCTTTATGAGATGCGCCCTCTTTTTACTACGCCGGCACATAAGACAGCAGACTTTGCCGAACTGGTTTGCAGCAATTCGCTGCGCGGCGCAGCATTAGAAAACGCCGTCGGCATCTTAAAAGAAGAAATGCGCCGCTTAGATTCTTTGATCATGGCGGCGGCAGATGCGACACGCGTACCGGCAGGCGGCGCCCTTGCCGTAGATCGGGGGGGCTTTTCTAGCTATATCACAGAAAAAATCAAGGCGCATCCTTTAATAAAAACCGTGTGCAAAAAGATCGATCAGATCCCACGCCACGCTGATGCTATAAGTATCATAGCATCAGGCCCTTTGACAGATGGCAAACTTGCAGCCGCGCTTCGCGAAATGTTTGGCGCAGACTCTTTTTACTTTTACGATGCCGCCGCGCCCATCGTGACGCTAGAATCCATCGACATGACAAAAGCCTACCGCGCTTCGCGCTATGATAAGGGCGAGGCAGCTTATATCAACTGTCCGCTTAATAAAGAAGAATACCGTGCCTTTTGGCAAGCCTTGACGAGGGCAGCGACGACAGAGCTAAAGAGCTTTGAAAAGCCCGTGTTCTTTGAAGGCTGTATGCCCGTAGAAGTCTTAGCTGCACGCGGTGAGCGCACGCTTCTTTTTGGTCCTTTAAAGCCCGTCGGACTAGAAGATCCCAAGACAAATCTTAGAGCACACGCCGTCGTACAGCTTCGCCAAGACAATGCAGCAGGCACGCTTTATAACATCGTTGGCTTTCAGACGCATCTAAAATGGGGTGAGCAGCGGCGCGTATTTTCCATGATTCCGGCGCTTAAAAACGCCGAATTTACGCGCTACGGCGTCATGCACCGAAACACCTACATCGACGCACCGCGCCTTATTTTGCCAACCTATCAGCTAAAAAAAGAAGAAAATATTTTCTTTGCAGGACAAATGACAGGCGTTGAAGGCTATGTTGAGTCGGCGGCATCGGGGCTTGTGGCAGGGAAAAATGCCGCAAGGCTTGCTAAAGGTCAGCCACCTTTAGCATTTCCGCGCACGACCTGCCACGGTGCATTAGCTGCCTACATTACAAAAGTAGACTCACGCCACTTTCAGCCCATGAATATAAATTTCGGACTTTTGCCGCCTTTAGAAGATTTTGCAGGCAATAAGAAAAAGCCTGATAAAAAGCGCAAGAAAGAAATGCTTGCCGAACGTGCGTTAAGTACACTTAAAAACTTCCAAGAGAAATTTTTAAAAGAACAATAAATTAGGAGGCAATATGGAGCAAACATTTCACGCGACGACCATCGTTGCTGTGCGCCGCCAAGGTAAAACAGCGCTGGCAGGCGATGGACAAGTCACATTTGGACAAAGTACAATCATGAAATCGACAGCTTGCAAAGTGCGCCGCCTGTACCATGGCAAAGTTGCCGCAGGCTTTGCCGGCTCGGTCGCCGATGCCTTTACGCTCTTTGAAAAATTTGAAGCAAAACTAGAAGAATTTAACGGCAACTTAATGCGTGCAGCAGTCGAACTTGCCAAAGAATGGCGAACCGATCGCGTCCTGCGAAAATTAGAAGCACTGCTCTTAGTCGCTAACACCGAAACACTTCTGATGATCTCAGGCGGCGGTGAAGTCATCGAGCCGGACGGCGACGTCGCTGCGATAGGCTCCGGCGGCTTTTATGCACTCGCCGCTGCGCGTGCTTTGGTCAAGCACACAGAAATGGACGCAGCAGCCATTGCCAAAGAAGCTTTGACGCTTGCCGCTGATATATGCGTCTTTACAAATCACAACATCAAGGTAGAGGAGTTGGATTGACTTGCAGGAAAATATTGAAATAGAAGAAAACTTACTAAACGAACAAACGCCGCGCGAAATCGTCGAAGAGCTGGATCGCTACATCGTCGGACAAAAAGAAGCTAAACGCGCCGTCGCCATAGCCCTTAGAAACCGCTGGCGCAGCCGCCGCCTTGATACCGCCATGCAAGATGATGTCATACCGAAAAATATCCTTATGATCGGCTCGACCGGTGTCGGCAAAACGGAGATTGCACGTCGCTTGGCAAAACTCGTTAAAGCACCGTTTATCAAAGTCGAAGCGACAAAATTTACCGAAGTTGGCTATGTCGGTCGCGATGTTGAATCCATCGTGCGCGATCTTGCAGAAACAGCCGTTCGTATGGTGCGTCAAGAGCGCGTGGAAAAAGTGCATGAGCGTGCTGCAGAACTTGCTGAAGAGCGTATATTAGATGTATTTGTACCGCAGCCTAAAAAGTCGCAAAACCCCCTGGGAAAGTTATTTGGCGGCGGCGATGAAGAAACGGAGCAAGAAGCGGTAAAAGAGCCAAAATATACAGCAGGGCGCGAGTGGGTGAGAAAAAGACTGAAAAAAGGCGAATTAGAAAAAGAAACCATTGAGATAGAAATTGAAGACACAGGTAAACCCATGGTAGGTATGTTTGCAGGCTCTAGCCTTGAAAGCATGGGCGATAATCTGCAAGACATGATGTCAAACCTCATACCGAAGAAGCAAAAAAAGCGCAAGGTTTCCGTAGCGGCAGCAAGAAAAATATTTCAGCAAGAAGAAGCTGCCAAATTAGTTGATATGGAAGAAGTTAAAGAAGCTGCCATTTATGCAGCAGAAAAGAGCGGCATAGTATTTTTAGACGAGATCGATAAAGTCGCCGTCAAAGGTAAAGGATCCGGCCCTGACGTTTCTCGTGAAGGCGTGCAAAGAGATATATTGCCCATTGTCGAAGGATCGACTGTCATGACAAAGTATGGTCCTATCAAAACTGATCACATACTCTTTATTGCCGCAGGAGCCTTCCACACGGCAAAGCCTTCCGATCTTATCCCCGAACTACAAGGACGCTTTCCCATTCGCGTCGAACTGAAGTCACTTAAAAAAGAAGATTTTCAACGCATCTTAACAGAGCCGCAAAATGCCCTCTTGAAGCAATACAAGGCACTTTTAGCGACAGAAGGCATCACGCTTAATTTCAGTACGGAAGCTATAGATTCTTTAGCTCAACTCGCCTGCGATGTCAACGCACAAACCGAAAACATCGGCGCACGCCGCTTGCATACGATTTTAGAAAAACTTTTAGAAGAACTCTCCTTTAACGCTCCTGAAATAGAAGAAAAAGAAATCAACATAGATGCCGACTATGTAGAACAAAAACTAAAAAACATCGTACGCGACCGCGATATGAGTCGCTTTATTTTATAAATGAATGTTTCACGTGAAACATTCGTAAGCGTCGCTTTATTCACCGACGAAAGTTTTGGCGATTTTTACAGCGCTCACGCCATCGTTAGCGTAAGCATCGGCGCCGGCGCTGGCGGCATATTCTTCGGTGACGGCTGCACCACCGACGATAACGCGCGCTCCGCAGCCGGCTTCGCGCAATTTCTTAACGACTTTATCAATTTGCGTCATAGTAGTAGTCATCAAGGCGCTCAGCCCTATGATGTCGGCTTCTTTTTCGAGCGCCGCGCGTACAATGGTATCAGCATCGACATCTTTGCCAAGGTCGATGAGTTTGAAGCCGCTGTTAGAAAGCAGCGCTGAAACTATATTTTTACCAAGGTCATGCACATCACCTTTGACTGTCGCCATTATGACGGTACCTTTAGTTTCTTCTTGTTGACTTGGCAGCAGCTCTTTTATTTTTTGAAAAGCAGAGCGCATGGCTTCTGCTGATAGCAGGACTTGCGGCAAAAATACACGCCCTGCGCCAAAGTCGCTGCCGATGTCGTTCATGGCGGCGGTTAGTGCTTTTTCTGTTATCTCATTGGCAGTGTATCCTTTTTGAATAGCTTCTTCTGTAAGTATGGCGATGCTTTCTGAAGCGCCGTCGATGACGGATTGTTTGATAGCAGTAAGTAAATCAGTAGTGACAGCTTTGGCTGTCGCTGCTTTTTTTGGTACTTTAATATTGACTTCGTTACGGCTAAAGTCGATGCCGCATGGATCTTTACCTAAAAGAGCCGCGCTTGCCATGCGTGCTTCCTGCATTTTTTCATCGTAGGGGTTCATGATCGGTGCATCTAGCCCGGCGGCAAGACACATGGCGAAGAATGTACTGTTGATCAAAGGACGGTTCGGCAAGCCGAAAGATACATTAGAAAGCCCCATTGTTGCCGGATAGCCTAAATGTGTGCGGTATAGATGTAAAGTCTTTAGCACCTCAAGGCAAGCGTTTTTATCGGCTGATATAGTCATGACAAGTGCGTCAAGTAGAAAATCACCATCGTTTAGCCCGTGTTCTTTAGCTTTTTCTATGATGCTTTGAACGACGCGCAGGCGATCTGCGGCTGTTTTTGGCACGCCGTCTTCTGTGATGGGCAGACAAAGTATTGCCGCACCGTATTTTTTTGCCAGGGGCAGAAATTTTTCCAAGCGTTCTTTTTCTGCACTGACCGAATTGATGAGAGCGCGTCCCGGATATGCTCTTAAACCGGCTTCCAGGGCTTTACTGTCGCTTGTATCAATAGCTAACGGTGCATCTGTGATCTGCGATACCTCTTTTATGGCAGTGTGCATGGCTTGGGCTTCATCAATGCCGCCCACACCCATATTGACATCTAAGAGGTTCGCGCCTGCACGAACCTGATCGACAGCTTCGCGCTTTACAGAAAAGAGCGAGCCGTTTTTTATTTCTTCTGCCAGTTTTTTGCGCCCCGTGGGGTTGATGCGTTCGCCAATGAGGACGGTTGGCAGATCTTTATCTATGAATACAGTTTTGCTGCGGCTCGTAAGGCGTAGGCAGCGATCGGGCGGCTTTCTTTTTGCCGGCTGTAGGTGCTTTACCAAAGTGGCGAGGGCGCGAATATGTGCAGGTGTCGTGCCACAGCAGCCGCCGATGTAGGTCGCTCCGGCTGCGACTAATTTATTGCCCCAAGATGCAAATTCATCCGGTGTCATGGGGAAAATAGTGTGTCCATTTTCTAAACGCGGCATACCTGCATTGGGTAGAACGCTGATCGGGCGCGAGCAGCTGTCGGCAAGCGATGCCACGATGGGAACAAGCTGCTCAGGGCCAAGTGAGCAGTTCACGCCGATGATGTCTGCACCGAGTGCTTCTAAGGTGATAGCAGCGGTTTGCGGATCGGTGCCGGTGACGGAGCGGCCGTCCTCGCTGTATGATAGTTGGCATATTATGGGCAGATGCGTGGCAGCTTTTGCCGCTAAAAGCCCTGCACGCATTTCTTGTATATCTATGCAAGTTTCAAACAGTAGATAGTCCGCGCCTGCATCGGCAAGGGCTTTTGCTTGCTCATAAAAAGATTGGTAGGCATCTTCAAATTCAAGATCGCCAAGCGGCGTGATAAAACGCCCTGTAGGTCCAAGCGAGCCGACGATTTTAGCACGCCCTTTGGCAGCTTCTTGTGCGATCTTAACGGCTGCTCGATTGATTTCTACTACACGATTTTCTAAAGCATAGTGATCAAGCTTCAAGGCTGATGCACCAAATGTATTAGTTTCAATCATCGTCGCGCCGGCAGCGATATATGCTTCGTGGATCTGGCGTACGACCGCGGGGTGTTCTATATTCATCAGCTCAGGACAGGCACCGGCCTTTAAGCCGCCTTCTTGCAGCATTGTACCCATGGCACCATCAAAAATATGGATCATCAAGATTCTCCTTGCTTTGCTTTTCTATCAAAGTTCTGCCGCGAAGGGCAGTCGATTTTATTGCAGATCATACAGCCGCTGAGATTTGACAGCTCGGCGGCTTTTTGCTGTGCCACCAGACCAATGATGGCAGTGATGGATTTTCGCGGTACGAGCATCAAGGTATCGCTTAGATGAATACCGATTTTCTCACTTGCGGCCAAACGCACCATTTCGCTTTGCTGCTCTAGTGGCCAATCACCATAGCCGGGGCTAAAGCGGCGCAGCATAATATAGCCTTCTTTGCTAACTTTTAGTCGGATAGCTTTTTCCATCGCATCGGCGACTTGCTCAACTGCTGCAGTAGCGGCAGCATCGAGCAAAACAGAGTAAGCATAGCGGCCTTCTTGAAAATATTTTGTAACATAGTGTTCAATAGAATCGCCTACACTTGCAGATAATATGACGACTTTTTCAGCGTCTTTGAGATGTTTGGCGATGGCTTTTCCTTTGATGATAAAAGGAAGATCGGCACGTACAATTTGCGCCGCGCTGTCATAGTCGTAAAGCTGCCATATACCACGCGGCACAGCAAGAAGCCGCGCTTCTAAAGAGGCTTCTTCTATTAGTTTTTCATCAAAGTCCTTCGCTTTATTAAGCCCTGCATAGCGACGCGTCTCCTTCGTGTCAATAGCAAGCAGAACGGTATTATAAACAGGCATGACATTTCCTCTTTCTCGTGCTTCTTTTAATGTTTCACGTGAAACATTTTGCCAAATTGCCAACCTTTTTATAGAATGCTTTTCCACATCAGTATATCATGCTATAATAGAAAAAGAAAAGGTTAATGGGGGAAAAGAATGTGGCGAAAATCATAGCAGTCGCCAATCAAAAAGGCGGCGTAGGAAAAACAACGACATCCGTGAATTTGAGCGCCGGTCTTGCCTTGCTCGGTAAGCGCGTGCTAATTATTGATGCTGATCCGCAGGGGAATACAACGAGTGGGTTTGGCATCAATAAAACTGATTTAGCAAAGAGTATCTATCATGTCTTAATAGCCGATCTTTCTATGGAGCAGGCAATTTTACATACGGATTATAGGGTCGATCTTTTACCTGCCAATATAGAGTTAGCCGGCGCAGAGATTGAATTGGTGGCGGCGATTTCGCGTGAGAGCCGTTTGAAACACTCGCTTGCTGTAGTGCGTGACAAGTATGATTACGTCTTGATCGATTGTCCGCCATCCTTAGGGCTTCTTACACTCAATGCTTTGACTGCCGCAGATACGGTTTTGATGCCGATTCAATGCGAATTTTACGCGCTCGAAGGCTTGGCACAATTGATGAATACTATGACATTGGTGCAGAGCGATCTAAATCCCGACTTAGAGATTGAGGGCGTGCTTTTGACCATGTTTGATTCACGCACTAATCTTTCAGCGCAGGTAGTTGAAGAAGTGCGTACGCATTTTGCTAGTAAGGTGTACCGCACTGTCATACCGCGTACTGTGCGTTTAAGCGAAGCGCCTTCCTATGGAAAGCCGATTGTCGATTATGACCAAAAATCTAAAGGTGCTATCGTTTATATGGACTTAGCTAAGGAGGTCGTAGAGCGTGACAGCTAGAAAGCATCAGGCATTGGGAAAAGGGCTAGGCGCATTGTTTCCGTCCGGACGCAAAGAAAGAGAAGCAGCAAAGCCGCTTTTAGATAGCACAGACTATAGCACACCTGGAGGATCTAATGAAACGCCTACTGTAGAAATAAAAAAAGCTATACAAGAAACTAATAGCGATATTTGCGTGCAAGAAATTCCTTTAGAAAAAATACGTGCTAATCGCTGTCAGCCGCGTCAAGATTTTGATGAGAGCGCTTTAGAAGAGCTTAAAGAATCTATTATGCAGCATGGTGTATTGCAGCCGATCCTTGTGCGTAGGCTTCCTGCGCTAGATGGCTATGAAATAGTTGCAGGCGAAAGACGCTTTCGTGCGGCTAAATTGGCAAAACTTGTGACGGTTCCTGCCATCGTGCGCTCTTTGAACGATGCTGCAAGTACGGTAATCGCTTTGATTGAAAATTTGCAGCGTGAAGATTTAAATGCAGTAGAAGAAGCACGCGCCTATCAAAATCTTTTGCAAAATTTTTCTCTTACACAGGAGGCTTTAGCAGAGCGCGTCGGACGCAGCCGTTCTCATATTACTAATATGCTGCGAATCTTAAAGCTCGATCCGTATGTGCAGGAGTATTTGGCAAATGGCAGCTTGACGATGGGGCAGGTGCGACCGCTCGTCGTCTTGACAGATGACGAGTTGCAAAAAGAAGCGGCAGATATTATCATGGCTCATGAATATTCAGCAAGACAGGTAGAAGAGCTCATAAAACGTATGCAAAAAACTGCAACAAAGAGCGATGGTAAAAAGCAAGAAGAACAGGCTGTTTTTTTACAAGAAGCAGAAGATAAATTAAAAATATTCTTTGGCACGCAGGTACGCATACGCACACGAGGGAAAAAGAAGCGTATCGAGATCGATTTTTCCTCAGAAGATGAGTTAAATAGTATTATTGAGTCGCTGTTAGAGAGAAAAAATCAGATCGTAGCAGATAAAAGAGCAGCTTTGCACAGATTTTCAGCAGGGGGAAATTTTACTGTTTGATATAAGCAGATACATAGAGGAGAGCCGATCGGAATGAATGTAAAACAGTTGGCGGATTTTTTTGTAAAAAACGAAGCCTTCTTTGTCATCTTTCTTATAGTTTTGCTGGTCGTACTTTTGATATTGATGATCTATCAGATATATAGCGTATCGAAGATGAAAAGTCGTTACTACGCATTGATGCGCGGAGTAGAAGGGGCAAATCTTGAAAATATGTTGCTGGCGCATATCAAAACCATGCAAGGTGTTGCAGACGAGAGCGAGCAGATCAAGGCAGAAAATAAACGCTTGGATACACTTTTGAAAACGGCTGTAACGCGCATCGGCGTCGTGCGTTTTAGCGCCTTTGCCGATATGGGCAGCGATCTTAGCTATGCCGTTGCCATGCTGGATTCTCATAATAACGGCGTGCTATTTTCCAGTATCTTCGCTAGAGAAGATTCGCGCAGCTATGTAAAGCCGATTGAAGAAGGTCGTTCGACTTATAAATTGACCGACGAAGAAGCAGAAGCACTTAAAAAAGCAATGGATGTCAGAGCTTAACAAAGATGAATTTATTAGCATATCCCGGATGTTTCCTAGAGTTTGGAGATGGCTTTTTTGAACGAGGGAAATGGTTTTACAATAAAAATTGTGCCTGATAAGTCTGATACTATTCGTACAATTCACCTATCTAAGAAAATGCTGTGGCGTGTTGTTTTATCATTTTTCTTTAGTATCTTTTTTATCTTAGCTGTATTTTCTTATGTGTTTTCCGTGGCGGTTTCTCTTGAAAATGATGACGGCGATATAGCCGAGCTGCGCCGGGTAGGACAGATACAGCAAGAGCAGCTATTACAGCTTTCAAAGAAGATAGATGATTTGCAGCAAGAGCTAGATGCCTTAGAGCAGATGGAAAGCGAATTGCGCCGCATGACAGGCATCGCTGCACCTGCTGCAGTAGATAGCGAAGCGACCAAGGCTCTGCCGATAGGCCAGGGCGGCTCTTTGGCAGATGAAAGCGTAAAAGAGCTTGCTCAAACGCTAAGAGAGCTTGAAAAGCGCGTAGTGATCCGTCGCGAGAGTATAAAAAGTCTTAGACAAGATTTTCAGATGCTCCAAGAAGAGTTTGCGGCATTTTTGCCGTATAATTACACCTACGCTTGGACGGGTGCGGCTGTTACGATACCTTCTATTTGGCCGACAGAAGGAGAAATCAGCTCGCCCTTTGGCTGGCGTTGGAACGGTACTGATTTTCATTCCGGCATAGATATTGCCAACGATTTCGGCACGCCCATTGTCGCTAGCGCCGATGGCGTAGTCACCGATGCGGCGTATAACGGTGGCGGCTATGGCAACAAAGTAGACATCGATCACGGCAATGGCATCATGACGCGCTATGCCCACGCGCAAGCTATTGTCGTGCGTACCGGGCAAGAAGTGCGCTGCGGTCAGGTGATTGCCTACATGGGCAGCACAGGATTTTCTACAGGACCACATTTACATTATGAAGTTCGTATCAACGGTGAAGCGGTAAATCCTATATTTTACCTGGCAAGAGCGAAGAACTCAAGCCCTGTGGGCGCAGACTGAGCAGCTTTGTTTTCTTATAAAAGTATAGAAAGGTAGGTCTTATGGAGCATTTTACACAAATATTTTTAGAATTTATCGACGCTTGGGGCTATGTGGCAGTCGCTTTTTTGATGGCATTGGAAAATGCCTGTATACCGATTCCGAGTGAATTGATCTTAGGCTTTGCAGGCTATTTGATTTTTGCCGAGCGCATGGGATTTGTCGGAGCGATGATAGCCGGCATGGTAGGCGGTATGGCAGGCTCGATCTTTGCCTATGCTGTAGGGCGTTACGGTGGACGTTCTTTTGTAGATAAATATGGCAAGTATTTCTTTATCAAGAAGTCACATTTAGACATCGCACAACGTTGGTTTGATAAATATGGTATCAAGGCAGTCTTTTTTAGCCGTATGCTGCCCGTCGTGCGTACGTTCATTTCCTTGCCGGCAGGCTTTGCGAAAGTGAATTTTAACAAATTTCTTATTTATACTTTCCTTGGCTCTCTGCCTTGGACGGCGCTTATCCTTGGCATCGGCATGGCATTAGGTGAGAGCTGGCAGATTATGCTACAGGTAGGTCATGAAGTAAGCATCGGCTTTGTCATTGTCAGCGCCGTTATAATAGCTTTTTTTTACCTGCGCTACTGGCGCAAACGTCAACAAAATGTAAAAATGGACGCAGATTGATCCTGCGTCCATTTTTTGAATAGCTATAAAATGCTAAAAAGGCTGATAACTAAAGGATAATCGGCTAAGAAAGGATGAAAACTAATGATCTACCCACTAAAGCTCAAAGCAGTGCTAAAGGATTATCTTTGGGGCGGCACGCGTCTAAAAACAGAGTATGGCAAGAAAACAGCACTGTCTAAAGTCGCAGAAAGCTGGGAACTTTCTTGCCGCAAAGAAGCGCAAAGCATCATAGAAAATGGCGCAGATAAGGATCTGACGCTTGAAGCGTATATTGCGCGTGAAGGGCTATATGCTGCGCTTGGTTCGCACGGTGCGCGCTATCCATACTTTCCCCTGCTCATCAAACTGATTGATGCACACGATGATCTATCGGTGCAGGTGCATCCTGATGATAGCTATGCCTTTGAGCATGAGGGCGAATATGGCAAAATGGAGATTTGGTACATCATTGATGCAGAAGATGGAGCTGAGATAATATATGGCTTTGCTCAAGAAATCTCGCGCACAGATTGTCGCCGCTTTATTAAAGAAAATACCTTGCTAGATGTCGTAGAGCGCGTAAAAGTAGCAAAAGGTGATATCATCGTCATCCCTGCCGGTACGCTGCACGCTATAGGGCGCGGTATCTTTTTAGCAGAGATTCAGCAAAATTCCGATACGACCTACCGCGTTTATGACTATGGGCGACTGGGTGCCGACGGTAAAGCGCGGCAGTTACATATTGATAAGGCGCTTGATGTATTATCTTTTACGCCACACCCCTGCGCTATAAGTCGCGGTGAGCGTCTTAGGATATTTTCTGAATATGATTTGACGATTGTCGCACTTACAGAATTTTTCTGCGTCTATCATATCGCACTGCATGGTCGCTGTCATTTGCAGACAAGGCGCACAAGTTTTCAATCGCTCTTGGTGCTGCAAGGTCCTATGGAAATTGCATGGGCAGGCGGTGAAGAAATCTTGGAAAAAGGCGATTCATATTTCATGCCGGCAGACTTTGGTGATTATATGCTGCGCGGCGAAGGTGCATTTCTCCTGACAGAAATATAAAGTATGATTTAGCACATAAAATGCATAGTGTTGACAGGTATATAAGATTTTTATATAATATCATAAATTATCAATTTTTTATAAGGAAATACTAAAGTGTAGCGATATGAGAAAACCCCTCGCGTACTTAGAAAAAAGAAAGGATGGCAAGCGATGAAGATCAAGGAAGATAGTTGGCGCAAAAAGGTGATTTTAGGGCTTATCAGCAGTATGTTATGTTCCTTCGGAGGATTTGCCGAGGCAGCTGAAGCTGAAGACGAGGTAAAAGACGAGGTAAAAGATGAGGTAAAAGATGAGCTAAAAGAACACAGCTTATCAGACGCTACAGTCTACGGTAAGCGCTCAAATGATGCGTATGCCGGCGGCTACGTTGCTAAAGAACACAGCTTAAACGCGCTGGGGAACACGCATTTCATGGACATCCCCTTTAATGCTTCTACATTTACAGAAAAGGCGATTTCTCGCGTCAAACAGTCGGGCAATACCTTGGTGCAGCTGCTGACGCTTGATCCTACCGTGACTTCTAGGGGTAATAAGACCTATAATGACGTACGGATTCGCGGCTTTTCCATCAGCCCACACGATTATTTTCTAAACGGTGTATCGGGTATGCTCTCGCAGTCGTCTATTCCGATGAATTTTGTCGAGCGCGTAGAAGTCGTATCAGGTCCTGACACGCTTTTGCACGGCGTTACAGACAGCGGCAGTATCGGCGGCTCTGTCAATCTAATCGCTAAGGTGGCAGAAGATGAACAGAAAATCACCTTCCAAGAAACTTTTTCCGGCAAAAGTCACTATGAACACGCCCTTGATTTAGGGACACGTTTTGGTAAAGATAAAATGTGGGGAGTACGCGTAAATCTTGATGCGGCAGACGGCAATACGGAATTTCACCATGAGCGGATGGCGTATCATAATATTTTCGTTAATTTTGACTATCGAGGAAATAAGACGAAATCGCAGCTTCTTTACGGTTATCGCTATGTAAATCAGACAGCGCCGACCTTTTCCTTAGACTTAGATGGCAACGATCTGCCGGCGCCGCCGGCCGGCGATGCGAATTTTCAGCTCCCGTGGTCGCGCTATCGCTACAATAACCATATACTTACTTTATCATTAGATCATGAATTTTCTAAGGATTGGCAGGGCTTTTTTCATGCCGGCTATCATGATGAAGATTGGAACTCTTGCTATGAGTCCTGGTATCCGAGGCTTTTAGATAACAAGGGGAATTTTGAGGCAGGTATTGAAGAAGTGCCAATCGCTTTTTGGCGGCTTAGTTTTGATCTCGGGCTGCGCGGCAGACTAAAGACTGGAAAGCTTAATCATAATGTTGTCTTGCGTATTGATCGTATGTCAGAAAATGGCGGTGGGCAAGATTGGTACGGCGATGATGAACATGGCAATGAATATAAATTTCGCGGTAACATCTATGATCATTCGATCTTGCAAAACGCTACTCCCGTGCCGCCGCGCTTAGATCCATGGTATTATAGTGGGGCAAAGATTTTTAGCGGCGTTACTATAGCCGATCGCATGGTGACTGACGATAAGAAGTGGTCATTTTTGCTGGGGATGCGCTATCAGAGTGAAAAGGCGTTTCGTGCGCATGACGGTAAGGATTATACAGGCTCTTCTTTTACTTCGGCGTTTAGCCCTAATCTTGGCGTCATGTATACATTTAGCTCTGTGACTAAGTTCTACGCAAATTACATGGAGGGACTTGGCAACGGCTATTTTGTTCCTAAACGCTACGCTAACGCCGGCGAGTATCTGCCGCCGCAGCTTACGAAGCAGTATGAGGCCGGCGTCAAATGGGATACCAAGAAATTTGCCGGTAGCTTTAGTATTTTTTCCTTAGAGCAAGAAAATGCCTACGCGGATGCAGCGAAGGTGTACGCCTATCGCGGACGACAGCAAAATCGTGGGGCGCAGCTTACGGTATTTGGCAAGCTAGCGCCGAAATTTAGCCTGATCGGCGGCCTGATGTATCTAAAGGCAACCCAATCCGGCGGTAAAAACGACGGGCGAGAGCTTTATGCTACGCCAAATTGGAACGCGTCTTTGTTGGCAGAATATAAAGCCGATCCAAACTGGACAGCTTTTGGGCGCCTTACTTATAACAGCGCCGCTTATCTAACGCCTGCAAATAAGGCGAAAGTACCTGAGTGGTATCGTATAGATGTCGGCGTGCAGTATGAAAAGCCGCTAGCAGACGGCAAAGCTATGCGTGTCGGGCTTAATATATTTAACGTCATGGATCGTCGCTATTGGTGCGCTCGCGGCTATGATGTAGTCGCCTTAGAAGGCCCGCGCAGTATTGTCTTAAACTTTGGCTATGATTTTTAACAGCCTTTTTTTTAGAAATGTTTTTGGTGTGTTTATTTTGCTCTTAGTTAGTATCTTTAGTAGCTGTGGAAACGATACTGCAAAATCGCCCGGTGAGCTGCAAGGCGAAAGCGATGGCAAAATGAGTGCTGATGCAGCAAATGGGCGGCGCATCGAAAATCTTCGCGTGTCAAATTATTTTGCTGTCGGTGAATCGGTGCAGTACGCCAAAAATGTGCCGCAGCGCATAGTCGTTGTCGGCTCGGGCGAGATTGAAACCCTTTTAGCATTTGGTGCGGCAGATCGCATCTTAGCGGCAGAATCGTGGTATCCGTTAGAAAAATTCCTGCGCCCTCAATATCAAGCGGCAGCTAAAAAAATTCCCCTGGTTTCTTACGGACAAATCAGCATGGAATATCTGATGTCTTTAGAGCCGGATCTATTGGTCGCACAACAATGTATGTTTACAGATAAACGCTTTATCAGTACAGACTTTTGGAACAAGCGTGGTGTATTGACCTTTGTGCCGTGGAATACCAATGATCCGGCAGGGCATTTTCATCGGGAAACCATTGAAAGCGAAATGAAATTTCTCTACGGGCTAGGGCAAATTTTGCAAAAAGAAGAAGAGGCAGCACAGATGATCAATGGCGTCTATCAGACGCTTGCTGATATTAGGGTGCGATCTGCTGCATATCCGAAGCCTAAAGCGCTCGTCATTGAATTTATGGGAAAAGAAATAGCCTCTTATGATGTGACGAAATTAGCAGGTGATATGGTAACGCGCCTTGGCGGCGAAATTCCGGAAACAGCGCCTATGATCGATAGAGAAACACTCGTATCTATTGATCCTGAGGTTCTTTTCATCGTTTGCTATGGCGAAGATGATGCCAGACAAGTCGTTGCAAGAGTTTTAGAAGATCGCGCACTCAATAGTCTGCAAGTCGTTCGTACAAAGCGCATTTGTCCGCTTCTTTTAGAATATGTCTACTCTTCAGAGGTGCGGACTAAAGAAGCACTGGAGATCATCGGACACGCGCTTTATCCGGAGATGGAAGAGCTATCTTCTGTGCGAGGCTTTTAAGAAATACTGCTAAAGGAAGCTACGTAGATTCTAGCGACTTCATTTTATCAGCGCTTTTAAAAAAAGCATCGCTCGCACGATGTCTTGAAAGTTTACTTAGCAAGATATTGGCAAAAGAACATAAAAAAGAGGCTGTACCTGTATAAATAAGCAGGTACAGCCTCTTTTTAGCGAGCAAGGCATGATTCACGAAGCGAAAGGCGCGGATAGTCTTTTGTCGCGCGCAGCTCTTTATTTAAAAATACTGCCGGATCGATGCCGCTATGGCGAATGAAGTTTAGCAGCTCTACATCATCCATGACATACTGAACAACATCGCGGCTACAGTGTGCGAGATTTACGCCGAAGGGCTTTTTTAAGAGCTTGCCGCTTTTATCGGTAAAGACAATGACGATAGGCGCGAGTGTATGACCAAAGATGACTTTTTTGACGATGGCATAGCCAAGACGTGTTTTCATCACTGTGCCGACGGGATAGATAGCGACATTTTCAAAGAAAAGACGCAGACGCTCCATGTCAAAGTGTCCGGGTGAATTGTACATCATCATCTTGTAGACGACATTTGGCTTGTAGGCTTTTTTATAGGGTCGCACGCTCGTTAAGGCATCATAGACATCGGCGATGGCAACGATGCGGCTGTAGGGATGAATGGCTTTTCCCTTCACATGATGCGGATAGCCTGTGCCGTCTAAATGCTCATGGTGTTGGGCGGCGATAATCGCCAGTATCGAAGCGATGGGAGAAGAAATCGTCTTTAGTGTTTTTCGCCCAGATATTGTATGGGTGCGGATGAGCTTAAATTCTTCTGCGGTTAAAGAGCCGGGCTTATTGAGGATGCTCGTGGGTATGGAGAGTTTTCCAATATCGTGCAAGAGTCCGCCTAGTGTGATAACTTGCAGCTTGCGTTGAGAGTAGCCGCAAAGTTCGCCGAGCATCGCTGCTAGTACAGCAACATTTACGGAGTGGGAAAATGTATAAGAATCGTGTAAACGGATGTCTGTAAGCTGTACGAGATTCTTTTTTTTTGCCATTATATCACGCACGAGAAGATCGGCACATTTTTCCAAACGTGACATTTCAAAATAGCCGTTTAACTCTGCTTCTTGGAAGGTATCTGCTACATTATCAATGGTTTTGATGCGCGTTAGCTCGTCGATGATGTCAGGCGGCGGCTGGGGATGGGAGATAGAAGAAAGCGATGTCACATGAAGCTCTGGGACATTTAGCTGACGCAGACGATAGATGTAGCGATCCGTAAGTGGTGTGCCGCGTACGAGTAAAGGGACGCCCTTCTCATTGAATATGCTTTGCGCGGCTATCATGCCGATTTTTAGTTGATTTGGTTTCAAGCGAATCATGAGAGCACCCCCCGTTAGTATAGAGCGGACGCAATTTTATCCTTTAGGTAAACGCTAAATTTATCAGTGGCTACTTAGCTGTCCTCGCTAAATCCTTCTTGCAGGAAACTGGCAGGATCGACATTGATATTATGAATAAAATGGTATAACTCACTATCTGAGATAACACCTTCTAACATATCTTTAGGCTCTGCTGTCAGATCGAGATCATAAGGACTGTCTAACAGCTTGCCTTCGCGATCGGCAAAAACGCAGACTAATGGTGTAAGCGTATGACCGAATTTGACACTTTTCACGATGGCATAGCCTTTTTTGATCTTTATGATCGTACCTACCGGATAGATAGCAACATTATTAAAAAACAGCTTTAAAAGCCCTAAGTCAAAATGTCCAGGTGAGCACGTCGCCATCATGCGATATGCGACTGACGGTGTGTAGGCTCTTTTATAGGGACGCTCGCTAGTTAGCGCGTCATAGACATCGGCAATGGCGACAATGCGCGCGTAACGGTGGATTTGATCGCCTTGCAGGTGCTTGGGATAACCGCTGCCGTCAATATGTTCGTGATGCTGTAGGGCGATGGTAGAAAGCATAATATCGTTGGGAAATAGCTTCTTTATTCGCCGTTTGCCAGCTTCCGGGTGACCTTGCATCAGATCCCATTCATCTTCTGAAAGCTGCCCGGGCTTTGTCAGGACTTCATTTGGTATGGAGATTTTGCCGATGTCGTGTAAAAGACCGCCAAGCGTGAGTTGGAGCAGATCTTTTTGCTTTAGTTTCAGCAGCAGACCTAAGAGCGCCGCAAGAATCGCTACGTTTACCGAATGGGCAAAAGTGTATGTATCGTGTAGACGGATGTCTGTAAGCTGCACGAGGTTTTTCTGCTTTGCAATGAGATCGCAGAGGATAGTTTCAGAGATGTTGTTAAGTGGCTCTGGATCAAACGAACCTTGTTTTGCGACATTTTCAAAAGCAGTCGCTACACCGTGAATGGCAAAGATGCGCGTCTTTTCCTGTACAATATCGTCGGGGGGTGCAAGCTTTAGTTTTGGATCCATGGATGTGACTGTTACGCCATCAAAACCGGCTTTTTTCAGTCGCTCGATGTAGTTTGGATTCAGTTCCACGCCTTTGGTCAGATAGCTGGCGCCGAGTGGATTATAGATGCTCTGAGCCGTTATCATGCCCTCTTTTAGCTTTTTGATAGGAATGTGAATCATATTTCTCACCTGTCATCTCTTAAAAGGATAGCACCTGTTAAAATATTTTTTATAATTTAAATAGATAAGTAAATTTTGACAACTTCAAGAGCAATGTACTTATCTACACCATGAAGGAAACACTGATAAAATGAAGTCGCTTGGCTTTTCGTACCTGCGCTCGATTTATTGACGATGAGAAAACAGCGTAGATGCGTGAAGATAGGTGGCTGAATTTATCAGTGGCTTTTTAACATGATACTATATATTGTTACAAAATGGAAGAGGTAGTATAGTAAATAATAGGACAAAGTGCGGTATTTTTTGTTTATTCGAAAGATTTTTCTTTATTCAAGGAACATTGTGCTATAATGAGAGGACATTTGATGCGTGAGGAGGAAAGAGTATGCTTATACGGCGATATTGGAAAAAAACCGTAATATTTGCGACATTTCTTCATATCTTGCT
>CAUUGH010000005.1:0-74169 GCA_963544755.1 uncultured Selenomonas sp. | reverse complement strand
CGGCGGTACGGGCAGTCACTTAGAAGAGATCCTAGATATCCTTAATCTGCACTTAAAGATTGGCGGCTTTATCGTCATCAACTGTATCACTGTGCAAACGCTTGCGACAGCGCTTTCTTATATGCGAAAAAAGCGCGGCTATGTGTATGATACTGTACAAGTGCAGGTCAATCGTTGGAAAAAGGTCGGTCCTTACGATATGGCGGCGGCGATAAATCCCGTATATATCATTTCCTGCCATAAAGAAAATGTGTAACAGGAGGAAGAATATGCAGGTATATATTGTTGGTGCAGGTGCCGGTGATCCAGAGCTTATTACGGTCAAGGGGCAAAAGCTGCTGCAAAAAGCCGATGTCATCATCTACGCAGGATCGCTTGTTAATCCAGAACTTTTGCGTCTGGCAAAAAAGGGAGCGAAGGTTCATGATTCTGCTTCGATGACGCTTCTTGAAGTTATCGAAACCATTGAAAAAGCTGTAGCAAAAGCTCAGATGGTTGTGCGTCTTCATACGGGCGATCCAAGTATTTATGGCGCGATTCAAGAGCAGATGGATGCGCTCAAAAAGAAAAATATTGATTTTGAGGTCGTGCCGGGCGTTAGCTCTTTTCTTGCGACAGCTGCTGCTTTAAAGCAGGAATATACGCTGCCGGGCATCTCGCAGACGATCATTATCACGCGCAACGAAGGGCGCACGCCCGTACCTGAGCGAGAGAAATTGCGCTCACTTGCCGCTCATCAGGCGACTATGTGTATATTCCTTAGCATTACAATGCTCTTAGAGGTAGTAGAAGAACTCATTGAGGGTGGCTATGCGCCGGATACACCGATCGCTATCGTGCAGCGTGCCTCGTGGCCGGAGCAGAAGATTGTGCGTGCTACCTTAGAAACGATCGTGGCAGAAATCGCTGACAAGGGCATCGATCGCACGGCGATGATCGTCGTCAGCCGCTGTCTAGGTGCAGACTATGAGCTTTCGCGCCTTTACGCACCGGAGTTTAGTCATATGTTTCGTAAAGCAAGCCAATGAGGTGTGTAGTATTTACAGCGACGCCGCGTGGTACGAAAACAGCCCTTCGTATTCGGGCATCGCTTGAAGCAAGTGTTGAGATCTTCGCGAAGGCAGGGCAAGAAAGAGCTTATGATGTGCGTACTTATGAGCGTCTTGCACATAAGGTAAAGGAAGCGTTTAGCCAATACGATGCTTTGATCTTCATTATGGCTACGGGTATTGTCGTGCGCGTTATAGCAAGCTCTCTAAAAAGTAAGCTCGAAGATCCGGCGGTTATAGTGCTTGACGAAGAAGCGCAGCATATAATAAGTCTGCTATCCGGGCATATAGGTGGCGCAAATGAACTGACGCGCGAACTTGCGGCATCGCTTGGTGCCGATCCCGTCATAACTACAGCGACGGACGTACAGAAAAAACTTGCCGTCGATGTCGTAGCTGCGCGTCTTGCGCTGTATCCAGTGCCAAAGGCGCAGATAAAACGCTTTAACAGTGCAGTACTTGCAGATGAGCCGATTTATTATTTGATAGACAAAAAGCTGACGCGTGCTAATTTTTATAAGAAACGGCTAGAGGATATGGGACTTACGGCGGCTTTTACGCAAGAAATTTCTTCTAATGGTGGAAGATTGACGGCATTTTTGACTGCCAAAGAAGGTGCAGCAAAAGAAAATATCATCTATCTCGTACCGCGTGCGTTAATCGCCGGTATCGGCTGTCGGCGCGGCACGGCAGCAGCGGAGATTCGCGCCGCGCTTGAAGCGGCGTTGACGAAGATCGGGCGCAGTCTGGCGGATGTATCGCTTCTTGCGAGTACAAAAGCAAAGGCGGATGAGGCAGGGCTTCTGGCTTTAGCCAAGGAGCTTCGACGGGAAATCCGCTTCTATCCCCATGAGAAAATGCAAGAGATAATTGAAAGATACGGGCTTACAGAATCTTCTTTCGTCAAAAAAAGCATTGGAATCGGCAACGTCGCAGAAGCTGCAGCACTTGCAAGCGTATCAGCCGGAAGACTAGCTCTTGGCAAAACGAGATTTGAGAAAGTGACGGTGGCACTTGTATGGCAAAAATAACAGTGGTGGGAATAGGTCCAGGCAGTTTAGAGGATATGACACCGCGTGCAAAGCGTGCGATCGAAGAAGCGAAGGTTATTGCAGGCTATACGACGTATATTAAGCTCATCGACGCGCTGATCGGTGAGCGTGAGGTTATCGGCACAGGCATGATGCAGGAGATCGACCGCTGCCGCATGGCGGTGGAAACGGCTGCTAAAGGTAAAGATACCGTCGTCATTTCTAGCGGTGATTCTGGTGTTTATGGCATGGCAGGGCTTATCTTAGAACTTTTCTTACAGCGTGCGCCAAGTGAACGCCCTACGTTTGGCGGCATCGTTGCAGGCATTTCCGCAGTTAATGCGGCGGCAGCCATTTTAGGCGCACCGCTTATGCATGACTTTTCTGTCATCAGTCTAAGTGATCTTCTAACACCATGGGATCTTATCAAAAAGCGTGCAGAAGCAGTTGCAGCGGCTGATTTCGTCGTTTCGCTCTACAATCCCAAAAGTAAGAAGCGTGTGCAAAATATTGAGGAGATTCGTGAAATATTCCTGCGTTATCGCGCCTTTGATACGCCTGTTGGCATTGTCAATCACGCGACGCGCAGTAAAGAAAGTAAGATTTTTTCAACCTTGCAGAACTTTACAAAAGAAAAGATTGATATGTTTTCCCTTGTAATTATCGGCAACAGTCGAAGCTATGTAAAGGAAGGCTACATGATCACGCCGCGAGGTTATAAAGTATGATCTTCGTGGCAGCAGGAACCAAGGACGGCAGAGAGCTTGCTGGCTTTTTGCTAAAAAACGGGCAAAACGTCACGGCATCGGTCGTAAGCCGCTATGGCGAGGAACTTTTGTCGCGCTATCCGGGCATCTGCATCAATGATCAGGCTCTAGACGAAGCGGCACTAGCAGACTATTGCCGTACGCATGGCATCGCCGTGTTTGTTGATGCAAGCCATCCTTATGCAGCGAATATCTCTGAAAATGCCATGCGTGCCTGCCGTGCGTGCAAGGTTCCTTATATTCGCTACGAAAGACAGAGTGCGCCGCTTTCTTACGAAAAAGCGCGTTACGTCGCAAACTACGAAGAGGCGGCAGAGGTCGCAGCTTCTTTGGGAAAACAGATCTTCCTTACGACAGGCAGCCATAATCTAGAAGCTTTTACAAAGGCTTTAGCCTTAAAAGACTGTGTGCTGACAGCGCGTGTTTTGCCCGATCCTAAGGTCATAGAAGAATGTACGGCACTAGGTTTTAGGCCTAGCCATATAGTCGCACTGCAAGGGCCTTTTTCAAAAACGCTCAACGAAGAACTTTATAAGAAGTATGAAGCTGATGTTGTTGTCACAAAGGACGGCGGCATGGTAGGCGGTGCCGATACGAAGTTTGCAGCAGCGATAAATCTAGGCTTGCCGTTAGTTATCATAAAGCGTCCGCACATCGCTTACGATGCTACGGCAAAGACCTTTGCGGAGGTTTTGACATTTATTTATAAACATAAAAAAGATCAGTGAGGAGGTTAGCATATGGATTTTATCAAGCAGCCGATGGATATTGAAAACCGCAGCATGGAGATCATCGCGCCGTATTTGGTAGATTATAACCTTTCTGATGCGGCAACGAAAGTTTATTCGCGCATGATTCATGCCTCCGGCGATGTCGAATATGCAAAGGTCATTTGCGTGCATCCGCAGGCGATTGAAGCTATGCAGCAGGCTCTAAAAAAAGGCGCACATATCTACACCGATGTTGAAATGGTACGTACGGGCATCAACAAGAAAAAACTCGCCTCCTTAGGCGGCGAGGTGCATTGTCTAGTTGCAGACGAAAAGATCGCAGCTAAAGCAAAAGCACAAAAAATCACGCGCTCGATGGCAGCGATGCGCTCTTTTGGCAAGGCACTCGACGGTGCGATTATCGCCATCGGTAATGCACCGACGGCACTTTTTGAGGTACTGCGAATGGTAGAAGATGAAGGTATTCGTCCGGCTGCTATAGTTGGTATACCCGTTGGTTTTGTCGGGGCGACAGACTCTAAGGAGCTTTTGGCAAAAAATGATAAGGTGCCTTATATCACGGTAAAAGGCACGAAGGGCGGCAGTCCGATTGCAGCATCTGTAGTAAATGCCGTCATGTATCTCATCGACAATACGCGCTGAGGAAATTGCTATGAAAGAGAAGATTCCGCGCCTTATCATCGCTGCGACACAAAGCGGCTCAGGAAAGACGACGCTTGTAACGGGCATCCTTGCCGCACTTAGAGCGCAAGGGCTGCGCGTGCAGTCATATAAGATCGGTCCTGACTATATTGATCCCGGCTATCATGCACTTGCAAGCGGTCTATCCGCGCACAATCTTGATACATGGCTGATGCCTCCAGATCGTCTTAAGGAGATCTTTGCACGCACGGCGCATGGTAAGGATCTGGCTTTAATAGAAGGCGTAATGGGATTATACGACGGCGGCAAAAAAGGTGTAAGCTCTACAGCAGAAATCGCCAAGCTGCTAGATGCGCCAGTTCTCCTTGTTATTGACGCTAAGTCGATGGGTGTATCGGCGGCGGCGATTGCACTAGGGTTTCGTAGCTACGATCTAGAAGTCAAGCTATCTGGCGTGCTTTTGAATCGCTTAGGCTCAGACACGCATGAGGCGATGATTCGTGAGGCGATGGCAAAAATATCAATGCCCGTCTTAGGGGCGGTGCGCCGCGATGAATCGCTCAAGATGCCAGAACGTCACTTAGGACTTTTGCCGATAGAGGAAAATAAAGAGCGTGATGTAATAGCAAAGATGGGCGAAATGGTGGCGCGCTCAGTTGATCTTGAAGCGGTTAAAAAAATTGCCTTTGCCAGTGCGCCGTTTTCTTTGCCAGAAAAATTGATCCTTACTAAAAGAGAGGACGCTGCGCCGTCGCACCCGAAGGTGCGTATTGCCGTCGCCTGCGATGAAGCATTTTCTTTTTCTTATCCAGAAAGCTTTGAAGTATTAGAATCCTTTGGGGCAGAAATTATCTTTTTTAGTCCGCTGCACGATGTAGCCTTGCCTAAAGTGGACGGCGTTTTCTTAGGCGGCGGATTTCCCGAGATGTTTGTAGAAAACTTGACGGCGAATGTGTCGATGCGCCGCTCGCTTGTTTTAGCGGCAGCCATAGGTGTACCGATCTATGCAGAATGTGGCGGTTATATGTATTTGATGGAAAAATTGGTAGACTTTGACGGCAAAGCGCATGATATGGTTGGCATTGTTCCCTCTGTCGTCAAAATGAGCCGCAAGCTGCAGATGGTAGGTTATGTCGAAGCGACATTTTGCACTGATACGATTCTTGGAGCGCAGGGGACAAAGCTTCGTGGTCATGAGTTTCATTTTTCCACGGAGATCATCTCAAAAGACGTACAACTACCGCGTGCATTTACGTTCACACGCATGAGAAACGGCGCGCGCTATGCGTCAGGCTATGCAAAAGGCACGGTGCTAGGCTCTTATTTGCACCTGCATTTTGCCGGCTGCCTAGAGGCAGCGAAAGCATTTATTGAGTCTTGCCGAGCAAGCAGAAAGAGGAGAACGCCGCATGGGTAAGATCGTTTTAGTCGCAGGCGGAGCTAGAAGCGGCAAGAGCTGCTTTGCCGAGCAATATGCGGCTCGGTTTGGGAAAAACGTCGCCTATATAGCGACGGCAGACATCTACGATGAAGAAATGGCATTTCGCGTGAAGTTGCATCGTGAGCGTCGTCCTGCAAACTGGCATACTTGGGAGGCTCCTCATGACGCACACCTTGCCATTAAGGCGGCAGGTGAAGCACACGATATGATTATTTTCGATTGTCTGACGCTTTATATAAGCAATTTGCTGTGTGCGTTAGAGAGTGTTTGTGATTCTTCGGCAAATAATGAACTTATAAGAGAGAAAATCGAGTGCTTGCTTGAAGCTGCAAAAAAGCAGACAGCAACGACAATTTTTGTAACGAATGAGGTAGGTGCCGGCATCGTACCTGACAACCATCTTGCTCGCGAGTATCGTGATAACACGGGAATTGCCAATCAGTTGGCAGCGTGTGCAGCAGATGAAGTGTACGTCGTTTCCTGCGGCATTGCCGTAGATTTCAAAAAGCTTGCCGTACCGTGGCAAAACGGCGGTTTAGCGTAACGACATACATTTTTTTCTTGATAGGAGGCATGGCTTTTGGCGAACTATATCATGATGATGGGGACTAGCTCGCATGTTGGAAAAAGTATTTTGACAACGGCACTTTGCCGCATATTTAGGCAAGAAGGGCGGCGCGTCGTTCCCTTTAAGGCGCAAAATATGGCATTAAACTCCTATGTAACAAAAGACGGTTTAGAGATGGGGCGCGCACAGGTAGCACAAGCAGAAGCCGCAGGGCTAGAGCCGTTCGTTGACATGAATCCCGTCCTACTAAAGCCGACGGGAAATTCCTGTTCGCAGGTCATCATTATGGGAAAGCCCGTCGGCAATATGACGGCGAAGGAATACCATCAGGGCTATTCGCTCAAGGCATTTACGGCTGTAAAGGAAGCTCTAGCACACCTTGACGCAGAATATGAAACAATCGTTATCGAAGGCGCCGGCAGCCCTGCTGAAGTTAATCTAAAGGCAAATGACATTGTCAATATGCGCGTGGCGAAGTATCTAAACGCTCCCGTGCTGCTCATCGCTGATGTTGATCGCGGCGGCGCACTCGCCTCACTCGTCGGCACGCTAGAGCTTTTGGAAGATGACGAACGAGCACTTATCAAGGGGCTTATCGTCAATAAGTTTCGCGGTGACATCTCTCTTTTTACGCCTGCTGTTGAATTTTTAGAGAAAAAGACAGGAAAACCTGTACTGGGCGTTATTCCGCACATCGAAAATATGGGGATCGACGACGAAGATTCTGTATCGTTAGAAGATAAAGCAGAAACACCTCTAGATCGTGAACTTCATTTAGCCGTCATTCGTACGCCGAAGATCTCTAATTTCACGGACTTTGACAGTTTAGAAAGTGAGCCTGATGTTGCACTTTGCTATGTTCATGATGCCGATGCCCTGGGAATACCGGATTTGATTCTTCTGCCGGGCAGCAAAAACACATCAGAAGATATGCGTTGGCTAGAAAAGTCGGGACTTGCCGCCAGGATTCGCATGGCACATGAGAAAGGGGCGGCTGTCATCGGAATTTGCGGCGGCTATCAAATGCTTGGAGAAATGATCCTTGATCCTAAGCATACGGAATCTACCTTTGACAGTACAAAAGGGCTAGGACTTTTAGGCATAAAAACGATATTTCATGAAGATAAGCTGACTGCACAGGTTACAGCCTCTGTAAAAGATCTGCCGTTTCTTGGCAAAATGCTTTCTGCCGAAAAAATCAATGGCTATGAAATTCATATGGGGACAACAAAATTTTTGCGCGACAATGAAACGCATCCCTTTTGTATAAAAAAGCGGCGTGGCAAAACTTGTGATGCTGTAGACGGCACAGTAAATGAAGCTGGAAATGTATTTGGCACCTATATCCATGGCATTTTTGACCATGACGGCTTTCGACGCGCCCTGCTCAATGCGCTGCGCGAAAGGAAGGGGCTTTTACCGTTGACTGTGGTACGTAATCGCTACCGTGAAAAAGAGGAAAGCTACGATCATCTTGCATCTGTCGTGCGAACACATCTTGATCTAGAAAAACTCGGTGAAATCATGGGAGAAAAATAAGATGCTGACGGCTGTTATTGCGTTTTTTATCGACTGTATCGTTGGTGATCCGCGCTCTAGCCTGCATCCTGTCGTACTGATAGGCAAACTTATAGCTTGGTTAGAGCGTTGTTTTTATCATCCTGAGGATACGAATGAAAAAAAGCTCCTTCTCGGCGGCTTTCTAACGCTCATCGTACTCGTTGTCTGCTATGAGATCACTTGGTGTATATTGCAGCTTCTGGCGCTTATTCCCTTGCCATATGTAGGCATGGCACTAGAGGCATTATTGCTCTCTTTTATGATTTCGCCTAAGAGCCTTGCCGCAGCAGGCATGGAGATTCGTGCGCTCTTAAAGGACGGCGATCTTTTGAATGCGCGTAAAAAGGTTGGCTGGATCGTCGGGCGTGATACAGATAGACTCAGTAATTTAGAAGTGTCGCGTGCAGCAATAGAAACAGTAGCAGAAAATACCATAGATGGCATAATAGCACCGCTTTTTTTCTATCTGATCGGGGGGCTAGCATTTGCCGTGCTCTATCGTGCGGCAAATACGATGGATTCGATGCTTGGCTACAAGAACGCAAAGTATCTCTACTTTGGTAAAGTGGCAGCACGTTTTGATGATGTGATAAACTATATCCCTGCAAGACTTACAGGCGCTTTTTTTGTGCTTGCTGCTTTTTTACTGCGCTTTGATGCTCGTAAGGCATGGCGTATACTGCGCCGTGATGCAAAAAAGCACCCAAGCCCGAACGGTGGATATGCCGAAGCACCTGTGGCTGGTGCGCTTGGCATACGCTTAGGCGGCAACAACTACTACTTCGGCAAGCGGCATTTTCGCGCCTATATGGGAGATGCGACACGCGATATTAAAGCCGATGATATACAAAAAACTGTGCGCCTTATGTATACAGTCACGGTGCTTTTCCTGCTGTTTTCTTATGTAGGCTTTCTACTATCAGCACAGGGGATGGTATTTTTTAGTTTGGACAAATAAAGCGAGGCGGTGTTTTGATGCGTGCATTTTTTATTGGTCTACAGTTTCTCACACGCATTTCGATTGTCGAGCAAAAGGATTGGCAGGAGAAGGATTTTGCCGATAGCGTACGCTATTTTCCACTGATTGGTTTGCTGCTCGGCAGCTTCTACGCCACTTTTGCTGCAATTTTTTTACTCGTATTACCACAGAACGGTTTTTTTCTGCCGCCGCATATTACGGCGGCACTCTTGTTGATATTGCCGCTCCTGCTGACAGGTGGGCTTCATTGTGACGGCTTTATGGATACGATGGATGGACTTTTTTCGGGGCGTTCACGCGAGCGTATGTTAGAAATAATGAAAGATAGCCATGTGGGGGCAAATGGCATCTTTGGCTTCGTTTTGCTGATGATTTTTAACTGGGCTGTTTTGCTTGATTTTTTGCAAAAGCCGCATCTTTTTCACACGCTATTTGTCATGCCTATTGTCGCACGCTTTATGATGGTCGCGGCTATTACCTTATTTCCCTATGCACGCTCTGAGGGTATGGGAAAAGCGTTTAAGGACGGTGGCACAAAAAAGGTGCTGTGTGCCGTCTTTTTTTATACGATCCCATTATTGCTCCTTCCCGGAATATTTGCAGATTTTCATAGTGAGTCTTTTGCTATAAATTTTGGAGCATTTTTTACTTGGACTTTTATTATGGCGGCAGTCTTTTTTATTGCACTTTTTTTCACACTCGTTTTTGCACGCTATGCGACGCGCCATCTCGGCGGTCTTACGGGAGATGTGTATGGTGCAATTACGACGCTTGCAGAAGCGATCGTAGTCTTTTCCTTTTTGCTGATATTTCCAGGCTAAATCGCACAGCGGACTTTAAGAACTACTGATAAATTTAGCGCATCTGCACAAATCTATGCGACTTCATTTTATTAGTGCTTCCTTTACCTTCAGCACTACCTCTTGGGGTTTCATGCATAAGATGGTTATGCTATAATGAAAATATCTTTGAAAAAGCAATTTTGAAAAGGACGATGCGATAATGTTCAAGCAAATCACGGCTTTTTTAATCTGTCTTTTCTTGCTTGGCAGTGTTTATAATTGGGCAGAAGCGACGGAAAAAGAGCAGGAAGAGCCCTCTGGCATCTGGCTGCAGGCTGCTTTTGAAGAAGCAGAAGCTAATGAGATAACGCAAGCTGTAAATACAGCATCTATAAAAAGTGAAGATCCATATAAGATTGTCGTCAATATAGCGGCGCGATCTTTAAGTCTTTATAAAAAAAATGAAAAGGTGCGTCTTTACCCCGTAGCCTTAGGAAAGATTGCCACGCCGACACCAGTCGGTTACTTTTCCATTTTGATGAAAGAGGAAAATCCTACATGGGTCGATCCGGGCGATACGAAAAATAGGGTTCCTGCAGGTGAGAGCAATCCTTTAGGCTATCGTTGGATGCAGATCTGGGGAAATTACGGCATCCATGGCACGAATCATCCGGAGTCTATCGGCAGTTTTGTTTCTAACGGCTGCATACGCATGAGAGAAGCTGATGTTGAAGAGGTTTATGATTATGTAAGTATTGGTACACCGGTTGAGATCATGTATCAGCGCGTTGTTATTGATAAGATCAAGGACAATATGATTGTTTACTATATCTATCCAGATGGTTATGGCTATCAGCCACTTGATGTTGAAACCGTATCTGGATGGCTAGCCGGTTACGGTGTGGAAAAGTTTGAATCAGATGAGGATATAGAGCGCAAGATTTATCTGTCCGATGGACAGCCTACTTATGTAGCGAAAGCGTACAATCTAGCGATTAACGGAAATCTCATGAATGATAAGGCACTTATCAAGGATGATATTGTGTATTTACCGACAGAAAAGATCGCCGAGCGGTTGAAAATACTTGTGACATGGGATGCTAAGTCGGCTACGCTAGGGACGAAGTATGGTAAGGCTATTGGCTATGACAAGAAGGGAACGATTTTTTTCAATGCCGAAGATGCCGCCATACTCTTTAATTTGCAAGGTGGCTTGAGTAAGCGCGGTATTTATGAATTGACAACGATAAAAGAAACATTTGCCTATGCCTCTGATCATAAGGTGCCGATAGCTACTGGAAAAATGTAGCAAAGTAGAGGGAAAAGAGCAACAATGAAAAGTCACATTGATGATTTTTGATACGATGCGTGAGGTGAATTTACTTGAGCAAGCGATGGATTCTTGTTGACGGCAGCAGTCTTTTGTACCGTGCATTTTACGCACTGCCGCTTTTACAGGCGGCAAATGGCTCGTATACGAATGGCATCTATGGCTTTTCGACAATGTTACAAAAGCTGATGCAAGAGTATGCGCCGGATCGGCTTGTCGTGGCATTTGATAAAGGTAAAAAGACTTTTCGAAACGAAATGTTTGCAGAATATAAAGGCACGCGAAAACCTACACCACCGGAGCTTTCAAGTCAAATTCCCCTGCTGCACGAATTTCTTGCCGCATTAGGCGTGCCTTTGATCGAAAAGCAGGGCTATGAGGCGGACGATATTTTGGGAACTCTTTCGCTAAGGGCGGCAGCAGAAGGCATGGATGTCTTGATTGTGACGGGCGATCGTGATGCTTTGCAGCTCGTGCGGGAAAATATCCGTATACTCTTTACGAAAAAGGGTATGACGGAGCTTTTGATTTATGATGAAGCATCTTTCATGGAAGAATATGGCTTTTCGCCGAAGCGGCTTGTAGATATGAAGGGGCTGATGGGAGATGCTGCCGATAATATCCCCGGGGTACATGGTATTGGTCCTAAAACGGCTAAGAAGCTCTTAATAGACTATGGCTCCTTGGAAGAAGTATATAAACATATAGGAGAGATCAAGGGTAAAAAGCTTAAAGAAAACCTCTTAAATGACAAAGAAAAAGCGTTTCTTTCCAAAGATTTGGCGACGATTCGCTGTGATGTGCCGTTGTCCTTTTCTGTAGATTCGCACGTCATTTGCCCCAAACATGATGTTTTGCAGGATTTTTTCAACCGATACGATATGAAGTCCATGGCTTGCAGCTTTTTTTCTTTCTATGAGGAAAAAGCGGTAAAAGAGCAGCCTGCGATAGAGCTTTTTTTACAGACTATGGAAAATGATGAGGCAAAAAAATCTTTTATTGAAAAAGCAAAAGAGCAAGGATTTTTTTCCATCGCCGCGATCTTTGAGGGAAAAGTGCCGGATCTAAAAGCGGTGCGTTTCGTTTTATGTGCTAAGGGCAAAACGCTACTTGCGGCGCTAGCGGATCTTTCTTTTTTTGATTCGCTGTTTAAGAATGATAACATCCGAAAGATTGTTCATGAATCAAAGCCCTTTTTGCACTGCGATATGGATTTTGGCTCAGCTTGCTTTGATGTCTCGCTTGCTGCGTACCTGTTAGCTCCTAGCACACGCTATGATGTGCCAAGTCTTGTAAACACATATCTTTTTGCCGACAATGCTTTTGATGCGGCGCAAAAAGGAGAAAAAGGGGCAGCATGGTGTGCAGTTTTTTTAGAAGAACTTTATCCTGTTTTGAAAAGAAACTTGGAAAAGTACGATCTTGCATCGCTTTATGAAACGATGGAGCAACCCCTTGTGAAAGTTCTCGCGGCGATGGAGCAAGCAGGTATCTATGTCGATCGCGCCTCTTTGCATGAAAAATCCAAAGAGATTTCTAAGCATCTGGCTGCTTTGACGGCTGAAATTTACGATTTGGCAAAGTCTACCTTCAATATCAATTCGCCTAAGCAGCTATCTGCCGTGCTTTTTGACAAGCTTTTTTTGTCGCCGCCACCTGGTACGAAAAAGACAAAGACGGGTTATTCCACGAACGCCGAAGTATTAGAAGCCATGCGCTTTGATCATCCGATCATGGAGAAAATCCTCTCATATCGTTTTTGGATGAAGCTTAAATCAACGTATCTTGATAGTATGGAAGGATTAATTTCTTCTACGACGCAGCGCGTTCATACGAGTTTTAATCAGACGATTACGGCGACGGGACGATTAAGCAGCTCAGAGCCAAATTTGCAAAACATTCCCGTTAGAACAGAAGAAGGGCGCCAGATTCGCGCATTTTTTGCGCCTAGCGACGGCTATGATGCTCTGCTGTCTGCTGATTATTCGCAGATTGAGTTGCGCGTTTTGGCGCATCTATCAAAGGATAAAAATTTTTTAGAAGCATTTTTACATGGGCAGGATATTCATGCAAGAACGGCAGCTGAGGTTTTTGGCGTACCGATAGAAGAGGTAACATCTGATTTGCGCCGTAAGGCGAAGGCGGTAAATTTTGGCATCGTTTATGGCATTAGTGACTATGGTCTATCTAAGGATCTTCAGATCTCGCGCCAAGAAGCTGCCGACTATATTGCCAGCTACTTTGAAAAATGCAGCGGCGTGAAAAAATTCATTGATGATACTGTAGAAAAAGCGCGTAGCGACGGTTTTGTCACGACGATTTTCGGCAGACGGCGCGATTTGCCTGCCATCAATAGCAGCAATTACAATCAACGCACGATCTCTGAGCGCATGGCAATGAATACGCCGATTCAAGGTTCGGCTGCTGACATCATCAAGCTGGCGATGCTAAAGATACATCACGCACTTAAAGAGGATGGTTTTAAGAGTCGCATACTGTTGCAGGTACACGATGAATTGGTGCTTGAAATCATGAAAGAAGAAGAAGCGCAGGTAGCAGATCTTGTACGAAATGCCATGGAAAACGTCGTGCAGCTCTTTGTGCCGCTCTTGGTCGATATAAAAACGGGCAAAAACTGGGCGGCTGCAAAATAAGGAGATGAGATAGATGCCGGAACTTCCCGAGGTTGAAACCATACGGCGTTCTTTGGAAAAATACATCGTGGGACGAAAGATCGCATCCGTTAAGGTGCTTTTGCCGCGCACGATCAAATCTTCTAAGGCAGCAG
Source organism: uncultured Selenomonas sp. (assembly GCA_963544755.1). Classification (GTDB taxonomy): domain Bacteria; phylum Bacillota; class Negativicutes; order Selenomonadales; family Selenomonadaceae; genus Selenomonas. The sequence goes on along the minus strand of CAUUGH010000005.1, from coordinate 60,501 downwards.
TTTTCTGCTTGCGTGTGCAAGGTCAAAAAATCGTACAGACGGGACGCCGCGGCAAGTATCTGTTGCTATATTTAAAGAGTACCGACGCATTAGTCTTTCACTTTCGCATGACGGGACGCTTGTATCGACGAACAACGTACATACCGCACAGCAAGTATGTGCGCGTCCTCTTTCAGCTAGATGATGGTGGTTGGCTTTTTTTTGAAGATGTGCGGACGTTCGGGGAGATTCATCTGTTGAGCGCAGGAGAGTTAGAAGTATACCCTGCTTTTCTGCGAATGGGACCGGAACCGCTGACAGAGGCTTTTGCGCCGCAGACTTTAGGTGAAGCTTTGCAAAAAAGTGGGCAATGTATCAAGGGTTTTTTGCTAGATCAAAAAAAAGTGGTTGGCATTGGTAATATCTATGCCGATGAGGCATTGTTTTTTGCCGGAATACATCCGCTTCGTAAAGCTGGTAGCTTAAACCGCGATGAAATATTTCGACTGCATCGGGCGGTCAATCAGGTGATTGCCGAAGCAATCGCAGACGGCGGCACGACCTTTCGTGATTATGTGGACGGCGAGGGAAAGGTGGGCGCTCATCAGCATAAGTTGCATATCTATCAGCGCGATGGCAAGCCGTGCATTGTTTGTGGCGCGAGGATTGCAAAAATTCGTGTTGTTGGGCGTGGAACGTGTTTTTGTCCGCAGTGTCAACCGCTTCGTGATGCTAAGATGAAATGCATCGGCTTGACTGGCGGCATCGCTAGCGGCAAGAGTACTGTAAGTCATAGATTGCTAAAGCTCGGTGTAAAGGTCATAGATACCGATAAGATCGCACACGCTTTGGCAAAACCGCACAAACCACTTTGGAATATTTATGTAGAGCATTTCGGTGAAACAGTATTAGACGACAACGGCTGTCTTTGCCGCGAGAAAATTGCAGCGAGGGTGTTTTCTGATCCAAAGGAAAAGCGTTGGATTGACGATGCGGCGCATCCTTTGATCGCTGACGCTGTAAAAAAGAAAATCACCGCACTTAAAAGAAAAGGCGAAACATTCGTTTTTATTGATGTGCCGCTGCTCTTTGAAGCTAAATGGAATCGCATGGTAGATGAGATTTGGCTCGTTTATGTGTCAGAAGATACGCAGCTTGTACGCTTGATGAAGCGCAATGGCTATACAAAAGAAGAAGCAAAGACAAGGATACGTTCGCAGCTTCCGCTTCAAAAAAAGCGAGCGCGCGCCGATCTTGTCATTGATAATGAAGGAACCTTGAAAGAAACTACAGCGCAGGTGGCGGCGGCTTTAGAAAAGATGCGATCTCGTTGAACTGCGGCACAAAACGTAAAGAGGGCGGTGCGATGTTACAAGAGAGGACGGGCGGTGATTTTTATAGGCGCGTCAAGAAAAAACGCGAGGAAACGAATCGCCGATTTGTGGCACTTTTCTTCGGTATTGTCATTTGGTGCATGGCATTTTCTTTTTTTTTTCGCCATGCAGTTAGAATCCATGCAGCGTCAATATCTCTACCCTTATCCCTACCGCTCCGTCATAGAGCATTATGCAGAGAAATATCATGTAGATAGCTCGCTTGTAGCAGGCATAATTTTATCGGAGAGTAAATTTCAAATTGAGGCAAAGTCCAAGCGTGGTGCAGTCGGCTTGATGCAGTTGATGCCAGAAACAGCACTGTGGATTGCCGAACAGCTTGGCGATAGAGAATACAATTTGGCTGTTTTGCATGAGCCGCAGAAAAACATCGAGTATGGCACATGGTATATCGCATCACTAGAAGATGAGTTTGGCGGCAACGAGGTATTGGCATTAGCAGCATATAATGCAGGACGCGGTAACGTATACGATTGGATGGAAGAAAAGCATTGGGATATGGATTTTCAAGAGGTTTCCGCCATTCCCTATGAAGAAACGCGTACTTATGTAGCAAGCGTTTTGAAAAATCGTCAGAAGTATATGGAGCTTTATGGTAGAGAGTAAGCGAGGCATATGATGCAAAAGAAGCTATGTATTATCCCGGAAAAAAGAAATATCCTGCTAGAGCTTACACAAGGCATGGCACTTACACAACAGGAGCAGCAGATCTTTTTTGCTGCTGTCATAAAACACGTGGAAATTTCTCTTGAAGCAAATGTATGGGAAATTTTGCTTCAAACGCAGGAATTTATAAAAACGAGCTTTTTAGAGCGAGTTGGAGTCTATATCAAAAAGCAAGTGCATATTGAACATATTATCTTTTATCAAGACATTTTAGATATTGAAGCTTCGATTGAACGTGCATGGAAGGAGCTTTGCCTTGTTGCTGCAAACGGCAATCCGACAGTGCTGCATTTGCTAAAAAGCGCAAAGCGCGTCTTTGGTGACAATAGCTTGCGTATAGAGGTCAAAGGAGAGCTTTCGGGCGAGATCTTGCGTATACATGATGTGGCGAATCTTTTGCAAAAAGCTATTGAAAAGATGCTGACGATTCGCTGCCTCGTTTCTTATAAAGTGGTCGATGAAGAATACATCAGCCAAGAAGAAGCGCAAGAGATGGCACGATATGCTGCCACTAAAGAGCGTGTGCGCCATGACAGCAAAACTTTAATACCTACAGCAAGCAGCGTGCCGCAAGAGGAAAAGATGGCGGCTAATTTTGTGCGTCCATCGCACGAGATGAAAACTGGATCTGGTGTAATTTTTGGCAAAAAGTTTACAGGCGAAGCTATTGCTGTTGATGATATTGACGGTGAGATGAAGAGTGTAATTTTGACAGGTACGGTCGGGCGCGTCAGTTCACGAGAGTTCAAGACCAATACGAAGCTTTTGCTCTTTGATTTTGCTGATAGTACAAATGGGATTAGTTGTAAAAAATTCTTCAAGGAAAAAGAACAAGAAGCGTACGATAAGGCATTAGCTTTCGTTAAAGAAGGTTTACTTGTACGCATCAAGGGATCAATTCGCTTCGATACGTTTCAAAACGACTTTATGCTTTTTGTAGATTCTATGCAAAAAGTTGAAAAGCCGAAGCGCGAAGATACAGCTGCGCTAAAGCGCGTTGAGCTGCACGCGCATACGCATATGAGCAGCATGGATGCGGTCATATCGGCAGAAACACTGATTCAAACGGCGGCTTCTTGGGGCTGGCCGGCTATTGCCATAACCGATCATGGCGTCGTGCAGGCGTTTCCTGACGCGGCGAAAGCAGCATCGAAGCTTGATATCAAGGTGATTTACGGCATGGAAGGCTATCTTGTCCAAGAAGATTTTGAGCAAAAGTATGCAAACCATATCATTTTTCTTGCAAAGAACCTAAACGGCTTGCGAAATCTCTATCAAATGGTGTCACTATCACATCTTAAATATTTACATCGTCAGCCGCGAATTCCTAAACACATTGTTGAAGAGTATCGCGAGGACATCATAATCGGCTCTGCCTGTGAAGCAGGTGAGCTAATCCGCGCCATTGTCGAGCAAAGACCGGAAGAAGAGTTGTTAGAAATCGCACGTTTTTATGATTATCTGGAAATTCAGCCGATCGGCAACAACGAATTTCTTGTGCGTAGCGATAAATTCCCGCAGATTAAAAATGACGAGGACCTGCGTCGCATCAACATCAAAGTGGCTGAGCTGGCAAAAAAACTCGAAAAGCTACTTATTGCGACCTGCGATGTTCATTTTCTAAACCCTGAAGATGCCATCTATCGCGCCATATTGATGAAAGGCAAGGGATTTGAGGATGCAACGATGCAGCCGCCGCTTTTTTTGCGTACGACAGAGGAAATGCTTGCTGAGTTCGATTACCTTGGAAAAGAGGCAGCATACGAAGCTGTCGTGACGAATCCGCGCAAAATAAGTGACATGATAGAAAAGATCAAACCTATCCCCGACGATCTTTATTCGCCGATGATTCCCGGTGCGCCAGAGCAAATTCGTGAGATGTCGTATAGCAAGGCACGCGCCCTTTATGGTGAAAATCTGCCGGCGGTCGTTGAAGCACGCTTGCAGCAGGAGCTTACACCGATCATCGGACATGGCTTTTCCGTGCTTTACCTCATCGCGCAGCGTCTTGTAAAGAAGTCTAACGACGACGGTTATCTCGTCGGCTCACGTGGTTCTGTCGGCTCTTCTTTCGTGGCGACTATGACCGACATCACGGAGGTCAATCCCTTGCCGCCACATTGGCGCTGCCCACATTGTAAGTTTAGCGAGTTCGTCGAGGACGGCTCTGTCGGCTGTGGCTACGATTTACCTAGCCGTAAATGCCCCGTTTGCGACACGCAGCTTTTAAAGGATGGACACGATATTCCTTTTGCCGTATTCTTAGGCTTTGATGGTGACAAAGTTCCAGATATTGATTTAAATTTTTCTGGCGATTATCAACCAGTAGCGCACAAGTATACAGAAGAGCTATTTGGCAAAGATAATGTCTATCGTGCAGGTACGATTGCTACAGTCGCAGATAAAACGGCATTTGGCTATGTAAAAAAGTTTTTTGAAGAACAGGGCATCAAGAAGCATAATGCCTACATCGCTAATCTTGCCGCAGGCTGCATAGGCGTAAAGCGTACGACAGGACAGCATCCCGCCGGTATAATGGTCGTGCCGCGCAACATGGACGTGCATTTTTTTACACCTATTCAACATCCAGCCGACGATAAGAATACGACGACGATAACGACGCATTTTGATTATCACTCGATCAGCAGTCGTCTTGTCAAGCTCGATATACTCGGGCATGATGATCCGACGGTTATCAAGATGCTAGAAGATCTAACGCATCGCGATCCCAGGACGATACCGTTTGACGATCCGGCGACTTTGAGCATTTTTTCCTCAACGAAAGCATTGGGGCTAGATCCTAAGGAATTGGGCGCAAACTCCGGTACTTTCGGCATCCCTGAATTTCGCACGGGTTTCACGCGCCAGATGATCGATGACACGCATCCGTCGTGTTTTAGTGATCTCGTGCGTATCTCGGGCTTTTCGCACGGCACAGATGTCTGGCTAGGAAACGCCCAAGATCTTATTCGCAGCGGTCAATGCACCTTGCGCGAAGCTATATCGGCACGCGATGACATCATGATGTATCTGATCCACCACGGTATCGATCCGCTTTTGTCATTTCAGACAATGGAATCTGTAAGAAAAGGCAGGGGAATCAAGGCAGATGTCGTGAAAGTTCTGCGTGCAGGCGGTATTCCCGAATGGTACATCGAAGCCTGTCAAAAGATCAAGTATATGTTCCCACGTGCCCATGCGACCGCCTACGTCATGATGGCTTGGCGCATCGCTTACTGCAAGGTACATTATCCGCTGGCATTTTATGCCGCATATTTTTCAATTCGTGCGGCAGAGTTTGATGCCGATGTCGTAGCGCGCGGCAAGGACTATGTAAAAAAACAACTTAATGCCTTAGAAGCAAAGGAAGCACCCGACATCAAGGAAAAAGCTACGATCGTTGTTTTGCAGCTCGCTTGGGAAATGTATCTTAGGGGCTTTTTTATGGAGCGCGTCGATCTCTATGCTTCTGACGCGGAGCGTTTTATTTTGCACGAAAACTCACTTTTGCCGCCGCTCTCCTCTTTAAATGGCGTTAGCACATCAGCCGCATACAGCATCATCGAGGCGCGAAAAAATGGCATCTTTACTTCGATTGAGGATATAAAAAAGCGCACCGGCATATCAAAAACGTGTATTGAGGCACTACAGGTGCATGGCTGCCTTGCGGACATGGACGCAAGTGATCAGATAGAGCTTTTTATGTAGTTTAGGAAGCATTGATAAATCCAGCAGCGCATCTGCACAAATATAGGCGATTTCATTTTATCGGTGTTTCTCTAAAGTTATGTCACCCTTTACGTTTTTACCGTACGCGACAAAAAATAGATGCGTGGGAATTTTTGTTGCAATTTTCGACTAGAGCGTGTATAATAGCATCGTTGTCAGATTGCTGATGTAGCTCAGTCGGCAGAGCGTATCCTTGGTAAGGATAAGGTCACCGGTTCAATCCCGGTCATCAGCTCCATCATAATAGGGCGGCATAGCTCAGTTGGCTAGAGCATGCGGTTCATACCCGCAGTGTCCGGAGTTCAAATCTCTGTGCCGCCACCATTTTAAGCCCCGTAAAGGGGTTTTTGTTGTGTTGGCTATAAATTTAGCTTGATTTTATCCATGTGTGTTGACACTTGATATTAAGTGTGATAGAGTATGTTAGTAATTTTATGGAGGGAGTGCTGAATATGCGCAATGCTGTTACACTGGCTTGTACAGTTTGCAAGAATCGCAATTATCAGACCAACAAGAACAAAAAAAATGATCCTGATCGGTTAGAGTTTAATAAGTATTGCAAGTTTTGCAAGAAGCATACGCCGCATAAAGAAACAAAGTGAGTTTTGCGGCTTGCAAAAAAGGATGCGGGGTGTGAATGCTTTGACGGAGGAAAGATCGTCGGCGTCGCAGTCTTCTACAGATGGCTTTAGCCTCTTCCGCTTCATGGTCGAGGTCAAAGCAGAGATGAAGAAGGTAACATGGCCGAACCGCAAAGAGTTGGTTACTTATACTGGCGTTGTGGGCGTGGCGGTCGTGGTTGTCTGTGCGCTTATCTGGATATGTGATGCGTTTTTTGCAAGGTTATTTCAACTCATTTTGCGATAGAAGGCTGGAGGCACGATGGAGTCTGAGAAGAAATGGTATGTGATTCATACCTATTCCGGATATGAGAACAAGGTCAAGGCGAATCTTGAGTCTCGCGTCCATACCATGGGGATGGAGGACAATATTTTCAATATCATAGTTCCTATGGAAGAAGAAACTGAAGTTAAGGACGGCAAGAAGAAACTCGTCAAGAAAAAAGTTTTTCCAGGCTATGCTTTGGTTGAAATGATCGTAAATGATCGCTCGTGGTACGTCGTGCGTAATACACCTGGGGTCACGGGTTTCGTTGGCTCTGGTACTAAGCCTATTCCCCTTTCTGACGCAGAAGTTAAACATATATTAAAATCTATCGAGAAAGAGGAAGAAAAACCTGTTGTTGACATTGATCTTGAAGTAGGGCAGGCGGTTCGCATCAACTCGGGTGCTTTTAAGAATTTCGCCGCTACAGTATCGGAAGTGTTCCCAGAAAAAGGTACAGTCAAGGTGCTTGGTGATATATTTGGACGCGAAACGGTGTTAGAACTTTCGTATAATGAAGTTGAAAAAATGTAGTTCGTCGCTTTGATGCTATATGTAGCAAGTGCGGCGTTCATTTCCCTTTTAAGGAGGTGTTAAAAATATGGCAAAGAAGGTCACAAAGCTTGTGAAACTGCAGGTTGTTGCTGGTAAGGCAAGTCCGGCTCCGCCGGTAGGTCCTGCACTCGGTCAGGCAGGCGTTAACATCATGGCTTTTGTCAAAGAGTTTAATGAGAGGACAGCTAAACAGGCAGGTCTTGTCATTCCCGTTGAAATTACCGTTTTCGAAGATAGATCATTTACGTTTATCACGAAAACGCCGCCTGCCGCAATTCTTTTGAAGAAAGCCGCTGGTATTGAAAAAGCTTCCGGTGAGCCGAACAAGACGAAAGTCGCCAAGGTAGCGCGTGCAAAAGTACAAGAGATCGCACAGTTGAAGATGCAGGATCTAAATGCGGCAGACATTGAAGCTGCTACGCGCATGATCGAGGGAACGGCTCGCAGCATGGGTATCGAAATCGTCGATTGATTCGAGGCGCTCATGCTCGTGGCAGGAAAAACCGCTATGACCACGAAAGGAGAATTTTTTAATGGCAAAACACGGCAAGAAATACCAAGATGCCGCAAAGCTACTGGAAGCCGGCAAACTTTACAGCGTAGATGAGGCCATGGAACTTGTGAAAAAGACTGCAACGGCAAAATTTGACGAAACGATTGAGCTGCATATTCGTCTAGGTGTCGACCCGAAGTATGCAGATCAGCAGGTTCGCGGTGCGATGGTTTTGCCGCATGGCACAGGCAAGGCAAAAAAGGTTCTCGTCTTTGCCAAGGGTGAAAAAGTCAAGGAAGCTGAAGATGCCGGTGCCGATTATGTAGGATCTGATGAAATCGTGACGAAGATACAGGGCGGTTGGTTTGATTTTGATGTCGCTGTCGCTACGCCCGATATGATGGGGACAGTCGGTCGTCTTGGTAAGGTTTTAGGCCCTCGCGGACTCATGCCGAATCCGAAATTAGGGACAGTCACCATGGATGTTGTCAAAGCTATAAATGAGATCAAGGCAGGTAAAGTGGAGTATCGTACGGATAAAGCAGGAAACATCCATGTGCCGATAGGCAAAGCTTCTTTTGACGCTGAAAAGCTCAAAGAAAACTATCAAGCACTCGTAGATACGCTCATTCGCGTTCGTCCGTCAGCAGCTAAGGGGCAGTATATCCGTGCAATAACGGTAAGTTCTACTATGGGACCCGGTGTTCCAATTGCAGCGCTTGCTTAATTCGATAAAAACTACATACGATGACTGTAGACAGCAGGTATGGTTTTTCCATCTAACGAGTAAAATCGCCTGCCTAGGTCGGATCTAAGGCGTATACTTCAAAAGATGCGGCTTCCGGCGTGCAGTTGGGAGTCGTTTTATTTTGTTTGAATGTTATTGAGAGGAGGTGCAAAAATGGGTGTAAATGCAAAGAAGGAAGCAGCAGTTGCTGTATTAAAGGAAAGACTTTCTACGGCAAAAGGTGCTGTTTTTACAAGTTACAAAGGCTTGACTGTGGCGCAAGACACGGCACTTCGTCGCACGCTGCGCGAAGCTGGCGTTTCGTATCATGTCGTTAAGAACACGATGACACGCATCGCCGCTAAAGAAATTGGTCTAGAGGGACTTTTTGAGTATCTGGAAGGAACTACGGCTCTTGCCGTATCTACTGAGGATGCTGTGGCACCGGCAAAAATTATCTGCGAGTTTATGAAGAAGAACAAGCTAGAAGAAGCTGGTATTTTAACGCTCAAGGTTGGTCTTTTGGATGGTCGCGTCATTGATGTTGCTGAAGTTAAAGCGCTTGCTGATCTGCCGTCGCGCGAAGTTTTGCTGGCAAAACTCTTGGGCAGTATGCAGTCACCGATTGCAGGTACGGTCAACGTGCTACAAGGGGTCATCCGCAATGCGGTCTATGTGCTTGAGGCGATTCGTAAGCAAAAAGAAGAGCAGGCTTCCGCTTGATTATTATAAGAAGCAGGTATTGTGTTGGTATGTGCATGGTACTTATTTGCTAAAAAACCAATAAATTAGAAACAAATATTTTATGGAGGTATATATCATGACAAAAGAAGAAATTATGCAAGCCATTGAGGGCATGACAGTCCTTGAACTTTCCGAATTGGTCAAGGCGATGGAAGAAAAGTTTGGCGTAAGTGCAGCAGCTCCGGTCGCTGTTGCTGCTGTCGGTGCTGCACCTGCGGCTGCTGCTGGCGAAGAAAAGACCGAGTTTACGGTTGTTCTTGCGGCAGCAGGCGACAAAAAGATCAATGTCATCAAAGTTGTGCGTGAGATCACAGGTCTTGGTCTAAAAGAAGCAAAAGAACTTGTTGACGGCGCACCGTCACCGATCAAGGAAAACATCGCAAAGGCTGAGGCAGAAGAAATTCAAAAGAAACTTGAAGATGCTGGTGCTAAGGTAGAACTCAAGTGATTTGAGTAAGATAGAATTACATATTGCGTAGCGTCTCCACCTATTGTTTTTTTAGAGCGATCTTTTAAACAATAGGTGGATTTTTGTTTGTATGAGGTGCAAAAGTTGCTAGGGAACCACTGATAAATTAAGCTGCCTATATTCACGTATCTACGCTCTTTTCCCATCGTCGACAAAGAAGAGACGTAGCACCGCTACACCTGCGGTTTTTCTCCTCGCCAAATAAAGCGTATCTGTGCAAATCTTGGCAACTTTATTTTATCAGCGTTTTTCCGGTTTTAGTCTACTACTTCATTGGCAATTAGCCACAGTGAAATAAAGGGTATGATGCATTGTCAAATTTCTTCCCATATATAAAGAATTGTGTTATAATCATAAAGGGAATTTTGATTATCATGGTTAATTATTAGTGGAGAAAGGCAGGAGGTGTAGCGTTGCTTCAGGTTGGCGATACGGTGGTATATCCGATGCACGGTGCAGGAGTGATTTCTGGCATAGAAGATTGCGAAGTGCTTGGCGAGGACAAATCTTACTATGTACTCAAGATGCCGTTGGGCAACATGAAGGTTATGATACCGACGGATAATGTGGACAATATGGGACTTCGAGACGTGATCCCAGAGACGCAAGTCGAAGAAGTCAAAGATGTACTAAAAATGGCACCAGAGCGTGCGACAGGTAGTTGGAATAAGCGTTTTCATGCAAATCTTGAGCGTATGAAGAGCGGAGATATATGTGACGTAGCGGCTGTGGCAAGAAATCTTGTCTTGCAAGATCGCTTGCGAAAGATCTCAAGTGGGGAAAAGCGTCTTTTAGATCTAGCGCGTCAGATAATCGTCAGTGAACTCGTTTATGCTTGCAGCAAATCACCTGAGGAAGTCAAGTCGTGGATGGATGACATCCTTGCGACCAATGATTTTGCTTGATGTTGCTTATGGTATAAGTGGAGGAGAATCCTTGCAATGTGGCTTGTGCTTGGAAAGACGGTCTTTTTACCATAGGTGCTTTTGCCTGTCCTTTTTGAGCGTTCTATTTCATTTTACAATTAACCAATAAGACGAGAAGGGATTAGAGAGTGATTTTTTTGACAAAGCCTTATAGATTTAGTATGATGAATCTATCTGGCTTTGTCATTTCTTTTTCATGAAAAACTAAAAAACGAGCTAAAATAGTGTGGATGATTGGCTTTTTCATGTAAGACACAAGGACAGATGTTCTTAAAGTTTATTAAGAGATAGGAGGGATGTTTATTTGCTTGAAAAAGTATTGCGCTTTTTTATCACATTGATTTTTGCTATTCTTGGCGGAGCGCTCATGCAGCTTGCAAGCCCCTTTTTTACACTGTTTTTAAGTACGGAAATTCTAAAGATGGATCTTGGTCTTTTCCGCTTGACGCTTGCTTCACTCGTCTGTATTCTTTCCGGTGCTGTAGCCGGCGGTTTTTTTGGCTTTGTTACGACCCCTTTTTTTACAGCGACGCTAAAGCGCTTTACATATTGGGTGGAAATACAGCTAAATAAGATGCCGATTCATGACGTTATCGCAGGCGCTACAGGGCTTGCTGTCGGACTTATCATCGCAAATTTATTAGGTGCGGCATTTTCTAATATTCCGTTGGTTGGCGCGTATTTTCCTGTCGTTTTTAGCATAGTGTTTGGCTATCTTGGTATTCATATCACGATTAAGAAGCGTAAGGAAGTCGGTGAGTTTTTTGGTGCTGTTCCGAATTTTCTCAATAAAAACCGTGAGGCAAAGGCACAATCTAAGGTTAAGGAAGCACTTGATTTATTAGGAAAAGGAAAGAAATCACCGGAGAAGTTTTATAAGTTATTAGATACAAGCGTTATCATTGACGGGCGTATTGCTGATATTTGTGAAACTGGTTTTATTGATGGTATATTGCTCATTCCGGAATTTGTTTTAGAGGAGTTACAGCATATCGCCGATTCTTCTGATGCTTTAAAGCGTGTGCGCGGCAGACGCGGTCTTGATATTTTGCAACGCATCCGCACGGAATCGAAGATGAAAGTTGAGATCACAAGTCAAGATTTTGACGACATCGCGGAAGTTGACTCAAAGCTCGTACGTCTTGCACAGGTTGTCGGTGGTAAACTCATCACGAATGATTTTAATTTGAATAAAGTTGCAGAATTGCGTGGTGTACCCGTTCTAAATATCAACGAACTTTCTAATGCTGTCAAGCCTGTCGTCATTCCGGGTGAATCTATGCGCGTTTCTGTTGTTAAAGAAGGCAAAGAGCCGGGACAGGGGGTCGCCTATCTTGATGATGGTACGATGATTGTCATTGAAAACGGACGTAAATATATAAACAATATAATAGAAGTAGAGGTAACGTCCGCGTTACAGACAGCAGCCGGACGCATGATTTTTGCAAAGCCCAGACATTGGTGAAATTATAGTGCCGCCGATAGGTCAAAAGACTTATCGGCGGTGCATTTATAAGGAGGCTTTATGGTTTGCGTGATTTTTCCGGCAGCCGGTGCAGGTAAGCGCATGGGGGTTGGCAAGAATAAGGTGTTCTTAGAGCTTTCAGGTATATCTATTTTGCTTCGCAGTTTGCAAAAATTTTCTATTGTTCCTGCGGTAGGGCAGTTGATCGTCGTTGCAGCAAAAGGAGAGGTCAATATTGTAGAGCAACTTTTGCAAAAAGTCCAAGGATTAAAGCCTTGCTGCATCGTTGAAGGTGGCACTGAACGGCAGTATTCCATTGCGAACGGTTTAGCTCATTTAGATACGGATGCAGATATTGTACTTGTACACGATGCAGCACGTCCTTTAGTCAGTTCAAGTACAATCGAAGGCGTTATTTGTATGGCGCGTGAAAAAGGTGCCGCTGTTGCTGCTGTGCGTGCTAAAAATACGATCAAAGTTGTGGCTGAAGATGGTTCTGTCGAAGCTACACCGCCGCGCATAGGTCTTTGGGAAGTGCAGACGCCACAAGGTTTTCGCCGTGAGGTTTTGGAGTTTGCTTACGAAAAAGCGGCAGCGGATGGCTTTCTTGGTACGGATGATGCAAGCCTTGTCGAGCGATTGGGTGAGAGGGTCTTTATCGTCGAAAGTGACTATAGCAATCTAAAGATCACGACGCCGGAAGATTTGTGGATTGCCGAGGCGCTCTTGGCACATTGCGTTAAAATGAAGGTGACGATATGACGAGATTTGGCATGGGATACGATGTACATCGCTTAGTGACTGGCAGAAAACTTATTGTAGGTGGCGTTGATATTCCACATGAATATGGACTTTTGGGTCATTCGGATGCTGATGTGCTGCTGCACGCTGTTGAAGATGCACTTTTAGGTGCTGCGGCGTTAGGCGATCTTGGACGCCACTTTCCAGATAGTGATGAACGTTGGCAGGGCGTTTCAAGTATGAAACTTTTAGCTAAGGTTTTTGCATTGATTAGGGAAAAGGGCTACCGCGTCGGCAATATAGATGCAACGATTGTGGCGCAGCGTCCAAAGTTTGCGCCTTATATCGAGGCGATGCGTCAAAATATCGCCGATACTCTAAGAGTAGATCTCGACCAAGTGAACGTAAAAGCGACGACAGAAGAAAAATTGGGATTTACGGGAGCAGAAAAGGGTATATCTGCCTACGCTGTTGCAGGGCTAGAGCAAATGGAGGAGAAGTAAGATGCTGAGGGTTTACAATACACTGACGCGAGAAAAGGAAGCATTTAAGCCACTTGTAGCAGGTAAGGTAAGCATTTATTGCTGCGGTGTTACGCCTTATAACGATCCGCATATCGGCAATGCGCGTCCTTTCGTTACATGGGATGTTGTGCGTCGCTACCTAGAGAAAAAAGGCTATGCTGTGCGCTATGTGCAAAATTTCACAGACGTTGACGATAAGATCATCCGTCGTGCAAAAGAAGCTGGTAAGACGTGGAAAGAGCTTGCCGATCACTATATTGAAGAATATTTTAAAGTACTCGATGCACTAAATGTACGCCGTGCTGATATTTATCCGCGTGTTTCAGAGCATATAGGCGATGTTTTAGCTGTGATTGAGCGTTTGATAGAAAAAGGTTATGCCTATGTGCTTGATGGTGATGTATACTACAGCGTGGAGCATTTTGCAGGCTACGGTAGACTAAGTGGACGCTCCTTAGAGGATATGCAGGCAGGCGCACGTGTGGGTATTGATGAACGTAAGAAACATCCGATGGATTTTGCTCTGTGGAAAGCGGTAAAGCTAGGCGAACCATTTTGGGATAGCCCTTGGGGCAAGGGGCGCCCCGGTTGGCACATTGAGTGTTCGACTATGGCGATGAAGTATCTCGGTGAAACATTTGATTTTCATGGCGGCGGCAGCGATCTTATCTTTCCGCATCACGAAAACGAGATCGCACAGGCAAAGGCCTGTACGGGAGACGAAAAGAGCTTTGCGCGTTATTGGCTGCACAACGGCTTCATTACTATTCATGACGAAAAGATGTCTAAGTCTAAGAATAATTTTTTTACCGTCAAGGATATTCTTAAAAAATATCCGGGCGAAGTCGTGCGCTTTTTCATCGTGCAGACGCACTATAGAAGTCCGCTGGATTTTACCGATGAACGCTTGAAAGAAGCAAAAACGAGTCTTGCGCGATTAAAAATTTCTTGGGATAATGCAGCAGAACTTAAGACATTAGACGGTGCAGATTCTAACAGTGCAAAAGCACTTTTAAAAGCGGCAGCAGCAGCTAAGGCAGCGTTTTATGAAGCGATGGAAGATGATTTTAACACAGCTCTTGCCATAAGTCATATCTTTTCCTTGTCAAAAGAAATAAACACCTATTACAGCAATGTTACAAAGGGAAATATTGCTTTTGATGCGGCGGATTTTGCCAAGGTTCACGCCATATATACTGACATGGCTAAAATTATTGGCATCTTTGAAACAAAGGCAGAAAGGAAAGACGATGGGCTTGTTGCAAGCCTTATCAATCTAATCTTAGCATTACGTCAAAAAGCACGAGAAGAGAAAAATTGGGCACTTGCCGATCGCCTGCGTGATGAGCTTAAAGCGTGCGGCATCATCATCGAAGACACGCCACAGGGCGCAAGGTGGAAGCGCACATGAAGTTTAATCATTTTCATGCCATCGTGGATGCGATGTTTGCACCGGACGATGCAGGCGGTATCATTGAGCGCTATGCAGGTCTTGATGTGCGTCTTGCAAGTCCGCTTGTCCTTGCCTACATCGGCGATGCCTACTTTCATCTTTTCGTGCGTGTGCGTCTGCTTTCCTTCGAGCAGTCTAAGGTGCATATTTTGAGCGATTTCGCTTCTAGAATAGTTTCTGCTGTCTGGCAGGCAAAAGCATATCACATAATTGCAGATCGCTTGACAGAGCGTGAACGTGCTATTTTTCGCCGCGGCAGAAATGCAAAAAGCCATGCGCCGCGACGTGCCGGTGTCGCCGAATACCATGCAAGTACAGGCTTTGAAGCACTTTTAGGTACGCTTTTTTTAGAAAAAGATAAAAAGCGTTTGGACGAAATTGCCGAATGGGCATTTCAAGCAATAGTACAGGCTATGATGCAGGAGAAGGCTAAAAGCGTAGGCAGCGCATAAAAAGGAATCAAAGGAATGGTTTTCGCATCTGTAGCAATGAAAGCAATAAGGCTGAAAGGAATAAAGTCGTGGAAATAAAATTAATAGCAAAGACACCGAATTACTTGAAAATATGTTGGTTAGCGGCGCGTACTTGCTACAGCGCAAATTCTCCCATCGAGCTTCTTGCCGAAGAAAAGAGCGAGGCGGATATGCTGCGCCTTTTAGAGCGCATTATGACGAGCAAGCATCTTTCGGTCGTTGAACATTGCTTCATGACATTTGCTGTCAAGGGAGTTTCGCGCACGCTTCTTGCACAGTATTCGCGCCATCGTATCGGCGTTTCTCTTAGTGTTCAGAGCCAACGCTATGTTTCGGAGCAGTCAGAAAATCAAGAAGATGGCATTTTTTCTCATGTCGTACCCGAAGCGATTCGCAAAAACAAGACAGCCTATGTGTGTTATCTTGAAACAATGCAAAAAATTCAAGAGGCATACGATGATCTTTTAGCTCTAGGTGTAGCAAAGCAAGATGCAAGATTTGTTTTGCCGGGCGGCGCGTGTACGAACTTTGTCACAACGCTAAATCTGCGCTCTTTCATGGACATCTATGAAAAACGTGTGACGATACCTGGCGCACAGTGGGAGATCCGTCAGATGCTGCTCGCCATGCGCGATCAGCTTGTGGCAAAAGAGCCATGGCTCTTAAAGTACATCGTAAAGCCCGATGGAGAGTAATTGAAAAAGTGAAAGTTGGTGCAAACGATGGCAAAGACGGCAGAAAAAGAGGCAGTGGCAGAAAAGCGAAAGGACGGGGAAAATAGCCGACTTTCGGCATTTGCTGCTGAGGAAATCATAGTTGGGCGCAATGCTGTCCTTGAAGCACTAAAGGCAGGGCGTGGCATCAATCGTATTCTTGTTGCAAAAGGCATAAAGGATGCGGCACTTAGGCAGATTTTTGCACTCGCAAACGAGCATGATGTACCTGTGCGAGTAAATACGCGACAACAACTTGCTGTATTTGCACCGGGTATGCGCCACCAAGGCGTACTTGCCTACGCGGCGCCCGTCGTTTACGCTAAGATGGCAGACATCTTTGCATATGCAGCAAAAAAAGGAGAGCCGCCGCTTTTCTTGCTGCTCGATGAAATTGCAGATCCGCATAATTTCGGTGCGCTTTTGCGAACCGCAGATGCGGCAGGTATACACGGTGTAATTATCCCAAAACGCAGAAGTTGCGCTCTTACTGCGACAGTTGCAAAAACCTCAGCAGGCGCTGTTGAGTATGTGCCTGTCGTACGCATAGGTAACATCGTGCAGGAGATGAAGCGACTTAAAAAGCACGGTCTTTGGTTCGTCGGTGCTGATATGCAAGGAGAGCAAGATATTTTTCATGCTGATCTGAAAGGCCCTTTGGTCATCGTTTTAGGCAGTGAAGGCAGAGGTCTTGGCAGGCTTATAAGAGAAAACTGTGATTTTCTAGTGCGTATACCAATGCAGGGGAAGCTAAACTCACTTAATGCCTCTGTTGCCGGCGCACTCTTTATGTATGAGGCAAGACGTGCGCGCCTTTGTTAGAAAAGATTAAAAAGATGGCGATACACCAAAGATGGAAAAAGCCGCGCTACGCTTGACGCTTCGGGCATCTCTGGGGTATAATCAAAAATGTTAGATGAGTCAACAGATATTCGAAGGTCTAGATCGTTTTTATATAATCGGAAAGCAACACGAATGGGGTCGATGCAATGGAAGCAGAAATGAGAGACAACGGCAACGATACATTGCATGAAGGATTTGAAGGATTGACAGATGAAGAAGTCATTTCCAAAATCAAGGAAAATTGCAGTAGTGTTGCTCTCGATTACCTGATCAACAAGTATCGAAATTTCGTGCGAGCGAAGGCACGCTCGTATTTTCTCATCGGTGCTGATCGAGAAGATATTGTGCAAGAAGGTATGATCGGTCTTTACAAGGCGATCCGCGACTTTAGAAATGATCGTCTGTCATCGTTTCGTGCATTTGCCGAACTTTGCGTAACGCGCCAGATCATTACGGCTATCAAGACGGCAACGCGTCAAAAGCACATTCCGCTAAACTCTTACATTTCTCTAAACAAGCCGATTTATGATGAAGATTCTGATCGGACGCTTCTTGACATATTGCCGGGAGCGCGTGTTTCTAACCCCGAAGAGCTTGTCATCAGTCAAGAAGAATTTATCGACATAGAAGAAAAGATGGAAGAAATTTTAAGCGATCTCGAATGGCGCGTGCTCATGAGTTACCTTGATGGCAAGTCATCTCAAGAGATTGCAGTAGATCTTGATCGTCATGTTAAGTCTATAGATAACGCCTTACAGCGAGTAAAGAGAAAGCTTGAGCGTTACATGGAAAATCGCGGAGATGAAGTTGACATTACTACAGTTTACCGCGGCTTAAGTACGATCAATCATCGTATGCACGATGCCCTTGATGCTAGAATGCAGCGAAAATAAAAGAAAGCAGCCGCTTTCAGCCAAGGCGATTGGCAAGAAGGCGGCTTTTTTACGCACATAAGTTATGGCAGCATAATAATGGCGCACCCTCTTTTTAGAATTCGTATAAGAAAGGTGAAATGCATGGAAAAGTTTAAAAAAATTCGCAAACTCGATTGGTTTATTATCGTTGCATCCATTTTGCTTATTTCTACGCTAGATTATAAAAATCTCCAGACTTTAGATATAGCATATCTTGTTTCAATGGCTCTTTGGACAGTATTTCTTATCTTACGCGTTGTTTTTGATTTGCCGCGTGAGAAAAGTGATGGGAGTGGTGGTAAATGAAAAATGCCAAGATGATATTTATGAAAAAAATATCAGGCATAATCGCCGCAGTTTTTCTCATTTCTACGCTTTTGACAGGCTGCACACTGGGATCACAGGGAGCAGATAAAACGAAATCGTCACAGGCGAAAAATGGCACTTTAGAAGTTAAGGTGCTAGATGTTGGGCAAGGTGATGCCATCCTCATCAAAACGGCAGAGCAGACGATATTCATTGATACCGGCGATCTAGACGAGCACCCAAAGCTAGAAGCGGCACTTAAAAAGGAAAATATAACGACGGTTGATAAACTTATTATCACACATCCACACGCCGATCATCTAGGCGGTGCTTCTGTGCTTTTTAAAAAATGCGAAGTAAAGGCAGTCTACGACAACGGTGAGCCGACGACGGCAAAATTTTATCGTGACTACTTAAAGACTATTAAGGCAAAAAATATTCCCTATAAAGCACTAGTCGATGGTGATGTGCTTGACTTTGGTGCAGGGGTCACATTTAGTGTTTTAAGTCCGACGGCAGAGATGGTAAAAGCTGGAGGTAAGAAAAAAGGCAAACCTAACCTCAATATCAATTCTATTGTCGGCAGATTGGTATTTGGCGATTTTACCATGCTCTTTACTGGCGATGCAGAAAAGGAAACGGAAAAATCTACACTTTCGCGCCACAGTGCTGACGAGATTAGTAGCCTTGTACTAAAATCGCCGCATCACGGCAGCAAGACCTCATCGACAACGGCATTTTTGCAAGCGACAGCACCTGAGGTAGTTGCCATCTCCTGCGGCGCAGGAAACGACTACGGACATCCGCATAAAGACGTGTTAGAGCGTTATAAAAAATTTAATATCAAAGTATATCGCACCGATAAAGAAGGTACGATTGCTATAGTTTCAGACGGTAAAACCTATAGTGTGAAGGAGGAGAAATAAATGACGTTTGCCGTTATTGATCGTTTTGAAGAGGATAAGGCAATACTTCTTGTCGGCGAAAAGGAAAAAAAGGTCGTATTTCCGGCTGAGGAACTGCCTGTAGAGCTATCTGAGGGCGACTATATCCGTTGGGAAATCTCCTTTGATGAGGAGCGTACCAAGGAAGCTCGTGAAGAAGCAGAGGCTCTCTTGCAAGAGATCAAGGGAGAATAGGAGTGGTTTTTTTGTCCAAAAGATTTTTTTTGGCGTTTAGCTTTTTGGGGCTTTTATGTATGCTCTTTGCCCCACAGGCGTTTGCTGCTAGAGTAAATGAATTAAGCGATCTTCAATATCAAGTGATTGAAGATCAGGGGGGGCGTATGCTTCGCATCGAGATCGCCATGAATCGTGAAGATGTTTCCTATACTGTGCAAAAAGATCCGGCCAAACCGAAACATCTGATCATCGATCTACAAGATGCAAAGCTCGGTACGATATCAAAAGATGCTGCGCTTGACGGTACTTTCGGGAGCTTTATAACACTTCGTGAGATAAAAAAGCGTCAAGTGCAGATAATGGTAGCTTTTACAGATGAAGTAAAAGAGCAAAATTATACTGTCTATACGCTAGCGGCGGATCGCAGTGCGAAGAAGCCCTGCCGCCTTGTCATTAACATCAAGACGCCTGTCACGCTGCCTTTACCTAGCACATCACTTTTGGTTGGTGCCGGAGGTATCAAGGGGCGTATGATCGTAGTCGATCCGGGACACGGTGGCAGCGATCCGGGCGCGATAGGACCTAGCGGTATATGTGAAAAAGATGTGGCACTTGAAGTAGCAAAAAAAGTGCAGCGGCTCTTGGAAAACGCTGGCGCACACGTTGTCATGACGCGCACGACGGATCGCGATGTTTACGCAAGCTATGCTTCAGACAGGCAAGAACTGCAGGCACGCGTCGATGTCGCAAACAGCACGCCGGGGGCAGAAGTGTTCTTGAGTATACATTGTAACGCCTTTTCTAATCCGGATGCGAACGGTACGGAAAGCTATTCTTATTATGGCTCACTAGAGGGCAAAAGACTGGCAACTGTTTTGCAGGAAGAACTTGTTAGCGCAGGTGGGCTTAGAAATCGTGGCACTAAAGAAGCAAATTTTTATGTCCTTAAATATTCAAACATACCGGCATCCCTAGTCGAATTGGCATTTATCTCAAATGAACGTGAAGAAGCGCTTTTGAACACAGCTGATTTTCAAAACAAAATGGCATTTGCCATCGTAAGAGGGTTGAGTCGCTTCTTTGGGGGAGGCTGAACATATACGAAAGGTTACTATGAAAAACCAAAACAATAGGAAAGATCCGAAAGGCGGTTTTCAAATATGAATATCATGAAATCCACGCTCGCTGTCTTTATGCTCCTTACACTTTTTTTGGTCGTTGGCTGTGATAAAGATAAACCATCCAATCACGCTGCGCCGCCGGCAGATAAGGCTCCCATCACAGAGAAAAAGGACGCAGCAAAAAAAGACAGCGCAGCAAAGACGGTGGAAGAATTTAGCATCAAGGTTTATTATCCAGATGATAAGGGCATGAAACTTGTTGGTGAAACGCGCACGCTAAAACCTAAAGAAGACAAATACAAAGAAGCAGTGCAATCTCTACTTTCCGGCACCAAAACAAATGGAGTTACGACCATTATTCCTGCAAAGACAAAACTAAACAACATCGAAGTCAATAACGGTGTTGCGACTGTTGACTTTAGTGAAGATCTTGTGAAAAACTTTATAGGTGGCTCAACGGGAGAGGAAATGTTAGTTGGCTCTATTGTAAATACACTAACCGAGTTTTCCGAAGTGAAATCGGTGCAAATTCTCCTAGATGGCAAAAAAGTCAATTCGCTCGCCGGTCACATCGACGCATCAGTACCGATCAAACGCATGACGGAACTTTTACAATGAAATCCCAAGAAGTAAAGCCGCAGGCGTAGACGGATTGGCTAAGTTTCTGTAAGTCCTCAAAGTTTACAATAAAAGTACAAATTGAAGAACAAATAAAAACAGCCCACTAGATGGATCGTCGGGCTGTTTTTATTGTATGGTCGCCGAATAGGCATGATAAATCCCCCAGTTCAACTGGGGGTAGAGAAGAAATTCTTATAGAAAAGGGATGCGCCTCCTATGCTAAACTAGAAGTGGCCTGACAACCACAAATGAAGAATAGCATAGGAGGCGCTTGTCAATGAATGACGTAAAAAGTTTATCACACAGTAAATGGAGATGTAAATATCATATCGTGTTCGCCCCGAAATATCGACGGCAAGTAATCTACAACCAAATTAAGGTCGACATCGGAAAGATCCTACGAGATCTGTGTGAACGCAAAGGTGTAGAAATCTTGGAGGCAGAGTGTTGCCCAGACCATATCCATATGCTGGTAACCATACCGCCGCATATGAGTGTCTCTGGGTTTATGGGCTACTTGAAAAGTAAAAGCAGCTTGATGGTGTTTGACCGACACGCGAACCTGAAGTACAAATACGGGAATCGACATTTTTGGTGTCGCGGATATTATGTCGATACGGTTGGGAAATATGAAAATGCAATCAAGAATTATATCAAGAATCAGTTACAGGAGGATATTATGGCAGATCAACTAAGCCTAAAGGAGTTTGTTGACCCGTTTACGGGTGGCAGGAGTGAAAAAGGCAAATAAAAATGCCCCCGAGTAGGGGGCTGCCCGTGATAATAGTGTGGTTGTCAGAACCCATTCGATGCACCTTTTAAGGTGCTACCACAAGTATTTGGCCCTTATAGGGCCTGTTCAAACCACCAGTTCAACTGGTGGTTTTGATTAATAGAAAATCATTTAAAAATAAACTCGCAAAACTAAAGAATAACTGCTAAAATGAAGTCGCCTGGATTTATGCAGATGGTGGCTGAATTTATCAGTGGATCCATAAGCATAGCAGACGAAAAACAGTAACAACCGATATTTTTAGCAGCACACTTTCAAAACTTCTTTTTGCGGCTGCGCCTTGCTAGCAGACGTATGACCTTGGCACCCGTGTTGTGGATGCGCCTTAGCGGCGCGATATGTGACTTTATTTTCGGCTTCATATCCTTAACCGTGCCGAAATCGCCGCGTTTTAAGAATGTCGTGCGAATCTTTTCAGGCTTAAAAAAATTACAAAGCCCCTTAAAGAGTGTTTCCGGCTCGGCATTGGCATCACAAAGGAAAATATCACCTGCTGCATAGTGAAGATCGGTGTATGTGTGAAGAGCAAAGTGACCTTCTCGAAGAGCAAGTAAAAAGACAAAATGCTTAGGCTCTATCACCTGCATATCGACTTGTAGAACATGAAAGCCTGTTTCTTCTGCAAGACGGCGCAAAAAAGCGACAGTCAACTCTATATCGAGCAGCTTGTTTTCTTTGCAGTTATATAAGTCGGCTGTCAAATGCCGCGCGAGAATCTTCAAGGGGTAATCGCTCCTTTGTAAACTACACACACTTTTATCTATTTTGCAGACAAAAGCGCATCGCCCTTACTATAAAAGCAAGTCAGTCGGTTTATGCCGTCTCTTTAGCTCGTGGGGTTTTAGGGCAATAGACTTTGATAAATATTTCGTCTTCATTATAAGATATTTATGAAACAATGTAAAGTAAGAGAGATATAATAAGCACTGCTGTCTGCTGCGGTGCATTTTGAACGGGGGAAAATCATGTCAGGATTATCAGATCGTGACGGCAAGACGTATCAGGGAGAGCGACCCGTGCTCATTCAAGGTGCGATGGAGGTAGAAACAAGTCATATTGCCTCGCAGCTTGAAAATGTCTATGAATATCGCCTTGGCGAGTGGTACTTTGCATCCGGCAACTACCAAGGCATACCGCTCGCTTTATCGCGTACTGAATGGGGTCTTGCAAATGCGGCGGCGACAACGGCACTTGCTATTGAGTTTTTTCATCCCGTCGCTGTCATCAATCAAGGTACGGCAGGCGCACACGATCCTACATTGAAAAATTTTGACATCGTTATCGGTCAAAAAACTGTTAATATATCGGCATGGAAATCACATTTTCGTGCACGCGGCGCGGGCGTCGATGAAAAAGCGTTAGAAAAGCTTGGCGTTTTTGCCTATGATAAAGAAAAGAGCTGCTTTACACAAGAAATTTATCATCCCTCAGATGAAAAACTTTTTCTATCAGCCGTTTCTTGTAAAAATTTTTATAAGAAAGGGCGCGTACGCGAGGGTATCATCGGCACGGCAGACAGTTGGAATTGTCAAGTTGATCGTGTGCTTTTTTTGCACACGTTTTATGGTACGGCACTAGAAGAAATGGAAGGCGACGCTGTCGCGCAGATTTGCAAGACATATGATGTACCGTTTTTACCGATCCGCGTCGTTTCTAACACTGTTTTTGCAGGCGATGTCGATTGGGATTTAGCAGTGGGCATCGCGCTACAAGAATATGTCCTCGCTGTTTTACTGCGGTATTGGAAGGAGCATTGAAGGTTTGTTAATTTTTATAGAACATTTAACTTACCGAAAACCCCTTGATTTATAAGGGTTTGCGGCTACCGTTTCCGCATTTGTCTACAATTTGCCCACAAAATTACTTGCCTACAATCTCGCCGAAGATACGCGCCGTTTCTTGCTCTATATCTTCGGTGTCGTGGGTGTAAAGGTTTTGCGTAAGCGTCGCATCCTTATGACCTAGACGGGCGGCAACGTCTACGGGCTTCGCATCGGCTTCAATGAGTTGCGTCGCGTGCGTATGGCGAAAGCTATGCAAAGCTATGCGCGTTAAGCCCGTGCTTTCGTAGCATCCACCGAAAGAATCGCCTACAATGCTTACGGATTCGGATTTTAGACATAATAAAAAATACCTCCCCTGAAAAGAGAGGCGAATCATGGTAGAATGTAGCTTGCAACGGACATGATTCGCGTCATGTCTGCCGCCCATCGTGCCGGTCACTCGGTGGGCGGCTTTTTTGTTTATCTGCACCCTCAATTCGACTGAGGGTGCAACAATGTCAATCCCAGTCGATGGCTTCATGTGACATGGTTTCGCCGCGCCTGTATTCTTGCATGGCGAGATTATGTTGTCATATAGATCGTTATCGAGCAGAAATTGATTGATTGATTTACCATAAGCCTCACAAATTTCCCCTAAAAGAAATTTGCTAATAGGGGTCGTGCCTTCCTCATAAGCATTAAGGATACTTACGGGGATTTTTGTTTCAGAAGAAAGTTCTTGAAGTGAAAAGTTTGCGTGTTCGCGTTCATCTTTTAGCGCACTTGAGTAAAAATGCCAATCATCGTCTTGAAAATCAAGATCAATGGCAGCTACAGAAGCTGTCGCCAAACGAATATGATGAGTTCTTAAAAACAGGGAATTATCCATTGACATTAGGAAAGAAAAGTAGCAGATGAAACAAATCCCTTCTTTCAAAATGTCCTTGACAAAGGGGATAGTTCAGATAAGGCGCATGAAAATTTTTATAAAAAATCCCTTGATTTTTGCGGACGCATAATATACAATGTAAATACAGCAAGGGAAACCAAGCGAGTAGGTGGGCAAGCGCAGAAAGGAGGATGACATGGAAGATATGGGTATGACAGATAAGCAGTTTGCTGCATTTCTTCGTTTCGTCATCGGCGACCTCAAAAAGCTGCAAGAACAGATTGAGGCAGCGGAAACGGAGCAGGCAAAGAAGGAGCTTGAAGCACTCATTGAGAAGTTGCAGACTTCTCTCGAAGGCTAAGGAACGGACGAAAAAGGGAAGCAGGGCGGACTTGCCGCCGCCCTGCAATATCCTTGTATACGGCAAGAAAAGGCGGTGTGGCGTATCGAGAAAAAGAAGATGGGCAGACCGACGACGAACCCACGCACGGGGCAGCTTCATGTGAGATTGTCTAAAAAAGAGCTTGCATTGCTGAATGAATGTGCCGAACGCATGAAGGTGACGCGCACCGAAGTTATCGCGCAAGGCATTGAGAAGGTGCATCGCGAGTTGAAAGAAGCAGAATAAAGAAAAGGCAGTTGTTCGGAATTTTCGAATAGCTGCCTTTTTTCTTGTCTACAAAAACCATGATTCGCCTGTATAATCTTTCATAATCCATTACATTAAAAAATCTTTTGTTATTCGCGTAAAGCCTTGCAGTTACTGGCTTTATTGATGGCTGCTATACATTGTAAAAAATTATGTAGACTGTTAGCGGTGTTTTTTTATATAATAAGAAAAATAAAAACATCAAAGAGTGAGGTGGCTATGACGAAGATACCCTTTGTACATTTGCACGTTCATACATACTATAGTCTTCTTGACGGCGCGAGTCGGATCTCTGATCTAATCCTTTGCACGAAGCAATTGGGTATGGATTCTATTGCGATCACCGATCACGGTGCTATGTATGGCGTCATAGAGTTTTATAAGGAAGCAAAAAAGCAGGGGATTCGTCCGATCATCGGCTGCGAGGCATATCTTGCGCCTGCGTCGCGCTTTGACCGTGCCGAGGTGTACGGCACGCGCTATTATCATTTGATTTTGCTTGCAGAAAATAACGAGGGATATAAGAATTTAGTAAAGCTCGTTTCTCTAGCAAATACCGAAGGGATGTATTATAAGCCGCGAGTTGATAAGGAGATTTTGCAAAAGCACAGTAAGGGTCTTATTTGTCTTAGCGCTTGCGTTGCAGGTGAGATTCCACAGGCGATTTTGCAAGGGAAAAAAGAGCGTGCTGAAAGGTTAGTTGCAGAATATATTGATATTTTTGGCAAGGATAATTTTTTCCTTGAAATTCAAGATCATGGGCTTAGAGATGAAAAGACGGCGTTTACCGGCATCATGGAATTAGCCAAAAAATTCGGTGTTGGACTTGTGGCTACAAATGATGTTCATTATGTGCGTAAGGAAGATACAAAAGCGCACGATGTCTTGCTGGCGATTCAAACAGGTAGGGGCATTAGCGATCCTACACGGCTGCGGTATGCCGAAGGTGAGTTTTATTTGCGCTCACCTGAAGAGATGAAAGAGCTTTTCAAAGATTGTCCAGAGGCGATTTATAATACAAAAAAGATTGCCGAGCGATGCAACGTGGAGTTTACTTTTGGGCAATTACATCTGCCGCATTTTCCGCTGCCGGACGCCATGACGGATGTTTCTTATCTAAAGCAGCTTTGTGAGGAGAATCTGGCGCACCGCTATGAAGAGATTACGCCTTTTGTGAGAAAAAGACTTGACTATGAGCTTTCAGTTATCAAGCGCATGGGCTACGACAGCTATTTTCTTATTGTTTGGGATCTAATAAAGTATGCAAAAAGTAAGGGTATCGCTGTAGGCCCCGGTCGTGGCTCGGCAACCGGCAGCATTGTCGCCTATCTTTTGGGCATCACTAATCTTGATCCTTTGAAGTATGAATTGCTTTTCGAGCGATTCTTAAATCCTGAGCGCGTGACAATGCCTGATATTGACATTGATTTTTGCTACATTCGCCGCGAGGAGATAATAGACTATGTAAAGCATCGCTACGGCAGCGAGCACGTAGCACAGATCATAACATTTGGCACGATGGCGGCAAAAGGCTCGATTCGAGATGTTGGGCGCGCACTAGAGATGAGCTATGCAAGTGTTGACCGCGTGGCAAAAGCGGTGCCGTCAGAACCTGGCATCACGCTTGAGCGTGCGCTTTTTGAGTCGCAGGATTTTTTGAGGATCTACGAAGAAAGCGAGGAGATGAAGCGTCTTATCGACCTTGCGCGTGAGCTTGAAGGTCTGCCGCGCCATTCATCGACACATGCGGCAGGTGTCGTGATCGCCAAGCAGCCTTTGACCGATTATGTGCCTGTGCAAGTTTCAGACGGCACATTGGTGACAGAGTATGACAAGGATCATGTAGAGGCACTTGGCCTTTTGAAAATGGATTTTCTCGGGCTGCGTACTCTGACCGTCATTACAGATGCGTTAAAACATATCAAGCTAAATCGCGGCATCAGCGTGGATATAGATAAGATACCGCTAGCAGATGAAAAGACGGCTGCCATGCTTTGTAGAGGTGATACAGGCGCGGTCTTTCAGATGGAGTCAGCCGGTATGACAAATTTAGTTAAGGATTTGCAGCCGAAAAGCTTTCAAGATCTCATTCCAACAATCGCCCTTTATCGCCCGGGGCCATTAAAGAGCGGCATGGTGACAGATTTTATAGCAGGTCGCCACGGCAAAAAGCAGGTGACGTATCTGCATCCTCTCTTAGAGCCGATTTTGAAAGAAACCTTTGGTGTTGTGCTTTATCAAGAGCAGGTCATGCAGGTAGTGCAGGTTCTTGCAAACTTTACGCTGGGGCAAGCAGATATTTTGCGCCGCGCCATGGGAAAGAAAAAGCACGATGTCTTAAACTCGCAGCGCGAAGCATATATGTTAGGTACAGCAAAAAACGGCATTGATCCTGCTCTGGCAGAGAAGATTTTCGATCTCTTGACGAATTTTGCCGACTATGGCTTTAATAAGTCACATAGTGCAGCTTACGCGCTGGTGGCATGGCAGACGGCGTATCTAAAGGCGCATTATCAGCAAGAATATATGGCGGCGATGCTCACTAGCATCATGGATACAAACGACAAGGTGGGCATTTACATAGATCTTTGCCGTCACATGGGCATTAAGATTTTACCGCCTGACGTTAACGCCAGCAAGGCAACTTTTAGCGTAGATGGCACGGCTATACGTTTTGGGCTTGCCGCCGTGCGAAATGTTGGTGAGGCGGCGATCAAGAGCCTTGTGCTTGTGCGTAAAGAAGGTGGCAAATTCACCTCACTTTTGGACTTTTGCACGCGTGTTGATATGCGTACGGTAAATAAGCGCGTCATAGAAAGCCTGATAAAGTGTGGTGCCTTTGACTCACTTGGTGTGTATCGCTCGCAGCTTTTGGCTGTTTTAGAGCGCGTAGTCGAAGTGGCAGCGCGTAGGCTAAGAGATGCCTTAAGCAATCAGATCGGACTTTTCGATGAGCCGATGATAAAAGAGGTAGAAGAGGTCGCCTTGCCTAGCGTAGACGAGGTGGATACGGTGCAAAAACTCGCTTGGGAGAAAGAAAACACGGGCTTTTTCATCACAGGGCATCCGCTTGATCGTTACGAAAATAAAATTAAAAATCTCGTATCAATAGCAGATATTCTTGACGGCAAAAAAAAGGAGCGTCAACTTGTACGCATCGGCGGTCTTGTCGCCGCAGCTAAACGCATCGCGACGAAAAAAGGCGATACGATGTGTTTTTTGACACTTGAAGATTACACACATACTATTGAAGTCGTCGTTTTCCCTAGTGTTTTTTATAAAAATGTAAACCTTCTAGCAGCTGATGCGCCGCTCGTCGTGCAAGGGCGCGTAAATTTTACAGATGAAGGTGTCAAGGTTTTAGCAGATACAATAACGGCACTTGACGAATATCGGCAAGATTATTACATCACGCTAGATAAAAAGCATGAAAAAGAAACGACACTTGCTGCGCTTTATGATATTTTAGCAGCATATTCAGGTGATCACAGTGTTTTTTTGAATCGTCAAGGTCGTTGGCACAAGCTAGATCCAAAGTATTGGCTTAATAAAAATCCTGCCATCTTAAATGATATAGAAAAGCTGCTTGGCAAAGGCTCGGTGCAGCAAAGATAGCACCTAAGGAGGAGGAATTTCATGTGGACATCGATCTTTGTGGCTGCGACGAAGGAAAAGGCAGATAAGATCTGCAAAAGACTGGAAGCTGAGGGCATATTGACGGACAGAAAGTCTCTGGACGCATCTAAAAAGGCAAATTTTGAGATACGCGTCATCGCCGCAGAAGTTGAAGAAGCACGCGACATCGTCTGTAATATGTCAGACATCTAAGCATAAGTAAAGGTGACGAATGAAAGAACGATTGCAAAAAATTATCAGCCATGTGGGCATAGCATCGCGCCGCAAGGCTGAGGAAATGATCGCCGCCGGGCGCGTGACGATAGATGGCGTGATAGTGCGCGAACCGGGGACAAAGGTCGATGCGCTGACCGTATGTATCAAGGTGGATGCTAAGATGCTGCCACCCAAAGAGCCACCGGTATATTTTTTGCTCTATAAACCCAAAGGTTACATTTCGACAGTTGCCGACGAACGCAAAAGACGCACGGTTATAGATCTTTTGCCAAGGCAGAATGTGCGCGTTTATCCCGTAGGAAGGCTTGATCAAAATACAGAAGGAGTGCTGCTTTTGACAAATGACGGCACATTGACACAAGCCCTCTTACATCCGCGCTTTTTAATAAAAAAGACATATCGCGCTAAAGTATCAGGGGATCTTACGTCAGCTGCCTTAAAAAAGCTGCGCGGCGGGCTTTTACTAAAAGATGGCATGACGGCACCGGCAGAAGTGCGTGTTTATAAAATGACACAACAAGGTCTTATAGATGTCGAGATCACAGTCCATGAGGGCAGGAATCGGCAGGTGCGCCGTATGTTTGAGGCAGTAGGCTGCGATGTGCGCTCTTTAAAGCGCACGCGCTTTGCACAGCTTACATTAGATGGCTTAAAGCGCGGAGCCTTTCGTCCGCTGACGAAAGCAGAGGTAGCATCGCTTTATCATTTGGTGAAAGAGCGATGAGTGTGCGGCGCGTCATCGTAGTCGGCGCAGGAGCAGCCGGTCTTTTAGCAGCGGCAAAGGCAGCAGAAGGCAAAGCTACAGTTCTTCTCTTAGAAAAAATGAAACAGCTAGGGAAAAAGCTACAGATAACAGGCAAAGGACGCTGCAATATTACTAACGCCGCACCTATCGAAGAGTTCGTAAAAAACATCCCTGGCAACGGTTCTTTTCTTTACAGCGCCTTTCATACATTTGACAATGAAGCGGTGCGCGGCTTTTTTCAAAGCCTTGGCGTAGAAACTAAAGTAGAGCGCGGCGGTCGCGTCTTTCCTCTAAGCGATCGCGCAGCTGATGTCGTTGACGCACTTACGAGCTATCTTCATGAATGTGGCGTAAAGATAAAAAAAGAAATGCCCGTCAGCGAGATTCTTACCGAAAAAGGGCGCGTTTTAGGTGTCAAGCTAACTGGCGGTGCAAAGCTTTTTGCTGATGCTGTCATACTTTCTACAGGCGGCGCGTCGTATCTAGCTACAGGCTCAACAGGTGACGGCTATGAGATGGCAAAAAAGCTAGGACATACGATAAAGCCCCTTTTGCCGTCACTGGTGCCGCTGGTTACGGCAGAAGATTGGGTTAAGGATGCACAAGGGCTATCGCTTAAAAATGTGCGCGTGACGCTTTTAGCCGACGCTAAAAAGATCGGCGAAGATTTCGGCGAGATGATGTTTACACATTTTGGCGTGACAGGGCCGATCATCCTTTCCTTGAGCCGTGCGGCAGCGCAGGCACTAGCGCAAGGAAAGTTTGTAGAACTCGTTATCGACTTAAAGCCTGCCCTTAGTTCGGAAGTTTTTTCTTTGCGCGTGCAGCGTGATTTTGAAAAATACCGCAACAAGACACTAAGAAATGCCATGTGTGATCTTTTGCCGAAAAAACTCATCGCCCCCATACTTGATGCAGCCTATCTGCCGCCGGAAAAGCTAACTTGCGATCTGTTGCGAAAAGAGCGCGAGCGCATAGCCGATACGATTAAACACCTCATACTCACAATCACGAAGACACGCCCCCTTGCAGAAGCGATTGTAACAGCTGGCGGCGTTTTAACAAAAGAGATTAATCCTAAAACGATGGAATCAAAGCTAGTGCAAGGACTGTACTTTGCAGGCGAAGTGGTCGATGTCGATGGTTTTACGGGCGGCTACAATTTACAAGCGGCATTTTCCATGGGAGCTGCGGCAGGGCGTTGGAGCGCTGCTTTTTTAGCGCAGTCAAAAGATATAAAAAGAGAGGGCGGCGATGGTTGAGAAAAAAGAAATCCGTCCGGCAAAAAGAGGTTTGACAGGCAAGATCCGTCTGCCGGGCGATAAATCAATTTCACATCGAAGCGTAATTTTTTCTGCTATAGCAAAAGGCAAGGTGTGCATCAAAAACTTCTTGGAAGCTGCTGATTGTTTAGCGACGATAGAATGTATGCGTGCGCTTGGCGCAAGTGTAGAGCAGCAAAAAGACGGTGCGCTCATCGTATGCGGCTGTGGCTTGCACGGTCTTAAAGAGCCGCAGGATAATCTTGATGCGAAAAATTCAGGCACGACGCTAAGGCTTCTTTTAGGAATCTTGGCAGCGCAGCCGTTTTTTTCTTCGCTTACAGGCGATGCATCTCTTTCGCGTCGTCCTATGGCGCGTGTTATCGAGCCGCTGTCACGCATGGGTGCTAGTATCAAGGGCTTTGGTAAAGATCTAGGTCTGCCTCTTTTTGTGATGGCGCACGAGGGTAAACTTAAAGCGTTAGACTACAAAAGCCCCATCGCGAGCGCACAAGTAAAGTCGGCGCTGCTTCTTGCAGGGCTTTATGCCGATGCATTGACGATAATAAAAGAGCCGGCGCCCTCGCGCGATCATACGGAACGGATGCTTAGAACTTTTGGCGCAAGGATTAAGCATGAAGGTAAGTCAGTCACGATAGAGCCTGCCGATGCACTTTTTTCGCCGGCTGAGATCATAGTACCCGGCGACATAAGCTCTTGTGCCTACTGGCTGGTCGCGGCATCGCTGATTGAAGGAAGTGAGCTGCTGCTTGAAGATGTCGGCGTCAATCCGACGCGCACGGGCATCCTTGACGTATTGTCTGCCATGAAAGCGGATATTACACGCTCTAACGAGCGCGAAAGCGGCGGCGAAGCATTTGCCGATCTTAAAGTTCGCACTGCGTCGTTGCACGCTGCTTCCTTTGGCGGTGCGATCATCCCACGCCTTATCGACGAGATCCCGATTATTGCCGTCGCAGCACTTTTTGCAAAGGGCGATACGATTATTTCAGATGTAGGAGAATTGCGTGTAAAAGAAACTGATCGTCTGCAAGCGGTGACGACAGAGCTCAATCGCTTGGCACCGGGTGCTGTCGAAGCGACGCAAGATACCATGATCATCCACGGCGGGCGCACAATTTCGTCGGCTCTTTGCCATACATATGGCGATCACCGCATGGCGATGTCGCTTGCTGTGGCAGGTGCGGCAGGTGAAGGCGTGACGCTTGACGCACCGGCTTGCGTAGACATCTCATATCCTTCATTTTACAAGACCTTAGATGAAATCATGCGATAGGGGGAAAATCATGGTAAAAAAACTCGTGGTAGCTATCGACGGACCGGCAGGGGCCGGAAAAAGTACGGTTTCTAAGCTTGCGGCAGAAAAGCTCGGCTACACTTACATTGATACAGGCGCAATGTATCGTGCTGTTACTTGGAAAGCACTCAAACAAGGAGAGCCTTTGACGGATGAAAAGATCCTTGCTGTTGTTTCTAATATTGAAATTGTTCTGCGTTACGCTGGAAAAACGACTCAAGTACTAGTTGACGGCGAAGATGTCACAGACCAAATCCGCACACCGCAAATCAGTGCTGTAGTTTCGCAAGTAGCACGCCTTGGTCTTGTGCGCGAAAAGATGGTTGATGAGCAAAGACGCATGGCAAAGACGGGCGGCGTCATCATGGACGGTAGAGACATCGCTTCAAACGTCTTGCCGAATGCCGATGTAAAAATATTTCTTACGGCTTCGTTAGAAGAACGTGCAAAACGCCGTTGGCTGGAAATGAAAAAAACAGGCTGCGATATGACACTAGAGGAGATAAAAGCAGATATTGCACGCCGCGACAAAGAAGATAGCGAGCGTGAAATATCCCCCCTGGTGCAGGCGGCAGACGCAAAAATACTTGATACGACAGGCATGGAAATTGCCGCTGTCGTCAGTGCCATCGTAAAAAGGTGCAGCACATGATCTACGGTATGTTGCGCGTCATTTTCACCTTGCTTTTTTCCATCGTTTTTCGCGCTCAGATTAAAGGTCTTGAGCATATGCCTATAAAAGGCTCAGTGATCTTGGCAGCAAATCACTTAAGTAACTGGGATCCGCCACTTTTAGCGACATTTCTCGCACGCCCCGTCAGCTACATGGCAAAGCAAGAACTTTTCTTTAATGCTATAGCAAAATACATCTTGAAAAGCTGCCACGCATTTCCCGTCAAGCGTGGTGCAGCAGATAAAAGCGCGATAAAAGCTGCACTTGCTGAACTAAAAAA
Organism: uncultured Selenomonas sp.; assembly: GCA_963544755.1. GTDB lineage: Bacteria > Bacillota > Negativicutes > Selenomonadales > Selenomonadaceae > Selenomonas. The sequence continues at coordinate 27,415 of CAUUGH010000005.1, read as the reverse complement.
AGGTAACTGTATAGGAGTTTTCCCACAGGGTACGCGCAGCAGCAATGGCGAAAGGAAAAAAGCACAAGCAGGGGTCGCGCTGCTCGCCGCTATGGCAAAAGCCCCAGTAGTACCAGCCGCTATCATCGGCACTGATCATATTTTTTCCGGCGGCAGCTTTTTTCCAAAACTTAGCATTATCTATGGTAAACCATTACTTTTTCAAGGCGAAAAGCATGATAAACAAGCTCTACAGGACTTTTCGCAAAAAATAATGGATGAAATTTACGATATGATAAAAAATCATAGCATAAGCGGTTGATTTTGTGCTATAATGTAGCGTAGATTGCAGATATGGGAAGACTATTAGCTCCCTTTGCAATACATTGGCTATTTGGTGGTAGATATATGGAAGTATTTTTGGCAGAATCCCTTGGCTTCTGCTATGGTGTAAAACGTGCGATTAAGTTAGCTAGAGAGCAGGCAACTTTTGATGCAACAGCTTGCACGCTAGGGCCTATCATCCATAATCCGCAGATGGTTTCTAAGCTGGCAGAAGAAGGTGTCGGCATGGTAAATGACCTTTCTGAGATAGAAAAAGGGACGGTTATCATACGATCGCATGGTGTTGGGCCTTTAGTTTATGATGATGCCAAAGAGCGCGGTCTTACGCTTGTTGATGCGACGTGTCCGCACGTCAAAAAAGCACAATCTGCAGCATATGAGCTTTTTAAAGAGGGTTATTCTGTCGTTATCATAGGGGAGAAATGTCATCCGGAGGTAAAGAGCATCTTTGAATGGGCGGGCGGCGATGCGCTCATAGTAGAGTCTGTCGAAGAGGCGCAGGTTGTTCGTCCTTGTACGCGCATGGGCATAGTCGCGCAGACGACGTTTTCTGCTGCAAAGTTTAAGCAAATCGTACTTTATCTATTGGAAAAGTCAAACGATTTGCGTATCGTTCGCACGATCTGTACGGCGACAGATAAGCGTCAACAGGCAGCTATTAAGCTGGCCGGGCAAGTTGATCGGATGCTTGTCATAGGTGGGAAAAACAGTGCGAACACGACGCGGTTAGCACAATTATGTGCCAAGGAATGTAAAACTAATCATATCGAAACTGCACAGGAATTGCAGGACGAGTGGTTTGATAAAATTAAAAAAATTGGTATCACAGCCGGCGCTTCAACGCCGGACTGGATTATCAAGGAGGTATATCAAAAGTGCAAGAACAGGACATGAAGAGTTTGCTTGAGGCTGAAGAGGCATCTACGCCGGAGGTTAGGGAACACGAGGTTTACAAGGCTACGGTTGTCGCGGTAGAAGAAGGTCTTGCCTATGTCAACATTGCCGGCTTAAAAGCTGACATTCCCATCTTAAAGAAAGAGCTTGCTTCACCTGAGCCAGATTCGGCAAGAGATGTCGTGCAGCTTGACGATGAGATCGAAGTCTTTGTAATGAGCCTTGGCGGTGAAAATGGTGCGACGGTTTCTAAAGTTCGTGCTGATCGCATGGTCGCATGGAAAGAAATCGAGGCACTAAAAGAAGCAGGAAAGACAGTTGAGGCGCAGATCACGCAAGTCGTCAAGGGCGGTCTGGTAGCGTCTGTCAACGGTCTGAGAGGTTTTATCCCGGCGTCGCAGATGGAACTTCACTTTGTCAAGGATCTTTCCGTTTATGTCGGTAAAACAGTAGAAGCTCTGCCGATTGAAATTGACATCAAAAAGCAGCGTTTAGTGCTTTCGCGTCGCATAATATTAGAAAAAGAGCGAGAAAAGAAACAAGAAGAAGTTTTCGCAAAGCTAGAAGTAGGTCAGATTATCCGCGGCACTGTCAAGCGTTTAGTCGAATACGGCGCTTTCATCGACATCGGCGGTGTCGATGGTCTGGCACATATCTCCGATCTGGCGTGGCATCGCGTAAAGCAGCCGTCTGATGTGCTTTCGGTAGGCGATGAAGTAGACGTCTATGTAAAGAACTTCGAGCCGACGACAAGGCGCATTTCGCTATCTATCAAAGATACGATGCGCGACCCGTGGCTTGATAAGGCAGAGCGTTATGCTGAAGGCACGCATATTAAGGGAAAGATCATCAATCTGAAGGATTTTGGCGCATTTATGGAAATAGAGCCGGGATTTGACGGTCTTATTCCAATGGGCGAACTTGCTGATCGGCGCATTGCGCGTGCAGACGAAGCCGTCCAGATAGGAGACATCGTAAAAGTCAAGATCTTGCACATCGACATGAAGCGCAAGCGCATTTCGCTTTCCATCACCAGAGCGCAGCAGGATGCTGATGTTTCGGATGTTTCCCACTATAAGGATGAACCTGTTGCCAATGAAAAAAGCGACGAAAATTAAGGAAACACTGATAAGATAAAGTCGTACGGATTATTTTAGATAGCTATGCCAGGTGGCTTAATTTATTAGTGAACTTTTAAGACTCAAAGCTAAATAAGAAACGTCGGGGAGTGATGAATATTCATCACTCCTTTATTTGTCAAAGTAGGGCTTTGCCCTGAGGAAAGTCAGAGGAAGCGTATGTTGTCAGGGGAAATAATTCGTGTGTTGCCGAAAAGTTTAGCAGAAGAATTAGAACTTACGGCAGGTGATAAGATCCTTACCATCAACGGGCAAAAGCTGCGAGATATTATTGATCTTAGTTTTGCTTTTGCCGAAGAAGAAATCGAACTACTTGTCGAACATACTGACGGCAAGCGAGAGATACTCGCCTTTGATAAAGACTATGATGAAGAGCTAGGCGTAGAATTTGCTTCTGCTGTCTTTGATGGTATACGCTCTTGCGGCAATCGCTGCTGCTTCTGCTTCGTCGATCAAGTGCCGCCTGGTATGAGGAAAAGTCTTTTTGTAAAAGATGACGATTATCGGATGTCTTTTCTTTATGGTAATTTTGTCACATTGACAAATATGTGTGAAGATGATTTTTTACGCATCGAACGATATCATCTTTCGCCGCTTTTTGTTTCTGTGCATACGATGAACCCCAGTTTGCGATCTACAATGCTCAATACGAAAAGAGCGGCAAAGATTATCAGCCATCTTGACCGCTTAGATGCAGCCGGCGTTGAGTATCATACGCAAGTCGTCCTCTGCCCGGGGCTAAATGATGGCAAGGAACTAGATCGCACCGTAGAAGAACTCATGGCCAGGCAGCCGCACGCGCTTTCACTTGCCGTTGTACCCGTAGGACTTACGCGCTTTCGTGAAGGTTGCTATCCGCTAGAGATGTTTGACAAAAAGGGCGCAGCCGCCGTCATTTCTCAGATCAAGGCGTGGCAGCGGCTTGCACGGGCGAAAACGGGCAGAGGGTTTGTTTATCTTGGCGATGAATTTTATTTCCTTGCAGGTAGTCCTCTACCCACAACTCAAGAATACGACGGTTTTCCGCAGCTAGATAACGGCATAGGGCTTTCACGAAACTTTATTGAACAATGGCAGCAGGCATTAAAAGAGATGGCTGCGCCGCGAGGCTATGAAAAGCCGCTAGAGCTGTTGATTTTGTCGGGGACTTCTATAGCACCGCTTTTGCAAGAATTAGTACAAGAAATTTCTGTGCCGGGGCTTTTTGTGAATTGTCTTGGCGTAGAAAATCACTACTTTGGCAAAACTGTCAACGTGTCAGGGCTTTTGACGGGTGCTGATATGCTCCGTGCGCTCTCTAGCTATTCTAGCGCACCGCACGGGGTAATTTTGCCAGAATGTGCTTTGCGTACGGGGGAAAATGTTTTGCTTGACGATATGACGTTAGAAGCATTTCGCCGTGCCGTGCCGCATTTACGCGTAGAAACTGCACGAAGCGGCAGCGATCTTTTGTATGCACTTTTTGATTGGGAGCATTATCAGGGGGTGGCAGATGATGCTGCAACTTATATGTGGCAGAGCAACGCGGCGTATACGAAGCCGCAAAAAGATGAAAGGGAGAAGATGAAATGAGCAAGCCAATCGTTGCTATTGTAGGACGGCCAAATGTAGGAAAGTCCACGCTCTTTAATAAATTAGGGCAAAAGCGTGTATCTATTGTTGACGATTTGCCGGGTGTCACGCGTGATCGCATCTACCTTGATGCCCAATGGCTAGGAAAAGAATTTACCATGATCGATACGGGCGGCATCGAGCTTTCACCAAGCGATGTCATACTTAGATCAATGCGTCAACAGGCAGAGATAGCTATAAAAGATGCAGATGTTATCTTGTTTATGGTTGACGGGCGCGTGGGTCTTACGCTTGCTGATGAAGAAGTTGGCAAAATGTTGCGTACGACGAAAAAACCTGTGCTTTTGACAGTAAATAAGATTGACTCTCAAAAACAAGAGGTGGATGTCTACGAGTTCTATAACCTAGGCTTAGGCGATCCCGTGGCGATTTCGGCGGCAAACGCGATGAATCTTGGCGACCTTTTAGATGAACTCGTCGCGCTTTTTCCGAAAGAAGCAGAAAAAGAACCTGAAACTGATGAGATTCGCATTGCTGTCATTGGCCGTCCGAATGTCGGCAAGTCCTCGCTTGTCAATGCACTCTTAGGCGAAGAGCGCGTTATTGTAAGCGATGTCGCAGGTACGACACGCGATGCAATAGATACACACTTTACAACAGAAGATACGAAATTTATTTTGATTGATACAGCGGGTATGCGCCGCAAAGGAAAAATAGATTCGCCAATCGAAAGATATAGCGTCATGCGTGCGCTTCATGCTGTTGATCGCGCCGATGTGGTACTAGTTGTAATTGATGCTACAGCAGGCATAATAGAGCAAGATAAGAAGATAGCAGGCTATGCACATGAATCAGGTAAGGCGGTCGTAATTATTGTCAACAAATGGGATATTTATGAAAATAAGGATGATAAATCCACATTGCGCTTTACAGATAAATTGCGCGTTGAGCTTGGTTTCTTGCAATATGCCCCTGTACTTTACACATCAGCGCTTACGCATCAGCGCGTCGTGCGTGTCGTCGATCTCGTAAAGTATGTGGCAGAGCAGACTGCGATGCGCGTTAAAACAGGCATATTAAATGACTTCATGCGTGATATAATCGCCGTCAACCCACCGCCGGCACATAAGGGTAAGCAGCTTAAAATTCGCTACATGACACAAGCAGACATCTGCCCACCAAAGTTCATCATCTTTGTCAACGAGCCAGAACTCATGCACTTTTCGTATTTGCGCTATATAGAAAACAAACTGCGCGAAAGCTTCGGCTTTGAGGGAACGCCGCTGCGTTTAATCGTGCGTGGCAAGGAGGAAGAAGAATGATGACGCTGCTTTTTATCGCCTTTTCCTATCTGTTAGGCAGCGTGCCAAGTGGGCTGCTTCTTTGCCGTGCAATATGGCACATCGACATTCGTGAGCATGGCAGCCGCAACATTGGCGCGACGAATGTCTATCGTACATTGGGAAAAGTCCCCGGAGCGTTGGTATTTTTGCTTGATTTTTTTAAGGGTTTTTTATCTGTCGGCATAGCTATGGAGTTCATTGGTACGCCGCTTGCTATGATCATTTGCGGTGTCGCTGCCATTTTGGGTCACTCGGCATCGGTGTTTTTGCGTTTTCAAGGCGGCAAAGGGGTTGCTACGGGGCTTGGCGTGATTGGCATACTCATGCCGGAATTGACAGTTATCGTGTTTTTTATTTGGCTTGGTATCGTTTTTTTGACACGCTATGTTTCTCTTGGTTCTATCGTTAGTGCAGTCTTTGTACCTGTGCTTGCTTTTTTTTTCGACTATCCGAGAGAATATCAGATCTTTAGCATATTTGCCGCTTTACTTATCATTATGCGACACTATTCTAATATTGGTAGACTTTTGCAAGGTCGAGAAAGTAAGATTAAGGCAGGAAAGCGTTAATGAAGATTCTGTACTTGCCAAATGTCCATATAGACGATACAATAGTATAAGGTAATAGTATAGTTTCAAGCAAGGAATTTGGTGCAGGAGGAAATTTTATGCCAAGAGAACATAAGGTAAATAAAGAGCAAAAAGCAAAAAGCGGCTTTTTTCTCGTGCAGGAGCAAATTTTACCCGAAGCTATTAAAAAGACGATTCGTGTAAAAGAAATGTTAAAGCGCGGCGATGTCCGCACAATCAACGAAGCTGTAGAAAGCATGGGGTTAAGCCGCAGCGCGTATTATAAGTATAAGGACTATGTTTTTCCCTTTTATGAAGCAAGCCGCAATAAGATCATTTCCCTCACGCTGCTTTTAGAGCATAAAAGAGGCGTTCTTTCAAGCGTACTTAATACGATTTCGGCAGATTCTGGCAGCGTGCTGACAATCAATCAGGGGATCCCTTTGCAGGGCGTGGCAAATGCGACAGTGTCCATCGAAACGGCAAACCTTGCAGTAGATCTTGAAGCACTTTTAGATAAGCTGCGTATGGTTGATGGTGTAAAGCGTCTTGAGGTCCTCGGACAAGTATAACGAGAGGTGAAAAGATGAAAGAGATTAAGATCGGTATGTTAGGATTTGGTACGGTCGGTACCGGCGTGGTGCGTGTAGTTCAAGAAAATGAGCGAGAGATAACAGCAAAGGCAGGTGTAAAACTTTGCTTAAAGTCCGTGCTTGTGCGCGATGCCAAAAAATCACGCCCCTATATGGAGGGGCTTTATTTGACTGAAAATATAGATGAGATCTTAGACGACGAGGAAATTGACATCATCGTCGAGCTGTTAGGCGGTATTCATCCGGCGCGTGAATATATGCTGCGTGCCATGGCAAAAGGCAAAAGTGTCGTGACAGCAAATAAAGATGTCGTCGCACAGTTTGGAAAAGATATGTTCGAGGCGATGGAAAAGTATGGCGTAGATTTTCACTTTGAAGCAAGCGTCGGCGGCGGCATCCCCATCGTCATGCCCTTAAAGCAATGTTTGACAGCAAATCGCGTAACAGAGATCTTAGGCATCATCAACGGCACGACGAACTATATGCTGACAAAGATGTCAGAAAATGGCTCAGACTATGACAGCGTATTAAAAGAGGCACAGGAAAAAGGCTATGCCGAGGCAAATCCTGCGGCTGATGTCAAAGGACTAGACGCAGCGCGCAAGATCGCTATTTTATCTTCCATCGCTTTTAATACGCGTATTCGCTTTGAAGATGTTTCCGTCGAAGGTATTACACATATTGCGCCTTCAGATATTGAGTATGCCAAGGCACTTGGCTATGTTGTCAAGCTTCTTGCCATCGGGCGAGATTGCGCTGAGGCTGGCGTTGATGTGCGCGTTCATCCCGTATTTTTGCCAAAGGAGCATCCGTTAGCTGCCGTAAATGATGTCTATAATGCTATTTTCGTGCGCGGCAACGCCATTGGCGAGGCTATGTTCTACGGCCGCGGTGCCGGCTCTTTGCCGACAGCTTCTGCCGTTGTTGCAGATATCATCGACATCGCTCGTGATATGCAGCTTGACACATTCGGTCGGCTGCATTGCACGTGTTATGCAAAAAAATGTCTTTGTCCTGTGGCAGAAACGAAAGCATCATATTATGTGCGTATTCTTGCCGATGATGAAACAGGGGTTCTCGCGGCTATTGCGACGGTGTTTGCAAAGCATCAGGTCAGCTTAAAATCCGTTATTCAGACGAGAAAATGCAAGCAATATGCAGAAATTGTAGCAGTTACCCATGTTGTAAAGCATAAAAAATTACAAGAAGCAATAGCAGATCTAAAAAATCTCGCTGTCGTTCGTGAGATCCGTAGTATCATTCGTGTGGAAAATTCAAAGAAAGATGGCAAAGTATGCTAAATCAAACGATCTGTGTGCGTGTGCCGGCTACGAGTGCAAATTGTGGGCCGGGTTTTGATGCCATAGGCGTTGCCGGCACGATTTATAATGATTTGTCGCTTACCTTAAAAAAAGAAAAAGGACTCGTCATGGAAATTGAAGGTGAAGGTGCAGAAAATATTCCATGTGACGAGCGAAACATTGTCGTGCGTGCTATCGGCATGATGTTAAAGCGTGTGCATCTTGACAAAAAAATACAGGGGATTCATATTCGCATGATAAATCATATTCCCCTCTCACGCGGTCTTGGCAGCAGTGCAGCGGCAATCGTCGCAGGGCTAAAGGCGACGAATGCCCTCTTGGGCAATCGCTTTTCTGGTCGGGAACTTTTGCAGATGGCAACGGATTTAGAAGGTCATCCTGATAATGTTGCACCTGCTATTTTTGGCGGCTTTACCATCAGTGTTGTTACACGCGGTCGTGTCGAATGTTTCTCCCTGATGCCGCGTATGCCATTAAAATTGGTCGTTGCCGTGCCGGAATTTCCTCTTGCGACGCGATTGGCGCGCAGCGTTTTACCAGAATATGTAAAAATGCAAGATGCTATATTTAATGTAAGTCGTGCGGCGCTCTTAGTTGCAGCATTGACTAAGGGTAAGCCGCGTTTATTGCGTAACGCTTTTGCCGATGCGCTGCATCAACCTTATAGAGAAAAACTGATTCCTGGTATGTACGATGTATTTTACGCTGCACGGCGAGCCGGCGCGTTAGGGGCAAGTCTTAGCGGAGCGGGCCCTTGTCTTATCGCCTATACGCTAGAAAATGAAGCGGCGATAGGAAAAGCCATGGTCGAAGCCTTTGCAGCACACGAGATAAAAGCGCAGGCACTAGAGCTTTCTATAGATGCATACGGCGCGAGGATATTAAAAACCAACTGACAGATGAAAAATCTCTGATAAAAGGCGTGCTGTATGAAAGAAGAAGATTTCGTTAAGATGGTCGAAGATGCTAGCGGCAAAGTCTATATTGTAGGCGGTTGGGTGCGTGATAAGCTGCGAAAAGCTTTGCCGCATGATAAAGATTTTGTCGTCACGGGGCTAAAACAGGAGAGTTTTATCAGACTTTTTCCTCAAGCGATCCTTATTGGAAAAACTTTCCCCGTGTATCTTATGCAAATTGATGATATACCGTCAGAGGTCGCCTTTGCGCGGCGTGAGAAAAAAACAGGGCAGGGCTATCGTGGCTTTGCCGCAGATTTTGGTCCTGAAGTGACGATTGAAGAAGATCTTTTCCGCCGCGATACGCGCATCAACAGCATGGCATTTCGTCTGCCAGATCGAAAACTCATCGATCCCTATGGCGGTCAGGGCGATCTTGCAAAGCGTCTGATTCGTGCGACATCGCGCCGCTTTTCAGAAGATCCCGTGCGCGCATTGCGTGCGGCGCGGCAAGCGGCAGAATTGGGCTTTTGTATTGACGAGGAAACGAAAACGCTGATGGCAAATTGTGCAGATGAACTTAAAGAAGAGCCTAAAGAGCGCATAGTGTACGAGCTTTCACGCGCCCTTGCTGCGCCGACGCCGTCACTTTTTTTTGCGGCGCTGCTACATTCAGAGCTATTGCAGCATATATTTCCGGAGCTAGCAGCTTTGCTAAAAAAAGCGCAGCCGCCGAAATATCATTTAGAAGGCGATGCCTTTTTTCATACAATGCAGGTAGTCGATGCCGTCGCGGCGGCAACACCGACTCTTGCTGCGCGTTTTGCAGCTCTTGTGCATGACATCGGCAAAGAGAAGATGCACGAGGAGATGCTAGAGCATCACGATGGGCACGAAAATCGCGGTATTGACGTGCTTTTTAAGTGGAACAGACGCATGACTTTACCGAAAGCATGGCTAAGGGCAGCTCGTTTCGTTATCAAGGAACACACGCGAGTGCCCCATCTTAAAAAGGCAGGAAAGATAGCAGATCTTCTCTTTGCCGTTGAAAAGTCGGGGCTTTCGTTTCCTGAGTTTTTATCTATCATCCGCGCCGCTCATGGCTTTTTGCCGCCGTATCTTTTAGAAGGCGAAAATTTGTTAAAAAAGCTGCATACAGTTAGCGCCAGTCAAGCGCCGCCACAATTTCAAGGTGCTGAAATAGGAAAATGGCTGCGTAAAGAAAGAGTACGGCTCTTAGGAAAATGCTTGCAAGATGAAAAATAAGAAAGAGGAAACTATGAAAACACTTGCGACAATCATATTTACGAGTATCTTAACGACACTTTTGCTTATAGTTTTTGCGGCGGTGCTGTTCGTTTATGTGGTTGGCGGCTACTTTGTAGATCTTACTTTGGCGCGTGGCAGCAGCGGCGATCCGATGGCACCGCCTGTCGTTGCTTTGAGTCTTGCTGATCCGAATGTTAATTTACCCCAAAAGCCGCAGACAAATAGTGAAGATTGGATACTTTATTCATTCGACGGTTTGCAGCTGGCAGCGACGCATTTTTCTCCTGCTTTACCTAGTCATCGCTGGGTTGTGCTGCTGCATGGCTACGGGCGCAGTCAAGCCGATACTTGGGATTATGCTGCGGCATACATTGAGCATGGCTACCACGTTTTGACACCTGATTTTCGTGCTGCCGGTAAAAGTGAGGGTAGGTATGTGACTATGGGAGCGCTTGAAAGCCTTGATATAGCTGCGTGGCTTTCTAGCATAATCGAAGCAGATAAGTCTTCGCGTATCATATTGCACGGCGTTTCGATGGGCGCAGTGACGGCACTTTTAGTGGCAGGTCAACAAAATGTGGTGCCAAATCTTGTTGGTGTCGTCGAAGATTCTGGCTATACAAGCGCTGAAGATATGTTCATGCGTAAAATGGAAACTTTTCATTTGCCGGCAAATATCATAATGTACAGTATGAATTATATGAGCCGCGAAAAGACGGGCGTCGCCTTGTCGGAGGCATCAGCGATCGAGGCAGTGCGCCGCACGAAGGTAGCAACACTTTTCATACACGGTACAGCGGATCTGCTTGTGCCTGACAGTATGATGAAAGAATTGGTAGCGGCATCAAAAGCACCATATAAAGAAGCATGGTCAGTTGAGGGCGCTTGGCACGCCGCGGCAAAAGCAAAAGATCCAAAAGCTTATTATCGCCATGTATTTGCTTTTACTGATAGATTTACAAATTAAAGCACGGCTAACAGAAAGCCTGTTAGCTGTTTGTTACAGATTGTAGTGCATTGAAAAATAGATAAGAAAATGCCATCGAACTAGAAATTATACTTGTTCGATGGCATTTTTTTGCTTTTTACACCAGCAGTTTTTACAAAAACGGCAGTCAGCGAGTTTTTTGCGGTATCATGCCGCCGGGAACGGGCGGCGAGATATTTTGTGCAGGGCGATCAGCAGGTGTTGGTGGATTAGCTGTGCTATTTTGCGAGGGTGTATCAAAGTCGTTTTCCGTTGCTTGTGTTGGGCGTTCTTTTTTGGGCGGTCGCGTCGAGCGTTCTTTTTCTTCTGTGCGCTCTTTTTCCTCTGTTTGGAGATCATCTTGTTCATCTAAGCTATCTTTTTCTTCTTTTTTCGCGCGACGCTTGTTTTTGTCGGTGCGGTATTCTTTGTCTGATGTATCTCGTTCTTTGGCGCGACCGATAGAGTAATCGCCTTCCGGCAGCTCTGTTGCGTCTTCTGGGATAGAGCTTTCGTATTCATCGCTTTCTCGCTCTATGACAGTACGCATGGAAGCATTGATGTCAACGCCAAGCGTTCTAGCGACTGCTTGTCTTACGCCGATGATGTCAGGAATCCAATAGCTAAGTTCAGCGATGTATAAGGGTCTTCCCGGCACAACATCCATTTTTAGCCCATTTTTTTGTGCATTTTTCAAAGTGCCGGCAAATTCCAGGAGTTGACGAAAGGAAAGATCGGTTTCGATAGAGTCCATGACCTCTTTTATGACAGCAGGTAGATGTGTGATGATGGCAGGTGATGTGACTTTTGCCATCAAGGCTTTCATGAATTTTTGCTGTCGTTCGATGCGGCCGATGTCGCCTTCTTCGTCACGATAGCGCACATAGGTCATGGCGGTCTTGCCGTCCATGTGTTGTGTACCAGGCATTAGATCGATGAGCAGTCCGCCGTCGTCATCCCATGGGTCTTCGTAGTACATACGTTTTTCCACATGAATATCAATACCGCCGAGGGCATCGATGATTCGTTGGAAAGATCGCGTATTGACGATGATGTAGTGATCGATGCGAACGCCTAAGAGATCTTCGACGGTGCGTTGGCTGAGCTTATGACCGCCATAGGCATAGGCGGCGTTTATTTTGTCGTAGCCGTAGCCTTTGATCTTCACGCGAGTGTCACGCGGTACGGAAAGAAGTGATACTTTATTTTTTTTCGCATCGATCATAGTGACCATCATAGTGTCAGAACGCCCGATGTCGTCTTCTCTTTCATCAACGCCCATGATCATGATCGTCGCATTGTCCTTAGCTGTCAAGAGATGTTCCTCTTTTTTTGTTTTTGGGGGCTTTTTGTCTAAAAGACCCGTCGAAGCAAAAAATGCACCGGCTGCACCGGCAATAAAGAAAACGAGGATAATGGCGATATACGGAAAAATACGCCGCTTCTTTTTCGGTGTAGGCTTCGGTGTGGAATGGTTTTGCAAAATCATACCTTCTTTATCAATATTTTCCTGCAAGGCACAAGGATATATGCACAGTATGGCTCTTTGCCGGCACATTGCAGATGAATTTATTGGCACCTCTTCTATTATAAAAGGTCTTGTTTCTTTACGCAAATGAAAGTTTTCCCAGACGAGCTATTTTTGGCGGCTTCATTTTAGCAGTTTCTTTAATCCTCTATCAAATAGCGAACTATTCTTTGTCATTTTGGCGGCGCACTTCTTTTTGATCCTGGTAGATGTCGGTGATCACAAGTTTTACGATGACGATGAAGGGGACGGCAAGAAACATACCTGCAGCACCTAGAATTTCGCCGCCGAAAATGACGCCCAAGATGATGGCAACAGGGTGGATGTGCAAGGATTTGCCGATGAGCGTCGGGTAGACGAAGTTATGATTTATCTGCGTTAGTATGACGTAGAAAAGGATGGTCTGCAATATAAGCCCGCGCGCCTGTGTAGCGGCAAGGAAGATGCCAAATGCTGAGGCGGCGGTAGGCCCAAGTACGGGGACAAATTCTCCAAGAGCAGATAAAAAGGCAAAGACGGAGGCATAAGGAAGCCCCGTGAATTTGAAATAGAAAAATACCACCGTACCTGTGATGATACATAAGACTATTTGACTAAAGATATAGACGCGCAACGCGCGCAGCAAATTATCGAAAAGGTTTAGTACACGATGTTTGGAGGTTTTAGGAAAAAGCCCAGCAAGCCAGTTTTTTATTTTCGTGCCGTCTTTAAGGATGTAGAAGGTCACAAAGATTATGAGGACGAATGCCATGAATTTTTCAAAGGCATCGAAAAGAAAAGAGAGCGAGGTTTTTAGGATTTCTGCGCCAAGACTGCGTAAATTGGCAAGAAAATTATTTAATTCGCCGCGCAATAAGTCAGATTCGGAAACGAGGGGAATGTTTTGCAGGCTCAAGGTGATGTTTGGCAGGTCGGCGATAAAGCTGCGAAACGTGGGTAAAAAAGAGAGCGAGAGTAAGACCAGCAGCCCTATGAGAAGTACGATAAACAAGATGATAACCAAGCCGACGGCAAGGGTATGCGGCACATTTTTTTTCTGCAAAAAATCAACGGATGGCTGTAGAATAAGTTGTAAGAGAAGAGAAAGAAAGATGATGAAGGCAAGATCTGCAAAGAACCAAAATGTTGACAGCAGGATCGTAAAAGTGATTGCCAAGATGATAGATGTACGGTAATTTGCCAAGTGCATGGTGTGTTCTCCTTTTGAGGGTGCGCCTATAATAATGCTGTTCGTCAGATGTATGTATGATGATGCTTTTTATGTTATACTTATAGGAAAGTGGAAAAAATCCTGCAAAAAGAGTGTGGAAAGATTTTTTGCATGGCTTACGGATAAAATACAGCGTGTAGACGTGCATGAATATGAAAGAATGTATGGACGAAAGAAAAGGTGAACTACCATGGGTCTAGATGGCTTTTCTATGCAGCCTTTAGTTAAAGAACTTAGTGCCGCGCTCTTAGGTGGGCGCGTTGATAAGGTTATGCAGCCTTATAAAGCTAGCGTTTTTTTTGGCATACGCCAAAGAGGGCAGAGTTATCTGCTTCATATCGCGGCAAGCCCACAGGCGAGCGCTGTCTTTCTTACGACGAAGATGCCGGAAAATCCTTTAGAGCCGCCGCTTTTTTGCATGGTGCTTAGAAAGCATCTTGAGAGTAGTCGCATCGCCGATATACGTCAGCACGCACTTGATCGCATCATTTGCATTGACTTTGATGCTCTTGCGGCAGGTGGTAAAATTGTCAAAAAGACTCTCGTCATTGAACTTATCGGTAAGTATAGTAATATAATTCTCCTGCAAGAAGATGCCGGTATCATCGACGCATTAAAGAAAGTTTCCAGTGCGAAAAACCGTACGCGGCTCATCTTGCCCACACATAAATACGCACCGCCACTTGCTCAAGAAAAGCTCGATCTTTGCAGCAAAGCTCCCACAGCCATCATTGAGCGTCTTATAAAAGATCCGGAAGCGACACTATATCAGGGGCTTTTAGCTACTTTGCTCGGCTTTGGACCTACGAGCGTGCGTGAGGTGATTTTTTCTGCCGGCTTATCTGAGAATATACGCATTTTTGAATTAGATGAAAAAGACAAGGCGGCTCTTTGTCAGGCACTTGCTTATTTTTCTGATGCCTGTATAGAAAAAGAGGCTGCGCCTTGTTTAGTGTTAGATGAAAGCAAGAATAACAAGGTGCTTGCGACTGCTGCTGTAGAGCTTCATTATTTTCCGGCGGCAAATACGATACTTTCTTTTAAGACTATCAGCGCTATGCTAGAAAAAGCCGTGCAGCTTATGGCTTTTTACACGCCGCCGGAAAAGGAAAGACTGCAAAAGTTTGTCAAAACTGAACTGCTGCGCGCGAAAAATAAGCACAGCATACTGCAAGAGGAGCTTTTGCAGGCAGAAAATGCCTTAGCTTATAAGATCTGCGGCGATAATCTCATGACGTACGCACATCTTTATCAAGATCACGCTGATGCGTCTTTGACTGTCGATAATATTTATAGTGAAACGGGAGAAAAAATTACCTTAAAGCTAGATCAAAGGCTGACGCTTAGTCAAAATATGCAGGCGTTTTACCGAAAGTATGATAAGCTAAAGCGAGCGCAAAAGTTACTTGATAAGCAAATAAATCTTTGTCGTGAAAATATCCGCTACCTTGCTAGTGTCGAAAATTCTTTATTGGCTTCTTCTGCCTTGCCGGAAATTGCCGAGATCAAAGATGAACTTATAAAAAGCGGCTTTATTAAAGAGCGCGTTAAGAAAAAGCGGCAGGGGAAAATGTCTGCGCCCTTTCATTTTGTTGCTGAAGATGGCAAAAGTATCTTCGTTGGCAAAAATAATTATCAAAATGATCGTTTGACTTTCCATATGGCAGCGCCGGATGATTTGTGGCTGCATACTAAGGATATTCCCGGTTCACACGTTATCTTGCGCCTAGACGGTGAAGAGCCGAGCGAAAAGAGTTTTTATCATGCCGCGCTTTTAGCCGCCTATTTTAGCAAGGCGCGAAATTCATCGAATGTACCCGTCGATTATACCTATCGGCGCTATGTGAAAAAGCCTGCCGGTTCACGCCCGGGTTTTGTCACTTTTACTCGGCAAAAAACACTTTATGTCACACCGACAGCTACCGATATGGAAAAGTTTTTGCGAGAAGATCGCTAGGAAAATAATGTTTATCTAAAACGCCGAGTCAAGGCACTACGTTATTTTTTAGTTTTTTAACTTTCGCCGGTCGAGCCAAAGCCGCCTGTACGCGCTTTTTTTTGGCTTGCCGCATCAGCGTCTATTTTGAGGTATTTGTAAAAAATGCCTTGAGCTATGCGCGTATTTTTTTCCAGTAAAAAATCTGCTGTGCCGAGATTTAAGACAGGCAGCAATATGTGACCTTCGTTTGCCGCATTGTTATAGTAATCTGCATCAATGATGCCCTGCGAGTTGACGAGCATCAGTTGATTTTGCAGCGAAATTCCTGAGCGTATATGAATCCCTAGGTATTCATCTTCTTGCATATACGCCTTGAGTCCTGTAGGTACGAGAGTCACCTTGCCGCACAGCAGCAAAGTGGTGGCTGCTGCCGCAAGATCATAGCCGGCACTTGCTGCGGTCTTGCGCTGTGGCAGTAAAATATCTTTTTTTTCGTACGCTTTTATGATTTCAAATCCACGTTTTCGCAAAATGATCCTCCTATATTGTGTCATTAAAAGAGCTTTCTTCATGAAATTAGCGCCGCTTTTACAAATGGCGATATAAGATAGCTGTTTTTCTCATAAAAAAAGCCTTCTCCAAGATGCCGGAGAAGGCTTTTTTTTAGCGTCCTATCTCGCCAAAAGATGCAGGTTTTGCTAGCGCAATGGTCGATATGGCGTGCTTGTAGATGAGGTTTTGCTTACCCGCCACTTCGAGAATCACCGTGAAATTATCAAATCCCTTGACATATCCCTTCATCTGAAAGCCATTTAGCAGATGCAGACTGACCGCCTTATTTTCTTTACGCATCTGATTTAAAAAGTTATCTTGTAGATTAAGTGGCTTGCTCGCCATAAAGAACCTCCTTTATTTCATATATGAGATTGATGCAGCAAATTCATAGAAAAATTTTCTATATCTATGCAAATTTTTTCCAGCAATAGAGTTTCTTCTTGATCTGCTGCATACCAATGCACATAGGGCATTTTGCGAAACCATGTTAGCTGTCGCTTGGCAAAATGGCGTGTTGCCTTTTTGATCTCTGCTATGGCAGAGGGAAAATCAATACGTCCTGTAAGATAGGTATAGATTTCGCGATAGCCGATGGCTTTCATCGCTTGACAGTCAGGCGAAACGCCAGATGCTAAAAGGCCTTGTACCTCATTGACGAAGCCTGTAGCAAGCATCACATCGACGCGCTTTTCGATGCGCTCATAAAGTGCTTTTCTATCGCGATACAGCCCGATGACGTAGGTATCTTCAGGTAATTTGGTGCCGTTTTCGCGCTTTTTTGATATATGCTCATTTGCTAAGGTCTTGACTTCTAAGGCACGCACGACGCGGCGAAAATCGTTAAAATGAAGCTGCGCCGCGGTCTGTGGATCGACTTTTTGCAGCAGTTTATGAACAAAGGGTTTGCCATTTTCCTTTGCCAAAGTTTCCAGATGTTTTCGATAGGCTTTATCTGCTGTAGTCTTATTGAAAATATAGCCTTCAAGGAGCGATTTCACATAAAGCCCTGTGCCGCCGACGATGAGTGCTGTCTTAGCACGCTTTGTCAACTGGCGAATTTTCTCGTTGGCAAGCCGCTGAAAATCCATAACATTAAAAGAGTCAGTAGGCGCAAGAATGTCGATGAGGTGATGGGCGATTTGTGTGCGCTCTTTTTTAGTCGGCTTTGCCGTGCCGATATCAAAGCCGCGATAAAAAAGCATGGAATCGCCCGAGATGATTTCGCCATCAAGCTTTTTGGCAAGCGACAAAGATAATGTTGTTTTGCCGACCGCTGTAGGTCCTATGAGAAAGATTCGACGCAGCTTTTTCATACAAGCTCTAAAACGTCGCCGGCTGCTACGATATGTACGGCGGCACGCGTCATGCCTTCTGTCACTTCCTTGTACTTTACGGCATCTTGTGCGATTACAGGCCAAGTGTTGTAGTGAATCGGTATAACATTTTTTGTATTTAGCCACTGGGCGGCTAAAGCTGCATCTTCAAGCCCCATCGTATAATTGTCGCCAATGGGAAGGATTGCATAATCAATCGGATCTTTTTGCCCGATGAGCTTCATATCGCCAAAAAGCGCAGTATCACCTGCAAAATAAATATGAAGACCGCCGATATGAATGACATAACCGCAGGCGATACCGCCGGCTACACCGGCACTATGTAGCGCCATCGTCATGCGTATTTTGCCAAAGGGCAGCTTGATAGAGCCGCCGATGTTCATGCCATGAACATTTAGCCCTTGCTCTTTTTCCAGACAGAGATCTAAAACTTCCGGTATGCCAAAGATCGTCGCCCCCGTGCGCCTAGCAATAGCAGGCGCATCGCCAAGATGATCGCTATGGGCGTGCGTTAGCAAAATGTAGTCGCACGCAACTTCATCTGCACCAATCGCAGCGAGCGGATTGCCCGTCAAAAATGGATCGGTCAGAATCTTCGAGTTGCCGTCGTCAAGCAAAAATGAAGCGTGTCCATAATAGGTATACTTAATCATATTTTCCGACTCCTCTCATTTTTTCTTAGCAGAAAAACGATATATAAGAAACGCAGACAAAAGGAGTTTGCTAAGATTTTTCTGGATGCGCCATAAATTTATGATGTATCTGCACTTCTTGTAAATAATAATTAAACAAAAAAGACGAAAAACCTTCCATAAAGAGAAAGGAAGAAAATTATGAAAGCAAATGAATTTTCCTTACCGCAAGGCACGATAAGTTTTTCCCACGCGCTTTTTGAGCCTATCTACACCTTGGTCACGGGTGGACGGCCTCCTGCTGCTAAGTGGCTAAAAAAGGCGCAGCGCGGCAAACTCTGGGCGATCGATCGCGGTATTGATATATTTTATAAGTTAAAATGCGTACCTGATTTTTTGCTAGGCGACTTTGACAGTGCAGCAGCTAGTGCACGAGATTGGGCGATTGCCGCTGGTGTCTTGACGGAACGCTTTAGCGTCAAAAAAGATCTAACAGATACGCAGCTTGCACTTGCTAAGATCAAAGAGATCTCGCCTAGATCTTTTATTCTTCTTACCGGAGCTTTCGGGGCTCGTTTCGATCACGCCATGAGTACGCTTTTTTCTTGTGCTTTTAGCGGTCTTTCGATGATCTTAGCGGACGAAAAGGAAGCGTGCTTTTTCCTCCACGGAGAAGATAGTTTATCTTTTACAGCTGCAAAAGAGCCAAAAGCCATATCGCTTTTTTCGTTGACGTGCGAATGTCGCGGCATTTATCTAGAAGGTACAGCGTGGCCGCTAAAAGATGCTGTATTACGCCACGATATGCCTTATGCTGTAAGTAATGAGCTTTCTTTAGACAATGCTTCTTTTCGTGTTTTTTTGCAACAAGGTACGCTTGCTATCTATCTTTATTGGTCATGATAAAAAAAGCCATGGCGTACCCTTGCCGCCTCAAAAAGTATGAGCGCGGCTGCTGTTGCAACATTTAGTGATTCTGCCTTGCCGAACATCGGAATGAAGATCTTTTGCCGTGCTATTTGCGCTAGTTCGTGCGATATGCCATTACTTTCGCTTCCAAAAGCAAGCGCAAGTTTACCGCGATAAGCTGCCTGATAATAAGGCTTTGCCATTTCGTCAAGGTCTGCGGCTAAAAGCGTCACTTGCCGTTGCCGCAAAAAGTCTTGCAGCATCCGGTGCGATATGGTAGAGATGACGGGAATATGAAAGATAGAACCCATACTAGCGCGTACCGCCTTAGTAGAAAATACGTCGATTGTACCTTCTAAACATATAACGGCATCAGCGCCTGCCGCATCTGCCGTGCGTATGATCGTACCTGCGTTGCCGGGATCTTGCACAGCATCAAGAATGACGATAAGGCTTTCTTTTGATGCTGCCAGTGATGAAAGAGCGATACGCGGCTCTTCTAAGACGAGAAGAATACCCTGCGGTGTGTCGGTATCGCTAAGCGTTTGATACACTTCGCGCCTTGTTTCAAAGCATGGGCAGCTAAGTGCATTTAGCTGTAAAAGAAGTTGCTGCACACGCTCTTTTTGCATTGCTTCTTTTGTAACAAGGCAAAAACGCATCGCTGCTTTTGCTGTAGCTGCTAGCTCGACGAGACGCACGCCTTCGGCAATGACGACTTTTTCTGCGCGACGATGCTTGCTGTTTAGCAAACGTCGCAGCCATTTTACACGCTTATTATGTACGCTTGTAATTTTTTCCATAATAATTCTTTCAAATTACACAAAAAAGACTGCTGCACGAACCAAATTTCCTGCAAGGTGCAATCTCTCCTACGAACTTGAGAAACTACCGCTTGCAAGAAAAAGGAACAGGCAACAGTCCTTTGCTGCTTCTTATTGATTTTCCTTAGCGATGGCTACCAACTGAGCGAATGCTTTCTCATCATGTACAGCTAGATCAGCGAACATCTTGCGGTTGACCTCGACGCCGGCCTTTGTCAAGCCGCTGATAAAGCGACTGTAGGAAATACCATTCATGCGCGCAGCCGCATTGATGCGAGCGATCCAGAGCTTTCGAAAATCGCCTTTTTTAGCGCGGCGGTCACGGTGGGCATAGTAGAGTGCCTTCATGACAGTTTCGTTTGCTTTTTTGAATTGCTTGCTCTTTGCGCCGCGATAGCCCTTAGCGAGCTTTAGAATCTTTTTATGACGCCGATGCGCCGTAACGCCGGATTTTACTCTTGGCATATCTCATCCCCCCATTATTTGTTCAGCATATCGCGCACACGCTCGTGATCTGCTAGAGAAACCAGCGTCGCCTTACGCAAATTGCGCTTGCGTTTGCTCGTCTTTTTCTCTAAAATATGGCGCTTAAATGCCTTGTTTCTCTTAAACTCACCAGAACCGGTTATAGAAAAGCGCTTTGCAGCCGCTTTGCGCGTCTTTACCTTTGGCATTATTATTTTCCTCCTTTAGTCTGGGCTTTCGGGGCAAGAATCATCGTCATATTTTTGCCCTCAAGCCTTGCATCTCGCTCGACGGAAACTATATCCTTTAGCTTCTCAGATACTCTGTTTAGCACAGCTCTGCCAAGCTCCGGATGCGACAACTCACGACCACGGAACATGATCGTGACCTTGACCTTATTTCCTTCTTCAAGAAAACGAAGAGCATTCTTTAGCTTTACGTCAAAATCATGCTGCTCAATGTTCGGACGCAATTTGACCTCTTTGATTGTGACAACCTTTTGCTTTTTCCTCGCCTCTTTTTCCCGCTTCTGTTGCTCGTAACGGTATTTGCCAAAATCCATGATACGGCAGACAGGAGGCTTTGCTTTCGGCGCGACCTCGACGAGATCGAGATGCTGCTCTTGCGCCATGCGTAAGGCATCGTATGTTGCCATGATGCCAAGCTGCTCACCCGATGCACTAGTGACGCGCACCTCTCGAATGCGAATTTCTTCGTTGATCCTTAAAGATTCCCTGCTAATGGGAAAACACCTCCTGATGAACAAGCAAAAAAGGGCGGCAGACGCCACCCTTTTTATTTCATATAATACCTGACGAACTTTTGTCCGCAGGTGAGAAGCGGCGGCCTCTTCTTGAATTACTCGCTCATAATATCATAGACTACATAGCCGCGTCAAGGAAAATTTATCGGTGCATGGTGCATGGATGTGCCAAGCGGACGATGAGCTTAAATGAAAATCTCGATCGCCTGCGGCACGACCTCGACCAATAAAGGAAGCGGCGGTCCTTTTTCGCCGTCAACATCGCTCAATAGCGGTGCATCTGCTGTGATCAAAAAACGCTTTGCCTGTAAATATAATACGTTCTTTTCAGAAATGCCCTTACCTGCCACGATCTCTGCCGTAAGAGCGACAAGTTCCGGCAGACTGCATTTTTTTACAAGAAGGAGATCTAGCTTGCCATCGTTGATGCTTGCGCGCGTAGCTACATTGTTGAAGCTGCCGACGACACCGCCGTTGGCGATAACAAAAAGGAAGCCTTCCGCCTCATGAGATTTGCCGTCTGCCTCAATGGAAAATTTTACCGAACGAAATTTAGGCAGTTCGCTGATGCCTTTTAGGTAGTATGCCATCTTTCCTAATACATTTTTCAGTCGCACATCGACCTCGTGGGCAATATTCGTCATGACGCCGGCACTTGCCACATTGATGAAATACTCTTCGCCGATGCGTCCCAGATCAACGCGCATCGTTTTATGCGACAAGACTCGCTCGACATATTCTTCAAGATCGCCGACAAGATCTAGATAGGTCGCAAAATCATTTGATGTGCCGCTGCCGATTATCGCCATTGGCACGCTAATACGTTCACGCATGATCACGTTGACGACCTCATGAACTGTGCCGTCGCCGCCTGCGACTATAATGCCTTTAGCACCTGACTCTAGTACATATTGTGAAAGAGTTGAGAGATCTTTGCTCGTTCGATAGATGATAAGCATACAACCGAGTTTTTGAAAGCGACAGATCATTTCATCAAGCCTTTTTTTAAAGGAGGCATTACCTGACACAGGATTGTAGATTAACAGGAATTTTCTCACCCCTTCGCCTCCTTGCCCATGCTAAAAACGCCGATGCGCTGCAAAAAACGAACGCTAAAAGAACCAATGAACGGGATATTTGCCATATCTTCTTTTAAAAGACCGCCGCTTACGATTAGTACAGCAATGTAGATAAATATGCCGATGACGATGGAGCTAAATGTTGCTGCGGCATTAGCGGCGAATGTTCCCATGATGAAGCTGTAGAAAAAATACACGGCTCCTGCCATGACAGCAGCGGCTGCCATTGTCTTGAAA
This sequence comes from uncultured Selenomonas sp., assembly GCA_963544755.1. GTDB lineage: Bacteria > Bacillota > Negativicutes > Selenomonadales > Selenomonadaceae > Selenomonas. The sequence continues at coordinate 5,052 of CAUUGH010000005.1, read as the reverse complement.
AATTGTAAAAATTCCATACGATAGCCGATGTAGCGCCAAATAAAATAAAGATTGATAATAGCAGCAATACCAATATCTGCTGCCGTCGCCCACGCTGCCCCCATGATGCCTAGCCACGGAATCGCTGTTAAGATCCAGTTAAGAGCGATCTTAAAAAAAGCGGCTAAAATCATGTTGAGCATCGGGATTGTCGGATGTCCAAGGCCTTGTAAGACTGCTGTCGATACTTGATGTAGCCCGAGCAGCACGATGGAAAAAGATGAAACGAGTACAGCAGGCCCTGCCCCGGGGGCGTCATAAATGAGCGTTGAAATCGGTGTTGCCAATACCAGTACGACGATAAACGCCGGAAAGCAAACGAAATTTGATATTCTTACGGCAGCTGCCGTCTGCTGATACATCTGTTTAGTATCGTGTAATGCTCGTGCTTTAGAAATCGCCGGTACGATACTTACCGCTAAAGATGCCGTAAAAATCGTCGCGAGATTGACAAGCGGCACAGCCATGCCCGTGAGGTAGCCGAAAAGCTCCGTTGCCTGTGGTACTGTATAGCCGGCGACCTCAAGACGCTGCGGCACGATGAGCAGATCGAGATTTGACACGATAGGCAGCATGATGCTTGCAGCTGACACAGGCAGCGCGAGCGAAAAAACACGACGGATGATCACACCGAGGGGTGCTTGTTTTTCGTTTGTCGGCGGCGCAAGGTTTACACCATATTCTAGCTCAATGTCTTTATCTAGCTTAAAGTGATAATAAATAAGAACCAAAAGACCGCCAATAGCACCGGCAAAAGCACCAAGACTTGCACCTGCCGCTGCATAGTCTAAGCCCATCGGCAGCAAAAGACTGGCAAATAACACCATCGTGAAAACGCGAAAAATCTGCTCGACGATCTGAGAAACAGCCGTTGGTGTCATACGCTGCCAGCCCTGCAAATAGCCGCGTGAACTTGCAAGCAGCGTCACAAAAAAAATCGTTGGCGAAAGTGCTACGACCGACATATAAGCGCGCGGATCACGAATGAATTGCCACTTGATGAGTAAATCGGCACCCCAATACGTCAAAAGCGAAAATAAAATCCCCGTAAAAACCATCAAAGCCATAGAAATGCGAAATACACGCCGCGCACCGAAAATATCTTTTAGTGCGACGCGCTCTGCGGTGATGATCGATATGGCAACAGGTACGCCGGCTTGCGAAATGCTCATGGCAAAAAAATAAATCGGAAAAGCCATTTGATAAAGCCCGATGCCCTCGCCGCCTAAAATACGCGAAACGAAAATCCAGTTCAAAGAGCCGATGACTTTCACGACAAAACTCGCCACCGTTAAAATCAATGTCCCCTTGATAAAACTTTCTTGCTTGCTTATACGAAACACCGCCTCACTGCCCTGCTTTTGCGCCACATTGAGCGCACAAGAAAGCACGCTTTGCAAAAACGCATGAAATTTTATATAATGATGATATATTAACTTAGTAATTATACCATTTTTGCTAGAAATATACTATGAAATCAAAGATAAAATGAAATGCTGCTTTTATTGTAAGCTTATTTTCCGTGTCGATTTTGTAGGGGGGCTTTCATGGACTTTAATATCATCGGCTTTAATACGACGCTTGGCAATAAAAAGCCGGAAAACATCATCAACAAGGCTGCTTCGTGCCCCTTTTGTGATCGTAAAAGCCTTTCCGGTATCATAGATACAGATGGCGATCTTATTTTGCTCAAGAATAAATATAACGTCATCGAAGATGCCGATCAATTCGTCATCATCGAAAGTAAGATCTGTAACACAGACATTCCCGACTATTCCCAAACACATATGCGCCGTTTAATTCGTTTCGGCGTACATCACTGGCAAAAAATGCAGGCTTGCGGAAAGTATGAAACCGTCATTTTCTTCAAAAATTTTGGTCCTTTATCGGGCGGTACATTGCGCCATCCTCATATGCAGATTGTCGGCTTTCGCGTATTTAATGAACAACTGGCATTTGATCCTGTAGAATTTGAAGGTCTTAGTATCTGCGAAAAAAATGACGTTGATTTTAATATCTCAACTTGCCCACGCATCGGCTTTAGTGAATTTAACGTCGTACCTAAGACAGGCGATGCTTTAGATACTGTTGCCGATGATATACAGATAGCCGTCGATTATCTCATGCGCCGCTCTAATAAACATTGCAGCAGCTATAATATCTTCTTTTACCAAGCATCTGGCATCATGCGTGTCAAAATCATGCCGCGCTTTGCTACATCGCCGCTTTTTATCGGCTATAATATCCGCTTTCGTCCGAGTAATTTGGAAGATTTGCGAAACGATGTGCAAAGGATTTATTTCCCTAAATAAAAAGTATCAAAATGCTGTTTTGCTTATCTTACCCAGGCTGCCAAGAGTTTTATAGTTTAAGTTAAAATAAAAAAAGAAACCATACGGTTTCTTTTTTTATTTTAACTTTTTAATTATTAAAGATATTTCTTAATGCTTGCTTGTTGACATCACGGTTAAGCTGTGCGAGATGCTTTGTGAGCTTGATGTCCTTTGGGCACGCCTGCTCACAGTTTTGGCTGTTGCCGCAGCTTGTGATGCCGCCCTTGCCCATGAGGGATTCAAGGCGCTTTGGTGCATCGAATTTACCCATCGGATGCAGGTTAAAAAGAAGCGTTTGCACAGTTGGCGAAGGACCGATGAAGTCAGATTGTGGTCCGACATTTGGGCACGCCTCAAGGCAGCAGCCGCACGTCATGCAGTGGGAGATCTCATATGTTGTTTCCGCTGTATAGGGGTTTTGGAGCGGTGCATCGGGGTTATCCCACGAGCCATCTATTTCGATCCAGCCGTGGATACGCTTTAAGCTCTCGAACATGACGGAGCGATCAATGAGGAGATCGCGAATGACGGGGAAGGTACGCGCCGGTGCAAGCGTAATCGGCTGCTCAAGCTCATCAATGAGCGAGCAGCACGCTTGGCGCGCTTTGCCGTTAATGACCATCATGCAGGCACCGCAGACTTTTTCTAAGCAGTTACATTCCCAGTTGACGGGGGGAACTGTCTTGCCGTCAACGGTCACGGGATTTTTTTGAATTTCCATGAGTGCGGCGACGACATTTAGTCCGGGGCGATAATCGACATCAAATTCCTGCTTGTAAGGGCTTGCATCAGGACCATCCTGACGTTCTATTATGAATCTTACTTTTTTTTGTTCAGCCATTTGCTATCTCCTCCTCTTACTCTTTCTTTGCTACCGCATAATTGCGAGCGCGCGGCTTGATGAGCGAATGGTCGAACTCGTCATAGCTGACGATAGGCTCTTGCGTCTTAGGATCATAATCGACGATGGAGATACGCATGAAGTTTTTATCATCACGCGGCATAAATACAAGCTCTTCGCCGTCCATCATGCGCTTGCCATTTGCATCAAGTGCGATCTTAGCATGAGCGCCGCGGCTTTCATCACGGCAACGCGCCGCCTTCGTAATGCACATTGCATAAAGGATCATGTTGCGTAGCTGACGCACGAACATGGCTTCTTGGTTTGCCCAGTGTCCGCGATCCGTTAAGCCTATATTGTCCCAACGCTTCAGGATGTCTTTAAGCTCGACTAGACATTGATCAAGACCGTTATTGTCGCGTTCGATGGAAACGTATTTATACATGATGTCGCCAAGTTCATGGTGAAGTTTGTGAGCGTTTTCATGCCCATCCATCTTGAGTATGTTTTCAAATTGATCGACAACTTCTTGACGTGCTTTATCAAGTTCTGCTTGCGTTAGGGCATCGCCGAGTTCGCCCGCCTTTGCCATACGCATAGCTTCAGGGCCTGAAACCGTGCCGGAGTACGCGGCGGAAAGGAGCGAGTTTGCACCAAGACGATTGGCACCGTGGTATTGATAGTCACATTCGCCGGATGCCATGAGTCCTTTGATGTTTGTGTGATGCAGACGATCAACCCAGATGCCGCCCATCGAATAGTGAACGGAGGGGAAGATTTCCATTGGCACTTTGCGCGGATCTTTACCTACAAAGTCCATGTAAATTTCGAGGATACCGCCGAGCTTGCGCTCTAAGTAGTGCGGATCGATATGGGAAAGGTCGAGGTAGACGCGGTTTTCACCGTTGATGCCAAGTCCCATATGTACGCAGACTTTAAAGATGGCGCGAGAGGCAACATCACGCGGCACGAGGTTGCCGTATGCCGGATACATTTCTTCAAGGAAGTACCAAGGCTTGCCGTCTTTGTAGACCCAGACGCGACCACCTTCGCCGCGGCAAGCCTCGCTCATCAGGCGGTTCTTGTCAGATCCCGGAATAGCTGTTGGGTGAATCTGGATAAATTCAGGATTGCCGATGTGTGCGCCTTGCTGGTAGACAGCAGAAACAGCCGAGCCGTTGCAGATCGTAGACGCAGTGCAGCGACCGAACACTTGACCCGGACCTCCGGTCGCTAAAATGACGACATCGGCAGGAAATGATTTTATCTCCATTGAGTTCATATTCTGTGCAACGATGCCGCGGCAGATGCCTTCTTTATTTTTGATGATGCGGATAAATTCCCAAAACTCGTACTTTTTGACACCGCCCTTGACTTCCCAACGACGAACTTGTTCATCAAGTGCGTAAAGAAGCTGCTGACCTGTCGTTGAGCCGGCAAAACAGGTGCGTTTGTTCTTTTGCCCACCGAAGTTTCTAAGATCAAGATTGCCTTCGGGCGTGCGCGTAAAGGGAACGCCCATACGATCAAACATTTTGATGAGCTTCGGCGCTGCTTCGACCATGCCCTTGACAGCGACCTGATCAGCAAGGAAGTCACCGCCATAAACCGTATCGTCGAAATGCTCATAAACGCTGTCATGCTCTCCCTTTGAGTCCATGCAGGCGTTGATGCCGCCTTGTGCACACAGCGAGTGAGAACGCTTCACGGGGCAGTAGGAAAACAGGTCAACTTCGCCGCCTAGCTCACAGACCTTGATGGCCGCCATAAGACCCGATAGACCACCGCCTACAATAATGATTTTTTTCTTTTCAGCCATGTAGGTTTCTCTCCTTATCT
>CAUUGH010000004.1:0-77421 GCA_963544755.1 uncultured Selenomonas sp. | reverse complement strand
TATACGAAGGTGTGTCGGTTGTCAATAGGTTTTTTTGATTTTTTTAAAAAACTTTGCGGTGCTACAGCGCCGCTGATAATGAAGCCATTGAATGAATTAAAAATCTTTGTTATACTAGAGGGGAAGTAATTTATATTATCTGCATGACCCGGCAGAAAAGCAGGGAGGAAAGAATCATGAGCATTTCTCCGATTGCCCTTCGCCCTTATGGCGCGGCAACATTTCAGAGGATCAATCAAAATATAGTTGCGATCGGCACTCAAAAAGCTGCTATAGCTTGGCACGCAGCTAAAGAGGTCTACAAGGTTTCGCCTTTTGGAGATGATACGAAGCTTGGCTCTTCGCGGTTTCAAAAGGCAAATAAAGAGGCTGTGCATCTTGCTGATCGCTCTATTTCGCGTTCGGCGCACGCAGCTAAAGAGGTCTATAAGGTTTCGCCTTTTGGAAATGATACGAAGCTTGGCTCTTCGCGGTTTCAAAAGGCAAATAAAGAGGCTGTACATCTTGCTGATCGCTCTATCGTAAGTTCTGCTCGTGCCTCTAAGGCGTATTATATGGCTTCACCTTTTGGAAATGATACAAGGCTTGGTTCTTCACGTTTTCAAAAGGCTAATGAGGAGGCTTTTGCCCTCGCTCAAAAGTCTATCTCGCGCTCATCTAAGGCGGCAAGTGCCGTTTCTAAATCATCGCCCTTTGGCAATGATACAAAGGTCGGTTCGTCTGCTTTCCAACAGGCGAACAGGCGCATCGTCGATACAGCAAACAGCAATACGCCGTCGATGCTCCGACAGGCAAAGGCAGCTTATATGCGACAGATGCAAAATGCTGCTGATGCCACAAAAGCCCTCACGCGCAGCACGAAGGTTGATATAGGTGCATAAGAAATTTTATATAAACGCAAAAAGAGCCCGGTGCGTACAAAAGTTACGCGCTAGGCTCTTTTTGTCAATCGTCGATCTTTTTAGTCGGGGCAAATTTTATCTGCCGCTATGTTGCAACAAGGCTTTTGGTGTGTTTCCTAAAAAAAAGATGCTGCAACGAAGTTTGTAAGGTTTGCCAAGGGTTCCGGATAGATGCCAAGGGTAAGCGTCAAGGCGACGCTTAAAAGGACGCAGACATAAAGTGCGCCTGAGATATGGATGGGGGCTTTAGAGCCTTCTCCTAAGTACATCGCCTTAACTACGAGCAGATAGTAATAGACAGAGATCATCGACATAATAAAGCCGACAAAAGCAAGCCAAAGCCAGCCTTGATCGACCACTGCCGTAAATAGGTAGAGCTTTCCTGCAAAGCCTGCCGTCGGCGGAATACCTGCCATCGAAAGAAGCGATATTGTCATGGCGGCAGAAAGAAGCGGCGCTGTCTTAGAAAGCCCTTTGACGTTTGCCATATTTGTCTTGCCGCGCTGTTCTTCGATGCCGGTCAAGACGGCAAAGACGCCGATGTTGGCAAGAGCGTAGAGCGCAAGGTAAAACAGCACGGCTTTTATGCCGGCTTTGTCTGCCGCGACGATGCCGACTAGCATATAGCCGACTTGTGCGATCGATGAGTAGGCTAGCATACGCTTTACGTCGTCTTGCACTATTGCCATGATGTTGCCGCCGATCATAGAGATGGCGGCGAGTACGGCTAAAAGAAGGAGCCATGTGCCGCCTAGCGAGGGAAATACTGCTAAGGTGAGCCGCAAGAGTACGGCAAAAGCTGCCGCTTTCGAACCCATCGCCAAAAGTGCCGCCACGGGCGCCGGCGCACCTTCATAGACATCGGGCGCCCACATATGAAAGGGGATCATCGACAGCTTGAAAAACAGCCCTGCAAGGATAAGTGCCATGGCAACGATGCCAAGCGGTGTAAAAAGCTGTAAGCTTTCTACGCCACCTAGCAAGCGCAGTTCTCCGGCTGCGGTAAAGTCGTAGATCTGCGACGGGTCGATCATTTCTGCAAGCGCCAAAAAGCGCAGACTGCCCACCGCGCCGTAAAGGAGACTGATGCCAAAAAAAAGTATAGCAGATGCGCCAGCGCCCAAGACGAGGTACTTGATCGCCGCTTCACTAGAGAGTTCATCGCGCTGACGAAGCCCGACGAATATATAAAAGGAAATTGTCATAAGCTCAAGACCGACGTACATCGTCAAAAAGTCGTTTGCCGATGCCATGACGCACATACCCAGCACGGAAAATACGAGTATCGCGTAAAATTCCGCACGCGAGCGCAATAGCTGCTCGACGTAGCCACTGGCAAAGAATACGACGAGCGCTGCGCTGAAAAGAAAGAGCTGCTTAAAGAAAACGGCGTAGTTATCAACGATATAAAGCCCCCCATAAAAAGAAGCGTCCTCGCCGCTGTGGTAAAAAGAAAAGCTGTAGCTAAAAAGTGCTAAAAGAGCAACGGCCGAAATAGCCGCAAGGCTCGTGCGCGGCTCTTTTAGGGGCAATAATACGCTAAGCGCCAATAAGAAAAGTGCAAGCGCGAGAAGACCAAGCTCTATGCCGATTGCTGAAAAATCCATGCTCAGTCCCCCCTTAAAAAGAAGCCGATCCGACTCAACTGGTCAAGCATTGGCTGTAGCGGCTCTATTGCCGTAGCAATTAGCCCTAAAAGAAGCTGTGGAAAGATGCCAAAGCCCACGAGTACCGTACCTAAGAGAGCTAGCGGCATTAGCTCTATGCCTTTTATATCGTGATAGGCGTTAAATTTTTTATCCGCCGGTCCAAAAAGCACCTTAGCCAGAAGCCGCAGCACATAAAGTGCCGTAAAGACGATGCCTAAGATAGCAAGCACCGCAAGAAGCGGAAATTCTGCAAATACGCCGACGAAGATCGTAAATTCCGGCACAAAGCCGATAAGTCCCGGCAGTCCCAAAGAAGCCATACCTGCCAGCATGAAGCCTGTCGTAAGGCGTGGCATTTGACAGGCAAGCCCCTTTAGGTCATCGACCGTTCTAAGATGCGTCTTTTCGTAGATGAAGCCAATCATCGCAAAAAACAGTGCGCTCATCACGCCGTGCGCCACCATGTTCGCGACCGCGCCGCTTACGCTTATGACGTTTAATGCCGCAAAGCCTAAGAGTACATAGCCCATGTGCGATACAGATGAATAGCCTATGACGTATTTTAGATCTTTTTGCACGAGCGCGATGTAGGCGGCATATAGCACATTACACATTGCCAAAAAGGCGATCAAAGGTGCCCAAAACTTAGCGCCCAAGGGCAAGACTAAAAGCCCGATGCGAATTAGACCGTAGCCGCCGATCTTCTTTAATACCCCTGCATGAATCATCGACACTGCCGTCGGTGCGCCGGCATAGCCATCGGGCGACCAGCTATGAAAGGGAAACATCGAAAGAAGCGAACCAAAGCCGATGAGCAGGAGGAAAAACGCACTGATTTGAAATCTAGGGCTTAGATGTTCTGCCGCCGCAGCGAGCATCTGCATATCGAAGGTGCGGCTACCTGCTGGAAATGCCATAAGGTATAGCCAGACGATACCGACGAGTAAAAATGCCGAGCCTAGTAACAGGTAGATGGTAAGCTTCATACCTGCGTATTCTTTAGTCACGCGCTTCGTAGAGCCAAAGAGGATCACGAGGATGTAGATGGGAATGACGACGACTTCGTAGCACAAAAGAAATATAAAGAGATCATTAGCTACAAAAGTCCCAGTGACGCCTGCAATCAAGATGAGCAAGAGGACGAAAAACTCCTTCGAGCGCTCTTTTATGTGCCATGAGGAAAAGACCGCGGCTACACCGATAAGCTCTGTTAAAAAGAGCAGCGGCAAAGAGATACCGTCAACGCCAAGTGCGTACGAAACACCGAGATCGCCAATCCACGGCACGCACTCTTTATACTGCATACCGCCTACCGCCAGATCGTAGCCAAAGTATGCAGCAACGGCAAGCATAAAGGAAAACGACATGGCTGCTGCCGCCACGATGCGGATGGCAAAGTGCGACTTACGGCTAAAAAAGCACAAAAGGAGCGCAGCCGCCAAAGGTGTTAGCAAGATGACCGACAAAATGGGAAAGTCCATCAAAAGCCACCTCCCACGAAAATATTGCCGCCTACATAAAAAGTGCAAAAGAGTGCGAGAAGCGCCGCGCCTAAGACGAGGACTGCTGCATAAAACTGTGTCTGCCCCGTTTCAAAGAGGGATAGCACGCCGCTTGATAAGCGCACAAAAAGCGCGAGAATATTTACTGTCTTGTCGATGATGTAGATGTCGATCCAGTAAAAGACTTTGCCGCAGCCATCGACAAAGACCTTGCAAAGCGCGGCATAAATCTCGTCGATGTAATATTTATGATAGCTTAGTGTGTAGAAAATACCAAATCTTGCCGCGATATATTCAGCAGAAATCACCTTTTTTACATAGATGAGATAAGAAACAGCAATTGCGACAAATGTCAGCGCGGTCGCCGTAATAGCTACCGACGGCTCTATCGCGCTCTCATGCGCCTTAGCAAAGTATACCCAAGAGCCAAAGCCCCACTTGTGTCCGAAAAAGCCCACAGTCACAGAAAGCAGCGACAGTACGATAAGCGGCAGACGAAGCCACCAGCCGACCTCGTGCGCGTGGTACGCCGCGCCCGTCTTGCACTTGCCAAAAAAAGCGACAAAGAGCAGCCGCGCCATGTAAAGAGCTGTCATAAAGCCGGTGAGCAGCAAAATAATGTAAAGCGGCGTTGACACTTTAAAAGCTGCCAGGATAATCTCATCTTTGGAAAAAAAGCCGGAAAATGGCGGCACGCCGACGATCGACAAAACGCCAATCGTCACCGCCGCAAATGTCCACGGCATTTTCTTGCATAGTCCGCCCATGCGAAAGATGTCTGCTTCATCGGCCAGTGCGTGCATGAGCGCACCGGCTGCAAGAAACAAGAGTGCTTTAAAAAAAGCGTGTGTCATGAGATGAAACATCGAAGCACTCAAAGAGCCGACACCTAGCGCAAGCATCATATAGCCGAGCTGGCTTACAGTCGAATAGGCTAAGATGCGCTTTATCTTGCGCTCTGTAAGCGCGATGCTTGCGGCAAAAATCGCCGTTATAGCGCCGACCCACGCTATGATGTCCATAAGAAGGGGCGAGGGCAAAAAGATGAAGTACGCGCGCGCGACCAAATAGACGCCTGCGACAACCATAGTCGCTGCATGGATCAAGGCAGAAACCGGCGTTGGCCCTTCCATAGCGTCAGGCAGCCAAACGTGCAGCGGCAACTGCCCTGATTTTCCTATAGGTCCTATAAAAATAAGAACGCCTGCAATGGTCAAAAATACTGTACCTAGCGACAAGACCTCAAGCGGTACGATCATGCGAAGCTGCAAGAAGTCTAGCGTCCCGAAATGAATCTCTAGTAGCAAGATGCCTAAAAGCAGCCCAAAGTCACCTATGCGCGTCGTGATGAAGGCTTTTTTCGCCGCTTCTCTTGCCGCTATGCGCTGATAGTAAAAACCGATCAGAAGGTATGAGCAAAGTCCGACACCTTCCCAAAAAACATAAAGCTGCAAGAAATTTGACGCAAGTACAAGACCGAGCATCGAAGCGACAAAAAGTGACAAAAATGAGAAAAAGCGTCCCCTGCCGGGGTCGTCTTTCATGTAGCCAACGGAATAGATCGCAACTAAAAGCGCCACCGTCGTGACGACAAAAAGCATCATCGCCGTGATGGGATCGACTAAGATGCCCATTTCCAAGACGAGATTGCCGATCATTACCCAAGTCGCCTTAGCTGTATACGGCGCATCAACCGTGATCGGCGTAAAAAGAACCGCCGCGATAACGCCGCTAGAAAGTGCAAAACTTGCGCCGATAGCAAAAATAACAAGTGCTGCACAAAGGCGGTGCAAAGAGCGAAAAAAGCCGGCGAGGATGAAAGCAAGCCCCGGCAAAAGCGGTATGAGCCACGCATGGTGCAAGGCGAAAGCGGAAAACATCATGCCACCTCCTAGCCTTTCATGCGCTCTAGCGCATCTAGTAAAATTGTCTTTCTGTCGTGGCAGATGCGAAAGGCGAGTGCTAACCCCACGGCAATTTCTGCCGCCCCAACCATCATCGAAAAGATCGCCAAAAGCTGACCTTCCAGCTTTTCGATGGGCAAGAAGCGATTAAAGGCGACGAGGTTAAGATTTGCCGCGTTTAGCATCAGCTCGATGCTCATAAGCACGACGATTAGATTTTTCTTTTTAAGAAGCCCGAAAAGACCGATGGCAAAGAGGCTTGCCGCTAGTATTAGATAATGAAAAAGCCCCACGCTCATTGTCCTTCCTCCTTTGCCAAAACAATCGCGCCGACAAGTGCCGATAGAAGAAGCGTCGCCGCCAGTTCAAAACTTAGCACATATTCGCCAAGCATAAGGTCGGCGAGCGCTTCTATTGTACTTGTCGCAGGCACTTTTATGACTTTTGCAAACGGTGTTTTATAGATGGCGAAAAAAAGGACGGCGAAAAAAAATGCGGCGACGACCGGCGAAAAAAAACGGTGCGTGTTATTAGGGCTAGTCGCTTCGCCGGGCGCGTGGCGCGTGAGCATGACGCCTAAGACGATAAGCACGGCGACGCCGCCGGCGTAGATCATAAGCTGCGCCGCGCCGAGAAAGTCTGCGCCGAGCTTAAAGTAAAGAAGAGCCACGCCGATAAATGTGATCGTCAGGAAAAGTGCTGCGTGTACGAGCTTTTTTGCCAGTACCACGCCAAATGCGCCAAAGACGGTAATAGCTGCCAAGAGGTAAAAGACGACATCGCCTACTAAATCGACATCATTCACGCATCTTCTCCTCCTTTCTTCTTTTTTCTTCTGCTACTGCATCGTACTTCATGTCTTCCTTAAAGTACGAGGCGATGGCAAAATTTTTATCCCACGAAATAGCCTGCGTCGGGCAGACCTCGACGCAAATGCCGCAGTAAATGCAGCGGCCGATATCGTGCCAATAATTCGCCATATGCCGCTTTTTCTTCTCATCTGCCGTGATCAAGAGATCAAGTGCCCCATTCGGACAGCTCGTCGCGCAAAGTTTGCACGAGATGCACTTTTTTGTTTCTAAAGCCAGATGACCGCCGCGAAAGCGTTCGCTAAGCGAAATTTGTTCTTCAGGATAAGATACGGTTTCTTTCTTGCCCCAGAGGTGATTCCACGTCACGCCAAGACCTTTTTTTAAGCCTTTGCCCCACAAAGTCATTCACTCCTTTTAGCTAAACATCTGCCGGAGCATCATAGCGATACCTGTTAAAAGAACATTTAGCATCGCTAAAGGTAAGAGGATTTTCCAACCAAAAGCGATCTGATGATCGATGCGAAAGCGTGGAAAAGTCCAGCCAACCCACTGGAAAATGACGATCATGACGAACGATTTTAGAAAAAACCAAAAGATGCCCGGTAAAAACGAAGGGCCTTGAAAGCCGCCTAAAAAGAGCGTAGTCATAAGAATGGCGACAGAAAGAAGATTGGCAAACTCTGCGAGAAAAAAAAGTGCCCAACGCATACCGCTATACTCTGTAAAAGGTCCTGCGATGATCTCTGACTCACCTTCTAAGAGGTTAAACGGCGGACGGTTGCTCTCGGCGATCATGCAGATAAAAACGATAATGAATGCAAGCGGCTGCTTGAAGATGTACCAACAATCCGCCTGCGCTTCGACGATGCGGCTCATGTCTAAAGAGCCTGTGAGCATGACGACGCCCATGACGGCAAAGCCGAGTGGCAGCTCATAGGTCAAAAGCTGCGCGACAGCACGCATCGAGCCGATAAGCCCGTATTTGCTGTTAGAAGAAAAGCCGCCCATGAAAAATGGCAGCACCGCCTGTGCCGAGATGGCAAGCAAGAGAAAAAGACCGATGTTTACATCGGCAAAGACGACACCTGCATCGAAGGGATAAAAAGCATAAAGAAGTGCCGCCGGCACAAATACAAGAATCGGCGAAAGACTCCAAAGGATGCGATCAGCGCCGTCTGGCATGATGTCTTCTTTGCCAAGGAGCTTTAGGGCATCTGCTACCGGCTGCAAAAGACCGCCCGGCCCTACGCGGTTTGGCCCTAAGCGCACTTGGATAAACGCGCAGATCTTGCGCTCGCCAAAGGTAAAGACAAGCGCCGCATTCATGACGATCATCAAAAGACAGACGATGCCCAAAAGCGTCATGACGAGATCGGCTAAAAAAGCATCGCCAAGTACTGCTGTCAAAAAAAGGCGAAACTGATTAATATAATGGTAGACGATGCTCGTTTGCATCATTTCACCCCCTCAACAATCGACTTCGCCCATCAAGGGGTCAAGCGTCGAATAGACGACAACGGAATCGGCGACGAGCGTGCCGCGACACAGGGGATCGAGCGCCTGCAAATTCACAAAGGACGGTCTTCTAATATGCACGCGGTAAGGTTTTGCCGTACCGTCGCTGACGATGTAAAAGCCAAGCTCGCCGCGCGTGTTTTCTACGCGGTGATAAATAGATCCTTGCGGCGGACGAAGATTGGGCGAAATTTTTTTCTTAAAATCACCTGTTGGCATTTCCTGTAAGGCTTGGTAAATGATCTTGGCGCTTTCACCAATTTCTCGTAAACGCACCTCGTAACGATCCCAATCGTCGCCTTTTTTGCCGATTGGCACTTCAAAATCAAAACGCTCGTAGATACTGTATGGCTCGATGCGGCGAATATCGTAAGAAACGCCTGTGGCACGAAGATTTGCCCCCGAAAGAGAAAGCGACTTTGCTTCTTCGCCCGTCATGGGCGATACGCCTTTCATGCGTGCGTAGAAAATTTCATTTCCTGTGATCAGTTGATCATACTCGTCGAGCATAGCAGGTACATAGTCGAGAAATTCTTGTGTTTTTTTAATAAATGTGTCCGTCGCGTCAAAGGCGACGCCACCGATACGGATGTAGCTCGTTGACATACGCGCACCGCATAAGAGATCGAAGAGATCGAGCACTTTTTCGCGGTCGCGAAAGGCATAAACAAAGGCCGTCGCGGCACCCAAATCGTTTAACAGCGTGCCGATGAAAATAAGATGACTTGCGATGCGATTTAGCTCGGCGGCGATAACGCGCAAATATTCGGCGCGAAGCGGCACGCGGATGCCTGCGAGCTTTTCGACCGCCTCACACCATGCGAGATTGTTATTCATCGAAGAAACGTAGTCAAGCTTATCTGTATAGGGCAGACACTGCGCATAGGTGCGCGACTCCATGAGCTTTTCTATGCCGCGATGAAGATAGCCGAGGATCGGCCTTGCACGCTTGATGCACTCGCCCGAAAGCTCCAGCTCGACTTGCAAAACACCGTGCGTACTAGGATGCTGCGGCCCCATATTTAAGATGTAGGTGCTTTTTTCAGCCATACGAGCTTACCTCCCTCAAGCTTTGGCTCAGGTGCTATAAAGTCTTTTCGCAAAGGATGCGCCGGATAATCGTCAGGCAGGAGGATACGCCGAAGATCAGGATGATGAAGAAATCTTACGCCCATTAGATCGTAGACCTCGCGCTCTTCAAACTCAGCCCCTTTATAAAGCGCTGTCGCCGACTCAATGACAGGCAGCATAGGATCTAGTGATACTTTCATTTCAAGCTTTACATTTTCTTTCATCTGATAGAGGTGATAGACCATCTCAATGCGATCTCGCCAATCGACCGCCGTTAAATTGCCAAGACGATCAAAGCCAGCCTGTTCCTTAAGATAGCGCAAGACGGCGAGAAAATCCGCCGCAGCGACGAAAAGCGCCGGCTCTTGCGCTTGATCGTCAAAACTCGCCTCAAAAAATATTTCAACTAATTTTTTAAGATGCTCCTTGGAAAAATACGTCATCTTACGCATCTTGCCACACCCCCAACCCTTTTGCACCGATCCGGCTGCGCGATTTTATCACGCAGCTTGATCAGCGCATCGATCAAAGCCTCGGGGCGCGGTGGGCAACCCGGCAAGTAAAGATCAACGGGCAAGACCTCGTCGAGAGATTTGACCGTTGCATATGAATCCGTAAAAGGTCCGCCGCAGATGTTGCAGTTACCCATGGCGATGACGTATTTAGGCGCGGGCATCTGCTCGTAAAGACGTATAAGAGGCGGCGTCATCTTCCACGTCAAAGTGCCGGCAACGATCAAAAGATCTGCTTGTCTTGGGCAAGCACGAAAAACTTCGTAGCCAAAGCGCGCCAGATCAAAGCGCGATGCCGCCGCTGCCATCATCTCAATAGAGCAGCACGCAAGACCTGATGCCAAAGGCCAAATAGAGCGCGAACGCGCCCACTTAAACAGCGCATCAACGGAGCTTACAATCACATTTTCCCTAAGCGCACTAGGCACGAGATCTACTATTTCCATGCAAGATCCCCCTTTTGCCACGCATACCAAAGACCAAGCGCCAAGATGCCAAGAAAAACAAACATTTCCAAAAAAGCGAAAATTCCGAGTCTATCAAAAGACACTGCCCACGGATAAAGAAAAACCGTTTCTACATCAAAGAGGAGAAAAGCAAGCGCGTAACGAAAGTAGCCGACATGATACTCTACATCACTTGAGCCGACTGTATCAACGCCACATTCATAAGGCTTTTGCTTTTCTAAAGTCGGCTGGCGCGGCTGCAAAAAACGCGCCGGCAACAGCACCATAAAGGGAAAAACGATAGCTGCAATAAGAAATAGCCCTAGCGCACCATATTCTCCCATAAAAATTCCTCCTCGTATTATAATAGCTGTTAGTTATCGTGCAATAATCCATGATAATTATTAGTATAAATTTAACAAGTGTCTTTGTCAAGGAGCAATAAGAAGCGCGACTTCATTTTATCAAAGCTTCTTTAATAATTGTTCTTCGTAATCTGTAATGCCGCGTGCGACAGCGCGTGCAAATACATCGGCTTTATCTGCTAAAAGCCGCGCTTCCGGCAGGTAGTCGATAAAGGCAAGCTCTACTAGTACGGCAGGCATCGCGGTCGCATTAAGTACGATAAGTTCCGGCCGCTCTTTTACGCCGCGATCTACTGTGTCAAGTGAAGTCGTGATCTGCCAATTTATAGCGCGCGCTAGCCGCTCCGCCTTGCCGCCTGCGGCATAGATGAGCGTTTCCGTGCCGTGCGCCTTGCCATTTGCCGCGTTGCAATGAAGGCTTACAAATATATCGGCTTTGCACTTGTTCGCCTCGTCTGTCACGGCGGCGCCGCTGCGCTCAAGGTGGTCAGTATCCCATGCTAAATTATCGCTTTGCATACTAAAGACTTCCATGCCGACAAGCTCTAAGTAGATCTTCGTGCGCTCGCCGATGTCTGCGGCAATATCGCACTCTCTTAACCCCAAAAGCTGATTGACCGCGCCGCTGTCATAGATGAGATCGTGACCGGGATTTAAGAATACACGCATATTTTTCCACTCCTTTTTATTTTTCGTCTGCGTTGCAAGTGTATACATACGGCAGGAAAAGAAAATATAGCATCTGAAAATACACGCCGCCAAAAAAATGCAGCATTTAGCTAATTTTTTTCAAAAAAAGTCTTTTCTATGAGTAAAAAATTACCGATACAGTGAAGAGGGTATGGGATGGGTAGGACGATACTCTATTGCAAGAAACCCATCTGAAAGATTCAAAAGCAGAAAGGTTGATGTATATGGGTTTCTTTAAAAGTAAAAAAGCTGAGGCGATGCCGCTAACTTCGCCAGCGATGCAAGACGAGCTTAGGAAGCTAGAAAGCTACTTAAATACGCTTGCCGGCGGCAATTTAGACGCACCTGCGCCTACTGTCATGAGTGGCTCTCTTAAAGCTTTGACAGCTGCTCTTTTAGGCTTTGTCACAAAGCAAAAAGAGCAGGCGCACCACATCACAATGACTTTAAATGATAGCCTTGCCAAGCAGATTCAAGCTTCCCTTCTGCTAAACAAGCTCTTTTTTAACCTGACAGATATTTCAAGCGGTGTAAAAGAGGTCATGGATGTTATACGCACCATGGCAGAATCTATAAACGACATCGCTTCTATGTCTACTAATATCGCCGACAAAACAAGCTCCGGACAGGTGACGATGAACCATGCAGGCGAGGTTATAATGAGCATGGCGGCAGGTAATAAAGTCGTCGGCGACAGTATCAGCAGCATGGTAGGGCGTATGGATACGCTTACTAGTTCGACGGCAAATATCAATACACTGGTAGCGACGGTAAATGGCATTTCCGAGCAGACGAATCTTCTTGCGCTTAATGCTTCCATCGAGGCGGCGCGTGCCGGTGAACACGGGCGCGGCTTTGCCGTCGTTGCCGAAGAAGTGCGAAAGCTTGCTGTGCAATCAAAAGATTCGGTAGAAGAGATTCGTATGCAGCTTACATCGATCCTAAACGAGGTCAAAGGTCTTGGCGGTCAGTTTGATTTGATGGATGAAACATTTACGAAGAACTCTGAAAATATCGAGGCGACGGAAAAACAGTCCGGATCTATCCGCAGCACCTTTAAGGAGATCAGCTCTTCGATAGAAAAGCTCGCCCCCTTTGCCGAGCAGCAGTCTGCTTCTTTTGAAGAGATGACCGCATCGCTAAGTCAAGCGGTTGACAATATGCACATGGCAAAAAACGAATCAAAAGAGTGCAACACGAATCTATTTCGTGTACTCGTAGAGTCAAGTAATGTACGCAAGGATTTTCTAAAGAGCGGTCTTATTATGAGCTCAAACGAAACTTTAGATCTGGCAAAGACAGATCATCTGCTTTGGCTTTCACGCATCAATCAAATGCTTATTGGCAATATACGGCTTAATTCTGCTGACATCCTAAGCTATGAACATTGTCGCTTGGCACATTGGTACGAGGGCGAGGGCAAGGCAAAATACAGCGGCAATCCCATCTTTGATGGTCTTGAAGCCCTGCATGATAACTTTCATCAGACCTGTGCTAAAGCTATTGATGCCTATAATGACAACAATGAGTATCAAGTGCGTCTGCTCTTGCCGGAGATCGAAAGACTATCTTATGAGGTACTAGATACCTTAGATAGGTTAAAAACTTAAAACCAACGACAAAAAAAGCCCCTGCTTTAACAAAGCAGGGGCTTTTTTTGTTTATTATTAATGATTCTTTAGCGCACGTTCAATATCACGTTTAGCGGCTTTTTCAGCAAGTACGCGACGTTTATCGTAATTTTTCTTACCGCTTGCAAGGGCAATTTCCAGTTTTGCTTTTCCTTTGGTAAAATAGATTTTTAGCGGTACTAATGTAAAGCCTTTTTCGCGTGTCTTAGAAAACAGTTTGACGATCTCTAGCTTATGCATGAGGAGTTTTCGCTTTCTAAGCGGTTCATGATTGAATATATTGCCTTTTTCGTAGGGGCTGATGTGCATATTTTCCACGAATATCTCGCCGTCTTTTATGGATGCGAAACTATCTTTTAGATTCACGCGGCCGGCGCGCAGGGATTTTACCTCGGTGCCTTTTAGGACAAGCCCCGTTTCAAAGGTTTCGTGAATAAAGTAGTCGTGGCGTGCCTTGCGATTTTCCGCGACGATCTTCATGGCGTTATTTTTGTATCCCATCGCTTCTCCTTATTTTTAAGAATCATCTTTAGATCTCGCAAATTTTCTTCGCCCTCCGGCGCGATTTGCGCTTTTTAGCGGCTTTTTTATTGCCCTCTTTTTTGCGTGTTCTTTGGGCGGCGGCATCCAAAACGCCTTAGGGCGCGTACTTTGTACTGCTTTTTCGGCGGCTATTTTCTTTTTTTGTCGCTTTGGGGCTTTTTTTATGCTTTTTCCTGTGCCTTTTGCTTTTTTGCCCTTAGAGTTTTTAGCGTGCTTTTTTCTATGTAGATTCGCGGCTTCTTTTTTAGTGCGCTCTCTACTTTTAACAGTGGCGATAATTTCATCTGCCGAAAATTTTTCATCGCCTTTTTTCTTTTGAGCAGCTTTTGCTTTATTTTTTGCCGCGCTGCGTGGCTTTTTAGCAGCTATTGCCGGCTTTTTCTTGTCAATGGCAAAAACACCGTTATCTTTTAATACAAAGTCAAGTGTGCGCTCGGCGATGTTAGCGCGCACTAAGACGACGCACACCGGATCGCCTAGACGATAACAAGTGTTAGTTACAGCGCCAACTAGTGCGTAGAGTTCTTTTTTGTATTCATAATAGTCATTTATCATGCTCGATACATGAACGAGTCCTTCAACGCCATTATCCAGCTCACAAAAGATGCCAAAAGCTGTAACGCCGCTGATAACACCGCTAAAACTATCGCCGACAAACTGCGCCATATATTCTATCTTCTTCATCGTTTGCGTCTCGCGCTCAGCTTCGATGGCGATGCGCTCACGCGCTGAGGCGTGGGCGGCGATTTTAGGCAGCAGCGTCAAAAGCTGCTCTTTTCGCGTGGGCGTTATCTCTTTGTTTGCTAATGTTTCGCGCAGCAGGCGATGGACGATAAGATCGGGATAGCGGCGAATCGGCGAGGTAAAATGTGTATAATAAGGCGCACTAAGCCCATAGTGTCCAAGCGACTGAACATCATAACGCGCCTGGTGCATCGAGCGCAGGGCGACAGCACTGACGATGCGCTCTGCAGGGCTTTTTTTTACTTTTTCCAAGAGCTGCTGCACGTCTTTAGGCGCGGCCTCGCCGGCTTCATTTACTGTAAGATGCAAGGATAAGGTCGCTAACAGATCGTTTAGCTGCTCGATTTTTTCTTTTGACGGCTGCTCATGTACGCGGTAGATAAAAGGCTGCTCCTTTTTTTTCATATGTTCGGCTACAGTTTCGTTTGCCGCTAGCATACATTGCTCGATGATAGATTCTGCAAGTGAGCCAACGCGCTTTATAAGGGCGATGGGTTTACCACTTTCATCTAGCTTTACTTTTACCTCGGGAATGTCAAAATCAATAGCACCGCGCTCGTAGCGCGCTTTTTTCATCGCGTCGTGTACCTTACGAAGCGGCTCTAAAAGATCTATTAGATCAGCGTTTTTAGCTCTTAAAACATCTTTTTCTTTATCAGCTGAAAAAATATCGTTGACGAGCGTATAGCTAAGTCGCCGATAGACGCAGATGACAGCCGGCATTATCTCATAGCTTTTGATGCTGCCATCTTTAGCAATGTTCATCTCTAACGCCAGCACCAGACGATCTTTGCCCTCATTTAGGCTGCATATCCCGTTAGAAAGCTCTTTTGGCAGCATGGGCAGCACTCGATCAACGAGATAGACGCTCGTAGCGCGTTCTCGCGCCTCGCGATCTAGCGGCGAATTTTCACGCACATAATAGCTGACATCGGCGATATAAACGCCTAAGAAAAAGCTATCATCCGGACGCTGCTCGGCATAAACACCGTCATCTAAATCTTTGGCATCTTCGCCATCAATCGTCACGATACGAAAGTTGCGGCGATCACGTCTTTGGCTGTATTCATCAGGCGTTACTTCATCTTTTATCGCCGCAGCTTCTATAGCTGCATCTTGCGAAAATTCTTCTAAAAGCCCATAGCGACGCATTAAAGAAAGTACATCAACGCCCGGATCGCTCGCTTTTCCCAGGATCTCTTTTACTTCTCCTACGGCGTTTTTTCGATCTTTTGGCCATTTCGTGATGCCTACGACGACTTTCATCCCGTCCTTTGCGCCACAGGTCGCGCCCTTAGGAATAAAAACAGCATCGCCGATGCGCCTATCGTCAGGGAGCAAAAAGCTTCTTTGCAAGCTATCTTTGAAGGTGCCGACGATCAAATTATTGACACGCTCAATTATGCAAAAGATCTTACCTTCGCACAAGCGTCCTGCGGTCTTTGCTGCTACAATGTGTGCTGCAACAAGATCACCGTGCATCGCGCCGCCAAGATCCGTCTCGGATACGAAAATATCTCTTTCTGCCGCTTTATCGGTTATGATAAAACCAAAGCCCTTTGCCGACATAGAGAGTCTGCCGACGACGATATTTAGACGCTCCGGCAGGTCGAAATGATCATTTTGCGTTTTGATAACCGCAGCTTTTTCTAAAAGCTTTGCCAAGGCTTTTGGAAAAAGCTGCCGATCAGCCGCCAAAAGCGCCATCTTAGCTACAAGTTCATCAGCCGTCAACGGCTTATAGTCCGCCTTTTGCATATAGCTTAAGATACGTTCTTGCAATTCATGTTGTTTCATTCGTTTCTCCTGATCGTTTCTTTACGCACGTTCATTGTAAGCTTAAGCAATACTGCTAAAATAAAGTCTATCAGATTGGCATAGATTTTTCCTCTCCGGCTTGCCTTTGGATATTTTATTATAAAAACTTAATTATACGACGAAAGAGCGTATGCCGCTCGGCATCTAGCATCACGAGATGCCCCGATCGCACGAGCCACAAGACTTCTTTTTGTATCGCGCCCACATTCTCATAGATGTAATGAAGGCTTTTAGGCTGCGCCGTATGATCATTTAGCGAGTGGACAATAAGAAGCGGTGCGCTGACGTATTCTAAGCACGTCTTGACGTGTTCGATAAAGCCGATTAGCTCATGGACGGCGATAAGCGGCATCACATCGTAAGTCATATTGCAATAATCCGGTACATCCGGCAGACGGCTGCGCTTTTTGGGATGAAATCTGCCAATGCACAACGAGCGCGGTGCTAGCCGCTTCATGGCGCGTCCTCTGTCAACAAAGAGCGGCGGCGCAAGAGCTACGACTCGCTCGACGGGCTTTTGCGCTGCAAGATAAAGAGCGATAAGCGCACCCATCGAATGACCGACGATCGAAACACGCTTTGTCAACCCTAAAAGAAGCGCGTAGCCATCTAATGCCGAGTCACACCAATCTTCTCTGCTCATACGCGCCATATCTTCCGGGCTTGTAGCGTGACCTGCAAGGCGTGGGCAAAGCACCGTATAGCCGACGCGCCAAAGCGCGTCTGCCAGAAGCCGAAGCTCTGAGGGCATCCCTGTAAAGCCGTGCAAAAGCAGCACGCCATGTAAGCCGCCGGGTAATAAATATGGCTCTGCTCCCTTCATGATCATAGCATCGCCACCTTATTCAGCCGCCGCCTCATCTACGGCTTTAGCGTACTTAAACGACGCTGCGCCTTTATAGGCCGGTACTTCGATATTTTCTTCTTTTTTTACATCTATTTGTATACCCCAGACTTTCAATGTATCTTCTACGCCGCCGCGCATCTTGATCGATTTTTCGAGGCTTTCGGGATCGCCGATGGCGTGAACCTTATAAGGAGGTGCCGAGCGCACATTATTAACAGAAAGGGTAGGCCCTGCACAGCGAATTTCCGACGTGCCCGTTAGCCTTTGCCCATTGATAGATACCGCTTCAGCGCCTGCTGCTCGCAGCTCGTTGATAACGCGCAGGAGATCATCATCATGAATTAGATAAAGATTTGGATTTTCACCGGCTTTTGAAGTCGCCTTACTATCGTCAAGCGTCACCGTAACGCCAGGACCATAAAGCGCCATAAAGCCGCCCTTCATACGCAAATAGTCGTTACTTGGTCCTTTTGCCGCATTATCTTTTATCCCCTTTAACTCTTCTTGCAGATGATCACGCTCTTTTTCCGTTTCCAAAAGACGCGCCGCTAACTCTTCTACACGCTGCTGCGATACGGATTGACGCATATCTTCCGTTGCGCGAAACTGCAAGGCAAGCATAAAGCCAAGCACCATGCAGACAAAGGCGATAGACAATCGCCCCTGTTGGAAATTTATCATAAAATGATGCCTCCTAAAATGCTGCAAAACGAGAAAACGCCGCATATGCGGCGCAAATGAGCATGGCTGGGGTAGCTGGACTCGAACCAACGAATGCGGGATTCAGAATCCCGTGCCTTACCAACTTGGCGATACCCCATCTATAAGTATTATTGTCAACGTGGTTTATTATAGTAGAAAGCATCCGCCCTGTCAATCACTTTTTAGAAAAAATTGCAGCCGATAAGAGCTTTCCAAAACTGCCGACCTGACCTTTGCAAGCCTTTCGTTAGTAATTTTAGCCACGCATCAGTGCGGACATCATGCAGCAGCCTGCCGCACCTGATCGTATGCAAACATCTAGTGTTTTCATACTGATACCGCCGAGGGCAAATACGGGCAGCGGCGATTTTTTACAGGCTTTTTCTAAAAAAGTGCTGCCAAGGGCGCTTACAGCAGGCTTACAGGTCGTTGAAAAAATGGGGCTTAGCGTCGCATAGTCTGCGCCTAGCGAAAAGGCGGCTGCAAGGTCTTTATCGGTATGTGCCGACGCGCCTATGATTTTTGCTTTGCCACGCAGTTTTGTAGATAGATTCAAGTTTGCTGCTAAAAGATCTGCAAGCGGCAAATGAATTCCGTCAGCGCCGTCTGCTGCTATTATGTCTTTACTTGTTGCCGGTTCAGCTAGTGCGGCTTTACCGTGTGCAAGGCATTTTTTCCCGTTTTTATGTGCGATGCGGCAAACTTCTTGGAAAAGCGGCAAATATTCTTTTGCCGACAGGTCTTTTTCACGCACAATAAGCCAATCAACCAGTGATGAAGCGGCGATACGCTCGATTTGCGCGAAAAAGTCGCCGCAAACTAAACGGCGATTTGTGATGCAGACGATGATTTTTCCTTTATACATAGATATAATCATTTAGCACGGGCTGCAAGCCGCCGCGTGATATTTCTTTATACATTTCAGCGCTTGATCTTGCATCGGCTATGATAAATTGCTCGTTGCCGGTCGCTTTTACCGTGTTTGCTGCATATTTTTCTTCGTGATCGCCAATGCCTGTAGAAACGCCTGCCGATACTTTAGTAGCTGCTATCTTTACTATGCCGTCGCGAAATGTCGCCGATTCGCGTGAGGAAACGGTTATGCCGACATAAGGCAGGAAAATGCGATAGGCGCATAATACCTGGCAAAGCTCTTTTTCTTTTACATCACGCGGTCTAATGTCTTTATTGTTAATGATCGGACGCAGCCGTGGGCAAGAGAGCGAGTATTCGACATAAGGATATTTGCGCTGCAAAAAGTAGACGTGCAGTGCTGTTGCAAAAGCATCGCGCCGAAAGTCCGAAAGCCCTAAGAGCGCCGAAAAGCCAACGCCTCTCATACCGCCTAATATCGCACGCTCTTGTGCGTCAAAACGGTAGGGATAGACACGCTTTTTGCCTGCTAAGTGAAGCTTTTCATAACGCACTTTATCATACGTTTCTTGAAACACCGTCACGTAGTCTGCGCCGCACTCGTGCAGATAGCGATAGTCTGCGGTATTTACAGGATAGATTTCCAGCCCGACGCTACGGAAATATTGCCTTGCCAAGCGACAGGCTGCGCCTATGTAGGAGATGTCGCTTTTTTTAGGGCTTTCACCTGTCAAAAGCAGGATTTCTTCGATGCCTGATGCTTTTATAACCGTCATCTCGCGCTTTATTTCATCTGTTTCAAGCCGCCGGCGAATGATGTCGTTATAGCGGTTAAAGCCGCAGTAGACACAGTAATTATCGCAGTAGTTTGCAAGATAAAGCGGCGTAAAGACGTAGACGGTATTGCCAAAATGGCGAGCTGTTTTTCTTTGCGCCAGCTTTGCCATATGCTCTAAAAATGGCACGGCGGCAGGCGACAAAAGCGCGGCAAAGTCTTCGATGCTACAGCTTTTGCCTAAAAGTGCGCGCTCTACGTCAGCCTCGCTATAGGCACTAGGGTCATATTTTGCCATCGCCAAAAGAACTTTTTGGCTAATCGTAGAATCTATTTGCTCCATATCAGGCGTATATGCCATGATGTCCGTGCGACTTAATGGCTCGGTTTCTAGCTGCTGCTTTTTTTTTCGCGCTGGCGCACATAAATGCGAAGCCGCAGCAAAATATGCTGCATCTTTTTTCATATAATCGCCTCTTAATTTTTTAGGAAATACTGCTAAAATAAAATCGCCTGATTTTGTGCAGATAGGCGGCTAAATTTATCAGTGTTTCCTTAATCATGCAAAAAACCTGTCAACGGATCAGATGCTGCCGCGCCGCGCTCTAAGACGCGCCCTAGTCCTGCAAGGTACGCCATGCGCCCTGCTTGAATTGCCGCCTTAAACGCCGCTGCCATTTTTACTTTGTCGCCTGCCGTTGCGATCGCCGTATTTGCCATGATGGCAGCGGCGCCAAGCTCCATCGCTTCGCAAGCTTCTGATGGCTTGCCGATTCCGGCATCGACGATGATCGGCAAATCTATTTCTTCGATCAATATCTTAATGAAGGCTCGCGCCTGCAGCCCTTGATTAGAGCCAATGGGCGCAGCTAACGGCATGACAGCTACAGCGCCGGCATCTTGCAAGGCTCTTGCTGCATAGAGATCGGGGAACATATATGCTAAAACAGAAAAGCCCTCGGCAAAAAGCAGCTTCGTAGCGCGAATCGTCTCTTCGTTATCCGGCAAAAGATACTTCGTATCGCCCATGATCTCCACCTTGATGAAGTCGCCGCAGCCAAGCTCGCGTGCCATGTGTGCTATACGCACCGCTTCTTCTGCCGAGCGTGCGCCTGATGTATTTGGTAAAAGCGTCACATTTTTAGGTAAATAGTCTAGTATATTTTGCCCCTCGCGTGTATTCGTGCGGCGCACGGCAAGTGTCACCATTTCCGCTCCTGCATATTCTACGGCGGCGCGAATGAGTGCGAGCGAATACTTGCCCGAGCCTAAAATAAAGCGCGAACGAAAAGATGTCTTACCTAGTGTTAAAAGATCGTCTTCTTGCTTTTCTTTCATAACCATTCACCTTTTTTCTCTCACTTTGGAAAATATCATTTCAGCCGCCGCCGACAAAATGCACGATCTCTATGACATCGCCCGGCAAAAGCTGCACTGACTCATAGGTTTTACGCGCTACAATCTCGCCGTTTCGCTCAACAGCGATACGCGCAGGCATATAGCCTGCTTCTTGCAAATAATCTAAGAGCATCTTGCCATCAGCCGGCGTATCTTTACCGTTAATCTGTACCATATACGTCCCCTCCAAAAAAGAAAACCACATATGCCAAACGCTATATGCGGTCAAAGTCGCCCTCTATGCTGCAATCGCTACGCTACCATATTTATTATAGCGTGGTGATAAAAAAATGCAAGGAAATTTATAATCAGAGATTTTTAGGACTTTTAGAGTATGGATTTAGCCGCTCTCATATAAAAATAAGCTAGCTATCTATTGAGAATCATGCTATAATTTATTCTAGTAGTAAGGTAATTACCACATACGGCTAAACCGTCTGTCTGCCGGTAAAAATCGGCAGTATGTCGGTGGTGTACCGTCTCTTGGAAAAGTGCGGATACATAAAATCACACTTTCGTCTTGCATATGTTCGTCTTGCGTACGTTTTTCTTTCACAAGTTCGTCCCGAAAAATCTTGAGCGGCTTTCTTGTATCCGCGTTTTTTCGATGAGTTTTCTTCTAGCATGGTTAAGGAGGTTTTTGGTATGACGATAACAAAAGATATGGGAATAGGTGATGTCGTACAAAAATACCCGGCAACAGTTCCCGTTTTCATGAATGCAGGCATGGGCTGCATCGGCTGCGCTGCTTCGCGCTTTGAAAATATTGAGCAGGGCGCACTTGCACATGGCATAGACCTTGATAATTTAATACAAGGGCTAAATGAAGCAGTCGCCGCAAGTTAGAAGAAGCACTGATAAACGTGCCTTCCTTTTGTCGTTGCTTCTTTAAAAAGACATAAAAAACTGTCCCTCGGAATTTTTCCAAGGGACAGTTTTTTTATGTCTAGGGAAGCAACGATAAATTCAGCCATTTCTTCACGCATCTACGCTATGTTCATCGCCAATAAATATAGCGCAGCTACAAAAATCTAGGTAGCTTCATTTTATCAGTGTTTTTCCGGCAGCTATTTTTTAATCCGCCCAGATGGTTTTCATCGTATCAGCAAAGGTTTCATCAAGGTGCTGCAAGATGACATCCAGGATCGTACGCACGATGTCAGGCTCGAAGCCTTCGTCAGATGCCGGCAGACAAGCATCAAGGATGAGGCTGCCGTCTTCTACCGTGTAATACTTAAAGACCTTGTAGCGGCTGTTCATCTCGTTAATATAGACGCCTAGATCGCTTTCGTTTTTATCATTGACGACTTTGCTGCCGACGACGACGCGCACAATGCCGTAGATGGACGAGTCGAGAATAACGATGACGGGCAGGAACTGACCTTTTATCTCCATCGAGGAGCGATAAAGCACCGTGCCGTATTCGTCGCTTACTTCTTGCTTTTGGAATGCCTTAATATCTAGCTCTTTTAGCATAGCGTCGAATTTTTCTACCTTTTTTGAAGAAACAGCTTCTTTTGCCACATTTTCTTTTTTGTCGAGTACTTCTTCTTTTTCTGCCATGTGAACTCTCCTTTACTTTTTGAACATAGAGTGTGAAACTACATCGTGAACATACCGCGTGGAACATAGCTCGTGAAAATGCTATGAGCGATCTTATATAGAGCTTTTTAGCATTTTCTTGGTAATGGCGGAAATTTTTCCCCACTATGACTAAACATCTTTTGCTTAGACCACTCGTTAAAGGAACCACTGATAAACTTAGCGCGGATACAAAAATCCAAGTGGCTTTATTTTATCAGTGTTTTCTTAAGGAAGCGGCGTGCTAGGATGATAGCGACAAAATCATCGACAGGCACAGGCGGCACGAGCATAGAAAGCGGCAAAAGTCTTAAAAAGCCACGCGGCGGATGCGCTTGCCAGTAGGCTTTTTTTGCCATGTCTGTCGTACGGTATTCATTTTCCAGTACCAATGATACATCCGGCAATATTTTTTCTACGCGCCTTTTTGCTTCTTTGCTCGTCGTACCGTCGCCGATTACTAAGGTCTTAAACATATACACCGCATATATATCGTTTATTTCATGTTCCAAATTAAGTGTTTCAATGACTTTTTGAAACAGCGGTCTTGCTTCTATGTCTAAGACGGCAATGCCGCATTTATCGCGCCCCGGATCGAGCGCTGCTATTGTTTCTTGCGTCTTCATTCTTCAAGCGCCTGCACTAGTTGGATGTCTAGGCGCAAAGGTCCTAAGGCGTCGGTGTCTTCTTGTGCGTAGGCAGAAATTACGAGCGTACTATAAAGCGGCTCGACGGTCTGCACGATGTCATAGATTTGCTGTCCGTCAATAACGCCGACAGTGCCGTAGATGGGATCAGGCAGGATGCCACGCGCCGAGGCGGCAGCGTTCACACGCTTTAGAAAGTCCATGACGATTTCTTCTGATGCCTGCGTGCCGCCCGTACCCGTTAGCCGATATGACTGCTCCAGGATAAATTCACCTTTGCGATAAATTATGCTGTTTGGATGCAAATAAAGCGAAGCGCGGATAGCTTCGCCGCGCACGAGATTGCCGGCGGCGACAATACGCACGATCATATCGCCGGAATTTTGGGCGATGCGAAAAACAGCATCATCGACTTCCGGCGCGTATACCCATATATCGCCATCAGGCAAATCTTTTCCTAGCCGCGCCGAAACATTGCGGCTTGCAAGCTGTGCAAGAGCCGTGATGTCTGTACGCACCTCGTCTGCCGGTCTTGCGCCTTCGATAACGCCGGCTGCGATGACTTCTCCGGCGCGAAATACTATATCGCCTTCTCGCATGATCTCAAGCCCACGCCTTAGATCATAGGTATGCTGTTCGAGTGTTTTCTTGTCGCCTGCCAGTTGTGCATTTGCTATGGTAAGATTGGCATTTGCCGCATCGAGTGTTTCATTTTGGACGGCAAGCGAACGGTTTAGCCCGTCTAGAGCGGCGTTATCTTTGGAAAGGTCGCTATTTTGCCCTGCAAGTGTGCTGTTGCCTGTAGCTAGCTGCTCGGCTTCTTCTTCTAGGGATTTGACGCTATATTTGAGATCAAAAAGTGCTTTATCGGCTTTTTCTTGCTCTAAATGTGCCGCCGTCAGTTCTTCAACAGCAGATGCCAGCTTTTCTTTTGTTTCTTGCATGGAAAGGTTTAGCTGCTCCATGCCAAAGAGCGCCGTACGCACGTCTTTTGAAACGGCTGCTAAAATGGCAAATGTCAAAGTAGTGATGACGATGCCCGTGACGATGGTGATGATCGTCGATGTATGGCGCGGTCGCAAGCCAAAGAGTGTCAGGCGTTTTTTGCCTACCTTCGTACCTACGCGATCACCGATAAAAGCGATGATGCCGCCCGTTATGACAAGTACGAGGATCAAAACGATACCATACATCAAGATACACTCCTTTATCGCCGGCATTTTTAGCTTTTTACTGCTATAAGCGTTTTGGGTAAGATGTTTTATCAGCGTGCAGCGCGGCGCATAAGATAGCCGCCTGCCAAAAGACCAACGACGTTTGGCAGCCAGACGGCATAAGCAGGGTTTAGTGCGCCTGATTGTGCGATAGCACCCGCTAGCGTCATTAAGACGTAGTAGATAAAGAAAATTAAGAGACTAAGCCCGACGCCGCGTGAAGAGCTGCTGCGGTTTGGCTGCATACCGAGCGGCACGCCGATGATGGCAAAGACCAGACTTGCCATGGGAATTGTTATGCGTTGATAAAGTTCTGTTTCAAGTTTTTTCGTATCGACAAACTGCGCTCGCATAATTTCTATCTGTTGGCGCAGCTCTTTCATGGTTAGCTGTTCGGGCGTTTTCTGCTCGCGCACGATGCCCCTTGGATCTTGACTTATCGGCAAAATCTGCTTTTCAAAGCGCATCATATGCTCAGATTTGCCGCTTGCTATCTCGTATATTACGCCTTGATACATCGTCCATTGTATATTTTCCCATTTGGCGTAGGCGGCATTTTCTACATATTTCACCTCGCCTTTTTCAAAGGCTTGCAAGGTGACATTTTCGAGCGTTTCGCTCATGGCGTTATAGCGTCGCGCATACATGAGATGCTGCAAATTGCCATCGGCGATTTGCTTAATGACGATATGCTCTTGTGAGGTCGGTGCGATATTATTTTGTATCTCGTAGGTAATGACATCTTGATAGGCATTATTTGCACGCGGTACGATGTATTCAGTAAAGAAAATCGAACAGATGCTTACAACGGCACCAAGCGCGACAACCGGCATGGCGATACGAAAAAAGCTGACGCCGCAAGATTTCATCGCTGTTATTTCACTTGCGCCGGATAGTCTGCTAAATGTCAAAAGAGCCGCCAGCAGCATGGACATCGGGAAAGTGTAGATGGCTATTGCCGGCAGACTAAAGATGAAGATCTTGACGATAGAGCCAAATGATGCTCCGTATTCTGTCATGTACTGTGCGATGCGAAAGAGTGTACCTGAGCCGACGAATACGGCAGAACTCGCACAGATGCCGAAAAAAAAGGCGATGCAGACCTCACGGAAAATGTATTTATCCAAAAGTCGTATGTGCATAAGGACTCTCCTATAACGTAAAGTTGTCGCCAAGGTAGAATTTACGGGCAAGTTTACTTTCTGCAATCGTCGCACTGTCGCCTTCTATTAAGATCTTGCCGTCGTTTAAGATGTAGGCGCGATCTACTATGTGCAATGTTTCGCGCACGTTATGATCGGTGATTAAAATGCCAATGCCGCGCTGTCTAAGGTAGGAAATAATCTCTTGTATATCTGCGACGGCGATGGGGTCAACGCCGGCAAACGGCTCATCGAGCAAGATAAACTGCGGCTCTATGGCAAGGCAGCGTGCTATCTCGACGCGGCGGCGCTCACCGCCTGAAAGCTCGCTGCCAAGACGCTCTCGCACATGGCTTATGCGAAATTCCGTTAAAAGCTGCTCTTTTTTTGCTTGCTGCTCTGCCTTTGACAGCGATGTCATTTCAAGGATCGAACAAAGATTTTCTTCAACGCTCATCTTCCTAAAGATGGACGCTTCTTGTGCTAGATAGCCGATGCCAAGACGCGCACGCTCGTACATGGGCATTTTTGTGATGCGTACATCAGAGATAAATACATCGCCTGACGTCGGCTCTTCTAGTCCCGTTATCATGTAAAAGGTCGTCGTCTTACCGGCACCGTTTGGCCCTAAAAGACCGACGATCTCGCCTTTATTGACGCACAACGATACGCGGTCAACGACATTTCGTCGCTTGTATGTCTTAACGAGATTTTTCGCTTCTATATGCAAGTTTTCCCCCCCTATTTTACTGTAATTTCACCGGAATTTGCAAGATAAACTGTCAAGTGCCGGCTTTTTAGCGTATTATTTCCCTGATATGCCCACGCATTACCTGAAAGGACGCATTTTCCTCTGCCGTCTTCTTCGTTTGCGAAATAGTCGAACTGATCACCGCCGCCTTCAAAATCTTGCAAAGCACTGATAATATGTACGTTGCCGCTGCCTAGGTAGTGTTCTTTTGCCAAAGAGCCTTCCATGCGATCTGCCGTAAAAGCGGCATCTTTTATCTGTAGCGTGCCGCCTTCTTCTATTAGCACATAGTTTAGCGATTGCGTATATTCAGCACGCGCACCCGTAAATATCTTGTCTTCTTTTTGGGCGTAGACATCTCCTTCGGCTACATAGCGGTCTTTAGAAAATATAGCCAGCTTTGCCGCTTTAAGGTGCAGATCGTCTTTTACTACTTCTGCGCCGCCTACAGCGTATATCTTATCGGCGTTTTCAAGTGTTAAAGTTTCTGCCGTAAGGCGCATAGCTTCATCGACTACGACGACGCCGCCTGTTATTTCGCCTTGCTCGGCTTTTACATTATAGCGCGCTTTTTTGCCCGTGATGCTTGCCGTGCCATGGCTAAAGACGACATCGCCTTCAGCTTCAATATCGCCTGTCGCCATGTCGTAACTGATACGCTCGCCATCTAAGGATGCGGCTTCTTCTGCCGCTTGCAGGCTTTCTACATTAAAGGCTGCTATCAAAAAAAAGGCGGCAAGTGCCACATGGGCTTTTTTTATCATTTTATTCCACTCCCTTAGCAATACGCGCTTTCTTGCTATTAGCACCGTATGCCGTAAATTTGGCAAAACCATCTGTAGTGTCGATGCGCTCTGCCGTCACGCGCAACTTTTCTGCATCTTTTTGAAGCTTTACATCGCCGATGGCAGAAAGCATGACTTTTTCGTTTTGCCAGATAACTTCTCGGCTTGTCAAAGTGATGCCGTCTGTCGTTTCGATCGCGACACCGCCATTTAGCTGTAAGTCCTGCGCTTTTAAGTCGTAGACGGCGTGCGGCGCTTTTATCTTTAGCTTGCGTCCGTCTTCTTGATAAAAAGTCCCTTCTATATTTTGGGCTTTTGCGTTCTTAGCAGCAAGGTCTGTTTCGATAGCTACCGCCGTCAGCTCAAAGATCTTGCGCCCGTTTTTTTCAAGCTGCAAAAAATTGCCATCGCTGCGCATGACGTGCGGTGCTTCATCAAGCGACGGCGGCTCCGGCGTGCTAAGAATTGCCCAAAGTGTGATAAAAAAAACGGCAAGAGAAAAAGCGCCGGCTAAGAGAATCTTTTTGCCGTTTTTCATTTATTACCTCCTTGCAATATCGTAGCATGACGCTTTTGCTTTTTCATCTCTAGCGGCGTATTCCAACGCTTTTGAAACCATAGCCATTGCGATGGGTTTTCGCAAATGACTTTTTCTAAGAGCTTTGTCATGCGTACGGTAAAATCATAGAGATCTTTTTCTACGTCGCCCGTATCGACATAATCCATGCGTTCATAGACGCGCACAGTATGTTTGCCGTCTTTGCGGCGCAGGATAAATGCAGGTATGACAGGCGCACGAAATTTTCTTGAAAAAACCGCAGGACCTAGCGGCGTAGATGCTACTTTGCCGAGAAAGTCTATAAAAGCACCGCCAGGACCTGCATCTTGATCGGCAAGAAAGCCTAGGATCTTGCCTTTTTTTAAGGCGCGACCCGCTGCTAAAAGTTCGCTTGTGCCGCGTGAGAAAATTTCTGCGCCAATCGTCGCACGCAGATCGTCAAGTACGCGTGAATACTCTTTGTTCGGTTGGGTCTTGGCAATCGCCGTAACAGGAAGCCCTGAAAGTGAAAAGGCGGCAGAAAGCCACTCCCATGTGCCTATATGCCCCGTGAGGACGACGACGCCATTTCCTTCGGCAAGGGCATCTTGTATACGCTCAAGGTGTTCTATCTCGATGTAATCGTGCAGATTGTCTTTGTTAAGGTTTGGCATATATAAAATTTCTAGCATATTTTGTGCAAGATTTATAAAGGATAAGCGTACGATCTTACGCGCTTTTTCTTCTGAGATAAAAAGCCCTCTCATCATCTGTTGCACGGCAAGTTCTCGCTGCTTTTTGATGAGGATATAGTAAAGTCTACCAAAGATTGCGCCAAGAAAAAGCAGCGCTCTATGCGGCAAAAAGCGCAGTATACGACTAAGAGCCATCAACGATTTGTAGAGCATGAAGATTCACCTGCTGTCTTATACTACACATAGGAAGATTTGGCGATCATTGGGAAATATTTGTAACTTCTTTTGCTGACGCAAAGCGTGCGACGATGCTTTCCCAGCGCCCTTGTGCTTTTAAGAAAAATTCTATGATCTCGCGCACAGCACCTTTGCCGCCGAGAGTTTTAGAAACGAAGTGGGAAATATCTAGCACTTCTTTAGCAGCGTCAAAAGGTGCAGCGGCAAAGCCGACTTGACGCATGACCGCAAGATCTACCAGATCATCGCCGATATAGGCTATATCCTCATCTAGCAGCTGATGGCGCGTCTTTATCTCAGCGTAAGCTGCACTTTTTTCGATATGGCCCAGGTAGACATCTTTGATTTTTAATTCGGCTGCGCGCTGCGAAACGATAGCACCGGTGCGCCCCGTGATGATCGCCGTGCCAAAGCCTTCGTTTTGCCAGACGCGAATGCCAAGACCATCGCGCACGCAAAAAGGCTTTAACAGCTCGCCTTCTTTTCCTATATAGATGCCGCCGTCTGTTAATACGCCGTCTACGTCGAAGATCAAAAAGCGCACGCGACGCGCACGCTCTTTTATTTCTTTATTACAAAACATCAGACCAGCTTTCCTTTCACTATGTTATAGATTGCCAATACATCTTTTAAGAGTCCTTCGAGCTTATCAAGACAAAGGCTGTTTGGTCCATCGCAAAGGGCTTCTTCGGGGTTATCATGCACCTCCATAAATAGCCCGTCTACGCCTGCTGCAACGGCTGCTCTTGCAAGATACTCGACAAACTCACGGTTGCCGCCTGAAGATGTACCTGCGCCGCCAGGTAGTTGTACGCTGTGCGTGGCATCAAAGATAACGGGGGCGCCAAATGTACGCATGATGGGAAAGCTTCTCATATCGACGACCAGATTGTTGTAGCCAAACGATGCGCCGCGCTCTGTTAAGAGGATGTCCGCGCAGCCGCCTTCGTGCAGTTTATCGACGACGTTTCCCATGTCACGCGGCGCAAGAAACTGTCCTTTTTTGACGTTGACGACGCAGCCGGATTTTGCCGCCGCATAGATAAGATCGGTCTGGCGGCACAAAAAAGCGGGGATCTGCAAAACATCGACGACTTTTGCCGCAGGTGCTATCTGCGACTCTTTATGAATGTCAGTCACGATGGGTACGGAAAGTTCTTCTTTGATCTTTTTTAGCATCTCTAAGCCTTTTTTTAGCCCGGGGCCTCGAAAGCTGTTGAAAGAAGAGCGGTTTGCCTTGTCAAACGATGCTTTGAAGATATAGGATATACCGAGCTTTTCCGTGATACTTTTTATCGTGCGCCCGATCAAAAGACAGCGTTCTATTTCCTCAAGAACGCATGGACCTGCCATTAGCACGAGCGGACTTGCGCCGCCTATCGTAAAATCTCTAATCTTCACCTTATTCATCATTTTAGTACCGCCTTTCTCGTAAAAACCCTTGATATAGGTTCTATGCCAAGCCTTTGGCAAGGTAGATCTGATTTACCAGCTCTAAATCTTTTGCCGTATCAACGCCAACTAAGCGGCAATTTGTTTCTATCACGCGGATGCTATAGCCATGCTCTAAGGCTCTTAGCTGTTCTAAGGATTCTGCCTTTTCTAAAGGCGTCGGCAAAAGGCTTGCATAGTGTAGCAAAAAGTCGCGCCGATACGCATAGATGCCGATGTGTTTGTAGCAACAGGCACAGCCTTTTAGCGGATAAGGAAGAAGTGAGCGCGAAAAGTAAAGTGCGTAGCCTCGTTTATCTACAACCACTTTAACATTGTTTGGATCTTTTTGCTCTTTTTCGTCTGTCAGGCGTGTCATGACGGTCGCCATCGAAAGGTTCGCGTCTTGCTCAAAGAGGGTGATGAGATCGTCTATGATATAAGGCTCTATCAATGGCTCGTCGCCTTGCACATTGACTATGAGATCGATAGCGGGATATGCCGCTGCGACTTGTGCCAGTCGATCGGTTCCTGTTTTATGATCGGCACGTGTCAGCATCGCTTCGCCGCCTTCTTGACAAATGGCATCATAGATGCGCTGATCATCTGTCGCGACGATCACTTTCTCGGGCTTTTTAGCGCGGCTCGCACGCGAAAAGACGTGCCAAATCATAGGTTTGCCGCAAATATCGGCAAGCGGCTTTCCCGGCAGACGCGTAGAGGCGTAGCGTGCCGGAATCACGCAAAGTGTCCTCATAATTTCACCTCTCGTTCTTTTTTATTTTATTATCTTCGCGTTTTCTTCTTTATTCGCTTTTTTTCGCAAGAAAGCGACTTTTTCCTGCAAACTAGCGAAAAGTTCTTTGTCAAATTCTTCTCTTCCTTCCCGGAAAGTAACCTCGACGCAGATCACAAATACCGGAATCGGCACTTTTGCTTCTATGATCGTAAAGGGAATCTTTACTGCATCTTTTTCCGTTATGACGATGGCTTCTGCATCTAAAGAGAGCGCTTTATCTAAGACATCTTGCAGCTCTTTTGTCGTATACTCATGGTGATCGGGAAAGCGCAGGCTTTCTACTATCTTTACGCCAATGTCAAAAAGTGTTTGTTCAAAAGACATCGGATTGCCAATCGCCGATACTGCCATGACGCGCTTTTGAGAGAGCATCTTGATGTCTACGCCCTCGCCTGTGATATTTTGATGCCAGTCTTTTATCTCGACAAAGCAGCGCGGCCGGTGGATGCTTTCTAGGATTTGCGCTTTTTGATTGTATTTTCTTATCGTATTTTTTATATGCTCACGCGAATTGCCGACCGCTTGATCTACTTTGGTCAAAATACACACATCGGCGCGCTCAATGTGTGCGATCGGCTCACGCAGCGTGCCGCGTGGCAGCATATAGCCGTTTCCAAAGACATTTACCGCATCGACAAGCAATATGTCAAGGTCGCGAGCAAGCTGCCAATGCTGATAGCCGTCATCTAAGATCGCAACTTCTGCGCCAAAATGCTCCATCGCATATTTTCCTGTAAGGGCGCGTTCTGCACCGATGAGTACCGGCACGTTCGGTAAATGTTTAGCGAGCATGAAGGCTTCATCGCCGGCTTCGGTCGCATCCATGTAAAGTTTTTGTCCGTCTGAAACGATGCCGACGTCGCCGCGCCATTTTGCACGGTAGCCGCGGTTTAAGATGACGACGCGATAGCCCCTGTCGCGGATCGCCGCTGCCAGATATTGCGCCGTCGGCGTTTTGCCGGTGCCGCCTACTGTGATGTTACCTAGGCTTATGACATAGCAGCCAAGCCTTTTTTTTTGAAAGATGCCTGCCTTGTAGCCTTGCAGTTTTAAATGCACCAACCGGCGATAAATGACGGCGAAAGTATAAAGTATGCCCATGACGATGTGCAAAAAAAATCCCTCGGCACGGCGACGGCGCATAAGATCTGTGACGTAGGTGCGAAAGTTTTCAACGCGCTCTGTAGTTTTGACCTTGCCTTCGGTTTCGCCCTGCTCGAAGGCTTCTAAAAATTCACGCAGCAAAATGGCAGTCTTTTTCGACGCGCCCTTATTTTCCCTAACAATAAGGAGTGTTTCACGCTCCATGCGCCGGCGCTCTTCTTCATTTTCAAAAAGGTGCAAGAGGGCTTTCGTAAGTTCTTTACCGTCATGTACGGTAATACAGGCTCTGCGCTTTGTAAAAAGTACATGGCTATCTTTGAAGTTAAACATATTATGCCCTACTATAATAGCTTTGCCGTGCGCTGCCGGCTCTAATATGTTGTGTCCGCCATGCGTGATGAGGCTGCCGCCTACATAAATAACGCTTCCTATGCTGTAGACTTTGCCAAGTTCGCCGATGGTATCAAGAAGCAAGATGTCATGATTTTTTGCAGGCTTTTCTAAAAGTTCGGTGCGGCGTGCGACGATAAAGCCCTTGTGGCGGCAAAGCGCTGCAACTTCTGTCGTTCGCAAAAGTTCTCTAGGTGCGATGATGAGTTTTACCTCGGGAAACTTTTTTCTAAGCGCGGCAAATGCTTCTAAGATAGCCCCTTCCTCGCCTCGATGCGTGCTGCCTGCAAGAAAGATGCCGCCTTTTGACGAAAGCCCCATTTCTTTTAGCAATTTTTCTTTTTCGGCTGTCTTAACATCGGTGTAGGTCTGATCAAATTTCGTATTGCCTGTCACTGTAACAAGCTCCGGCGGCGCACCAAGGCGCATGATGTATTTAGCGTCGATGGGCGACTGCATGGCAAATTTTTTCACCGTGCTTATCATATCGTCTAAGACGCTTCTTAGATGCTTGTAGCGTTTGACGCTCTTATCACTGATGCGACCATTGACCATCATGACTGGAATATTAAGCTTTTTGGCGGTCTTTAGAAAGTTTGGCCAAAGTTCTGTTTCTACGGGCATGAAGATGCGTGGATGGATGCGGCGCAGGATGCTTCCTGCACGCCACGGCAGATCAAGCGGAAAGTAAATGATGCTGTTTGCGTCTTTTATAATGCGGTTTGCCATTTCATAGCCTGCTGTCGTTACAACAGAAACTAAGATGGGGCTTTTGGGAAACTCTTTACGAAACTCGCGTATTAAAGGGCTTGCGGCGACTATTTCGCCGACAGATGCCGCATGAACCCAGATACAATTTTTCTTTGCTACTTTATCTAGCGCGTGTTCCGGGAAAAAGCCAAGACTTTGGCGCACGCGCTCGACAAAGCCGCGCTCACGCACGGCGCGTACTAAAAATACGGGTATGATGAGGATGGCAGCGATAATCGCTGCAATATTATAAAGTAAGCGCATAATTTTCTCCCATCATGCCTTTTTTATCTGCAAATCTTCTCCCTCGCTCTTAAACTGAATATGATAGAGCGTGCTGTAAAGACCGCCGGCTGCCAAAAGCTCTTCATGCGTACCTTGCTCGACTATTTTGCCGCCATTTATGACGCATATGCGATCGGCGTCAAAGATCGTCGAAAGGCGGTGTGCGATGGCAAACGAGGTGCGTCCTACCATGAGTTTATCAAGCGCTGCTTGTACTATTTTTTCACTTTCTGTGTCAAGCGCCGAGGTCGCTTCGTCAAGAATTAAGATGCGCGGATTTTTCAAGATGGCGCGTGCAATCGAAATGCGCTGACGCTGTCCGCCTGAAAGATTAAGCCCTCGCTCGCCGATCTTGGTTTCGTAGCCTAAAGGCAGCTTTAGGATAAATTCTTCGGCATTTGCCGCGCGTGCCGCTTCTTCGACTTCGGCATCTGTAGCCTCTAATCTGCCGTAGCGAATATTTTCGCGCACGCTGCTTGAAAAGAGCATCGTTTCTTGCGGCACTATGCCTATTTGCTCACGCAAAGATTTTATCGTTACATCGCGCACGTCATAGCCATCGATCTTTATCGCGCCTTTTTGCACTTCATAAAAGCGCGGTATGAGATTGGCGATAGTCGATTTTCCGGCGCCTGACGGCCCGACGAAGGCGATTAGCTGACCCGGGCTTACTTCAAGCGATACATCAGAAATAGCGGCGATGCCGTCTTTATAAGAAAACGTAACGTCTTGAAAGCTAACGCGCCCTTCGATCTCAGGAAGAGATATAGCATCTTTTTTATCGCAGATACTTTCTTTTAGATCAAGTACGTTAAAGACGCGATCCCCTGCCGCCATGGCTCGCTGCACGGCGCCGTAGATGCGGCTGATGCGTTTTACGGGGTTGGCAAGGTTTACGGCGTAGGTCAAAAAAGCAACGAGCGCACCTGCCGTTAATTTCCCCTGCACGACTTCATAGCCGCCGATCCAAAGGATGAATGTGACTGTTATCGCCGCTAAAAATTCTACGCTAGGCGTTAAAAGACTGCTAAGTTGCACATTTTTCATTTCAGCTTGAAAGTTTAATTCGTTTTGCTGATGAAAGCGTCTTATTTCATGACTTTCGCGCACGAATGATTTAACGACGCGCACCGCCGAAATGCTCTCTTGCAGAAGTGAATTAATGTCAGCTAAACGCTCTTGGATGATCGTTGCTGATTTTTTTAATTTCTTGCCGAAAATACTCATCGCCTGACCGACCAGCGGCACGGTGATAAGCGTAATAAGCGTAAGTTTCCAATCAAGGTAAAACATGAGAATTATAGAGCCGATAAGGACGGAGCTTTCTGTTACAAATTCGATGAGTTTTTCTACAAGTGCATTTTGCAATGCCTGCACGTCATTTGTCACATAGCTCATGATCGCGCCGGTCTGCTGGCTATCAAAGTAAGAAAGTGCCATACGCTGAAACTTTGCAAAAAGAGCTTCGCGAATGTCGATGATGACTCGTTGACCGACAAACGATACAAGATAGCTTTGACCGTAGTAAAATATGCCGCGCAAAAAGAACACGACGACGATGCCAACAGCGATGAGGTTTAGCATTGCCATATCGCGCTCCATCAGCACTTTGTCGATCATGTCCTTGATGATCCACGGCACGTAAAGGTTTGCCGCCGCTGCAAATACGATGCAAAAAACGGCTAAGACCAGCTGCTTTATGTAGGGGCGTATGTACTTTAACAGCCGAACATAATTCTTCATGCGCCCTTTTCATCTCCTACGGTGCCGGCTGCTGCCAGTATGTGCGCTGCAACACGCACCGCCGCCCCCGGCGGCCCTAGCTGCAAGGCTGCCACCTTTAGCCTTGCCATGACCATGTCGCGCGTTGCCTCGCCTTTGTAGAGGCTTATTGCTTCTTTTAAGATGCGCTCAGGCGTTATCTCGTCTTGTAATAGCTCCGGCACTGCTTTTTCGCCTAGGATGATGTTTGGCAGGCTAAAGTGATCGATTTTTACGAGCATTTTGCCTATGACATAGTTTAGTCTGCCCATACGATAGCAAACGACAGCAGGCAGCCCTAAGATCGCCGCTTCCATGACGACTGTACCGGACGCTGCCATGGCAAAATCGGCGATAGACATGAGATCGTAGGTGTGCGCTGTTACCAGCTCAACTTCAACCGTCGCTTTTTTAATATAGCTTACCAGTTCTTCGCTATTGATACCGGGCGCGACCGGCAAAAAAAAGCGCGTGTTAGGCCGCTTTTCTTTTAAAAGCTTTGCCGCTTTTAACATATCGGGCAATAAAAGTGCGATTTCTTGTCGGCGGCTTCCCGGCAAAATAAGCACGGCGCGTTCTTTATCTGTCAGATTGAAAAATTGCCGCGCTTTTTCAGGCTCCATTTCGACTTTTACGGTGTCAACGAGCGGATTGCCCAGAAAGCTGACGTTTGCGCCTGCCGCCAGGTAAGGACCTACCTCGTGGTGAAAGATCGTAACTATTTCTTTAGCCAGCACCGCACACGTTTTTGCACGCCCCTTGCGCCACGCCCAAACCGAAGGCGGTATGTAGGAAAAGACGGGTATGCCCAGTGCGTTTGCTTTTGCCGCTAGCCGCCAGTTAAAATCGGGATAGTCGATGATAAGGAGCAGATCGGGCTTTTCTGAGCGCATCGCTTCAACCAGTGTCTTTTCCAGCTGCAAGAGCCGCCCTAGCCCTAAGATTACCTCCCAAACGCCCATGATACTATAATCGCGGCAATCGCGCACAAGCCGCACGCCGGAATTTTGCATCTTTACGCCGCCAAAGCCGAAAAGCTCTACATCAGGCTTCATCTCAAGCATTTCTCGCGCAAGCTGCGCCCCGTGCAAATCGCCCGATGCTTCGCCTGCCGACATCATGATCTTCATCTTGGCCCTCCTCTTTCTAAAACTGCGGATAAGCAGCCTGTTAAAGCCTTTCTTTTAGCAGTAAAATTAAAAATCCCCGATAGATTTCATAGCCCCTATTTTCTCTCGTTGTCGAAAGATAGCATCTAAGGAAACACTGATAGATTCAGCACCGCCATCTTAGAGCATCTTTTTTGCTCGCTTTTTGTCGGCAAATCCTCAAGAGAGCGCCACTTTGCGTCCGGCTTACCTCCTCAAGAGGACTAAAAATCTGCGCCAATCTACAGGTCTATTTTATCAGTGATTCGCTAGAAGCGCCGGGCGACTTTTTTATCTATATTTTCTTAAGCCGAAAAAGCGCGAGGATACAGCTATCGTATCCACCGCGCAAATCATCACATCGCTTTTATCGTTATGGCGTTTTCTTCGGCAAGCGCCACAACTTTTGCCTGATCTACGACAAGCACGCGACCTGCTTCAATAGCAAGAGCTTTCGCGCCTACCTTGATCATCGACTCTATCGTAACTTCGCCAATCGTCGGCACGTCAAAGCGCGTATCTTGCTGTGGCTTTGCCGCCTTGCCGACGCTAGCACCGGCGCCGGCTAAACTGCCGCCGCGCTTAATGCAGGCATCGGTCCCTTCGATGGCTTCAAGCGCCATGACTGCCTTATCCTTAACGACCGCCGTTTGCCCGACATCCATGCGGCCTATTTCTTTTGCCGTTTGCAGCGCCATCTGCATATCAGCGTACTCTAAAGCACTAGGCTCGCGCTTTGTCAGCGTGCCGGCTTTAGGCATCAGCGTCTTTAAAAGCGCCGTCTGATCAAAAGCCTCTAAGCCCTCTTTTGCCAGCTCTTCGACAAAAGCCAGCATGATCGTATCATCTTTTTTATCAGAAAGCGAGAGCAATAGCTGCATCATACGCATATCGGGCTGCTCGTGCTTTTCTGCAAAAAGGAGCTCTTTTGTGACTTTTCCAAGAAGCGTCACTTTTTTTACGCCGCACTCCTTTAGATAGTCGATGATCGCGCCGAGCTGTGAGACATTGATCGCTTTATGGTTAGAAGCTTCGCTAGCTAGCTCTTTATCTGTATCTTTTAGTAAGGATATAGCGCTGACCTCGTAGCCAAGCGACTTTGCCGCCTTAGAAAAGAGGACGGGCAGACGACCTACACCGGCTAAAAGCCCAATTTTCTCCAAAAATATTCACCTCAATGATATATTTAATCTCTATTCATTTTCGCGCCGTTCGCGGCAAATGCCGCGATCAGCATTTCGTAAAAAGCGCAAAAAATGCTCGACTTCCTCAGAAGTATCAACTTCCTGCTCAATGACGGCAATAGCCTGTGCAAGGCTTAGTCCCGATCGAAAAAGGAGCTTATAGGCTCTTTTGATGTTTTGCCGCGCTTCTACTAAGATGCCGGCACGCGAAAGGCCTACGCTGTTTATGCCAACGACACGCGCCGGATGCCCGTCTACAATCGTATATGGCACACAATCCTGCACGACCTTCGACATACCGCCGATCATGACATTCCTGCCGATCTTCACGAACTGATGCACGCCGCACATACCGCCAAGAACAGCGCGATCTTCAACGACAGCATGGCCTGCGATCAT
This sequence comes from uncultured Selenomonas sp., assembly GCA_963544755.1. GTDB lineage: Bacteria > Bacillota > Negativicutes > Selenomonadales > Selenomonadaceae > Selenomonas. The sequence goes on along the minus strand of CAUUGH010000004.1, from coordinate 39,881 downwards.
CGCCGCATTCGACATAATGACATGATTGCCAATGACGCAATTATGCGCGACGTGTGTACACGCCATCAGCAAGCTGTCGCTTCCTATGCGCGTTTCTTCGCCTTCGCCTGTAGCGCGGTGAATGCTCGAATACTCGCGAATGGTCGTGCGATCGCCTATGATCGTGTAGCTTTTTTCCCCTTTAAATTTCAAATCCTGCGGCTCTGCGCCAACGGAAGCGAATTGGAAAATATGGCTATTGCTGCCGATACTCGTCCAACGATCTATGACAGCGTGCGGCTCGATAACAGTCCCTTCGCCGATGAAAACATCTTTGCCGATCACAGTATGTGCGCCGACCTTGACATTTTCGCCAAGCACTGCATTTTCTTCGATCACTGCGTAAGGACCTATTTCTACACCTGCGGCTATATGTGCGCTCGGATTTACAACAGCTTTATCATGGATATATGTCAAGACTTTGCTATCTAACATTTTTCTCACCCCTTATTTCACTCGAAAAGAGCTGACAGGATGTCATGTCATATTGTTATACTCATGTAGACCTGTCATTTTCTGCCTGTCATACTTATGGCAAAATCGCCAATTTTCGGGGTTGATAAAAGATTATTTTAAAAAATCGCCGCTAATTTCAGCCGGCCATCTTCATTTTATCAGAGTGTCTTTAAGAAAATTTTTCAGGATCTTGCAGGGCAAATGTAAAATCCGCCTTAGCAACCATTACACCGTCTACATAGCCGTCTGCGTGCAACTTGCCAAATTCGCCGTGAACCTTCGTTATCTTCGCTTTCGTTATGAGTTGATCGCCGGGTACAACCGGTCTTTTGAACTTTACGCCCTCCATGCCGCCAAAAAGTGCGAGCTTACCGCGATTTTCCTCAGGATAAAGCATAGTGATGCCGCCGACTTGTGCCATAGCTTCTAAGAGCAAAACGCCCGGCATGATCGGCGAATCGGGAAAGTGGCCACGAAAAAAATCCTCCGTCATTGTCACGCATTTGACTCCCGTCGCTGACTCGAAAGGCACCAATTCGATGATGCGATCAACTAAAAGCATCGGCGGACGATGCGGCAGGATCTTTTTAATTTCATTGATGTCCAAAATCATGGTAATTGCTCCTTTTTCTTATCAGCTGCTCTTTGCAAACGCTTCGTAGAGTTCTTTTGCCAGCTTCGTATTTAGCGCGTGACCTGACTTTACGGCGATGATATGACCGCGCACGCAGCCTGCCAGACGAAGATCGCCGATCAGATCTAAGATCTTATGGCGCACTAATTCATCGGCAAAGCGCAAATCATTAAGCCATTGTTCATCATTATAAACGATGACATTTTCTAATGTGCCGCCAAGACCAAGCCCTGCTTTTTTAAGCGCTTCTACTTCGCCTTCATAAGCTATCGTACGCGCCGGTGCGATCTCTTTTTCGTAAGCATCTTCTCGTACGAAAAAATCGCGATACTGCGTACCTACCAATGCGTGTTCGTTTAGCGAAGTAAAACTAACGCGCAGCCCTTCGGCATAAGGTAAGGCGATGAGAAAGCGCACGCCGTCGTCAATGCGATAGATGCGATCTATGATGATCTCTTGGCGCTTTTTTTCCTGCAGCGTCTTACCTGCGCTTTTTAACAGCGAAAAAAACACACGCGCACTGCCGTCTGCTACCGGCGGCTCTTCTGCATCCATCGCCACCAAGCAATTATCAACGCCAAACGCCGCTAGCGCACTCATGAGATGCTCGACTGTAAAGACACGCGCCGCGCCTTCTTTTAGCATCGTTGCGCGTACTGTCGAAGCTACATGGGGCGCTATCGCGCGAATATGCGGCGCACCTTCTAAATCGCGGCGTACGAACACGATCCCAGTATCTACCGGCGCCGGAAGAAGCGCAAGATGCACTAATATGCCGGAATGAAGCCCTACGCCCTCATAATCAACGCGTCGGGCAATCGTCGTCTGAAAGGACAAGAATCAGCCTCCTCATCGGCAGAACCTAAGAAAATACTGATTAAATGAAGTCGCCTGATTTTTCGTATCTACCTTATATTTATCGACGATGATAAGAACGTAGATGCGTAGCTAAATTTATCAGTATTTCCTAAACGATACTCTTGAATCTCTTTATCATACACGTCTTTTTATTGTACCATGAAAATCCAAGAGGTCAAGCTAAAGGGCAGAACTTCTAGGCTTTTTCATGTAAGGGCGGCTTAGTCGTTTTCATTTTCTTCTTTTTTTAAGGAAAATTCTACTGAAAGTGTGCTGATGTTTGTCTTTAGCCTGCGATAGCAGATATTAGCGGCATCAAACATACGTTTTGAGGCGCGTGTGCTGTCGCTTGCTGCATACTTATCTGAAAGATAGATGACTTCTTTGATGGCGCACTGTATGATCGCCTTGCAACATTCATTGCATGGAAATAGTGATGTGTAGATGCTACAGCCTTTTAAGGATGTGCAGGCGTTTAAGATCGCGTTTAGTTCAGCATGGACGACGTAGGCATATTTTTTATCGCTAAATGCACCTTGATTTGTCCATGGGAAATCTTTATCAGCGCAGCCATTTGGCATACCGTTGTAGCCGACGCCGACTATGTGCTTATCTTCGTTGACGATGCAAGCGCCGACCTTTGTGTGCGGATCTTTGCTGCGGTATTTAGAAAAAAGCGCGATGCCCATGAAATATTCATCCCAAGAAATGATCATGGTTTTTCCTCCTCGCACTCTTTTTCTTTAGCTGTCGGCATCATGCTTTTTTCTGTTTTTGCAAGGCTAAAAGAAATAGGCTCGCTTTGTAAAAGCTCTCGCAAGCTGTCGGCAGCTTCGCTAAGTTCTTTAATGTTTGTTTTTTCATCGGTCTTAACTGCTAACAATTTTTCGGCGTCTTTTAGTATTTGTTCTTGCAGTTTACCTATTTCCATGAGCATAGACATATTAGGGCTATCGCTTCTTGTAACGCTTTTAGCGCGTTTTGCCCTATCTTCTAAATTCGCTGTTATATCGGCTATAGTGCAAAGTGCGGCGCGGCTTTCCTTAGCCTCTGCGCCGCCTGCCGCGATGGCTGCCATTGCCTTATTTACGTCATTTTCCAGCGTCGTTAACAAATTTGCTGCGTTTGTGGAAAGTTTACCTGCATCTTCTGACAGGCGGCGCACTTGGTCAGCGACGGCGGCGAAACGTCTTCCTTCTTCGCCTGCTCGCGCTGCTTCGACCGCTGCATTAAATGCCAGCAGATTCGTCTGCGTTGCAATGTCTGTAACTTCTCTTATCGCTTCACCAATGGCTGCTGCACGTTCTTTAAGAGCAGATGTTAGATCATCTGCTGTTTGAAATTCTTTTATTAGTTCTTTAGTCTTTTCTGCCGCTTCGTATGCCGCTATACGGCTTTCACCTAACTGTCGGCACATATTTTCAGCGTCTTTAGCTTCTTTTAGCTCACCTTTTGCACTTTCAGGTTCTTTAGCATCTGCTAAGAGCTGCGCCGCTTTTTTTGCCGCCTCTTTTAGCTCGCCGACCTTAGCTAAGGCTAAATCGAGCTTTTCTGCCTGCGTCTTTGTAGCTTGTAGAAGCATTGTCGAAAACGCCCCAATGCGCGAAAGTGTTTTTGAAGATACAGCTTCTAGTGCATCTTTAGCTTTTGGTGGGCTAGCTTCTTGCGGTGAAAAAAGCGTCGAAACGGGCAGCGCTGCAATTTCTGCAACAGGCGCGTTTTCTTTTTCTGCGCTTTCTTCTTCTTGCTCTTTTATAGGAAGCGCGAGCCGTCCCGTGTAGGCGAGCAAAAGCCCCAAGCCTGTAAGTAAGAGTAAAAAAAGCACCAGCCCGGTAAGAAGCAGCGAATTAGTAAGCGCACCTAAGACGCGCTCTTCTGCTTCTTGCGGCACGCCGACAAAGATCATGCCCACTACTTCGCCGTCGATGTCAAAAAGCGTATGATAAGCGCCGAGTGGGCGGATGTCGCCAAGATCCGAACGACCGATATAAGGCGTGCAGCCTAAAAGTACGATCTTTTTAACGGCGGCATCCGCCTCTTGCCCTAAAAGCCGCTTGCCGCTCGGATCGTAGGTGGAAACGGCTACTTTATCGCCGACAAAGAGCGCGATCTCAGAGCCTGTTACTTCTTTTAAGTGCTCGACAAAGCTGGCGTTATCATTTAAGAGTCTGCCGCCTTTATAGATGCGCCCGTCTTGCACCGCCCAATCGCCGGCGTGCGTTTTTTCTAAAAGCAGCAAGATGCCGCGCATATCGGCATCGGCTTTTTCTTTCCAGATCGTAGCGTTTGACGTAGCGGCACTATCATAAGCATGATAGCTAAGTGCAAAAAACGCCGCCATAAAAAATACCGCAAAAAAGACGACGCGCCGCCTTAGGCGAAAAGTGTCGTCTTTACTTTGAAAAAGACGCAAAACAGCCGCTTTTTTCTTATCGTTTTGCTCCATATTAACGAACCGCCAAAAATGAGCAAAGCGCGTCTTTTGCAACGCTTCCCAAGAAAAGGCCCGCTTTTTGCCCACATTTTTGGCTATCTATTGCCATTTGATCGCGCCTTTTGGTTTTTATCTTCTTGATAATTTCTTTAGCAAAACCTCGCTCTGTTTTTTTAATATCCATTAGCTTGCGCCCCTCTCATATCTTGATGAATATTTTTTATTTCGCCAAGGAAGGTGAAAATTCCTCTTTTCCTCCAAAGGTGCAAGTTGATCTGTCCGGCATAAATAAAAAAGCTTCGACGCTTTATCTTTCGTCGAAGCTTTTTGCCGTCTGTTTTTAGCCATCTGCCATCTTACAAAGGAGCGCGGTCAATTTTTCCTGTTCTTTTACTGTCAAGCGGCGCATCAAATGCGAAATGCGACTATAGTGTAATGGCAATAGTTCATCCATCCTGGCGCGTCCTTGCGGCGTAAGGCAGACGAGTTTGCCGCGCCCGTCAAGCGTGTCTACCGCGACTAAGATCAGCCCGTCGCGCTCCATGCGCTTTAGCATCACGCTAATCGTAGCACGCGATACCGCTGCTTTTTGGGCAAGCTCTGAAGGTGTCAGCGTTTCTTCTTTGCTAAGCTTATGCAAAATGATCATCACCCTTAGCTTACCTTCTGACATATTGTACTTTTGCTGCAAGATGTCAAATATTTTATGTTGAATGGTCTTGTTTGCTTCTAGCACCGCAAGCATCGAAAGTACGGCATAAGGCTCTATTTCCGGCACATAATGCGCGTGTTGATAAAGTTCTTCCAGTGATGGCATGGCATCACTTTTCATTACGCCACCTCCAAGATGGTTGTTAACAATATAAAACTAATCGCGCTTTTAAAAGCGAAAATCACGCCTGCCGTCGCCAATCTCTTTTAGGTAGTACGCCGCTTTTTTCTTTACGGCAGGGTTTGGTATTTCTTCGTATTGTTGATAAATGACGCTTCTTGCCTTTTCTCGCGTTTTTTTACTTGCGTAGTCTTCTAAATATTCTTTTAGGGTAATGAGGGCGTTTGGCAGACAGCAATTTTTGATCTGACCGCTCTTACAAAGACTCATGAAGCGATCGCCTGTGCGTCCGGCACGATAGCACGCCGTGCAAAAGCTCGGCACATAGCCAAGGTCTAAGAGCCATGCAATAACTTCATCTAGTGTGCGCCTGTCGCTTACGTCAAATTGCGCCGAATTTTCTAGGAGCTGCTCTTTTTTTTCATAGCCGCCGACACTTGTCAAAGATCCTCCTGAGATTTGCGAGATGCCCAGATCAAGGACGCTTTGGCGACTTTTAGGGGACTCTCTTGTAGAAATGATCATGCCCGTATACGGCACGGCGATGCGAATGACGGCGACGATTTTTTTAAAAGTAGCGTCGTCAATGGCGTTAGAAAAGGCTTTTGGATCAATATCGTCTGCCGGACAGATGCGCGGCACGCTGATCGTATGAGGTCCTACGCCAAAACACGCTTCTAAATGCTCGGCGTGCATCAAAAGCCCCACGAGGTCATAGCGATAGAAATTCAGCCCAAAAAGAACGCCGCAGCCTACATCGTCAATGCCTGCCGCCATGGCGCGATCCATCGCTTCTGTGTGCCATTTATAGTCGTGCTTTGGCCCTTGGGGGTGTAACTTTTCATAGTTTTTTTTATGATAGGTTTCTTGAAAGAGAATATATGTACCGATGCCGGCTTTTTTAAGCCGGCGGTAGTTTTCGACTGTCGTCGCTGCAATATTTACATTGACGCGGCGAATCGCGCCGTTTTTATGACGGATGGCATAGATGGTTTGGATGCTCTCTAAGATGTAGTCAAGCGGATTATTAAGCGGATCTTCGCCGGCTTCTAATGCCAGTCTTTTATGACCCATATCTTGTAGGGCGATGACCTCGCGGCGGATTTCTGCCTGCGTTAGTTTTTTGCGGAAAATGCGCTTATTTTCCCGGTGATAAGGACAGTAAACACAGCCGTTTACACAGTAGTTGGAAAGATAAAGCGGCGCAAAAAGTACGATGCGTTTACCGTATAGCTCTTCTTTTATCGCTTTTGCCAAAGTAAACATTTTTTCTATGAGCCGTTGATCGTCTAGCAAAAGCAAAAGCGCCGCTTCTCGATGCGATAGCCCCTTACAGTCACGCGCACGCTGCAAAATTTTTAAAACGAGCGCGTGATCGTCTTTTTTCTCCTCTGCCCAGGCGAGCGTCGCGCAGATTTCTTCATGGTTAATAAATGACTCGGCATCTTGTGACTTTGGATCGTATATTGCCATGTAAATGCCCCCTCAGCTTTTCCCACAATGTATATAGCGACCGGTCTTAGTGGCAGAAATACTTTTTTTGATACAATCGGCGACAGCAGAAAGCTTTTTTGCTATGGGTAATTTCTCCTCATATGATTATTTTCGCTATACATACATCAGCACGCCCTTACAGGAAATTTATTTCTCCTTTCAGCTACCAAACGCGTAAAAGCCGTAGTCTAAAAGCGCGGCGGCTTCTTTAGCTCGCGCATCTTCATCGTCTGCGTGCATGACGACGGCAATAAGCTCTTTGTCGCCGCGCCTAGCCGATGCCGCAAGGCAGGCACCGGCGGCACTGGTCCAGCCTGTCTTTAAGCCTGTGCAACCCGGATAGTCATATAAAAGATCGTTCGTGTTTTCGCAATAGATCGTGTAGCCAAGCGGCTTTAAGTAGTAAATAGTGCTGTCTTTAGTTGCGACAATTTTACGAAATTCGGGGTTTTTTAGCCCATAGGCAGCGATGAGGGCGATGTCGTAAGCGGTCGAATAGTGGTCTTTATCAGGCATACCGTTAGGATTGACAAAGTGCGTGCTAAAAGCGCCGATTTCTTTTGCCTTAGCGTTCATCATCGCCGCAAAATTTTCCTCAGAGCCGCCGAGCGTTTCGGCGATAGCAAGCGCCGCGCCATTATCGGAAATGAGCATCATCTGGCGTGTTAGATCTTTTAGCCTTGCCTGAAGCCCCACATCAACGCGCGTCGCTTCGACATCGGCGGCAAAGTCTGTGATCGTAACTGCAAGATCTGATCTGCCGCTTTCAAGCGACAATATACAGGTCATGATCTTTGTCATGCTCGCAGGGTACTCGCGCTTTTTGCCGTTTTTTTCGTAAAGCACTTCGCCCGTCTTAGCGTCCATGAGGATCGCTGCATCTGCTGTCATATAGCGAACGCTTTTAGGTACGGTATAAAGCGCGTGCGCTAAAGTTGGCGCAGGTAAAAAAGGTGCTACAGCAGCTCCCGGCTCTTTTTCTTTTACGCCGCGGCGCACGTTTATATGCACCTTAGTGCTGCCGACATCATGCGCACGCGCTAAAGCCGGCAGCTCTAACACTAGCAACAGGCACGAAAGAAAAGTTGCAGCAAACACCATCTTTAAGAGACACTGCGCTAAGGTCGTCTTTGGATATTTTTTCGCTACACTTTTATAAAAAGCTTTACACATCTAAAATCACACCTCCTTTATCTTGCATCTTGTTTCTTTTTCGTCGGATGATTTTTCCGCCAAGCGGTCTTTTTTTCTAGAGCCCTCGCCTTTAGAAAAAAAGCGACCGATTTCTAAAAGCTCTTCTTGAAGTGCGCTGCGGCACATTTTCGGTGTATCACAAACGCTCGCCTTACCCGGATAGAGCGCGTATTTGCGGCGAGCATCGCCTGGCGTTACATTCGCCATGACGACATTTGCCCCCGATCGTAGGATCAAAGAGCGTGCGCTACGCTCTAGCGTTTGCATAGCCGTCGTCGCCGGAATGTTCGCCTCGGGCAAAAGCAGCCGCAAAAGTGACACCATGCGCCGCGTCAGATGAATGTCGCCTGGCAGAGCTTTAGCCAGCGGCGTATCGCCGTTTGGTATAAAAGGGCCTATGCCTACCATGTCTGCATCTAATGCTTGAAAAAAAAGAATGTCTTTTGCCAAGGAGGAAAGCGATTGCCCAGGAAGCCCTACGAGCGATCCTGTGCCGACTTCGTAGCCGAGCGCACGCAAATGGTAAAGGCACTTACGCCGCGCCGCAAAGCTCATGCCCGGATCAAGGCGTTCGTAGAGCTTTTGATCTGTTGTTTCGATGCGAAGCAAAAAGCGGCTTGCCCCGGCTTTTTTTAGTGCGCGATACTCTTCGTAGCTTCGCTCACCGATAGAAAGCGTGATGACAAGCCCTAAAGCCCGTATTTGCTGCAAGATCGGCTCTAGACGCTCGACGCTCCAAAAGCTATCTTCGCCACCTTGCAGCACGACAGTCCGATAGCCATAACTCTTTGCCTTTTTCGCCAGCTGCAAGATTTCCTGCGCCGTTAGGCGGTAGCGTTCGATCTTTTCATTTTCCCGTCTAAGTCCACAGTATAGACAGCTTCGCCGACAGATATTAGAAAACTCAATAAGACCGCGCAAATACACGCCATCGCCTACATAGTGTTTTCGCACGCTGTCAGCGGCTATGGCAAGCGGCTCTTCAGCACCATCTGATGCTAAAAGAGCGGCGATCTCTTTTTCTTCTAATTTATGATCTATACGCGCTTTTTCAATCCACTTGCGCCACATGGTCTTTTTTATATTCTCTAAATGAACTCTCATTATCTTGCAGCATAGTCGCATCTAAAGGCCACGGATCGTCAAGCTGCTGCAAATCTGCCGCTGTCAAAGAGCGCTTTGACTGTGCGGCGATCTCTAGGCGATGACTTTTTTCATACGCCAATATCGCCGCTATGAACTTTCGCTCAAAGCTCTTTTCAGGTAAATCCTCGATAACCGTTGCGCCTTTAGGGTAAGTCGATGAAAGTATCGTCAAATAGCCGTCTAAATCGTCAACGCGCTCTACCACAAAGGAAGCATTCGCCAGATCAATACACAAGTATTCTGCCTTACCTGCAAGATCATCGTAGCCTGCAAGCGATTCGCCATTCCAACGTCTTTTAGCGACGACATCGGCGATCGCCACCTCGTCATAGGTCAGCAGCGTCGGCACGAGCAAGACTTGCAGATCCAAAAGACCGTCTTTTGATGCCTTATAGCACATGGCGCGCTTATTAAAAAAGTAATTGGCACGCGCCGAGGACTGCACCCATTCATAAATATTTTGCGGCACATAAGGCGCGGCTTCTGCCGTCTTTAACAAAAGAAAAATGAAAATAAGCGCCAGCATTAGACATACTCTCATCTTCGTATTTTCTTTATTCACGCCTTTTTGCCCCCTAATACACCAAGCTCAATCGTCCGTCGAAAAACAAAGCTCTTCTAGCTCGTACGGTGTTTCTTGATATACATAGTAATTTAGCCAGTTGGCAAATAAAAGATTTGCCACCGAGCGCCAACGCACGATAGGCATCATTTTAGGATTATCGTTTGGATAATAATTTTCCGGAAGCGCACGATCTATACCGGCTGCTAAATCGCGCTCGTACTCTTGCGCTAATGACAGTGGATCATACTCTGCATGGCCTGTGATAAAAAACTGTCGCTTAGACAAATTGGCAATAGCATAAACTTCGGCGCAGCTCGTAGAATCTGCCAAAATACTAAGCTCTTTAACACGTGCAATATCTTCGCGGCACACCTTTGTATGGCGCGAATGCGGCACATAAAATTCATCATCAAAACCGCGAAACAGCTTTTCATGCACAAGACAAAGCCGATGCTTATAAACGCCAAATATCTTTTGCTCTGTTGCCTTTTTATCGATGCCGTAGTGATAATAAAGCCCTGCCTGTGCGCCCCAGCAAATATGAAACGAAGAGTAACAATGCGTCTTGCTCCACTTCATTATTTCTGAAACCTCATCCCAATAGGCGACTTCTTTAAAGGGCATATGCTCAACGGGCGCACCTGTGATGATAAAGCCATCATACTTTTTATGGCGCACCTCGGCAAATGTAGTGTAAAACTCAGCAAGATAAGCCTGTGGTGTATGCTGCGGCACATAAGACTTCGTATAGATAAAATCCACCTCGACCTGTAGCGGCGTATTACCCAAAAGCCGCAAGAGCTGCGTTTCTGTCGCCGACTTATTCGGCATGAGGTTTAAGATCAAAAGCTTAAGCGGTCGAATATCTTGACTATAGGCGCGCTCTGCATCCATGACAAAGATATTTTCGCCTTCTAGCACCTGCGCTGCCGGCAAACTATTTGGTATCTTAATAGGCACGAAACCGCCTCGCTTTCTAAAAGCAAAACCAGCCGCAATCGTGGTTTAGGAAAGCACTGCTAAAATGAAGTCGCTTGGCTTTACGTATCTGCGCTATATTTATCGAAAAGACAAGCCTGATGCGTAGCGGCACTACTTCAAGGATTGGTTAACGATGAAAAAAGTGTAGCTACATAAAAACAGATGGCTGAATTTATCAGTGGTTTCTTAGTTTAGCATGAATGTATAAAGGTGTCAAATTGCAAGAGCCGACTTAAAATAAAAGCCGCCGACCGGGCGGTAAAGACCTGACAAGCTAAATGAAAACTACATCAGCAAATGCTCCATGAAAAGTAACGAGCCTAAAAAACACGGATAAAATAAAGTCGCTCGGCTTTTTGCAGATGGCCGGCTAAATTTATCAGTGATCCCTTAAGCGTTCATATGCTCTTCTTCATACTTGGCGATGCTTTCGCGCCGCTTGGCGTACTTGCCGCCTAACGGCTCGTAAGATAGCCATGTCTTTACGATCTCAAATGCCATGTGATTGGCGATGATGCGTTGCCCAAGGCAAAGGATATTAGCATCATTATGCGTGCGTGTCATACGCGCCGTGAAAAGATCGTGTGCTAAAACGGCGCGTGCGCCTTTTACTTTGTTTGCCATCATGCACATGGCAGCTCCCGTACCACAGATTAGTATACCGACTTTTTCCTGCTCTTTTACTACTTCTTCTGCTACTTTTTGGGCATAAGGCTGTGTATTGCACGATTCTTCGCTATTTGTTCCGGCATCTTCGACAACGTAGCCGGTTTTTTCCAGTTGCCGAAGCAAAAATTGCTTCAGCGGATAGCCTGCATGATCTGCTCCTATGACTATGACTTTCTTCATAAGTAGCCCCCCCTGTATTGTGCTTGCTGCTTTATTTATTATTCATTCGCAATCTATCACCATTTCCCTGCTGTAAAATATAAAAAGTGCGTGTAGTTTACAACGAAAAAAGGCACTAAGCTTTCGCCCGGTGCCTTTTTGAGTAGTTTTTAAAACGTCATGTGGATGCCGCCGCGCCAGATTCTGCCTTCGTGCGGAAGTTTTTTGTGATCAGCTTCAAAGATATTATCAATGCCGAGGTAGGCGCTGAATGTATCGCTGATTTTCTTGTTGATGACAAGATTCAAGACGCTTATCGCAGCGTTTTTACCGACATTTTTTCTGCCAACGCGTTCTATATAATAGTAGCCCGCCAGCCAATCGTTCCAGATCGTCGCGTGCCAGCCATTTTTTTCATCTTCATAGCTAAGCTGCAAACTTGCCTTATGATATGGTCGCCCTACGATACGGCTGTCATAGGTGTCATCGTGTGCATCTAAATAGCTGTAGAGTCCACGCAGGAAAAAGCCGCTGCCAAGATCTTGGCGCACTTCCCACTCGATGCCTTGCAGCGTCGCTTCGTTCGCATTTTCGTAGCCGGAGTGGTATTTGGGAGGTGACGGCAGATTTTTGGTGACGATCAGGTTTTCTACCTTGTTGTGGAAATAGGTGAGTTTGGTAAAGGTTTTTGCCTTTTCCCATTCAAAACCGAGGTCGAAATTTAGCGAGGTTTCCGGCTTAAGATCGGGATTACCGTCGATCTGTATGACCCCATTTCCCCAGTCAAAGTAGCGTTCGAGTGCTGTCGGCACACGGTACGCCGTGCCGATGTTCGTCTTAAAACGCAGATTTTTGTTGATCTTATAGGTCGTGCCAAAGTTGCCGGTCACTTTGCTGCCGAAAGCGCTGCTGTGATCAAGACGCAAAGACGGGATGATCAGCCAATTAGGATTTACCAGCCACTCATCTTGCACATAGAGCGCGGCATAGTTTTCCGAGTTTTCACCGAAATTTTTTCTAACAGCTTCACGCGTTACCCATTTGCCGCCCTTGATGCGGCTGCCTTCATAGTCTTCTTTGCGGTATTCGCCGCCAAAGGTCAGCAGGTGATCTTTCGTCATTTGCAAGGAGCGTCTACCGTCAAATACCAATGAGCGAAAGGTGATGTCGTCAAAGTCTTTTAGCGTTCCGTCCGGTTTTTTCGGATGGTTGACATACCGTTGTTCTTGATTTCGGTCAAAGTGCGTGTAATAGACTTGCGCTTCGTAGTCGCCGCGCTTGTCGCGTCCGGCATATTTGATGCCCGTCGATAGGCGCTTATTGACATAATCTACATGGTTTATGCTATATTCTCTTTGGTCGAGCTTTTCATCCAGATAATTTGCGAAAATATCGAGGTATTTGTCCTTGGTTAGATCCATGCGACCTTCGATATTAAAGAAATATTTTTTGCCGTGCAGATTGCTGCGCGATTCGTCGCCTAGCGTGCGATAGTCTGAGTTCTTAAAGCTTGCCGAAAGATTCCACTTGCCATGCTTTCCCGTATCGTAGCGGATGCCGCCGTCTTTACGGCTGCTCGTCCAATCCGTCGTGATGGCAGTTTTTTCTTTGCCGGGCTTTTTCAAAATGATGTTTACAACACCGCCTAAGGCTTCGGAGCCGTAGAGTGCGCTTGCTGCACTGCGTACGATCTCGATGCGCTCGACATCATCTATATTGAAGCGTTCCAGTTCATAGGCATTTGCCGTATCATTCGTTATCTCCGTACGCACACGCCGCCCGTCGACGAGAAGCAGCGTATGATTATTTCGCATACCGCGGATGGAAAGGTTATTGCCGATGCCTTTTTCCATCACATCCATGCCAAGAGTAAGCTGCAATGCCTGGTATAAAGATTCTGCGCCCATCTTTTCGATGTCTTCGCGCGTTATTACTTCGACGGTGGTCGGCGTTTCTTTTACTTCCTGCTCTGTCTTTGATGCCGTAACAACGACAGCGCTCGTCTTGATCTTTTCTTTTTCCTGCTTTTTTTCTGCCGCATAGGAAGGCACGCTCGTCGCCGCTAAAATGACCGCCGTCAGCAGCAGACTTTTCTTTCTCTTAATTTTTTGCAGCATTGCTCATTTTCCTCCTTAAAACGTCATACGGACGCCGCCGCGCCAAATTCTGCCATCATAGGCAAATTCATCGCTATATACGTCTAAAATGTTATCAACGCCTAAGTAAGCGCTGAAGCGATCATCTAGCTTCTTGCTGACAACGAAGTTTAAGGTGCTGATGGCATAGTCCTTCTTTTGCAAGTAGTAGCCTGCCAGCCAGTTGTTCCAAAGTGTTGCGTCCCAGCCATTTTGCTCATCTTCGTAGCCTAGCTGCATACTTACCGTGTGATAGGCGCCGCCTGGAATACGCTCGTTTTTACCGTCACGCGCATCGAGGTAGTTATATAGCCCTCTTAGTGAAAAGCCGTGTCCAAGCTTTTGCTTGACCTCAAGCTCTACACCTTGTAATACCGCCTCTTTTTTGTTTACATGAAATATCGTCATGATTCGCTTGACATAATCAATAGAATAATCCGTAGCGATCATATCATCGACTTTGTTATGAAAATAGGTGGCCTTAGCAAAGGTTTTTCCTTTTTCAAACTCAAAGCCCAAATCAAAATTCAGCGCCGTTTCCGGCTTGAGGTTGGGATTACCCTTGAGGATTGTCCTTGGCCCCATACCCGGCCAATCAAGATACAATTCACTTGCCGTCGGCGCCCGATACGCTGTGCCGATATTTGCCTTAAAGCGCAGATCTTTATTGATTTTGTACGTCGTAGCTAGTTTTCCCGTCACCTTGCCACCAAAAGAGCTGCTATGATCAAAGCGCAGTGACGGAATAAGCAGCCAATCAGGACTTAAGAGCCACTCGTCTTGCACATAAAGCGCCGTATATTTTACAGTGCTTTTGCCAAGCAAGGCATCTATACCTTCTCTATGTAGCGGTTTTGTCGCCCCGTTGCCCGTGATGCGTGTGCTTTCATAGTCTTCTTTACGATATTCGCCGCCATAGGTCAGCAGATGATCTTTAGTTAGCTGCATGGAGCGTCTGGCATCGAAAATCAAAGAGTTAAATGTCATATCGTCGAAATTTAGCAGCTTATTGCTGAATCTATTTCTTTGATTGCGATCTTTATTAAAGCGCGTGTAATAAACTTGCATCTCATAGTCGCCGCGCTTATCGCTTCCTTTATATTTAACACCTGTAGAAAAACGGGTATGATCGTTGTTTGACTTATAATAAATAGGTGGTCTTCTTCGGCTGTAGCTAACGCCTTTATCGTGGAGATCTTCTTTTAGATAGTCTACAAAAACATCAAGGTACTTATCTGCTGCCACATCCATACTGCCTTCGATGTGAAAGTAATTTTTCTTGCCATAGGTGCTTGAGACATCTACGCCGCTTTGGCGATAATCTGTTACCTTAAAGCTTGCCGCAAGATTCCACTTGCCATGCTTTCCCGCATCGTAGCGAATGCCGCCGTCTTTACGGTAGCTTGTCCAATCTGTCGTAACCGATGTCTTTTGCTCACCTAATTTCTTACGAATGATGTTGATAACGCCGCCGACGGCTTCCGAGCCGTAAAGAGAGCTTGCCGCGCCGCGCACGATTTCGATGCGCTCGACATCGTCCATATTGATGCGATCAAGCTCGTAAAAATTCATCGTAGAGCCGGTATCTTCCGAGCGCACACGCCGCCCGTCGATGAGGATCAAGGTTTGATTCGTCATCGCGCCGCGAATAGAAACATTGTTGCCCACCATGCTGTTTTCCAGCATATCAAGACCAAAGGCGAGCTGCAATGCCTGCCTTAAGGATTCTGCGCCCATCTTTTCGATGTCTTTTCGCGTGATGACTTCGACGGCGGTCGGCGTTTCTTTTACTTCCTGCTCTGTTCTTGATGCTGTAACGACGACGGCATCAGTTTTTATCTTTTCTTTTTCCGGCTTTTTTTCTGCCGCATAGGAAGGTACGCTCGTCGCCGCTAAAATGACCGCCGTCAGCAGTAGGCTCTTTTTTCTTTTGATCTTTTGTAGCATTGCTCATTTTCCTCCTTAAAACGTCATTCGGACGCCGCCGCGCCAAATTCTACCATTATAGGAAAGTGTATCATCATATGTATCAAGAAGATTATCTATGCCTAAGTACGCGCTGAAATGATCATTTATTTTTTTATGTATGACAAGGTTTACTATGCTAGGCGAAGTCTCTTTTACGACTTTTTTTCTGCCGACCGCCTCCTCATAGAGATAGCCGACTGTCCAATCGCTCCAAAAAAGCGCGTCCCAGCCATTTTCTACATCTTCATAGCCAAGTTGCAGGCTTGCCTTATGATATGGTCGACCAAATAAGCGCACATGATTATTGTCGCGCGCATCAAGATAGGTGTATGTACCACGCAGTAAAAAGCCCTCGCCTAAAGCTTGTCTGGCTTCTAATTCAATTCCCTGCAGCGTCACTTCCGGCTCGTTTTTGTATCTTATGTGCATAGTTGGCGTCGGAGGATGCCCCGGCGTCATCGTAACGTGGCTAAAGACGCCATTTATCATATCGCTGACTCTATTGTTAAAGTATGTTATCTTGGCAAAGGTCTTGTCCTTTTCCATTTCAAAACTTAAGTCAAAATTCAGCGCTGTTTCCGGCTTTAGATCGGGATTACCGTGCAGCCACAGTTTATTTCTGCCGCCGGTCGGCATACCGTCCCAATCAAGGTAAAGTTCGCTTGTAGTTGGCGCACGGTACGCTGTGCCAAAGTTCGCCTTAAAACGCAAATTTTTATTAAGTTTATACGTCGCAGCTATCTTGCCCGTCACTTTGCTGCCAAAAGCGCTGCTATGATCCAAGCGCAGCGACGGGATAAGCAGCCAATTAGGATTTAAGAGCCACTCGTCTTGCACATAAAGCGCCGTGTAATTTACAGAATTTTGACCAAGCGGATCGGTAATGCCTTTGCGCGTAATGAAGCCTTTGCCTTTTAGGCGTGTGCTTTCATAATCTTCTTTACGATATTCGCCGCCATAGGTCAGCAGATGTTCTTTAGTTAGCTGCATGGAGCGTCTGGCATCGAAAATCAAAGAGTCAAATGTCATATCGTCGAAGCCGACAAATTTACCTGTAGGTCTATAATGCCTTTCTTGATCTTTATGAAAGCGCGTGTAATAAAACTGCGATTCATAATCTCCGCGCTTATCGCTTACTTTATACTTGATGCATGTAGAAAAACTCAAGTGCTCATAATCTGCACCTTGCTGCAAGCGTTCTTTAGCATAGAGATCTTCTTTCATGTAGTCTGCAAAAACATCAAGTTCCTTATCTTTTGCCATATCCATGCGGCCTTCAATATTAAAGAAATATCTTTTGCCGTACTGATTACTTATATCGCCAATATCTCGTTCGCGATAGTCTGCTACCTTAAAGCTTGTCGAAAGATTCCACTTGCCGTGCTTTCCCGCATCGTAGCGGATGCCGCTATCTTTGCGCCGACTCGTAAAGTCTACCGTAAGAGTCGTCTTTTGCTCATCTGTCTTCTTGCGAATGATGTTGATAACGCCGCCTAAGGCTTCCGAGCCGTAAAGAGAGCTTGCCGCGCCGCGCACGATTTCGATGCGCTCAACATCGTCTATATTGATGCGCTCAAGTTCATAAAAGTTCATCGTAGAGCCGGTATCTTCCGAGCGCACACGCCGCCCGTCAATGAGCAGCAAGGTTTGATTCGTCTTCGCGCCACGAATAGAAACTTGATTACCTACCATGCCCGTTTCTGTTAAATCCAGACCAAGGGCAAGCTGCAATGCTTGCAGCACGGATTCTGCGCCTAGCCTTTCGATGTCTTTTCCGGTAATTACTTCAACACTTGTCGGCGTTTCTTTTACTTCCTGCTCTGTTCTTGATGCTGTAACGACGACGGCATCAGTTTTTATCTTTTCTTTTTCCGGCTTTTTTTCTGCCGCATAGGAAGGTACGCTCGTCGCCGCTAAAATGACCGCCGTCAGCAGCAGGCTCTTTTTTCTTTTGATCTTTTGTAGCATTGCTCTTTCTCCTCAAAGTTTATCAAATACAGGAGTTTACTTTTCTTTTGGATACATGATGTCAGCAAGCACGTCGAGCGCATCTGCCGCACGTATGCCGGGATTGATGGCGAAAAGGTCAAACGGCAGAACGTAGACGCGCCCATTTTTTACGGCATCAACATCTGCCCACGCGCCATTTTCCTGTAGATCGCGGCGCATCTTCGGCTCTAGCGTTTCGGCAGGGCCATGGACAATGGCAAAAATCACCGTGGGATTTTCACGCGCTACAAATTCCATAGAAAGCGGCAAATAAGCACCGTCGCCTGTTGCTTTATCAGCTATGTTGCCGCCGCCTAAAAGCTCTATAAGACCGCCTGTGAAGCATTTTGCCGTGCCCATGTTAAAGCTTTCGGGCGAGCCAAAGACCAAAAGGCTTTTCGGCGGCTTTTTACCTGCGGCGCGTTTTTCGATTTCTGCCATCTTATCTTTTATCAGCTTTGCCTGCTTTTCGGCGACTTTTTCATCGCCAGTTAACTTTCCATACAAGCTAAGCGCATTAAAAAGCGATGGTATATCATCTAAGGCTTGAATATAAAGGGGTATGCCAAGTTTACTAAGCGTCGTATCTAAGTCGATATGAAAAGGTACATTCGTACCGATGACAAGATCGGGCTTTAAGGAAATGATTTTTTCGACGTTCGGTTGGTGAATGGCACCGACTTCTTCGGCTTTTGCCGTCTTTTCTACGACGGTTGGCGACAATGCCTGTGAGCTTGGCTTACCGACGATACGGTCTGCGCCGCCGGCTGCCACGAAAAGATCAAGATTTGAGGCGTTTAAGATGACGACGCGCTCAGGGTGCGCCGGCAGGCTGACCTCTCTATCGACGCTGTCTTTTACGACCAACGCTTGCGGCTTTGATGCTTCTTGTGCGCGCGGCATGAGGACAAAAATGCCGGCTGCTACCAGACAAAAGATCGCTGCGATGATACCAAATTTTCGCATAAAAAACCTCCTCAATATAAAAACAGAAAACTTCCGAAAACACTGATAAAATGACATCGCCCCGATTTTTGCAAATAGGCGGCTTTATTTATCATGCGGCTTCTTAAAACTCTTGATAGCGTCTCATGCGCCATATGCCCCAAAAAAAGGCAAGCGCCGTCAAAAACGCCAATAGCAGCAAGGAAAATACAGTGCCATCGCCCCAGCCGTCTGCTTGTAAAAGTGCATTCGTATGTGCAAGCGGCAAAAGTGTAACGAGCCGACGCACAATCTCAGGCAGGTTGGCGATAGGAAAAAAAGAGCCGCAGAAAAATGTCATCGGCGTGATAAAAAAGTTTACAATGACGGAAAATTGCTCTTGCCCTCGAATAAAAAGCCCGACGGCAACGCCAAACGCCGCAAAGCAAAACGCCGTAAGAAGAAGTCCTAAAAAGCCCGGCAGCGCGATAAGGCGGATGCCGAAAAAGAGCCACGCAGCGAAAAAAACTGCCATACCGGCAAATATCGCACGCAAGGCGCCGGCAAGAGCGATGCCGAAAACGATAGAAGAATCGCTGACGGGACTTAAGCGCAGCACGGAAAATGTACGGTAATAAAAGCGTGCGCCGCTTACAGAGATCGCCGTCTGTTGAAAGCTGTTCATCATGACTGTGATGGCGAGCATCCCTTTTGCCAGATAGGCGATGTAGCCGCCCGTGACTTCGACAGCATCGCCAAGCCCCCAGCCAAATGCCAGAAGATAGATCATCGGAAAGAGCAACCCTGAAAAGAGGTAGCCTAAGCCGCCGATGCGATGCAAAAGCATCGCCATTTCACGCCGAAAGACCGGCCAAAAGCCAAATGGTATCATGAGCCGCTCTCCTCATGTGACAGGCGCAAAAATGCTTGTTCAAGATCTTTTGCTGCGCCGGCTGCTTTTCTGATGCCTTCTACCGTATCGACAACGCGCAGTTTGCCGGCACGCAAAAAAGCGATGCGATCACAAAGGCTTTCTGCCTCTTTCATATAATGCGTCGTAAGAAGAAGTGTCTTGCCTGCTGTGCGAAGCTCGCCGATAAGTGACCAGATCTCTTGGCGAAGATCAGGATCTAGCCCTACCGTCGGCTCGTCTAAGAGTAGTACGCTAGGATCTGTCATTGCCGCACGGGCGATGACAGTGCGCCGCTTCATGCCGCCTGAAATTTCATCGGGGCGTTTATCTAAAAAATCTTCCAAGTGATACTTTTTTGCCGTCGTTTTAACCAATGCTTTTGCTTCTTTGATACCGTAAAGGCGTGCATAATAAAGCAGACTTTCGCCAATGGTCAGCTCATTTTCCAGTGTATTTTCCTGCGCTACCATGCCGATCAGATGGCGAAAACGCACGCTGCGCTTTGCTGCATCTTCGCCGCATACGGTTATCGTACCGCTGTCCGGCTTTGCTAATCCTGCTACCAGACGAATAAGCGTCGTTTTGCCGGCGCCGTTTGGCCCTAAAAGCCCTACGACGCTGCCGCTTGCTATCTCTAGCGTTATATCTTCTAGAATCGTTTTTCCCTTGCGGCTGCAAAAGACATTTGCAATAGTAATCGCTGCACTAAGATCTGCGCTCATACAGCCGCCCTTTCTGCAACGCGCTCCGGCAGACAAAGCTTCGTGCTTTTTCCGGCTATCATCACATCGCTAACGACGCTTTCAACACCGTAAAGCTCTCTTACCAATTCTTTAGTAAACACGTCAGACGGCGCACCGTCCGCTAATATTTTGCCATCTAAAAAAGCGATGATATGATGGCTATAGCGCACGGCTTGATTTAGATCATGAAGCACCATGACGACGGTAAGACCTAGGGATTTATGAAGCTTTTCCACCAGCTCCATAAGCGCAAGCTGATGGCGAATGTCAAGGTAAGTCGTAGGCTCATCTAAAAGCAATACTTCCGGCTCTTGTGCAAGCGCCATCGCCAGCCGCGCCCGTTGACGCTCGCCGCCGGAAAGCGCAAGAAGCGGCCGCTGTGCAAACTTTTCAAGCTTTGTACGCGCTAGAGCCGCGCGACAGGCATCAGAATCCGCTTTAGAAAAAGAGTCCCAAAATTTTCGATGCGGCAATCTACCCATACGCACTAATTCCATAACGGTAATATCACCCGGCGGCTCTGCGCTCTGCGGCAAAAAGGCGACTTTTTGCGCTACGGCGCGTTCGCTCTTTTTAAAGAGATCTTCGCCTAAAAATTCGATGCTTCCACCGCTTGGGCGCAAGAGTCTTGCCATGGCTTTTAAAAGCGTGGATTTACCTGAGCCGTTTGGCCCTATGATCGAGGCGATCTCAGCGCGCTTAATAGCTGCATTGACCGCGTGAACGATCTCTACCTTGCCATAGCTTAGTGACAGGCTGCGTATTTTTAGAATCTCGCTCATTGATTCACCTCCTCCGCAGCCCTTTTTTAAGCAGATAGAGAAAAAACGGCGCACCTAAAAACGACATAAAGACACCGACCGGTATCTCTATCGGCACAAAGGCGACACGCGCCGCCGCATCTGCGCCTGCGACTAATGCCGCGCCCCAAATAGCTGCAGCCGGCAAAAGATAATCAAAGTCTGAGCCTGTCAAAAGGCGCACCATATGCGGCACGACGAGTCCGACAAAGCCGAGCATACCGGCAGCGCTTACAGCTGATGCCGCTAAAAGAGCCGCCAAAACGATCAACGCCAGACGCGCTCTAGCTACGTTAACGCCAAGACTTTTTGCCGTCTCTTCGCCAAGCTGTAGAGCATTTAGCCAACGGCTGCCCAAAAAAGTGCCTGCGATGCCGACAAGCGTATAAGGTAAGACCATTTCCACATGATGCCAGCTACGCCCTGCAAAGCCGCCAGCCATCCAGTTTACCGTGCCTTGCACGCGGTCGGAATAAAAGACTAAAAGAGCCGTCATCGCCCCACCGAAAAACGCGCCGATGGCAACGCCGGCAAGCACCATACGCATCGGATCTACACCATTTTCCCACGAAAGCGCAAAGACGAGCGCGACGGCAGCTAAAGCGCCGACAAAAGCGCCAAGCGGCACAAATTTGACATCAGCGGGAAAAAGGATCATGATGCACATAGCGGTAAGCCCCGCGCCTGCCGACACGCCAATGATGCCCGGATCGGCAAGGGGATTTTTCAAGATGCCCTGCAAAATGCAGCCGGCAAGCGCAAGATTGATGCCTGTAAGTGCGCCCGTAATGATGCGCGGCAAGCGTATATGATAGAGGATACGATAATCCTCGGGCGTGCCGTTTCCCATGAGCGTCGGGATTATCATATCCGGTGCGATGCTTACAGCACCTGCCGAAGCACTTAAAATAAGTGCGCCAAAAAGCACGAACAGCCCCAAAATGATCGAAAGCTGCCTTTTTCGCGCACGCGGATGTACCTCTTTAAGCAAAATTTCCTCGGTTGCTTCCATCGTGTCACTCCATTCATATTTGGATGTATTATCAGATATATAACGAAAATAAAAGGAAGCCGTAAATCGAACTTCCTAGCATCTATTTAAAAGAACACTAAAAATACAGCGTTACCATAAGAATAGTTTTCATTTGCCGTGGTTATTTTACTATATGAGAACTTTCTTTGTCAATGTCTTTTTTCCATGTGAATACTCTGTGATTTTACCTTTACTTCTTGCTATGAAAGTCCAAAAAGTAGCGTAAAAGGCGTAGACCGATGGGTAGCGGCGCATAATATCCACGAAGCAGCTGCAAGTGCGTGTAGTTTACCACGGCATCTTGTCTATTTGGGCTGACAGAAATATAAAAATCAGCTATAATATAATTGAAGCATATGTTTCATATAGTATATGGGCGCGATAGGACGAAAGGAGATTCTTCATGCAGACGATTGAAAATTTCTACCACGAAGCGTTAAAAAAAGCTACGGGACACGAGGAATTTGACTATGATCCGGACCAATTAAAGTGTCTGTTTCATCCAAACATTCACGAGCCGATCTGGGGCGCAGAAAAGCTCGACGAGGGAGAAAAAAAGCTCTCTAAGGATGCGCGTGCCGTCTTAGAAGCTGTCTTAGAGGGTAAACGCGAGGGGCGTAAGGCGTATATCCTCATCGCGCCGGCGTTCATGGGGCAGTATCAAGATGTAAAAACAGGCCAGATCAGAAACGCTTTTAGAAAGATGGGCTTTGATGGGCTAGTTGAGGTCGCGCTCTTTGCCGATATTTTGACGCTCAAAGAAGCTTTAGAGTTTGACCGCAACATTCAGTCAGAGTCTGACTATATGCTAACTAGCTGCTGTTGCCCGATGTGGGTTTCGATGATCAAAAAGACTTTTCAGACGCTTATGCCCCATGTGCCGCCATCCGTATCGCCCATGATCGCCGCCGGTCGCACGGTGAAAAAGCTCTATCCTGATGCCTTGACGGTGTTTTTAGGCCCTTGCATGGCAAAAAAGACGGAAGCTAAAGATCCAGACCTCGTCGGTGCGATCGATCATGTGCTGACTTTTCAAGAGTGTAAGGATATTTTTGATCGCCTCGGTATTCAGCCGCAGGATCAAGAGGATAAAAAGCGCGTCTATTCGTCTGAAGCCGGGCGTATCTACGCCTACGCCGGCGGTGTCTCAGAAGCTGTGCAAATGACACTAGATCGGCTAAATCCCGAACGCGCCATAAAGGTGCGCGCACGCCATGCAAACGGTGTCGCAGAGTGTAAACAAATGCTAAATGATCTAATGGCAGGCGACGTTAAAGCGAATTTTTTCGAAGGCATGGGTTGTGCAGGCGGCTGCGTCGGTGGGCCTAAAAAGCTGATACCGCAAGAAGAGGCTAAAGCGCACGTTAAAACTTACGGCAAACGCTCGCCGTATCGCACGCCGCTTGATAATCCCTACGTCTTAGAGCTTTTAACGCGCCTTGGTTTTTACACGCTGGAAGGTCTTTTGTATGATGAAACATTTTTTTCAAGAAAACGCTTCGCTTGAAAAATAAAAAACGGTGTATGCGTCGGTTTTGGCGCGTACACCGTTTTTTTACGGTTAAGGCGGCTTTTGAAGGAAACACTGATAAATTAAGCCGCCCATCTTCATTTTAGCAGCGTTTATCCGACAAATAAAAGATCACTTGTCAAACATTCGTTCTTTATGTTATACTGATTTTACGAACAAATATTTGATAAACGCTAGGAGGCTGAAAAAATGAAGCATTGGGATCTGCCGGATGATTGGGAAATCGAAGCGGCTCTACCTGAGTATGTTGATGGCGAGGGTGATATGACGCAGCTATTTTTAGCAGACGGTACAAAAAGGCTCATCAGAGTGCGCCTTGCCGCGGTGTTAGAGCGCTTGGCAAAGCGACATTGTCAAGCGCTGCCGCTTTTGCGTGCGTGGGCAAAAGAGCGCACATCGCTTTCTAAGACGGCGCCTTTAGCCATCGCGACAGAGCTTGTCTTAGTGCCTTTTCGCGTGCGCCGCCCACTCTTTCGCGGCGATGCGGCGATGGGCGTTTTTAACACCATGCACGCAAATATCACATCTGGCCAAGATCTGCCTGAAATCGTTCTTTCTTGCGGCAGGCGCATCCGCTCGCTCTGGTGCCAAAAAACTCTTGTTGCACATTTTCTTGCCGCCCAACTTCTTCGCCAAGATCTGGAAAAAAAGGCAGAGGCCGCCATCTTACGCCGCCTGTTTTGGCAAAAAGCGTGGCATTTGGGCATACCTTTCAGGAAATAAAATAATATGTTCGACCGCGTGTGAAACGTCGCAGCCATTTTGCTGCGGCGTTTTTTGTCGTGCTTAAAAAGATCTGTGAGCAAATTATAAGGGCATATCTTCAGCCGTCAAGCAGCGCGACAAGACTTACTTGCACCGCCGCTTCTGACGACGGTGCCATCAAGGAGCCACGCTGTAAATATATCCTTACAAAAACCCGGCTAGCCATTTGTCCTTGCTATTACATCGAATCGGTACGCTTTCGCCTTTTGCAGCTTTTAGAGTCCTTTAGCTACAATGATACAAGCGCAAATACAAATGAAGAACCGGTTCTTCACCGAAAGGTGAGGAAAATGACGATCCACAACATGGTTTTAGCAGCACAGAAGGGAAATGCGGCTGCTTTAGGAGAGCTTTTGGAAAAATTTCAAAAAATGTTCCTGCGTGCGGCACGTCAGCGTCATCTACATACCGTCTTTGAGGACGCATTGCAGACGGCTAAAGAGAGTTTTCTTGGCGCCGTACGTGATTTTGATGCCGAGCGCGGCGTACCGTTTGAAGGCTTTGCCAAACAGCGCGTTTATGGCGATCTCTACACCTTTTTTCGCCGCGAACGCGCCTATTGGCAGCGCGAAGTGCATCCAGGCGATGACGAGAGCGGCAAAAGCTACTGGCAGTCAGTCGAAGACGAAGCCGCCGGCAGCCATTTTTCACATATCGAAAGAAAAAAATCGCTTAACATCGCCATGCAAGTGCTTTCTAGCCGTGAAAAAAAGCTGCTCTTACTTTTTTATTTTGCCGACCTTAGTCTAAAAGATGCCGCAAAAAAGCTCGGGCTTAGTGGTGCCTATGCCTCTGTAGTAAAAAAGCGTGCGCTGCAAAAGCTAAAAAAGCAGCTGAAAAATGACGCAGCTGCGCTTCTTATAGGTTGACGGTTGACGGCTAAAAAGGCTATCGGGCAACTTTTCATTTCTTGTAAAGCAAAAATAGCTGTCTGCTAATATTTTTTTATCGACTGATATATTTTTGCATCTTACGGTATGTCTTAAAGCGAAGGGGGGTGAGAAAATGGCAGTAAAAAAGACGAAAGCCGCCACTAAGCTGCTGCTTAAAGTGCAGACCGGCACGAACAAGCAAGGTGCGCCGGTCTACAGTCGGCGCACGGTGCAAAACGTCAATCCGGCACTTGACGATGCAGCTTTCCTTGCCGTCGGCAAAGGGCTAAGCGCCTTACAGTCGCGCACGGTAAACGCAATCTTGCGCCAAGACGTAGCAACGCTTGAAGAAGAGTAAGTTTCCTTAGGCTTTTGGGGAAGATGAAGTCTTCCCCAAAAGCCTAGACGATTAACGAAAGAAAGGTGTATGATATGGCAAAGACGCTAAAGCTGGTTTTTAAGCTAACAGATACGCAGCTTGCGACTGTAAGTCTTGCAGATCCTAAAGACGGTCTGACAAAGACACAGGCTGAAACTGTCATGCGCGATATGATCGACAAAAACGCGCTGATGATCCATGGGGTTAGCCCTAAGGAGATCAAAAGAGCCTACATTAGAACGAGCGAGGATCAAGAGTTAGTCTAAGGATCAAGAAAAGGGCAGGTCTATGAGTCTTATATGGCTCATAGACCTGCCCTTTTTCTTTGCTAAAAAGCTTGCAAGTGTGTGCTAATATTTGTTGACGATAAAGATATAGCGCGTCTTTGCAAATCCAGGCGACTTTATTTGGGAGCGATTCATATAAAAAAGATCGGCAGCTTGCCGATCTTTTTTGTCGAAGTGGTGGAGACGAAGGGGATCGAACCCTCGACCTCTCGGATGCGAACCGAACGCTCTCCCAGCTGAGCTACGTCCCCGTATGATACCCAATAAGTATACTGTATGGCAAAGAAAAAAGCAAGTGGTAAACTCTGCTTTTTTCCAAGAATGTATGCTATAATATACACGGTGCTACAAAGACGCTAAGCGGTCGATTCTTAGCCCCTGAAAGGGGGCGCTGCTTATGCAACTGTACGATTTTTTATCGTTGATGTTCATGGTAACGAGTTGCTTCGTTGCTTTAAAAGCAAAATAAGAAACCCCACCTCCGGCGTCCAACCGTAGGCGGGTTCTCTTAACCCAAGATATGCAGCAAAAAACAGCGCGTATCTTCGGTGAGATCGTAGGCAAGTGATTTTGTAGACAAATGCGGCAATGATAGCCGCAAATCTTGCTAAAATCAAAGGGTTTGTGACAAGTTATGTTTTTTACACGGAAATATCGACATAATTGCCGACAGCCCTATCTAGGCTTTCGGTCATGTCTTCTAGCATCTCGCTTACGGCGGCTTCGGTCGTATCCATCGCCATTTTCATGACGGAGATGCCAAGCTGCTGTGTATAGCGTGCTTGATTCATGCCAACTGACATGGCTGCGATGCTCATATCCATAAAAATCTCTCCTTTCTTTTTTCCTTTTATCGTATATAAGAGGTAAAAGCTAAAGAAAATACAGCTTATGTTCTTCTTTTATAATAAAAATTCTACAAAGACGCGGTTGGCAAATTTCATTCCTCGCGCCGTCAGGCGGACGCTTTTGGCTGTTTCTTCGACTAGTGCTGCCATCTTTAAGCGTTCGATCACTTCGCCGTAGATCTCTTGCAGTTTGCAGTCAAAGGTGGCGTAAAAGTGTTTTTTATTTATGCCTGCGGCTGTTCTAAGCGCAAGAAACGAAAATTCTTCGATGTGCGTTTTTCTTGTAGAGGGCGTTTCTGCTTTTTGCGGCGAACGCCCTTTTTTGATGCGGTCAATGTAGCGGCAGATGTCCGGCTCGTTTTCGCTGCGCCGCCCTTTTCGGTATGAGTGGGCTGCGGCTCCGATGCCGATGTAGGGGCGATCTTGCCAGTAAGCGAGGTTGTGGCGACTTTCTTCGCCATCTTTGGCGTAGTTTGCGATCTCATAGCGGCAATAGCCTTTTTTTGCCAGTGCGTCTTGGATATAGTCGTACATATCGCCTGCTTCATCATCTGTCGGCAGCTTTAGCTGTCCTTTTTTTTTCATGTATGAAAATTGTGTGCTATCTTCTATGCTAAGGCTATATATGGATATATGACCGATGTCTAAGGATGCGGCTTTTTCTATGCTGTCTTTAAGATCGAAAATGGTTTGCTCAGGTAGGTTATACATAAGGTCAAGGCTTACGCGAAAGCCTTTTTCTTTTGCCATGCACACGGCATTTGCCGCTTCTTTTGCCGTATGCATACGCCCGATATTTTTTAGCAAAGTATCGCTAAATGTCTGCACGCCAAAGCTTAGGCGGTTTACTCCTGCCTCTTGGAGGTTTTCTAAAAGTCTAGCGTCTACGGTGCCGGGATTAGCTTCGACGGTAAATTCTTCTTTGCCTGTCAGATGAAAGCCGGTGCGTACAGCTTTTATGATGCTTAAAAGATCGTTTGGCAAAAGTACGGTCGGTGTGCCGCCGCCAATATATATGGTACGCGCAGCTCCCGTCTTTAGCAGCTCTTTGCTCCAAGTTGCAATTTCTCGACGCAGTGCTTTAATATAGCCGGGTATCAGCGATTTTTTATCTGCATGGGAGATAAAGTTACAATAATAGCATTTGCTGCGACAAAAGGGAATGTGAATGTAGATACCGAATTTTTCCATAGTGCCGCCTTTTTGCTGCCCCCTTTTTAATGGCTATTCGTCGATCTTTAAGATCGCCATGAAGGCTTCTTGCGGCACTTCGACGCTGCCGACTGCTTTCATGCGTTTTTTGCCTTCTTTTTGCTTTTCAAGCAGCTTGCGCTTTCTGGAGATGTCGCCGCCGTAGCATTTGGCCAGCACGTCTTTTCGCATGGCTCGCACGTTTTCTCTAGCGATGATTTTATTGGCTACTGCCGCTTGAATCGGGATCTCAAACATTTGCTGCGGTATAATATCTTTTAGCTTTTTTGCCAGTTGTCTGCCGCGTTTGGCTGCGCGATCAGCATGGACGATGGTTGATAGCGCATCGACTATATCGCCGTTTAAGAGTATGTCAAGCTTTACAAGGCGCGACTGACGATAGTCGGCTAGTTCGTAGTCTAAAGAGGCATAGCCGCGTGTCGTTGATTTTAAGCGGTCGAAATAGTCATAAATTATTTCGCTCAAGGGGATCTGATAGATGATCATGACGCGGTTCGTATCAAGGTAGTCCATGCTTTCAAATGTACCGCGCTTTTCTTGGGATGTTTCCATGACAGGACCAACATAGTCTTTTGGCACGATGACGGTCGCTTTTACAAAGGGTTCTTCGATAAAGTCGATCTCAGTTGTAGGCGGCAGTTTCGATGGGTTATCTACCTTTAGCATTGTGCCGTTTGTCTTGTGGACGTGGTAGACTACAGAAGGCGCTGTCGTGATGAGTTTTAGACTGTATTCACGTTCAAGGCGTTCTTGTATCACGTCCATGTGCAAAAGCCCTAAGAAGCCGCAGCGATAGCCAAAGCCGAGCGCGATTGAGGTTTCCGGTTCAAAAATCAATGCTGCATCGTTTAATTGCAGCTTTTCAAGTGCGTCTTTTAAGTCGTCGTAGTCGGCGCTATCTACGGGGTAAAGACCGCAGTAAACCATCGGCGTTACGCCGCGATAGCCCGGCAAGGGTACAGGCGCGGGATTTTTCGCGTCCGTTATCGTATCGCCGACTAAGACATCGCGCACGTTTTTCAAGCTGCCGGCGACAAAACCGACTTCGCCGGCTGTAAGCTCTTCTAAGGCTGTAGGTGCAGGTCGAAAGCAGCCGACATCTGTCACTTCAAAGCTTTTTTCGGTCGCCATCATTTTTAGCTGCATACCTTTTTTAATCTTGCCTTCTATTATACGCACATTAGCGATAGCGCCTTTATAAGCGTCAAAGCACGAGTCAAAGATCAAAGCGCGAAGCGGCGCGGCTTCTTTTCCTTGCGGCGGCGGTATGCGCTTAATGATAGCATCTAATATTTCTTCGATGCCTTGACCTGTTTTTGCCGAGGTCAAGACGGCATCTGATGCGTCAAGGCCTATGGTATCTTCTATTTCTTCTTTGACGCGCTCAGGATCGGCGCTTAACAGATCGATTTTATTTATCACAGGAATTATTTCAAGGTCATGCTCTAGCGCCATGTAGACATTGGCAAGCGTCTGCGCTTCTACGCCCTGGGCTGCATCGACGACGAGCAGCGCACCTTCACACGCTGCAAGACTTCTTGATACTTCATAGGTAAAATCGACGTGTCCGGGGGTGTCGATGAGGTTTAGTTCGTAATTTTCGCCATCTTTTCCCAGATAATGCAGGCGCACGGTCTGCGCTTTTATCGTGATGCCGCGCTCACGCTCTAGATCCATGCTGTCTAGCACCTGCGTCGCCATTTCTCTTTTGGTAAGCGTACCTGTATATTCAATCAGACGATCGGCAAGAGTTGATTTACCGTGGTCGATATGGGCAATGATCGAAAAGTTTCTAATGTATTTATTTTGCATCAAAAAATCCTTTCCCTCTAATTGCAGCTTAAAAATCGCCGCGCCCTTTAGCCGCCGGCTTTTAGGGAATCACTGCTAAAATAAAGTTGCTCGGCTTTACTAAGCGTAGATGTGTGAAGATGGGCGGCTTTATTTATCAGTGGTTTTTCAGTCTGCGTCCTTTAAGATGCGCCGCTTTGCGTTCGGCTCTAAGCTTGCGCGATAAAGCCATGCAAGATTATTTGCCGTATAGGTGCGAAGGCGCAATAGCCCTGCGTATTCTTTGTGACTTTTTTGTATGCCGTGAAAGCTTAGATCGGTTTCTTCTAAATCTTGCCAGCCTGCTGTAGGCGTCCAGATCTTGCCGTTTTTCGTGCTGATCGTCCCCATCGGCACATTTAAGATGCGCTTTTTAAATTCTACTTTTTCTACCACGCCTTGAGCATTTTTTTTCGTAAACCACTCCCAATAAAAAAGCTGCTCGCCTTTAATACGCATCGTCGTGGTATCGGCAATCGCACTTTCTTCGCTGCCGTCTGCAAGACGCGCCTGCCAAAGCTCTAGCCAGCGCGTCGGGCTTGTCAGCCGCTCTAATTCGCCCATGCCAAAAACACGATCAACAATCGCTGCGTAAAATGTTTCATCATATTGCTCTGAGTTCATTTCTTTTTCCGAGCGCGGCGCACGCTTTGACCAAATCACATTGTCGTCTTGATCATAAAAATCTTCTTCAAGGTAGCGAAATGTGCGGTTTTGCGGATTGACCTCGACGAGCGCGACGCTATAAGCAAGCGATGATGGATCGGGCAAGATGTCTGTAAGGCCGTAGCTTGCAATCGTTTCTCTGGCGCCTTCGTAGGTAAAGCTGGTCTTAACCCACGCATGAATGACTGTCGGCACGGCATTTTCCAAGCCGGCGACGTTAAGGCTCTTTACGACAGTTACTTTATCAGGCACGAAGTATTTGCCATATTTTGCATCAGAAGCCAGCCAATACCAGTTGTCCGGCACCTCTGACGCTGCCGCTTGACAATACGGCAATACGCCAACAAAGAGCGCCGCCATCACCAGCGTATATAATTTTTCCCACATATGTTTCAAGTTGACTCCCCCTTTTTAATAAAAGAAATGACACTATTTTTGCTTTTTCCCTGTTAAGGCGACACGGATAAATTAAGCACAGCTGTGCGACTTTATTTTGAAAGTGTTTTCTTAAACTTGCAAAAACCCGAAGCTTGCAGACATTTGGCTTTTCATATAAAGGCGACGCACTGTTATACGACAAATAAACATTTGTATATATAGTCTATATTGTACGAAAAAATGACATCTCTTTCAAGAGGGCAAGAGGCATCAGCCAAGCGGCACTATGTCGCGCTTTCTTTTCGTAAAGCAAAGCGTCGTTTTATAGCCGAAGCGTTTTGCATAGGCGATCGCCTCATCATTATAAGCGCCGGCATCTTCCGGCTTATGTGCATCTGATGTCGTTATTATAGGGATATTTGCTGCCGCTGCCAGCCGCATGAAATCTTCGTAAGGAGATATTTCTGCTATCGGGTAGCGGTAGAGTGTGCCTGTATTTACATCTATTGCCATTTGTGCATCTTTTAGTGCTAAGATGGCGCGCTCTAAAAAGGGCGTTACGTCAAAATCCGGTAAATAGCGAAAAAGTCGAATGTTAAACGGGTGTCCAAGCACATCATAGAGCTTTTGGCTGCAAAGCTTTTCGATCTCTTTTGTATAGCTCTCGTAGATGTCAAAAAGTGCGGTGCTTTCCCACTTGGGCTTAGTTGCAGCTAAGTCATAGCCCCAGCCGTCAATGAAGTGAACAGAGCCTATCACATAGTCAAAGTCGTATTTTGCAAGAATTTCTGCCACCGCCGCTTGTTTTTGAAAATTGCAGACTTCTATGCCGGTCTTTACCTGATGCTTTTGCTTGAGTTTTTCCATAAAGGCGAAATATTTCGCAAGCGTGTATTTAAATTTATTTTTCTTTAGCCATTTTTTTTGAATATTTCCTATAAAAGAGTCATCGAGGATAAGATCGTCATAATAAAGTTTTGCAAACTCGGGAAAAGTGTGGCTATGCTCGGAAAAGCCGATTTCGTCGATGCCGCGTGCAGCGGCTGCTTGAAAAAAGCCTTCTGCCCATGTTTCATCGTAAGAGCCATATTCTAAATGCATATGATAATCAAGCTTCATCGTTTCCCCCTATATCCTGCCTTCATCTATAAGGCGCGAAATGACGCGCACGACACCATTTTCATTATTGGGCGGCGCGATATATTTTGCTGCTTTTTTCGCCAGTGGATGTGCATTTTGCATCGCATAGCTTTCGCCGACGGCAACGAGCATTTCAACATCGTTTAAGTAGTCGCCAAAGCCAAGACATTCAGCCGGTGTGATGCCCAAGATCTCTTGCAGACGGCGCACGGCGATACCTTTATTGACGCCTTTTTGCATTATGTCTATCCAATAGTTTGAAGAAATAACGACCTGCAAATCTTTAGATAAAGAATTAAACGCAGGGTAGATCGTATGCTCAGAATCTGCCTTTATGGGATCGCAAACGGAAAATTTAACAGGCGGATCGTCTATGTCGGTAAAATCTTTGATGATTTTATATTCGGTATAATATTTTTCCATCTCGGCAAAAAATGCTTCGTTACGGTTTGTCACATAGGCATATTTTTTGCCGCACCAAATAATATATGCTTCCTTTAAAGCGGCGGCACAGCGCAAAATTTCTGTCGTCAAGTGCGCCTTGATCGTCTTAGAAAACAGCTCTTTGCCGCGCCGCACGACATACGCGCCATTTTCCGCGCAAAATATGAGATCGTCTGCAAAGGGGCGAAATTGGCGCAAGAGTGCTGCATATTGTCTGCCGCTTGCCGGTGCAAAGATCACGCCGCGCGCCTTTAGCGCAGCTAAAATCTCGCCAAAGCCTTCGGGCAAATTCCCCCACTCATCTAAAAGCGTGCCATCCATATCGCAAAATATCAGCTTTATCATAAGAGCCGCCTTTCTAATCATAGTTGTAAAAAAGCGGCGGCACCCTTTCGACGCGCCGCCGCCCTTGCCTATTTTATTATACTATCCCTTGCGCCCGTGGTAAAGACACCAAGGCTCTTGTGCCATATAGTCGCCATCGTTATAGTAGGCAGCGCGAGCGCGACAGCCGCCGCAGGCGCGTTTATAATCGCAGCTGCCGCAGCCGCCGGCATAGTCAAGTGTACGCAGCTTTTGAAAAACTTCGCTCTTTTGCCATATTTCATCAAACGGCGTCTTTCGTACATCGCCTATCTCCATGTTAAGGTAGGCGCACGGCTGCACCTTGCCGCGCGGACTTATGATGCAATAGCTGATACCTGCCAGACAGCCGCGGCGAAAGCGCGTTTTGATGCCCATTTGCCCGGCGATACGCAAAAATTGCGGCGCACACGTCGGCTTTAACTCTATTTTAACCTCTTCTGATTTTTTCATGATGCGCGTCAAAACGCTTTCATAGGCTTCGGCTCGCAAAGATTCTTCTTCGATGGTGGCAGCGCGGCCTGTCGGCACGAGAAAGAAAAAATGATGCGCTACTGCGCCAAGCTCTACAGCAAAATCCGTGATTGACTCTAGCTCTTTTTCATTCCAATCCATGACCGTCGTATGAATCTGAAAAGCCAGATCTGCCGCGCGGCAATTTTTCATGCCCTCGACCGCGCCAGCCCAAGCGCCCGGATAGCTACGAAACGTATCGTGCTTTGCAGCTGAGAGCGAATCGAGCGAAATGCCCATGCCCATCGCCCCTGCTGCCTTTAGATCGTGCGCCATCTTAGCCGTTATCTTTGTGCCGTTCGTGCCAAATACGCAGCGAAGCCCAAGCTTTGTTGCATACGCTACCAACTCTAAAATATCAGGGCGCATCAAAGGCTCGCCGCCTGAAAAAATCATGATCTTAAAACCGGCTCGCGCGATCTCTTCTAAAAGCTTTTTAGCTTCTTTCGTTGAAAGCTCTTCTGACGCCTTAACGCCGGCATCGCGGTAACAATGCTTACAGTACATATTGCAAACATTCGTCGTGTTCCACGAAACGATCATATAGCTGCCTCCTTATGATCTGGCAAGATTTCTTCATCTGTCAGATAGCACGCTGGATCGCTTGCCCAAAAATCACCCGTGTAAGCTTCGGCGCGTGTTCTAAAATTGCCGTTGCAGCAGGAAAGATAGCGACATGAAGAACATCGCCCTTTAAGATGCGGCTTTCTGTCTTTTAGTCCTGCCATGATCGCATTTGATGTATCTTGCCAGATAGCAGCAAATTTTCGCTCGCGCACATTACCGAATGTATGATGCAGCGTAAACTGATCGGGATGGACATAGCCGAAAGGATCGACCTCGCCAAAGGCGATGCCCGATCGGTTGCCGCCGTTCATCGAAATATGGCGCAAGACATATTCTGCCGCCGACTTACCTTTTTCTTTAAGCGTCTTTAAGTAAATATAAACGCCGTCACAATGATTATCGACCGTCAAGATCTCTTTTTTCAGCCCCTTATTTTCAAACTCCTGCGCTCGCCGAATGATCGTATCCATAGCAAGGCGCGACTCTTTTGCCGTCACATCTTCTTTTATCATTTCGTTGCCGCGACCGGAATAAACGAGATGATAAAAGCATACGCGGTTTATCCCTTCTTCTTCGATAAAGTCAAAGATCTTATCAAGCTCTCTAAAATTATGGCGATTGATCGTAAAGCGAAGCCCTACACGCTGACCGACCGCCGTGCAGTTTTCTATGCCGCGCATCGCCGCCTCATACGCACCTTTCTTGCCGCGAAACGTATCATTTACATCTTTTAAGCCGTCAAGGGAAATGCCGACGTAGCCAACGCCGACATCTTTGATGCGCCTTGCCGTTAGGCGATCGATCAAAGTACCGTTCGTCGAAAGCGTCGGGCGCACGCCTTTTTTTGCCGCATATTCGGAAAGCTCGAAAAAATCCGGTCTTAAAAGCGGCTCCCCGCCCGAAAAGAGCAGCACAGGCACGCGAAAAGCAGCGAGATCGTCTATAAAACAGTACGCCTCATCTGTCGTTAATTCATTTTGGTACTTTTTAGCATCTGAACTCATATAACAATGCCGACAGCGAAGATTGCAAGTCTTTGTAGAATTCCAAACGACGACAGGCCCTATGCCTTCTGATGCACCATTTTTCATGCGATGTGCATTCTTCGTATAGCGCAGCGAATCGCCGAAATATTCGCGTGCAAAAAGAAGCTTCGTCACACTTATCATAAAATCATCTCCTTTTCTTCTGCTGCGTGCTTTTTTACCACGCTCATACCATCAAGAAGCAGCCCCAATTTCAAGCGCACATTCTCTTCAAAAGAAAGCTCCAGCTTACTAAACGCCGCCGCTTGAAAAAGTGAATGAAAAAGCTCTAAGATGACCGCCGTCGGTATGTCGCGTCTAAAATCGCCGCACGCTTTGCCATCTTCGAGCAAACGCTTAAAAAGCACCGTAAAAGGCGGCGCGGCAACCCTTGCCCCCGAACGCTTCAAAAGCGTCGCCTGCTGCGCTGCCAGCAAAAAAAGCGGCAGCACATAGCGATTTTTCGACAAAAGCGCCGCCGTTTCTAAAAGCATCTCACGCAAGATCTCCGTTACAGGCTTATTGTTTTCCGATAAAACACGCATCTTTTCACTAAGCTCTTGCATAATATGCCCTAAAAGCTCCATTAATACATCGTCTTTAGAATTAAAATAATTATAAAACGTGCCAATGCCCAGATGCGCCCCTCTCATGATCTCTGCTATCGAAACATCATCAATGCCATGGCACTCAAACAAGCTCGCTGCCGAATCTAAAATCGCCTTGCGTGACAAGATCTTTTTCATCTCACGACGACCGATCTGAGCTTCTTTCATAAAAATTTCCCTCCCATCAGCGTGGCAGCTAAACATATGCAACGAAAACCAACCTTACCGCATATTATATTATACATGAATCACATTCATTTTCAAAGCATAATATAAACACAAAAAAAGCGTCGGCACACACCGACGCTAAAATGCCAAATGGTGACCCAGGAGGGACTCGAACCCCCGACCCTTTGGTTCGTAGCCAAATACTCTGATCCAACTGAGCTACTGAGTCACAAGTAAACCGCCGAGACGATCAACAGTGCATATTTTAGCATAAGAAAAATTTCTTGTCAAATAAAATTTACATAAAAAGCCGAGAGGAAAAGATTACTTGGCTTTTTAGCGCACAATGTCTACAAAATAGACGTTTTTGTGTATAGCTTGCAGCGATTATATTTTTTCCGTATAATGAACAAAACTGCTCTTTTGACGAAAGGATATGCTCTATGGAAAAAAAATATCGTGCGGAAAAAAGCCGCCAGAAGCGTCTATTGACGCTTCTGCAAAAGTATTTCCTGATCTTTAGCGGTGCTGTGATCACCGCCGTCGGGCTTGAGATGTTTCTTATTCCCAACAACATCATAGATGGCGGTGTCGTCGGACTTTCTATCATGGCACAAGCGATCACTAAAATGCCCTTAGGGCTTTTCCTCGTCGCCTTGAATCTGCCTTTTCTTTATCTTGGCTACAAGCAGATCGGCAAAGCCTTTGCGATTGCTACCTTGACAGCCATTTTCTTGCTCGCGCTCTGGTCTTCTTACTTTGCACCGTTTAAAACTGTAACGCAAGATCCTTTTCTTGCTGCCATCTTCGGCGGCATCATCGTCGGGCTAGGTGTAGGGCTTATCATCCGCTCAGGCGGCTCACTCGACGGCACAGAAATAGTCGCTATCATCTTAGATAAAAAGTCTGTCTTTTCCGTCGGCGAGGTCGTTATGTTCATCAACCTCTTTATCTTATCGAGCGCGGGGCTTTTATTCGGCTGGGATAAAGCGATGTATTCACTAGTCGCCTACTTCGTCATCGCTAAAATGATCGATGTCGTCGTGCAAGGTCTTGATGAATCCTATGCCGTCATGATCGTAACAAACGAGCCGGATGCGATAAACGCTGCCGTCACGGAGCGTCTTAAGCGCGGTGTCACGTTCCTTTATGGCGAGGGCGGCTACACCGGCGATGAAAAAAAAGTGCTCTACTCTGTCGTTACGCGTCTTGAAGTAAATAAGCTAAAAGAGCTTGTCTTAGACATCGACGAAAATGCTTTTGTTGCCATCAACGCCGTCCACGACATTGTTGGCGGCAGATTCAAAAAAAAGAGTCATTAAAAAGCTACTGGTAAATCTAGCAACCTATCTTCGCGCATTTACGCTCTTTTCTTATCGTCGATAAATAAAGCGCATCTCTACAAATCCAAGCGACTTTATTTTACCAGCGTTTCCTAAAGAACTCTCAACGCATAAAAGCTCGCGCTTCTTTTTTGGCTAAAGCATCGCAAAGCTCATTATACTTATTTCCCATATGCCCCTTGACCCAACGAAAAGTGATGTTTCTGCCGACTAGCAAGGCATCAAGCTCGCGCCACAGCTCTTGATTTAGCACAGGCGTAGCATCTGCTTTTTTCCAACCGCAGCGTTTCCATTTGTAGATCCATTTTGTGATGCCATTCTTTAGATATTGGCTGTCTGTCGAAAGTATGATCGCTTCATGCTTTGGCAAATGGCGCAATGCTTCGATGGCAGCTAGCATCTCCATGCGGTTATTCGTCGAAGAAGCCGCACCGCCGGAAAGTGTCATTGTCACCTCGCCGTCTCTCACGATGCAAAAAGCCCAGCCGCCAGGACCATTGGGATTTTTAAGACAAGATCCGTCAGTATACACTCTACAAGACTTTAAAGTATCTGCGCCACTTTCTAAAAACTCTCCTTGCTTAGGCTCTTTCACTTTTTTTAACGGTGCTAAAGAGCCGCCTAAAAGCCATGCGCTCGCCTCTTTTTCTGTCAAAAAACTCTTGTAGCGTGCGCCGCCAAAGCCCTCTACCTGCATACGGCAATCATCCCACGCATAAAATATACCTGTCTTTCGCCCCACACGCACGGCATAAAATTTCTGCTTTGAAGCCAAAACCTGCCATTCAACTCCTTTATAAATGTGCCGCTAATAAAATAGCCACTTTAGCTTTCATGTGCTAACGGCATACTTTTGTCCGTAAAGTTTATATTTACGCCCCCAGCTGTTATACACAGATCTGTATAAAAACCTGTTGATAATTTTCAAATAAATCACAAGCTTACAAGGCTTATCCACAATATCTTTCCCTTTGTCCACAAAAAACTGTGTATAACCCTGCTTTTTTTAGAAAATAGGGGTAGTCAACAAATAAAAAATTGTGTATAATGTCCTTGTTTAGCATCATATCGCTCATGTAACTCAGTTGGTTAGAGTGTCACCCTCACATGGTGGAAGTCGGGGGTTCGAGTCCCTCCATGAGCACCAAAAACATCGCCGTTGCCCAGTGCAGCGGCTTTTATTTTATCCCTTTTGCCTTGCCCCAATCGCTGATCTTTTTATAAAGCGGCACCGCGACATTATAACGCTCGGCGAGCATAACAACGCGATTGACCAGCCCGTCAAATTCTGACAAAGTACCATTTTGCACATCTCGCTGCATACTCGTCTTTAGCCCCGGCGAAAAGGCGTCGATAAGCAAAAGACCAGTTTTTACCAAATCTTTTTCAAATACAATGCCCATCGCCTTAGCAAGCGCTTCGATCTCAAGAATCAGCCCGATATATGTATTTCGCACAGCGCCATCTTTTTGAAATGCCTCGCTCGTCACATCATGATAAAGCCCCGCCGCTCCCATCGGCGACACAAAAGCAAATTTCATCAAAGCGTCACGGCGAATATCTAAACTATAATGTGCGCGAATATCGCTAGCTTGCAAAAGCTTTTCCAGCTCTTTTGCCTTTTCTTCTAAACGTTTGTCAGCTCCCGGGCGAAAGCCAAAGATAACGCGCAAAATCTCTTGTGGCTGCGCTAAGACGCCCGGCGCCTTTATATTGCCAAAGATGTAAATGCAGCCGTCTAATACACTAAGATACGGCAACTCTTGCTCTATGATCTCACCCGTACCGAACACGTTTAAAATCGGTATGATAAGCGTAGTAGGTGCAGCATTTTTTTTAACAAAAGCTATCGCATCGGTAAGCCCGTAATATTTGCAGCAAACAAAAAGCACATCCGGCGTATCGTCATAAAGCTCTGCCGTCTGCGCCTTTACATCCTTAATATGAAGCGTGCCGCGATGCGCCGTTTCGATCGTCAAGCCATTTTTTTGCAGCGCCACAAGATGCTCACCGCGTGCTATAAACGTCACATCATAGCCAAAAAGCGCGAGATAGCCGCCAAGCACCCCACCCGTGCCGCCTGCGCCAAACATCACAAATTTCATCATACCAATCCTTTCTTTAAAAAATGCACTTTATAAGAGCGCGTCGCAATTTTTTATTATGATAACATAAATAGCACAAAATATCCTGAAAATCTGCTAAATAAGCGCAGATAAATGCGGCAATAATAGCTGCAAACCTTGCTAAATCAAGGGTTGCTTGCGTTTTTATGTGCTTTACGCTATAATGAAGATGAAAAATGTTAGAAAGGGGCTTTTGTCATGGGAGAGATACCGCAAGCTGCTTGGGTCGCTATAGCGATCATCGGTTTTTTTGTTGGACAATATATCATCATGGCTATTTTTCACTACATCGGCTATTCCGTTCGTGTCCTTTCTTCGGGGAAGATGAAAAATTTATTTGTGCTGGGTTTTGCTTTTATTATGTTCATCACCTGGCTGCCTGTTGCTGTGCTTTGGATCTTAGGACCGCGCTTTGTCGAGGCGACGGGCTATCCACATTCTTTTATTGCAATAACGGCGACAGCTCTCTTGATCACTGTCTTATATATTGCCTGTCGGCGCACGGAAGGCAGCGTTACGCTCATTGACGATGCGGAGCTTGCCGCTTTTAAGGAGCGTGCTGTTGCGCGTGCTCACGAAGAAAAGTTAAAGCGTGATGCAATGATCGCCAAGCTGCGAGCCTTGCAGCAATAAAGATGCCAGGTAGTTTCTAAGAAGAAGATTATTTTATTATTCTTCTTCCAAATTTTGTAAATTAGGTTAATTGGCTTAAATTGTAAACTTTGCAGATGATCCCCTTGCATAATGCCGACCATGTGTTATAATAAGAGTGCGGCAGGTGGACAAAGCGTCATACCGCCTTTAGTGCCGTACCTTACTAACCACCAGAAGGAATCATCGCGTATGGTTC
>CAUUGH010000003.1:0-87121 GCA_963544755.1 uncultured Selenomonas sp. | reverse complement strand
TTTTTATTATATATTTGTAACATTTTAGGTGCCACATTTGTAAGCGCAGACCGCTAGATTTTCGCAATAGGCTGCACGCGCTTTTGTCCACTTTATGGATAAAAGCGCATCACCCTTACATGATCCCAACCAATCGCACTAGGTTCTGCGAGTTTACTTTACGGTACGTTTTCGCAATAAAAAACTTCGGCAGGGAAATCAAAACCTGCCGAAGCTTTGCATTTTTATCCTGCTATTTTAGCTCTCTTGATAGCGTGATCTTACCGGGGCGCTGCGGTGCCCAAAGCTTGCCCATCTGACTAAAGTAGGCAGGTGCGTTAAGCTCCATATGTGTATATGCCTTACCTTCTTTGTAGTTAGAGGCAAAAGCTTCTTTCATGCCGCAGAAGCGATGTCGCTCTTCATCATAGGGCAGCGTGGGATTGGGCATGACATAGTAGCTGTCAGAACCTGCGCTTTTTTCCAGTGCCCAAAAGTCGCCGCCTTTTTTCGTTTGAAAGGTCGGCGGCGCGTTCGGATCGAGCTTTCTTTCTTCAAAGTTCGTACAGGTAAATTCTTTGATCGAAAACGTCGTGCGTAGGCTGCTTAGACATTCTTCTCTTTTTGTATTATCTTCTATGGCGTTCGCCGCAGAGTAAGCCTCTATGAATTGCTCTAGCGGCGTCGATGCTTTTGTAGAGCTTGGCACAGGCTCTACAGCAGACTCTAACTCTTCTTTAGGCATCGTTAAAGGCGGCTTTATTTCCTGCGGCTTTACGCTAAAAGCGGCTTCTTGGTAAACGTGACGGCGCAGTTCGCGAAGCTCTTTTTTTACCTTATAGTAGCCAATGAATCCCACAATGATCATGGCACTAACCACAAACAGCAGGAAAGATTCTAAGAGAAGTGTCACTTTGTAAAAATGCTCGACACCTTCCATCATCATGCCAAACGTGGCGCGAAGATGATCTATCTCATTTGGATCGATGCGTACAGCAAATGCTTTTTTGCAGATACCTGCAAAAAAGCAGGCAGCTAGTACTAAGACTCGCTGCACCGTCTTTTTTGTCCGACTCTTTTGCATTTTCGACAATCCTCCAACACAGCTTCTTAACTGGCATTCATGCGAAAATATTTGCCTTCAAACTCTTCGACCGGCATCGGCTTGGCAAAGTAATAGCCTTGGAACATATCACAGCCGAGCGAGCGCAAATGCTCTACTTGCTCTTTGGTTTCTACGCCTTCTGTGATGACGCGCATACCGAGCCATTTCGCCATGGTAATGACGGCGTTTAAGATAACGGAGCTGCGCTTGGCATTGCCTGTCTGACGCAAAAAGCCCATATCTATTTTCAAGATGTCTGCTTCGATGTCTTTTAGCATCGAAAGCGAAGAATAGCCGCTGCCAAAGTCGTCGATTTCAAATTCAAAGCCTACATCTTGCAGCGAGGCTATAAGCTTGCGGTATTTATCAATGTCACTCATGAGCGCTGTTTCTGTAATCTCCAGCTTCAAATATTTAGGCTCTATGCCGTATTTGTCTACGAGATCCAGCAGCGTCCGGTAAATGTCTAAATGAAGCATATCATTTACCGAGATATTGACCGAGATGCAAAGCCCTTCTTTTTTCGTGCCCTGCCAGCTTTTTAAGATCGCTGCCGCTTCTTCCCAGACGTAGCGATCAAGACGATGAATCTGACCGGCGTTTTCTAAGATGCTGATGAACTGCCCCGGCAGCAAGAAGCCTTTTTCCGGATGCTTCCAACGAACGAGTGCTTCTGCGCCTAAAAGCTTTCCTTCCGACGAAAGTTGCGGCTGCAAGTAGACCACTAACTGACGCTTTCGGATGCTGTCATCAAAGCTTCCTAAGATCTCTTTTTCTCTTAGCGTGCGCTCCATCAGGGCATCGTTATATACCGCTACCTTATTGCCGTTTTGGCTTCTTACCAAAGAAAGCGCGAGATGTGCGCGATCACACATGACGGAAACGGGCATTTCCGCTTCTTTTATCTCATAAACACCCAAGTGAACACACGCCTTGAAAGCGCTGCTGTCAAATGTCCGCCCTAAAACTTCAAGACTTTCTAAAAATTCTTCTTCTGCAAAGCGATCCATAGCTACATAGGCGGCAAAATGATCAGCGTGCAGCCGCCCGGCGACGCCGCCTGAACCCATGGCGAGATCGGTGAAAAATTCGGCAAGGCTTTTTAATATTTCGTTTCCCTTATCAATGCCGAGCAATTCATTGACCAGCTTGAAGTCTTTAATATTTGAGCAGATGATATAGTGTCGGCCGCTTATCCCACAGTCTAATTCTTTTCTAACGGCACTATAAAAGCCATCGCGGTCGTAAAGTCCCGTAAGCTTATCGCGCGACCACATTTGTTCGGCTGTTGCTTCTTCTCGCTTATCTTGCACGGCATAGTAGTAGCCCTTATAGCGTCCGTCTACGTCAAAGAGCTTTGACATCTTTACTTTATAAACAAGCTGCTCATTTCCCAAGGAAAACTCTTGCTCCCACGATGCTACGCTTTCCCAAGGGCTATCCCACGTTTCATCTAGCAGCCATGTGGAAAAAAAATGCTGCAAGGCTTCTAAATCGCCTGCTTGTACCTGAAATAGGCGATAGGCTTCAAGATTTGCATAGATACAAGCATCTTCTACGTTAAAGCACAATACGCCGGCATTAGCATTTTCTTTTTCGCGCGCTAAAAGAGAAAGTACATCTCGATCACGCATAGCCCTAGCTTCGACATTGCGCGGTGAATTTGTCACTAACTCCATCGCGCAGTGAAAAATGCTCCCATCTAGCATCTCTACTTCAATCGGCGTAGAAAGCACATGAAATACCCGATCTCCTGAAATCTCGTCTTTTTCAAATTTTTGACTTCTTTTATCCGCGCAAAAACTCGTGCAGTGACGGCAGCGATGCTCCCTGCCCCAAGTGGTAAAGCAGCGCCCTTCGCGCCAGACGGTTCCGTTTTCTTCAAAATGAAGCACCTTGCAATCTTTAACATCTACGAAACGAACGAGATCGTAAATCGGCGCAAGGCTTTTTTCCAACTGACGCGCCTCTTTTATCGTAAACCTTGCCATTTTTTTCCTTCCTAAAAACAAAATACTTGCAACGAGGATAGACGCGCCATCCAATTATTTGTGAAATACTTCCTAGAAAATTTTACTAACTGCATACATTTTACCATGATTTATACTAAAAAGATAGTGTTTCTTTTTTGGAAACCGGCACGAATTTTATTTTTTTGAAAATATATAGGTGTTTCGTCTGATGCACGCATCTTTTTCCGGCAGGGTTTTTAGCCACGCGCCTATGGCTTTGCCGCAGATGATCTTATCGGCGGCAATTTCCTGCAACGGCACGAGTACGAAGGCTCTCTTGTGAAGATATGGATGCGGCAAGGATAGATCGCAGCTATCGCTTTCGTAGCCTTCGGCAAAAAGCAGATCAATGTCTATCGTGCGCGGTCCCCAATGTGCTTTGCGTATGCGGCCGAGCGCACGCTCGATGCGTTGAGCATAGCGCAGCAAGACGAGCGGCAAAAGGCGCGTTTTAAAGGCTGCACAGGCGTTTAGAAAGGGCGGCTGATTCACATTTACCCATGGCGGTGTTTCGTAAAAAGAAGATACCGTTAAAAGCTGTGTATCTTCCATATGAGCCAAAAGACGCAGTGCGCGTTTTAAAGAGGCTGCGCGATCGCCTATGTTTGCGCCAAGACCTATATAGATGCTATAGGGCGCACCGGCATAGCCGGGGCGGCAAAAGGGCAGCTTTATAAAAGAAGCGGCTGCTTTATCTTCTGTCACACGCTCTTTCATGGGCGATCTCTTTGGATGCGTACGCAAACATCTCTAAATGTTCCTGCAATAGGCGCGTGCGGCTTATGAACGGCGACTTCAACGCGTGCCAGAGCATATTTTTTTAGCAAGATTTTGGCGATCTCTTCTGCTATTGACTCAATGATATTTTTTGCCGCGCCTTCAACTA
This sequence comes from uncultured Selenomonas sp., assembly GCA_963544755.1. Taxonomy (GTDB): domain Bacteria; phylum Bacillota; class Negativicutes; order Selenomonadales; family Selenomonadaceae; genus Selenomonas. The sequence goes on along the minus strand of CAUUGH010000003.1, from coordinate 83,139 downwards.
TTTTTCTTACATCGTCAAAAACTGTCGTATAGTCGATGCTATGAGCAAGATTGTCTGTGTTTCCCGCTTTTTTTAAGTCCATGTATAAAAAGAGATCGACGATAAATTTTTGTCCTTTTTGCCGCTCTTTTATAAAGATCCCGTGACAGCCAAAGAACTCCATGCCCCAAAGCTCAATCCGATCCATGCTTTTTGCCCTCCAAAATGATGTCTGCCATAAGGCACATACGCTTGATTTCTTTTACGTCATGTACGCGCACGATGGACGCGCCGGAGGCGATGCCTAAAACGACAGCCGCCCCCGTCGCTTCAAGGCGCTCGGTCAGGGGCAGATTGAGTGCGTAACCGATGAAGCTTTTGCGGCTTACGCCTAAAAGCAGCGGATAAGGATCACCGTCAAGCGTACAAAGTTCATGCAGACGATGTAATACTTCGATATTTTCCGCTGCGGTTTTGCCAAAACCAATGCCCGGATCAAAGATTAGCTGCTCTTTTGGAATGCCGGTTTCTCTTGCTATGGCGCGGCTCTTTTGGAAAAATTCCTGTATGGAGGTAATGATGTCTTTTTGCCCTTCGCCATGAAAACGATTGTGCATGACGATGACGGGAGCATTTACTTCTGCCGCCACACGCGCCATCGCGCCGCGCTCTTCTTTTTCGTACTGTAGGCCCCATATATCGTTTAAGATGTCCGCGCCAAGCTGCACGGCGACACGCGCCGTTTCTGCCTTGAAGGTGTCAATAGAAATCGGCACGGGGATCTTCGGCGCAAGATATGCCATGAAGGGTGAAAGCCGCGCGATTTCTTCTGCCGGCGACACCGGCACGAAGCCGGGGCGCGAGGACTCTGCACCGATGTCTATGATCGCCGCACCGGCTTCAACCATCGAAAGCGCGTGCGAAAGCGCCTTGTCTAGACTGTTCCATTTGCCGCCGTCAGAAAAAGAATCCGCCGTCACGTTTAAGATGCCCATGACGATTGTTCGCTCACCGATGATTAGCTCTTTGCCCGATGGCAAATGATAGTGTCGCTTCGCTTTCATATCTTACCCCTTTACTTCACACTGCAAAAGTTGCCATGCTTCTTTACGAAGCGCTGCATCTGCCGCTAGCTGCCCACTTGCTTCTGATGTCAGCGTGCGCGTATCAGGTGCTAAAATGCCGCGCATCATCATGCAAAGCTGCTGCGCTTCTACTACGACAAACGCGCCTTTAGCTAAAAGCCCTGTCATTACGGCATCGGCGATCTCGCGTGTAAAACGCTCTTGTATTTGCGGTCGTCTAGATAAAATATTTACGACATGGACGAATTTACTAAAGCCGGCGACTTTGCCGTTTTGCGGCAGATAAGCGATATGCACCTCGCCGAAAAACGGCACTAGATGATGCTCACAAAGAGAATAAAAAGGAATGTGCTGCACAGCTACCAGACCGCTCGCCTTCGTATCAAACAGCTCGCCAAAAGCCAGGGAGGCATCTTCTTTGCAGCCTGAAAAAAGCAGCGCAAACATCGCCGTTACGCGCTCTGGTGTCTTTTTCATGCCGCGCGCATTAAGATCTAGTCCCATCGCTTCAAGGAAGCTAGACATCGCTTCGTTTGCCTTTTCGTTCATCTTATCGCCTGCCTCTTTTCTTCTACGATAAAAAGGGCGCGAATTTGCGCCCTTTAGCCAATCCATCATGGTGCGCTCGGCGGGAGTCGAACCCACGCTTTCAGCTCCGGAGGCTGACGTCCTATCCACTGGACTACGAACGCGCTTTATCATCTTACCCTTTTTTATAATATACTAAAATAAATCTTTGATCAAGGGCTTTGCCTTTTTTCGTTTGCCTGTCTTTGCCAAAGACTTACGGTGCCGATGCGTGTAAAGATCTTTTTAATGTCTTTAATATTTTGCCCTAAGCCGCAAACTTCTAGCGCGATTTGATCGAGCGCTTGATCGACTGCTTCATAGATCAAAGCGCGTTCTTTTTCTTCGACGTTGCGACAATAAAAGGCAAGTCTGCCGCTACAAGTATTTTGCCCTTTTTTTAAGCCAAAAAAAAGCCGCTGGCGATCAGCGTCGAAGTTGCCAAAAGCGGCGATTTGTCCTAAAAGATCAGCTAAGATCTCATCTAGCGCGTGATTTTTCATGCCGCCAAAAAGGCGAAGTGTTTCGTAGTGTGTACATTCATGGCGAATACGCAGCTTGTTTGATATTTTTAGCCATGCTGCATCGCTAAGACCTAGGAAGGCGGCAGGAATGTCACTATATGGCGCATGATGCAAAAGTAAGATGCGATTTTCTTTTAGCGTCACTTTTTTGGGGCGCATGGTAAGAGCGTGAACGCCTGCCGGTAGCTTTTGGCTTTTGGTTTTTCCCAGCAAGAGGTCTATCATGTTTTTAAAATCTTGATACGCATATGTACTGATGCAGGGCAGTCTGCCGGCTAAACTTTCGACTAAGGTGATCGAAAGTTTAGCCGTTTTTTCCCAGACAAATTCTTTAACGGGCAACAAAAAACGCTCTGAAAGAAAGTTTAGTGCCTCAGCGCCGCACATTTTTTCCCAAAGCAAGCTAAAAGGCTCATCAGGCAGGGGCAAAAGCGGCCATCTCGATGCTAACAAATAGCGATGTGATAGGTATTCTTTTGCAGTTATCAAGGCATTTCTCCAAAGTCTTGAGTAAACAGTGATAAATTCAGCACAGCCATCTTAGAGCATCTTTTTGCTCGCTTTTTGTCGGCAAATCCTCAAGAGAGCGCCACTATGCGGCCGGTTTACCTCCTCAAGAGGACTAAAAAATCTGCGCCAATCTGACGGTCTATTTTATCAGTGATTACCTAGGCATCGCTTTCTTCAAGTGTCAGAAAGTTTATAAAGCCTGTTATTTCAAGTACATCTTTTACGTCACGATTTACATTTAAGAGTTTCATGCTGCCTTGCTTATTCATCTGCTTTTGTGCCACTAAGAGTACGCGAAGCCCTGCCGAAGCGATATATTGCACATTGGCAAAATCAAAGATCAATTCTTTTGCATCTTTTATGCCTTGCTGTATCGTCTTATCAAGCTCTGCTGCCGCCATAGTGTCTAAGCGTCCTGAGATAGCAACGCGCCAAGCTGCGCCTTGTCGCTCCTCTTTAATGTCCATCCGTCTTGCTCCTCTCAAAATATGAAAACAAAGGCGAAAACAAAACCGCCTCACTAGAAATTATAACGGAAAGCATCGTATTCAAGCAAGTCTTTTGCGGATCGTTAAAATATTTTTTCCGTCTTGATAGGCGTATTGCATTTCATCGACGTTCTTTTTGGCAAGAAATATGCCGAGTTTTCCTATTTCTCGATCTTCTAGTGCAAGCGTCGTATCCGGATCGTTTCTTTTTAGCGGATCGTATGGTATGCCTTCATCCATGAAGGTGATTTCGATAGCAGGCGGCGCAGCGGTCGTCGCGGCGCAAAGTGTCACAAGGCCTTCTTTTTCTCCGTAAGCGTGCGAAGCGATATTGACAAAGAGCTCTTCAACGGCAAGTGCAAGCTGCGTACGCGCCTTAGGGATGCAAGAAAGCGGTGCGAGCAGGGTTTCTAAAAATTGCTGTACGCGATCGATATTTTCTACGCTCGCTTTCATGCAGATTTTATTTACACTGCTACACGTTGTCGCCATGTGGCTGCTCCTTTCTTTTACGGCTCTTCCTTTGTAGGCGAGTGCCAGCATGGTAATGTCGTCTGACGGTTCGGCGGTCTTGACAAAGTTTGCCAGCGAAGTGTTTACGGCTTTTAAAAGTGTCTTTAGCTGCCTTGCTCGTGCGCTTTCACTTATAAGGCAGGCTTTAAGCCGCTCTTCGCCATAAAAGGCATTTTTTTCATCAGCTGCTTCTGTCACGCCGTCGGTGTAAAGAAAGATCACATCGCCAGCTTTCATATTTATCTTCTGCGAAACGTAATTAAAGCCTTCCATCGCGCCTAGTACAAAGTTTTTTTGCACGTCCAGACATTTAACGCCGCCTTGCGCTTTTTGATACAGAAAGGGCGGCATATGCCCGGCATTTACATAAGAGAGCGTGCCGTCTTGTAAATTAAGTACAGCGATAAAGGCGGTGACGAACATCAAAGTGTCATTATCTTTACAAAGCTGCTCATTAGCGCGCGCTACGACAGCGGCGAGATCTTCGCCATGCTTTAGCGACTGCATGGCATTTTTTAAGATAACTTTCGCTACGACCATAAAAAGAGCGGCGGGGATGCCTTTTCCTGATACGTCGGCGATTGTAAAGACGACGTGATCATCGTCTAGTAAGTAAAAGTCATAAAAGTCGCCGCCGATCTCTTTAGCAGCCGCCATAGTGGCGTAGATGTCGAAATCTTTGCGCTCGGGAAAAGGGGGAAATATGGTCGGCAGCATATTTTCCTGGATGCGGCTGGCAACTGCCAATTCTGTTGCTATGCGTTCTTCTTTTGCTGTGATTTCGGCAAGCTCTTTCATAGAGCGCATAAGTTCGTCGGTCATGGCATTAAAGGAGATGGCAAGGCTTTCTATCTCATCGCCCGTGTGGATGTCTAGCTTTTTTTGCAAGTTGCCGCCGGCAATTTCACGAACGCCGTCATTTAACGCCTGAATCGGTCTTACAAAATGCTCTGATGCCTTGCGCCCCACATAGATGAGGATGAAAAAGAGGAGGATAACTATGAAGGCTACGGCAAGTATCGTACGCACCATGTAGCCGTCGAGCTGTTGCACGTTTTGATGCGTCAGGCGGTAGATCGCTTCGTTATTTTCTACGGCAGGGGCAATGACTTCTTGCTTAGGGATGCCGACGGCACACGTCCAACCCATGCTCGTAACAGGCGCGTAGGCGATGTCGTATGATTTTCCTTCAATAACTACTTCTAAAAGACCGTGTTCACCAGATGCGATCTGGCGTGCCGCTAATGCTAGCGGCGCGTCTTTAGTTTTTCTAAGATCAAAATTATCATCTACATTGACCGCCAGTTCGTTAAGAGCCTTATCGCTGCTTGGCGCAAGTGTCGATAGGATCACATGACCTTTTTGATCAATGACGAAGGCAAATTGTCCTTGATAGTTGCTAACTGCGTCGATTATCGCACGCAGATCGCTTATATATGCCCCCATCGCTACAACACCTGCAAATTCACCGCTTTTATAATAAGGCATGGAGCAGAAAATGCAAAATTCGCCGTTTAGCGCGTCTTTTTCTACATCAGAAAAAGTAAGATCACCTTTTTCTTTTGCAAGAATATACCACGGGCGCGTGCGCGAGTCGAAATGTTCGCCCTGCAAGTTGGAGTAGGTGTCTGTCAAGATGGTAAAGCCGCTTTTAGATGCCGCAAAGGCTGTCGCCATGAAGCTATTAATATTCATAAGATCCATTGACAGTGGTGCGATATTTGCGCCATAGCCTATTTCTTCAGCAAGCGATTGCGCGCTGCGGTCAACATCAGCTGCAAAAAGCAACTGCGTCGTCAGCTTGCCGCCGTTTTTCGCGTCGGGCTGCAAAACAGTGTGCGGCTTGTAGTTTTGTGGTTCTGTCGCTATGCGGCTCATCTCACTGGAAAGTATACGCACGTCGCGGCGAATGACTTCAAGTTTACCTTCTATGTCGTTTGCTTTATCGTCAACGATGCTTTGCAGCTCGATCTTTTTTTGCTCAAGCAGCGCCGCAGAGCTGCTCGCCGTCGCCTCACGGCCGATCGCTTTACCGCTTTCTACGGCATCGAGCCGAGCGCCGAGCATACCGTAAAAGCCAGCGATGCTCAAGATAAACAGCGTCGATAGGCTAGTTGCTAAGACGACTAAGATCATGCGGCCGCGTATGTGCAGCTTTTTCAAACGCTCCCAAATCATAGCGATGCCCCCTTACCGCGTAAGGTTTCTATGATGCTTAGAAGCTTTGCCGCTTTAGGCGTAAGGCTAAAGGACATAAAGTCACAAGAAAGCGACATGGCATGATGAAAAACCATGTATTCTTCTTCGTAGTAAAGTGGGAAAAATCCCGTGAAAAAATATCCCTCGGCGCACAAAGATTTACAAGCGGCAACGGCATCGACGCTATTGATGTTTAAGAACACATTTACCGTTTGCAGTGCGTTTTGGCGGCTTGCTGCACTTTTTTTGACACATTCTAAAAGATCTGCGCCGGCACGGTGTATGAAAATGCTTGTCACGTACTGACTGTCGTCATATTCTGTATGAAGATGGGTCTTTGCGGCAAGCGGCAAAGAGACTTCTGCTATTTCTACAGAAATAGCAAGTTCTTGATAAATTGATGCTGCCACGTTTTTATAAGCTGCATCTAGGAAAATTTTCCCAGATGTTTTTGGACCTTGAAGATGGCGCACAAGCAAAATATGCGGATGTTTTAGATTTTTGTCTTTTTTATAAGAATATTGCCCTTGCGTTAAAAATTCTGCCATTAAAAAAGCAGTTGGCGTAAAGCCTAATTCTTCTAAGCGTCGCTGCGTGATGTCATGATAGGCGACACTGCGACAATAGAGGGTAAAAAGCCCTTTTTCTTTTGCCTTTTCTATCGCTAAATGAAAAAGCTTTCCTAAGATTCCTAGACCGCGATACGCTTTTTTTACGATGCCCGTCGATAAAAAAGCGCTCTTGCCGCGGTAGTGCAACGCTAACATGGCGACTACTTCGCCCATGCACTTTGCCACAAGAAAATGCGTCTTAGCGCTTTCTTGCAGGCGACACAAATAGTCTTTTTGATAAAATGCCGGCAAAAAGTAACTTTTGCCGTATTCTTCAAAAATACAGCTTACCATGCCGGCAGCATCTTCTGCTACAAAGTCTTGCAGCAAAATCTTAGGCTTTTTCATGCTAAACGCCCCCTGTCTCTCGTCTGCATTTCATGCGTACAGTCAAATTATTGATGCCAAACGTCGTTTTATAGTGTATCGCTGCCGCTGCTTTTAAGATCATGAAAAGCCCTAATGCATCGCCTAATGCCAGCGGATCTTTTGATTTTCGATGTTCATAGTAATCTAAAGGATTAAACATCTTGCCGCCGTGTCGTATGCGAAGCACTGTTTCAATAGCATCTAAATCTTGCAGCACCAGAATACGCACATCTATCATGGCATTAGCATCAGCAGCAAATGAGTGCTCGCGTATACTAGTGAGCATTTCTTCAACGGCTAAACAAACAAGCAGATTATCTTTGTGTAAAACGCCGTTTTGCCTGCAAAATTCTTCAATCGCCGCGCTGCTTTTTACTATCTCTTGTTCATCGGCACGCACCGAAAAAGAGATGTAGCGACCGTCATATTCTGCGCGCCTATCCTGCAAAAAAATCCCCACATAGCCGCGCCGCGCATAAAAGGGCTGTATGAAAAAAACAAGTGCAAGCGGCAAAAGCGCTGCAATCGTATAGGCTGACCAGATGCCCAAAAGACCGTAATATTTTGCCAAAAACCATGCCGGCACGAGAAAAAACAGGAAGGACTTGCCAAAAATCAGCACATTAGCAAGTGTCGTAAAGCCTGCCGCCTGATAGTAAAAAAATAGCAGATAGCACCAAAGAGAAGGCACTATGCTCCATGCAAAAATCACGAGCGCCGTTATCGCGCACTCTTTATCTGCCGCGCTTTTCATGCCAAACCATTGCGCGATCTCGCCCGGAAAAAGAAAGAGCGCCGCGCACAAAACGATCATGAGCGAGATACCGTAAGCGTGCGCCTGCTTTTCGATGCGCCGTACGCTTACGGTGTCTAGCTCTTTTGTAAAGACGCTGACAAAACCTGCGGCTGCCTGCGCTAAGCCGCCTAAGATGACTAATGTGAAATTTTCCAGCGCTGTCACAACAGAAAGCGCAGCAAGACCGCCGCTTCCTGCAACGGCGACGATAAGCCGATTGAGAAGCAGCAGTCTTAAAAAAATTAGGATATTATTAAATGCTGAAGGTGTACCACGCTTTACGATTTCTAAAAAAAGTGCGAAATTTAGTAAAAATGCCGGGCGAAATGCGTCCTTTGCAAAAAGCAGATAAACAATGCCCAAAAAAGATGCAGCGATGCTTGCAAGAGATGTCGCCCAAAAGATTCCTTCTATGCCAAAGCCAAGTGCGCATACAAAAAACACAGCAAGAGCGACATTTGCCAGAGCCATGCCAAGAAAGATCAGCAGCAAGAGCCGCAGCTTACCTAAGAGTTTTAAAAAATTATACGGCAGATAAAAAAGTGTCGTGCCAAAACCGCCTAAAAGGCAGATGCCGGAAGCTCGATGGGCTTCTTCGTATAAATCTTTTGTGCAGCCTAAAAGCACCAACAGCTCATCTAAAAACAACAAGCAGCTGCCCCCTGCCAAAAGCGATAGCAAAAGCCCCAAAAGCGCCGACAGGCAAAAGGCCTCGCTTGCCGCCTTATGATCGTCGCGCCCTAAGGCATAAGCACAGACAATCGAGCCGCCGACACCAACTAAAGAGCCGATCGCTGCAAAAAGTGAATAAAAGGGCATAATGATGCTCATGATCGCTAAACCCACCGCATCGAAAAAAACGCCTGCCAAGATGCTGCTTGCGATCATCGCCGCCATCGCGCCGAACATCGCCAAGATCGATGATGTCATGTGCTTAGTAAAGACGCGTTGTAAAAATATTTCATTATCTGCAAGAGAAATTTTCTCATTCATGTTCCATTATTTCCTGAATTTTAGCCTTGTAATTTTTCTTAATAAACGTGCAGGTCAAAGGCGATTTTGCAAAAAGACTACCATAGTTCAAAGATGTCGCTGGACAGCGGCTGCACAGGTACTTATGTGGACAAGCCGCGCACTCTGCTTCATTTTCAAACACATCGCGGTAGGTATACGCCATATATTTTCCCAGCGGCGATTCAACCAGTGCCTTTTTTATGTCGTATTCGCCTTTTAAGATATTCGGAGCTTTTTCCTCCATCTCCGTGCCGCACATCGGCATACACGGCAAAAGTCTGCCGTCTGGCAAAAGATGCGGAAAAAGTTTACTTGCTTCACAAAGATGCTCACATTCTTGCTCTTTCGTGCCGCAGCCGCCTAATGCCGGCAGCGTATAGTCAGTCCCGTTTGCATGAAAACAGCCTGCCAGCTTGACAGCGCGAAACGGCATACCATCGCGCTTCATCCTTGTGATCAGATCCATATAAGCGTCTAAAAGCCTTGTGGTCTTAACTTCACTGTTTTGCGTCTTTTTCCAGTTGCCTGTATTTACGACATCTGCAACGCGCCAAAAATCAACATCTAATTCTTTCATCAACCTATAGGTGTCCATTAAAGCATCCATGCTGTTTTCATGCAGCACTGTCGTGACGATGACGCCATAACCGCGGCTTTTAAGCCGCTTGATCGTCTCTATCATCTTTTTTTCCGCGCCTTTAAGACCGCGCATCCAGTCGTGACAGCCAACGCCATCAAAGCTCAATAAAAAAGCATTCAAACGTAATTTACGGCTTTCTAATTTATCGAGAAAAGCATCCGTTAGCAAAAGCCCGTTAGAAAAAATTTCTTCAATATAAATATGTGAATCGATCAGCATATCGACGAAGTCCCAAAAATCTCGCCGTACCAACGGCTCACCGCCTGTCAGATCAACCATGGCGATATTAGCTTCCTTCATCTGCCGCACGACTTCTTCACACTCTTTTAGCGTCGGCTCACCATAGACATTTTCATCACAAGAGATATAACAATGCTTACAGCGCAAATTACAGTTGCCCGTGATCGACCATGTCAAGCTGTGTGCCATCAAAGTGTCGGCATAGCGGTATTGCTGGTCTTCGCTAAGAGTTTTATCAGAAGAACATTCTTCTAAAAATCCTAACTCCAAAAGTTTTAGCGCCGCTTGGCGCATACTTTGCGTAAGCAACGGATCGTCTATAAAAACGCCCGGTTTAGTTAAGATTTCAATAGCTTCTTTTTGCATACGCGTAAGAGGAAGCGTCTTGCCGGAATCTCCGCTCCATGCCTGCCAATCGTAAAGAGCAAATTCCATATCGCGCCAGCCGCGCAGACTGTAGCGAGATTTCAAAGTCACATAGCGCATAGTTTCCTCCTGTATAAAAAATAAAACATCAGCAGCACAAGCAATCATCTAAAGAAAATACGGATAAAAATAGCCGTCCGCCGCTTGATTCACGACGGACGGCTGTATCTTCTTTAGACGATTGATAAGAGGGTAATAGCAAGAAACCTTGTCGGTAAATGCGCGTCCTTAGACTTGTGCGCTGCCGTCGATAGACTCGTGCGTACCGGCGTTTTCGCCCTTGCACGTTACTTTGCCCTTGTTGATGCCGCCGGCAACAGCGTCTAATGCCTCATCGGAAAGATCCTTTGCGTCAGAGGCAAGATATGCCTTTGCCTCGTCGAGCGTGATGTCAAAGCCTGCAGCTTTTGCGATCTCGCCGATCTTCTTTAGTTCTTCATCGGACGCACTGTTGATGTCCTTGCCGCCGAGAGCATCGTTTAATTTACTTCTAAGCGACTCGTCGGAAATGACCTTTGCGTAAAAATCTGACATTTTGCTCATGATGTATTCTCCTTTTCTTTAAGTAGCTGAAATAGACTTCTCATGCGGCTCGTTTTACTAAAACAAAGAGCCAATATATACCAGGAAACCTTACTTTTTCCCTAGGTTGCCGAGGCTGCCAAGACCGCCCTTGCCAATTTTGGCATCGCCTTGGAGTTTGTCATGCGTGCCGGCATTTTTGCCTTCGCATTCAATTACGCCCTTGTTGATGCCGCCGGCGACAGCGTCTAACGCCTCATCGGAGAGTTCTTTCGCCTCTGCCTTTAGGTATTCTTTTGCTTCATCCAGCGTAATGTCAAAGCCTGCAGCTTTTGCGATCTCACCGAGCTTTTCAAGATCTTGATCCGAAAGATTGGCGATGTCTTTGCCGCCTAAGACAGTATTGACCTTAGCACGAAGTTCTGCATCCGAAACGACCTTTGTGTAAAAATCCGACATTTTGCTCATGATAGTTCCTCCTCTTAAATACATGAATTTTCTTCTCTTGAACCACTTTGTAAAATGAGCGGCTCATCTATATCTCTGCCTAAGCAGTTGATATACACATCAAGCTAGGTTCTTAGCCTAGCAGGCGGATAATCCTCCGTCAACGGTGAAAACTTGTCCTGTGATATATGATGCCTTGTCGCTTGCAAGAAAAGCGCAAACTTCTGCAACTTCTAAGGGATTTCCAAAGCGTTTCATCGGAATACGCTCAAGAAATTGTTTTCTTTGTTTATCGCTCAAGCCTTCTGTCATCGTCGTGTCGATAAAGCCCGGCGCAACGGCGTTTACGCGAATTTTTTTAGCGGCAAGCTCTACACCAAGCGAACGCGTCATGCCAAGCAGTGCCGCTTTAGCTGCACAATAGCTGCTTTGACCTGCACCGCCGCGCTCGGCATATACAGAGCTTACTTCAATAATTGCACCGGCGCCTGCTCGCATGAAGGGTAATATGACGCTTTTTGCCGTATAAAAAGCCCCCATGAAACTCGTTTCGATAACCGTGCGCCAGTCTTTAGGGTCGGCTGCGTGAAAGAGTGCAGGTTTTGAAATGCCGGCGGCATTTACTAAGATGTCGATGCCGCCTAATGCTGCGATAGCTTCTTTCATGCGCTCGGCAATTTCTTCTGTCGCTGCAAGATCCAAAAAGAATGTCTTTAATGCCTTTTCTTTTTCTAAAAGCTCCATCAATTCTTTACTTTCGCGCCGATAGCTGCCGACAACGCGTGCGCCTTCGGCAAGAAACAGCTTGGTGCAAGAAAAGCCGATACCACCCGATGCGCCGATGATGATGGCGCGTTTTTTATCTAAGATGCCCAAGCCTTACACCTCCATACGTGCTGCGAGATAGTTTCCATGCACATCCAAACCGGTTGCTAAAAGTGTGCGAATTTTGCCTTCGTGTTTTTTTTCATTTTGCAAGATCACCGCGCCTAGTGCAATATTTTCTAAGTAGCCGCAGTTTAATGCTTCGCCAAAGATACGCTTTGGATAAAGAGTGTAAGTTTCGCCTAGCGCCTCTTGACGCGCTCTTTGCTCTATTTTATCAAAGTCGCTGCCGTTTTCTGCCGCCAGCACAAGATCGGGTAAGGCATCTTGACTTATGTCGGTTAGCGCAGCGCTCATCGCTTTTTGAGCGGCTTTTTCCTGCGCTAAGGATAGGTGATTTACATAAGGATAAGTGCCAAGCGATACGGAGGCGAATTTTTCAAGGCGACAATAGCTGTTTGCCGAGGGCTTTGCCGAAAGGAGCAGCACCGCCGCGCCGCCTGCAATTTTTTCTGACGAAAGTACTGACACTGCGTCAAAGGATTCGCGAAGTTCTTTTACGGGATCTTCTACGGCGCCGCAGAGTATATAATCTGCTTTAGAGCCTGCTAAAAGAAGCGCGGCGTATTCTGCCGCATCGCCTGCAAGCAGCATTGTACTTGGCCCTTGCAGGTTGTGGACGATACAGACTTGACCTAAGCAAGAATTTGGCACCGTATAGGAAAAGACCGTCGGGCTTGCTAAAAGCGGCGCACCTTCTGCCACGGAGTCGGCAAAAATCGCGTTGTTTTCAACAGGTCCATAGCCTGTGGAAAAAATCGTGCCGACTTTACTTTTATCGCCTGTAAAATCAGCGTCAGCTAGTGCCTGCGCGGCTGCTGCTACAGCCAACTTGGCATAGCGTGGGGCGCGGCGCACTTTTGAAGACGAAACGCCCAGTGGAAAATCAAACGCTTTTGCAAAAGCTACAGTGTCTAGGGCATCTACTTTACCTTCTAGAAGTTTTTCTGCCGCCGCTACCAGTTCTTCTTTAGAGCAGACAGTCGGTGAAAGGATACCGATACCATCAATATAAACCGACTTCATGCGGTTTGCTCCTTTCCATTTTCTCGGCCGTAGCGGCGCACAACCAAGGCAGCGCTGTTGCCTGAAAAGGCGAAGCTGTTTTTTAGCGCATACTCTTCATCAAGGTCAAAACTTTCTTTTGAAAGCCGCAGATTTTTCATAGAGCCAATCCGCTTTTTTAGGTGCGGCATGGGAATATAACGCTTTTTTTCCAGCGAAAGCAGCACGCTTGCCAGTTCAATGGCTCCTGATGCGCCCATGCAGTGTCCAAGAAGAGCCTTAGTTGAAGATAGTGCGATGTCTTTTTTAACGCTTTGGAAAAGTTTTTCGACAGCTTTCATCTCCATCGCATCGTTTGCGAGGGTTCCTGTGCCATGCGCGTTGATATAGCCGATGTCTTTTGGCTCTATGCCGGCATCTTTTAGCGCGTCCTGCATAACGCGATACGCGCCTTCACCATCCGGTCGCGGACTGGTGATGTGGTAGGCATCGTTTCCCAGTGCATAGCCTGCGATTTCACCTAAGATGTCTGCACCGCGCTCTTTAGCACAAGAAAGTGATTCAAAGAGGAAAAATGCGCCGCACTCGCCGATATTGATGCCGTCGCGGCTTTCATCGAAAGGGTTTGACGTCGCTGCCGAAAGCGACTTTAAGGCGTTAAAGCCGTATGCCGTGACGATAGATAAAGCATCTACGCCGCCGACGACAGCGCGTTCACAAAGACCGTTGCGGATATACTCAAGCGCCATACCAGCTGCCGTCGTACCCGCCGCACACGACGAAGAGACTATAAATAGGCTTCCTGCAACACCTAAGAGTGCTTTGGCATAGGTCGAAAAGTCGTTCATGTGGGCGATGAAGGAATCTTTTTCCTCGCTTCTTGCTTTTTTTCTCAAACTGTGGCGATAAAAAGCGTCGGAGCTAAAGATCAAGGTGCCAAAAAACATACGGCATTTCGTCCCCCATGCAGATATTTCTTCTTTCGTAAGTTGCGCATCTTGTAAAAAGCTCACCGCCGAGTGACGAAGAATTTCAAAATAGCGTCCGTTCGCCACATCTTTGTAAAAAAGATCTTCTACTTCACCAAACTCCTGCGTTGAAAGCCCTTTTGGAGCAAACGCCGTACATGGTCTAATGCTGCCTTCGCCTTGAAAACACGCCTTAGCGAAGGATTCTTTATCACGCGCTGCGCCTGCGACAAGCCCCATGCCCGTTACGACTACGCGCCGACTCATAGGGGCTGCTCCGTATGCTCTGCCACATAGCTAGCGATAGCTTTCACCGTCTGCAACTTTGCCATCTCCTCGCTTGGAATTTCTCCAAGTCCCCAAGTGCTTTCAATCATGACAACCAGCTCTAAAGAATCAATGGAGTCAAGCCCAAAAGAAGGCTCGCCTTCTTTTGCTTCGCCAAAAAGCGGAGAATTTTCATCGACTCCTTCTAGCTCGGAAACGTCTAAATCCATGGTCTTAACGATCTTGTCATAAACTTTTTGCTCTAATGGTGTCAATGTTTTTCCTCCTAAACATATAATGATATGTGCGCTTTGAAGATACGGTGACGCGCTCAAAAACTCGCCTGCAAAACGTGTTTGCTCGCTTGTTGTCCTCATATACGGTGTAGGCGGCACGGTTGCAGCCTTTTTCTTTAAACACATCCATCGAACGCGCGATGGCCAAAAAGACGCAGCCTGTACGCTGAAACTCAGGCGCTGCCGACATATGCTCAAAGACGGCGCTTTTTTCGTCAGGACGTATCACCAGGCTATAGCCTGCAAGCTTTTTTTCTTTCTTTTTCTTATGCACCAGCAAGAAACTCATATCTTGATCAAGCGCCTTGCCCTCGTTATCAAAAAATGTCTGCACGTCTAAGAGATTGCCGTATTCGTTTTCTGATGAGTGATAAAGCGCATCTAAAAACTCAGAGGGCGCTTTTTTAAAAGAGTAGGCAAAAAAGCCAAGCCGCTCGATGAGCGCACAGAGTCTATTACCCTTTTCCTGCATGAATTTTTCCCAGTGGGATAGATCTTTTTCTATGCCGGAGCGAAAGGTTGTACTAGCGTTACCTACCCAAAAGCCGACTTGGCGAACCAGCTTATCAAGCTGTGCAAAATAAGCGGCACTTTCTGTCAGGTTTAGCCAAAGCTCTTTGGGTGATTTTTCTAATGCTGTAGCTAACAGATGCTTTGCTGCGCCTTCGCCGCGCCGCTTCGGTACGGTGAATATTTGCGCGATGCGGTCTGTATCGCCCTCGTCTGTTTTAGCCAGATAGCCTAAAACGCCTTTTTCATCAAGCAAGATGTAGAGTGCGCCGGAACCGGAAGCTGTTGCTCTCGCACAAAGATCTGAGTACGCCGTTCTATGGTCGCCGAAAAGACAAAGATAATCGGTGTATGTCCCTTCAATGATGCGCGGCTTTTGCAAGAGCCTTCCCTCCTTCGTCGTTTTACCTTATGCCTTATCTTCAGGCTTTCGCCTATGCGCTAAACCTGCGGCAGCTATATGCATCAGTTCAGCATCACTTAGCTCTTCTTCTTGCGCGTTTGATCCTTCGATAGTGCTGACAATACGCTGCCAAATGCGCTCTTCTAGCGATTTATCACTAGAAGAAAAATCAGCTTGCTGAAAACTTCGCTTTATATCATCCATGATTTAGCATCTCCTTTCTGTTTCATATCGTATCGTACGTTTCTTATTTTGTTTTTTGTGTTTTGTATTTTGCCGTCATTGCTTTGTCGTTTATATATACGAAACAGTAAAGAAAAAATCGCCGCTTTTAGGAAAACTTTTTTTCTTTTTCGGTTAATTTACGGCATTTTTCAATTAACCGTCGATAGCGATGGCTTATGGCGTTTGCTGTTGATCCTAAAATGGCGGCTACTTCTTCGTTATCCATGCCTATACTATAGCGCATTTGCAAAAGATCGCGCTCTTTTTCACTAAGCTGCTGTAAAATCATATGCGTCATATCACTTGCGGGATCGTCAAAGGTTCCTGCCGCTTCTTGTATTGGCTGCATTTGTTCGGGAAATTCTCCAACGCTTAGTTCTTTTCTCTTGTATGCCTTGCGAAAGTGGTCATTTACTTTATTGTGTGCGATTGTACCAAGCCATGTATTTACCTTAGCACGAGAAGCATCATACTTTTCCCAGTTTTCCCATGCCGCAATAAAAACATCTGCTGTTACTTCCTCAGCGTCCTCAGCTGATAACAGCCGTCCATAAATGTAGTTGTAGATCTTTCGCCAATGCTCGCGATAGATTGCCTCAAATTTAATCTTTTGATGCATTTTACCTAATGTATCCGGCGCCATAGTTCCTCCTTATCTGCAAAGCTTTGCAAAACACTTCCCTAAAAGTCTACGCGACCTGCCGCCGCACGAGTTCGGCAAAAAGCCCCCCTTTTGCCAATAGTTCATCAAAGGTGCCGCTTTCGACGATTGTGCCGCCATCCATGACGAGGATACGATCGGCATCTTTAATCGTTGAAAGACGGTGCGCGACAATGATGCGCGTCGCTTTCATTTTTTTTAGGCTCTCGGTGACAATCGCCTGTGTGTGGTTATCAAGTGCGCTCGTTGCTTCATCGAATACTAAGATGGCAGGATTGCCAACGAGTGCGCGCGCGATCAAAAGCCGCTGTCGCTGACCGCCTGAGATATTAGAGCTGCCCTCGCTGATGACGGTCTGCATACCCATAGGCATATTGCGAATGTCATCGGCGATGCCCGCCGCTTCTGCCGCTTTCCACGCATCATCTTGTGAAAGCGCCATCGTGCCGACTATATTAGAGAAAATATCGCCTGTCATAAGCTGTCCATTTTGCAGCACAACACCCATTTGCGTGCGTACGGAAGCAAGATTTAGCTCGCCAAGATCTTGCCCGTCGTAATAAATCGCCCCGTACTTAGGTTTTTCAAATCCCAAAAGAAGGCGCACCAACGTACTTTTGCCGCAGCCGGAGCGACCGACGATGGCGAGCGTTTCACCCGGCTCTATGCGTAAGTTGATGCCTTTTAAGACATCGGGCATAGACGCGCCATAAGAAAATGTCAGATGCTCGACGCGAATCGCACCCGTCAAAAGCTCGGCATCTACGCGATCATCGCTTGCTTCCGGGCTCTCTTCTAAGATCGCCTTCATGTTTTCGATATGTGGGCGCACGGAGAAAAACTGCACGGCAAGGGGTATCGCTGCGTTAAGCGTCGTATTTAGCCCTACAAAGGCTGTGTGAAACGCCATAAACTGCGCGTAGCTTATCACCGTCTTATATGGATCATGACCTTGCTCTAGTGCAAGGCGCATATCGTAAGCGACCACATAATAAAGCGCGATATAAAGAATCAAAGGCTGCACGCTCGCTAAAATAAAGCGATAATTTTCCTGCCAGCGAAGTTTAAGGTTCCACTTCCATTCTTCGCCAAAGGCACGGCTCCACAAATTAAACGCTTGTCCTTCCGCGCCCTGCAAGCGAAATTTGGCAAGCCCAATGAAGATCTGCTGCACGATGCCAGCAGTCTTATTGTGTGCGCTGACGCGCTTTCGCTGAAAGGAAAGGACGTTTCTTGATATCAAAGCGACTGCTGCTGAATAAAGACCCCAAAGCACGACGGCGACAAGCGTCAGCTTGAGGCTGTAATAGCACATGAGAAAAAGGCTCCAGAAGGAAAATACGAGGTTAAAGACGATGTTTAACAAATCGCCGCTTAAAATATTTTTGATCGCCACGACGCCCATGAGTCTTTGCACAAGCTCGCCTGAGGGAAATCTTCTAAAAAAGCGCGTGGGCAAGGCGAAAAGCCGTCCTAAAAGTGCCGCTTCAACGCTCATATCAACATTTGTAGAGATTCGCAATATAGCTACAGAGCGTGCGATCGTCACGGCAAGTGCGGTAAAGCTAGACAATATGACGATCTGCGTGACAGTGACAAGTCCTTGAAAGTCAAAGATCGGCAAGATGTCATTAAAAATGGTTTCTGTCACCATCGGTGCTATCAAGGCGACGACGCCGGCAATAAAACTAGCTAGGACGATCACTTGATAGTCCTTCTTCCACAGGCGCGTCATAATGAATTTCAAGAGGTCAACGGGTGCTAATTTTTCCACCGGCAAACCTGCATAGCAGGCGAAAGCGTCCTTATCGATCTGCGCGGCAACGTCTTTTGTGATCGGTTTTCCTTGAGGGAAACTTTTGCTTATAATCTGATATTTTGTCGGCGAAAGCGGTAAAAGCGCGGCAATTTCTTTTTTCTTGCCATAGTAGCCTAAGATAACGCCGCTATCTTTTTCGTACCAACCTTCTTCTAGCCGAATAAGGCGCATCTCTAGTCCTGCCTTGTCGATCAGGCGACGCAAAAGCCCTATTTGATCGAGTTTTTTAGCTATTTCAGGCGCGATCTTCAAGCTGCGCTCCGGCATGAAAAGCGCACGCGCAATGCGCCCGACGATGAAGGCTGCATCCTCGTAGACGACATTTTCCGCTAGTGAACTTGTATGAAAAACGGCATCTTCATCCATTAAGAGTGCGACAGATTCATCAAAAAGCCGAATCTGTGAGCGCAGGCGCGTTTCCATCTGTCTTTGAAAGCGAATGTCTTCTGAGCCGAAATGAACGCCAATAAGCATGGAAAGAATCCGCTCGTGTTCGGCGAAGGTATGAAAAAGGGCTTTTTCATCTTCTGCTACACGTTGCAGCATCGTGCCGGCTTCCCAAAGTTGGAGCATATCATCGCCGAGGTTTGCCAGGCGCTCGACCCAAGAAAGCGCTGATAGTTTGTTAAACCATGTTTTCATCCACGGCAGATGCTCAAAAGCGCTGCACGAAGTAAAGGCTGCCTCTTCTATTTCAGCGTCTTCTGCCACATAGATACCGATCTCTATTTGGGCAAATTCATCAAATGCCGGATAGACGACATCGCCGGCAGAAAGTTCCATTAAAAACATCTGGCGAAAAGCGGCTGTGTTTCTCGTCACCGCGTAGACTTCTACTTTTCCTTCTTTTATCTTGAGCATCTGCTCTTCTTGGCATAGGAAACGCTGTCCTGCTAAGAGCTGCATGATCAGTCCTCCTCTGCTCCTGTTTCTCGTATCAAGCGGCGATAAGCACCGTCATGGCGCATCATCTCGCGGTGCGTGCCGCGCTCTTTTACCTGTCCGCGCTCTAAAACGATGATCTCATCGCAATCGCGAATCGTCGATAAGCGATGTGCAACGATAAAGCACGAGCAGCCGCGCCGACGGATATTTTGCAGCACCTGCATTTCTGTCACGGGATCTAGTGCGCTTGTCGCCTCATCGAGGATTAAAAGCGCGGGGTTTTTTGCTAAGGCGCGTGCGATTTCAAGGCGTTGACGCTGCCCACCGCTAAAGTTCGTGCCGCCCTCGCTGACTTGACTTTCATAGCCGCCGTCAAGGCGCAAAATGTCTTCGTGTATGCAAGCATCTTTTGCCGCCTGTATGACATCAGCTCGCCTAATCGACATATCAAAGAGCGTGATATTTTCCTGCACTGTGCCGCTTAGAAAAAAAATGTCTTGATTTACGACAGCAACAGAGCCGGTTAAAACGCTTCTTGCCACTTCACGCCGCCTTACGCCGTCAAAGCGAATCACGCCTGACCATTCTTCATATAGCCCTGAAATAAGCCTTGCCACGGTAGATTTGCCGCTGCCTGATGCGCCGACGACAGCTACCCAACGCCCCGGCGCTAAGTGCAGATCAAAATGCTGCAAGAGGGGCGGATCTAAAGGGCTATAGCCAAAAGAAACATCCGTAAGCTGCAAATCGCCTGCTAGGCGGTGCGGCACCACGACAGTCTGAGCGAACACTTTGGCAACTTCACTTGCTATCGCCGTTTTTGCCGGCACCGCACGCGGCTTATTAGCCGCTTCTTCTTTGTAGTGCAGCGAGTCAATAGGATAGCGGCGCACATCGTCTAAGCGGCGAAGCTGCATTTCCGTTGATTGCAGCGTTGTGCCAAGGGCTACCAGCTTGTTTAAAGGTGCTTGAAAGTTTGCAATAAGATGCTGAAAGGCGATGTAAATACCGGCGGTCATGACTCCTTCCATGATGGAAAAGCTCCCTATCGTCATGATGATGGCGGTATTAAGCCCTGCCAAAAATGCCGGCAGTGCCGACGCTATAAGCGACCAGATTTCAATTTCTTGTGAGCTTGCTAAAACTTTCGAGTGATAGCCTGCCCACTTAGAAAAAAGATCGGCTTCTGCCCCGTTTGCCTTGACCGACTCGATCATAAGTACGCCGTTCATCAGTGTGCCGTATTCTTTGCCGGCTTCTTGCTGCGCACGCATATTAAGGTCGGTGATCTTTCGCCTCAGTACGAGAAAGATGCCGATCTCAGCTATACTAAAGCCAAGACCGATCAAGGTCAAAGAAACGCTGTATTGTAAAAGAAGCAGCAAAAAAAATACCGCAACCAGTAAATCTAGCACCGCTGTTGCTGCTGCGTTTGACAAAACAGCAGCAACAGACTCATTAAAGGCGATGCGCGAGGCGACTTCTGCCGCGTAACGCTGCTCGAAAAATTGCATCGGAAGGCGCAATGTATGCCAAAAAAAGCTCGCCGAATCAGCAAGTGTCAGCTTTTTTTGCCAACGCGTAAGGACGATGGAGCGAAGCGCTGTCAAAACGCTCGTTAAGATCATGGCGCAAAACATCGCCAAGAGCAGATCAAACAGCCAATCAGGATGGCGTGCCGTCAATATTTCATCTAAAAATATCTGGTTAAACACGGGCTGCACCAGCCCCGGCACGATCATTAAAAGTGCTATAAGGCTTACAAACACCATCGCTGCACGATCATGACTTAGCTTTTGCAAGATCGTGCGAAAGATGCTGTAAGGCGCACCTGCCGGACGAAAATCTTTACCAGGACGCACGCGCAGCGCAATGCCCGTAAACGATGTGCGAAACTCCTCCCATGGCACCGAGCGGCGCCCAATAGCGGGATCGTTTAGATAGGCTCTACCGTTTTTAATGCCCTCTAAGACGACGAAATGATTAAATTCCCAATGGATGATCAAGGGATATTCTGCCGCCTTTATGGCATCAGGTGTCATTTTTACGCCCTTTGCCATAAGACCTCGCCCACGCGCTGCCTTTAAAACGCAGCTTGCATTAGAGCCGTCACGGTTTACACCGCACTCAGCTCTTAGCTTTTCAAGCGGCACCCAAAGCTTATAATGCGCTAAAATCATAGCAAGCGCCGCCGCGCCACATTCGGTAGCTTCCATCTGCAAAATGGTCGGCACTTTTACTCGCGGCTTGTGGCTATTTTTACCCATAAACATTCGCTTGAACATATCCATGGCATCACCTTGACCTTAGCCATTGGCTCACCTTATAAAAGACTTTTTCAATGGGCGGTTTTCGCTCAATGACGATGGAGCCTTTACAGAAGCTGCCGGCCGTAATATCCGGTCGATCACCGACAACTGATGTCCAAAGATAGCCATTTTTTTCGTCTTTTACGAGATCGAAGCGCACTTCCATCAAGGCACTCTTTTTTTGCTCGGCGATCCACTGCGCTAAAAAGGCGTTGCCAATCGCCTTTTGCGCTCCCTGTGATGACAAGGGGTATTGCGATACTTGGCGCACGATGCCGACAAGACTGCCGGACTCAGATACTTCCGCGCCGGATGGTGCGACCTGCACAAACATTCCTTGTTTTACGCGCTTGCCCTTTTCAACGGGGATGTATAAAATGCCCGTCAGCTCGTCAATTCCCTGCGTCAGGCGGATGCGGCAAATAGGCATACCGCCTGATATGACCGTGCCGTCATCGACCATCACTTCATCGACTATGCCGTCGTAATCACTGTAAATGCTCTCTGTAACCAGCTGCTGCTGACGCTTTTGATCATACTGATAGGCATAACTCATCGCCTCGCGCCCACTCGTTGCAAGCCCTAGCCCTTGGCGCGCCATTGTCGCATCCATAGACTTTTCCGCCTGCTCGACTTGCGCTATTAAGTCGCCTTTAGCGATCGGCATACCATATTTTGCATAGACATGGACGATCTTGCCGCCGCTGATGTGTGACACATTTACCGTGCCGGCAGCATCCATGATAAGCCCCATACCTTCTACTGCTACTGTAAAAGAGCCAAAGACAGCCCAAAGCACGATAGAACCGATGAAGATGCCGACCGCCGCCAAAAGCGCCCAACCCGTCGGCGAAGTTACTGAAACCATCTTATCTAAGCGATCGGGCGAACGCAGCTTGTCTAAAGCCTCTCGGCTAAACAGCAAATTGTTGTCTTTCGTCATGCGTCCTCCTCCAACCGAACAGCCGCCTTAGTGCCGGATTCTAAGCCTTCTTTGCCCGAGGTAATGACGATCTCGCCATCTAAGATGCCTGTTAAAATCTCAATATAGACTTTATCTTGTACGCCGACACTGACCTCTCGCATTTCTATTTCTTCTTGCTCGTTTAAGACGTAAACGAGCGGATGCTCTGAGAGCGGATTTTCTACCGCTGTCAGCGGCACTGTAAGGGAGCGATGTTCTTGAAAGGACTGCAATTCTACATTTTTATACGTTTTCATATCTAAAACGCCCGATGAATTATCAACGCTCCAAACCACACGGCGCATCTCCGCCGGCTCTATAAGCGGCGGATCGACAGAAACCACCGTCGCTGTAAAATCCTGCTTTTCGCCGCGATTGCCGATACCATACGAGGTATCGTATGCCTTTTGAAAATCCTCTATGAGAAACGACACGCCAACGCTTGTTCCTACTGCGTGCCATTTCGCTACATAGTCCTTGACTGTTTTAGAAAAAAGCAGCCTGGCGTTATTTCCTACAAGAACGAGCGGCGTACCGGCTTTAACAAAAGCACCCTCTGTCTGATAGACCAGCAAAACTTTGCCCGATATTGGCGCTGTCACCTGCTGATAAGACTCTTGCAAAAGCAGCTGCTGCTTTTGCGCTTCTAAGGCGGCGATGCGCGTTATATACGCCCGATATGTCGTATACATTACTTCTAGCTTTTCTTTCGAGGTCGCTTCTTGATTCCAAAGTCTCTGATAGCGTTCGTAGTCGTTTTTCGCCTGCTGCAATTTTGCTTCTGCTTCCATGATGTTGCTGTCCATCTCTTGAATCTTTAGCGGATACTCGCCGTTAATAAGCTCACAAATCACCTGTCCGGCTTCTACATCGTCGTTTCGCTTTACTTTAATTGCGGCGATGCGCCCGTCAATTAACGACACGGTATCTGCCATGTCCGGAGATTGCAAAGTCATCGTATCAAACGAAAGGATCGGATGTAGCGTTCGCACCTTAGCACGAGCGCCGGTTAGCGTGATACGGCGATCTTCTAATTGCCGCGCAATCTTTAGCTCTCCAAAATGATTTAGATAGGTTCCGTAAATCATAAGCCCTACGACTAAACTCATGGTCAAAGCCAGACCGATCAAAAGAATTTTCTTCATGCCTCTCTCCTTTTTAGCGTCTTATTGCGCCCGAAAGGACGCCAATAAAGAGGCAGCTTTTTTTGCATCTTGCGGCGATGCTTCTATCTGCGCTCTTACATAGCGAGGGACATCAAGTGCCACGCTGACCCCCATCGCTCGTTCTAGAGCCGCTTTATTTAGGTTGTATTCGTAAAGTGATGTATAGTAGTTCGTGCGTGCGCGTACAAGTTTTTCCTGCGCGTCCATTACTTTTAGCAAAATATCAACGCCTTCTTTGTAGCGCACTTCGGCAAGAATGTTGTTCTTTTTTGCCTGTTCTACGGCTTCTTTTGCTGTGTGCATCTTTTCTTCTGCCGTTTTCATGCCACAATATGCCTTTTTTATATCGAGGCGAATCGTGCGCTCATTATCCATCTTATCAGCTACGAGCTTTTCCGTAGCTTTTTCGGCTGCTTTGACATTTGCCGCCGTCACTTGGTTATCAAAAATATTCCATGAAATTTCAGCACCTATCTGCCAATTTTCGCTTCTATCATCACTAAAAGGTGCATCACCTGCAATAGTCTTACTTAAAACGCCGGCTACACGCGGACGATTTGCACTCTTAGCTACGCTTTTTTGCGCCTTAGCCTGTTTTATGCGACAATCTGCCGCTGCGCGATCCGGTCTATTTTTTAGCCCGTAGTCGATACATTCTTCTAGCGTCTTGGTATAAGGCTCGTAGGTAAAAGCGTCGCTCGTTTCGATTGCGGTATCTTCTGAAAGACCGACGATAGAGCGAAGTGTAGTTTCAGCAACGGCAAGACTTCCTTCTGCGCTTAAGAGGTTTTGCTGATAATCTGCCATCTGCACTTGCATCTGAATGACATCAGAACGCGCTACTGTTCCTTCATTGAATTGAATATTAAGTAAATGAAGCTGTTCACTCGCCATGTGTACAGCACTTTCGGCGACCTGCAACAAGTTTTTTCGCTGCAAGACATCATAATACGCCTCAAGCACACGAAAGCGCACCGCTTGTCTTTCGCCCTCTATGAAAAGCTCTGCCATGTCCGACTGATAGCGATAGCCGCGCACGCTACCTTCTAGCTGCCCACCTGTATAAAGCGGTATCTCAAGCTGCAAGCGATTGCTAAAACGTCTGTCAAAAGGAGCGTTTTCGTAATCTTTGCCGCCAAGGTAAAATGCCTGCGATGACCAAGTAAGCTTTGGTCCTTTCGCTCGCTTTGCACTTAAAAGCTGCCATGATGCCGCCTCTGCGTTAGCCTCTGCCGCTAAGATCGCCGGATCAAGAGCTAGTGCTCGCGTCACACTATCGGCAATAGAAAGCTTTAGCGTCGCTGCCTCGGCACTAAGGCAAACGCTGCCAAAAAGCAAAACCCCCGTCAAACATTTCAAAGCAAGCTGTTTCTTATTCATATATTTTTAACCCTCATTCAATGAAAATATCTGTAACTATGCCACTGAAAATGCGTATGATTTAATTTTCTACTATTATAGCATGGTACATTGAACCTTGTCTAACTACATTATGCCATTTAGTTATGGGTAGATAGTCTTATATTTAAAAAATACCATAAAATTACCGCTAAAATAAAAATCCCGATGACTTTTATTTTAGCGGCTGCTTGTTAACAGATCTATCTTGCCCCACAGCCATAAACTGTGGGGCAAGATTCTTTTTTAAATGCCTTAGGAACTACTGATAAAATAAAGTCGCCTAAATTTATGAAGATGGGCAGCTAAATTTAGCAGTAGTTCTTTACTCTTGTGTTTCGTCCTTTTCGATGTGTTCTTTCCAACTTTCACTTACGATACCTTCTTCAGAGTCAACGGTTTCTTGCATATAGGCGGCAACCGCCTCGAAGTTTTTACGAACGCCGGATTTTGTGTTGCTGTAAGTTACAGCGTTACTTCGATCAACGCCAATATCGCCGGCTTCTTGCGCTGCGTCAATGTTTGCACCAAGATAAATGAAATCCCAGTCATCTTTTTCCTGTTTTTCCAAAATCAGCCGCTTTACATCTTTTTTCGTAAACTCTAAGCTAGCATTTTCCATGCCGTCCGTTATGATGACAAAGACGACTTTTACGCCTTTTTTCTTGATGTCTTTCGTATTTGCTACCTTGAGTATGGTCGAGCCTACGGCATCTAAGAGCGCTGTCATGCCACCTACTTCGTAGTCTTCTTCTGTAAGCGGCTTGATGTAATGAATATCTTCACGGTCGTAGATCGTATCTATCTCATCGCTAAATAACACCGTCGTTACATTGACTTTTACACCGAGATTTTTTTCTTTCTTGATCATGGCATTAAAGCCGCCTATCGTGTCAGACTCTAAGCCGGACATCGAGCCGCTTTTATCTAGCACCATAACAAGCTCGACGCACTCGGGCTTGTTATTTGCCTTTGCCGCTTCAAGCGATGAAATGCCGACAAAAAACACGCTGACGGTAACGGCAAGCAGGAAAAATAAAAGATTTTTCCACATGATAAAGCCTCCTTTAAAAAATGTTTTTTCAGGAAAATACTTTTTCCTTGTCTTTTAAAAGATACAAAGCAATAATATTTTCAAAGCTGAAATTTACCAACGCCTTTTTGCAGCTCTTGTGCTAAATCAGAAAGTGTGTGGCTTGCAGCGGCGATCTCTTCTGCTGATGCCGCTTGTTCTTCAGATACGGCAGAAACGTCCGTTGCTTTTTGCCCGACCACCTTAGAAAGTTCTCGGACATCTTTTACCGTTTCTAATGTAACCTTACAATATTTTTCCAGCGCAAGCGTGCTGTTTCCTACATTGCCAACCTGCTCGATCAAGGCATGGATCGACGCGGCAATACTGGAAAACTTCTCATCTGCCGCCTTTACGTCGCCAACATTTGACTTTACTTCGTTAGCTTGTGTTTTTGTCAGGGCGAAAACGCTTTCTATGTGAGCGGTGTTTTTACCAATGACCGTGCCGATCTCTTGTGCTGCCTGCTCGCTTTGTTCGGCGAGCTTTCGCACTTCATTTGCGACAACGGAAAATCCTTTGCCTTGCTCGCCTGCGCGAGCCGCTTCAATCTCTGCGTTTAGCGCAAGTAGCTTCGTCTGGCCTGCGATGTTTGTTATGACTTCGTTGATTTCCTTGATGTTTTTCGAGCCGTCATAGAGATTTTTTACAGCGACATCCACCTGTGTAGCATTTTCTACAAGATTTTCAACGCCTTTGACCACTTTTTCGAGTGCTTCTCGACCTTCTGTCGTAGCTTGCTCTGTATCATGTACGACCTTCGTTGATGCATTGACGACACTTGCAATATTTTGTGTCTGTTCGCTCATATTGTGTGCGACATCGTTAGCCTTATCTACAATATCATTTTGCTCGGCGACCCGTTCGGCGATGTCAGATACAGCTTCTGCCGCAGATCCGGCAGCGTTTGCCGTGTGCGTCGAGCTTACCGTAAGCTCTGTAGACGATGCAAGTACCTGCTCGGCTGCTTTTGAGGTGTCTTGAACCATCTTACGCAGCATCAAAAGCATTTGGCTTGCACTTTTTTGCAAAATACCAATTTCATCGGTACGTTCGCTTACCTTTGTTCTATGCCTAAAATCGCCGTTAGCTATAAAGCTCATCGTTTCTGATAAGGTTTCTAAAGAAGAAAGTATGCCTAAGAGAAAATAATAGATGATGCCGCCTAAGAGCATGAGGGCGACAATACTTACGCCAATAATAAAATATGCCATATGTGTTGCTGCGGCAAAGGCTTCGGCGTGCGGCATCTCAATGACTATGTGCCAGCCTGTAGAGCCGATCGGCTCTGCATGATAAAATTTATCTATGCCATCAAACTCGGCATCTAAAAACACCGCTTGATCTTTTGTAAGTTGTGCAGCCAGCTCTCGGTATTTGCCGCCTTCCATTTCGGCAAGCGGCGGATCAGCGAGCGTATATTTTTTATGGTAAATATATTCGCTATCCGATCCTAAAACAAAAATAGAGCCGGTTTCGCCAACTTTAATATCGTGCAAAAATGACGTTATCTGATCTAGTGAGATATTTACGCCGATGACCCCTATCATCTCACCATCTCGATGCACCGCACGACTTAGCGTTACGACATTTGTATGATCTGATGCTGTCCGGTAGACATCAGAGATCTCTACCTTATCGGAAGCTGCCGCGCTCTTATACCAACTGCGTGTACGCGGATCGTAATCTTTCGGCAGATCTATATTTGACACATAGCTGCCATCAGGCCTACCGATATATACCCCCTGCACATCCGGCCGTTCCCCTAGTCGCGAAACAGCCATTGACAAGGAGTTACCTTGAGGCATACTACATGACCAATTTACAGCGATAATTTCTAAGGCTTCACTTTTTCCCAGTAAATCCCCGTCAATGATCGCTGCACTATGCCCGGAAAGCTCTGCCATCGCAGCCATACGCGCCTCTCGAAGTCCGCTGCTTGCCAAAATATATACGATAATACCCATCAACGTAAATACAACGAACAAAGGTACGCCAATTCCTAAAAGCATCTTGGACTTAAGTTTCATTTTTGCTTCCTCCTTTTTTATAAATAATCCTTATCGCAGTGAACGAAAAAAGGGATTGTCACTGCAATCCCTTCCATGTTTAGAGCCTAAAAGCCGCTACACCTTTATGTAAATCCTGTGCGAGCGAAGAAAGTGCGTGACTTGCAGCGGCGATCTCTTCTGCTGATGCTGCTTGCTCTTCAGATACGGCAGAAACGTCCGTTGCTTTTTGCTGCATCTGCTGTGACAAGGTGCTGACCTGCTGCACCGTCGCCACTGTACTTTGATAATCATTTTTTAATACGCTTATATCTGACGTTATCTGATCAATTTCTCCTGTTAAAGCCCCGATAGATGCTGCAATGCTTGCAAATTTTTCATCGGCAGCGCGCACATCTGCTACGCTTTCTTTTACTTCGGCTTCTTGTTCTTTTGTCAAGGAAAAGGCGTTTTCTATCTGCGAGGTGTTTTGTCCAAGTACCGTGCTGATCTCTTGCGCCGCCTGCTCACTTTGCTCGGCAAGCTTTCGCACCTCAGCGGCGACTACGGCAAATCCCTTCCCCTGCTCACCGGCACGCGCCGCCTCAATGCTGGCATTTAGCGCGAGCAGCTTCGTCTGACCTGCGATATTTGTGATAAGATCATTGATTTCTTTGATATTTTTCGATCCTTCATAAAGATTTTGCACCGCCGTGCCGACTTTAGCGGCACCTGCGGCAAGGCTTTCAACGCCTGTTACAGCTTTTTCCAGGGCGAGGCGACCTTTTGCCGTCGCTCCCTTTGTTTTTATCGCCATATTCGTTGACGCCGCCACCGCTTTTATGATGTCTTGTGTCTGATCGCCCATGCTATGGGCAACATCATTTGCCATCTCTGCAATATCACTTTGCTCTGCCGCCCGTTCAGCTATATCTATAACAGCTTCCGCCGCAGACTGTGATGCGTTCGCTGTCTGCGTAGAGCTTGCCGAAAGAGCCTTTGACGATTCTAGTACCTGATCGGCTGCTTTTGATGTATTTTCTACCATTTTTCTTAGCGTTTTAATCATTTGGTTAGAGCTATTTTGTAAAACGCCGATTTCATCACTGCGCTCACTTGCCACTACGGTATGCGTAAGATCGCCCTTAGCGATGAAACTCATCGTTTCTGAAAGAAAAGCTAGCGGCTTTATCATCTTCGTCAAAAAATAATATGTGATAGCACTCAGCAAGAGCAGCGCCAAAGCACATATGATGATCGTTGCATAAAGCATCTTCGTCGCTGCCGAAAACGCCTCAGACTGCGGCACTTCGATGACTATATGCCAGCCTGTTGAATCTATCGGCACTGTCTGATAAAACTTGTCTACGCCTTCAAATGTCGCTTCAAACATCTGTGACTTTTCTGATAAAAATTCTGCTGCTAAGTCCTTATACTTACCGCCGTCCATCTCATAAAGCGGCGCATCGTCTATATGAAATTTCTTATGATAGATAAATTCGCCATCTGCTCCTAAAACAGCTAGCGAACCGTTTTCGCCAATCTTGACATCTTTAAGCGACCCCGTTAAATTATCCAGCAAAAGATCTAATGCCAATATAGCGACAAGATCTCCGTTTTTATTGCGTATCGCCTTACTTAGCGTGATGACCTCTTTACCGTCAGTTACACTTTTATACACCGGACATACCTGCACAGCATCTGACAATAAAGCCGGCTTATACCAAACGCGAGAGCGTGCATCAATCCCTGGCGGCAGCGGCGTACTGCCTACTGCCGAGCCGTCAGGATAGGCTACGGCAAAAAAATACACGCCCTCACGCTTACCGATCGTTTCTAACGCTTCTTGCAAAGCTGCGCCTGTCGGCATCAGCGTGCTCCAATTCATAGCGATAGCATCAAGTAGAGCCGTCTGCTCATGAAAATTCCCGTCAATATTTTCCACATAGCGATTAGCACACTGCTCCATGCCGATCTCTGTCAGTGCCCTAAGCCCACTGTTTGCCATCATATAGATGATCGTTCCCATAATGGTGAATACGAGCAGCAAAGGGATGCCAATGCTTATCAGCATCTTTGTTTTGAGGTTCATGCGTTTTTCTCCATACAACTTGTAATTTCAAGGCTCTATATTCATATATACCTTTACCCTTTATCGACAAATTGACTATTTTTATTAAGTCTAATTATTTATATTAAATAATTTTGCCATATGCAAAATGCACACGATTTTATAGATAGCCAAGACGTCAAAAAGCCCCCACGCCTTATGACGTGAGGACGATAAATACATGGTGGCGGCACAGAGATTTGAACTCCGGACACTACGGGTATGAACCGTATGCTCTAGCCAACTGAGCTATGCCGCCGCTGGTGGGCAGGGATGGATTCGAACCATCGTAATCCGAAGATGACAGATTTACAGTCTGTTCCCTTTAACCACTCGGGCACCTACCCATGATTGTTCACCGCAAAGTGAAACATTACTATTATAGCGGCTTTCTTAGCGACTGTCAAGCTCTGCAAAAAAAGATTGCAGTAAAGTTGCAGCGCTAGCGGCGCTTAACTGCACGAAAATGCTTGCTTTTAGGCGATTTTTCTATTATCGTAAGAAAAGTGCTGCACATATTTAAAGAAAGGATATGACTTTTATGTTTGTTCTTTGTGAAAAAAAAGCATGCGCCTACTTAAAAGCGAAAGATAAAAAACTCGCTGCGGTTATCGAGCAGCTCGGCGTGCTTAGACGACCTGTTAACGACGATGTATTTTCTGCTGTCGTACAGCACATCATCGGTCAGCAAATCTCCATGAAGGCACAAGAAGCTATCTGGGAACGCTTACTAAAAAAGGTCGCTAAGGTAGATGCAGCTACGCTGCTCTTTTTGGGAAGAGATGAGCTAAAGGCTATCGGCACGAGTTTTCGCAAGGCAGACTATATTTTAGAATTTGCTTCTAAAGTGGCAAGCGGCAGCTTTAATATTGAAGCGTTAGCGAAGATGCCCGATGCCGATGTCATCGCGGAGCTTTCTTTGCTAAAGGGTGTCGGTACTTGGACGGCAGAGATGCTTTTGATCTTTACTTTTTGTCGATCTGATGTTTTAAGTTTCGGCGATCTTGGCATAAAGCGCGGTCTTAGGATGCTCTATCGCCATAAAGAGATCGACCGCAAGCGGTTTGAGCGTTACAAAAAACGATACTCTCCTTATGCAAGTACCGCAAGTCTTTATCTTTGGGCTATTGCAGGCGGCGCTGTAAAAGAGCTTACCGATCCTTTAGCAAAGATTAAAACTCCTTAGAACAGATGAATTTTCCTTATTTAAGTAGCTTTCGCACGAAGTCTGTCGCCGGCTGCTTTTTGATAACTGCCGGTGCTGCAAATTGCTCGATGCGCCCATCTTTTAAGATAAGAACGCGCGTGCCAAGGCGCAAGGCTTCTTCGACATCGTGCGTGACGAAGACGATCGTAAGATCGCCGCGAGTGTAAATGGCGCGAATTTCTTCTTGCAGCTGGCTTTTTAAGAGTGCATCAACTGCGCCAAAAGGCTCATCCATCAGCAAAAGCTCGGGCGATGCCGCTAACGCGCGAGCGATGCCGACACGCTGCTGTTGACCGCCGGAAAGCTCTATGGGGTAGCGTGCGCTAAGATCTTGGCTAAGACCGACAATTTCCAGCCAATTTAAGGCCGCCGCACGGGTGCGCTTTTTATCACTTTTATTCAAAAGATGCGGCACATAGGAAATATTTTCTTCGACTGTAAGGTGTGGAAATAGTACGCTACCTTGGATGGCATAGCCGATCTTACGGCGAAGCTTTACAAGATCTGTTGCTCTTAGATTTTCACCAAGTACCGTTATTTCTCCTGCCGTCGGCTCTATAAGACCGTTAATCATCTTTAGAAACGTCGTCTTGCCGCCGCCTGAGGCACCGAGGACTGTGATGAACTCACCGGCTTTTATAGAAAGGCTCAGATCGCAAATAGCTTCTTTTTGTGTGTCCTTATATGTTTTGCAGACACCTTGAAAGGTAATGACATCACTCATTAAAGCACCCCCTTTTCCTCTAAGAAGCGACGTGCAACCGTGCGCGGCTCCTCGCCGCCGGACTCGACGGCATCATTCATCTTAGACATCTCGCTTTCTGAGATTAGCCCTTCAAAGCGCTCTAACAGGCCGTAAAGCTCCGGATGCTCTAAAAGTACGGCTTCACGCACGATCATACCACATTCGTAGGATGTGAAAAATTTTTTATCATCTTCTAATACAACACCATTTGCCTTCGACAAACGTCCGTCTGTCGTAAAGACAATCAGGCTGTCGAGCTTTCCTTCATCTAACGCTTGATATTTAAGCCCTATGTCCAAATCTACGGTCGAGGCAAAATTGATGCCGTAGGCTTTGCACATCGCCCCAAAGCCATCCTCTCTCTCAAAAAAGTCGTACTGCGCCCCAAAATTCATTTTGTCGGCAACGCGAGCGAGATCGGAATAGGTCTTTAGTTGGTACTTGTCAGCAAGATCGCGGCGCACCAATATTCCGTAGGTATCGTTAAAGCCTGTCATGCCCAGCCACTGCATCTGATAGCGTTTGCTATATTCTTCTTTTAGCTCTAAAAAGCGTGATTCATCGTAAGCGTCCGTGCGCTTCAAGACTTTTAGCCAACCGGTCCCTGTATACTCAGGGTAGATGTCAAAAGCACCGTTTTGCATCGCCGGCATGATGTTTGACGTGCCGCCGCCCACACCGGGTGTCAGGGCGACTTGCAAATTGCTGTCTTGCTCGATGACGAATTTTAGCATTTCGCCTAAAATTAGCTGCTCGGTCATCGGCTTTGTCGCGATGCGGATAACAGCGCTGCGCGTATTGACAAAAAAGCCATAGATGCCGCCTATTATGATGAGTGCGAAAATTGCCGCCGCCGCTTTTCGCCATGTGCGTTTTTTCGTGCTGCTTTGACGGCGAAAAGAGCGCTTTTCCAGCTTTGCCAGAGCGCTATCGGCAAGAAGCGCCAAGATGGCTATAAGAAGCGCACCGTCAAAGGCGAGTGAGGCATTATTTATCGTGATGCCGCGATAGATGGCGACGCCAAGACCGCCTGCACCGATAAAAGATGCAATGCCGGCGAGTGCTATAGTCATCGTCGTCATATTGCGTATACCGGCTAAGATAACAGGCATAGCCAACGGCAAAGCGATGCGCCGCAAGACCTGTAGTCGCGTCGATCCCATGCCGACCGCCGCCTCAATAAGGAGCGGATCTACATTTTTTAGCCCTGTATGCGTATTTTTAACCATCGGCAAGAGTGCATAAAGCGTCAAAGCGATGATCGCTGTCGTATTGCCAATGCCTGAAAAGGGCAGTAAAAAGCCAAACATGGCAATCGAGGGGATCGTGTAGAGAAAGTTTACGATAATCAGCGTCGGCTGTGCTATGCGATCAATCTCAGCGATCAAAATGCCCAGTGCGCCACCTAGTAAGATAGCAAAAATGATCGCCACCAAAGATATGGCAATATGCTCTAATGTAAGTTGTAGAAAAAAATCGCTACGTTCTTGAAAAAGCCTTATCATCTCTGAGAGCATCAAATTCCTCCTTGAAATAATAATCATTTATTTATTGCACGCTCATTGTAACACAAAAGACATTTATATGTCTTTAGGAAAATTACCTGCACCTGCAATAAGCAAAAAATCCGCGTCTATGCCTAGGCTTTGATGCGGATTTTTTGCTTATTTCTCACTTTTACAAGGTGCCTTACCTACGCTGTCACGCTCGATAAGCCGAGCCGGAAAGTCGCCGACAGATATGGCGTGTTCTTCTTTTAACATCTTTAGAAGCATTTTTGCAGCACGTCTGCCAAGCGCTTCATAGTCAAAGGCAACGGTCGTAAGCGGCGGATAGGTCACTGAGCCTGTATCATAGCCGCCAAAGCCAACGACAGAAATTTCGCTCGGCACGGCGATGCCTTTTTCATGCAGCGCACGCAAAACGCCAAATGCCATCCCATCTGTCGCGCAGACGATGGCACTCGGACGATAAGATAAGATTTCCTCGCTCTTTTCATATGCCATCTGAAAGCTAAAGCCTGTTTCTACAAAATTTACACTAGCGCCACGATTTGCGCGCGTAAATACCTCAACAAAGCCGCCTTTGCGCTCGACACCTACGGCATGATCTTTTTCTCTAACGCCTACGAATACGACGCGTTCATGCTCCATACGTCTTATATAGTCGCCGAGCATACGCCCTGCACCGAAGTCATCGACCTTGATATATGTCACCTTTTCATGCTGCTGTCCGATAAAAAGCACGGGAATATCTCGCTCTTTTAGCATTTTTACCAGTGCGATATGTTCGTCTGTAATACCAATAGAATCTACGATAATACCGTCTGCACCACGCTCTGCCAGGTGTTTGATATTTTCTAATTCACTTGTAAAGTTAAGAAATGAGGTTTGAAAGAGTGTTTGACAACCCACTTCGCACAATGCTTTTGTAAGTCCTAAGAGCATCTTAGCACCCGTATAAGAATCGACACGCGCCATGACGATGCCGATCATGCCGCTCTTTTTCGCTTTCAAACGTCTAGCGAAGGCATTAGAGCGAAATCCCGTCACTTGGATCGCTTGTTGGATACGCGCAGCTTTTTCTTCACTTACATAGCCTTGGTTTAAGTAGCGCGAAACCGTGCTTTTAGAAACGTCAGCAAGTATTGCAATGTCTTGAATAGTTACTTTGCGTTCCATGTATATCCCCCTAAGCTCATAAATTCCCTTTGATGCTTAAAAGCTCTCTTTTGGCTAAACGTGCCAGCTTTAGAAAGCTTTCCTTAGCCCGTCGCATCCTCGCTTCTTGTAAGATACAGCATACATTATATTACCTTTCATAATAATTATTGTCAACAGATTAAGAAGTCACTAATAAATTCAGCCGCTATCTGCACGCCTCTACGCTCTTTTCTTATCGCCAACAAATACAGCGCAGATACACAAATCTAAGCGACTTTATTTTATCATTGACATATTTTAATGATTTTTCTATAAATAACAGCTGCAAAATACACTGTGTGCGTTTACCAATTTTTCTTAGAAAGCCAAAAAGATGGGCAAAACATAACCAGCAGCGTGAAAAATTCCAGTCTGCCGAGCAGCATGGCAAAGCAGAGGATGCTTTTCGTAAAATCAGACAGCC
This sequence comes from uncultured Selenomonas sp., assembly GCA_963544755.1. GTDB lineage: Bacteria > Bacillota > Negativicutes > Selenomonadales > Selenomonadaceae > Selenomonas. The sequence goes on along the minus strand of CAUUGH010000003.1, from coordinate 48,200 downwards.
CTGCATAGTTTTCTGTCGCGCCTGCGATACCAAAAGCAGGTCCTATGCAGCCAACTGTCGTCACGCTGATACCGATAGCGTCAAATGTCTTGATGTTGTCTGCGGTCATGAGCAGGGCAAAAAAAGCGATAGATATGACGTAGAGGAAGAAAAATGCCGCCGTTCGGTGAAGCGTTGCTTCATCTACCGGCCCGCCGTTAAGGCGCACCGGCGTCGCAACACGCGGATGAAGTTTTTCTAATACGATCATGCTCACCATGCGAAAGAGCAGCAGGATGCGCGAGATCTTAAGCCCTGCCGCCGTTGAGCCGACGCAGCCACCAGAGAGCATGAGAAGCAGCAAAATGCTCTTAGAAAAGCCCGGCCATGCTTCATAGTCGGCAGACACAAAGCCTGTCGTAGAAAGAGAGGTCGCCTGAAAAAGCGCAAAGCGCAAGGCGTCCGGCACATTATAAAGTCCGTGGTAAAAGAGATTTGCTCCGATAAGCAGTACTGCACCAAAGACTATAGCAAAATATGCCTTAAATTCAGAATTTTGCCAAAGAAGCTGTGGTCCTTTCTTATAGACACGATAGTAAAGCCCAAAGCTGCCGCCTGCAATAAACATAAAGAGCGACATGAATATTTCAATGGCAGGGCTATGAAAATGCGCCGCGCTATTGTTGTAGGTTGAAAAGCCCCCTGTACCGATGGTAGACATCGCGTGGTTTAGAGCGTCAAGCGCACTCATGCCGCAGAGGAAAAAGGTGCAAAAGGCGATAGTTGTAAGGACAACATAGATGCGAAAAAGTACGCTCGTCAAATCTTTGAGCCGCGGCAAGACGCGCTCGGAGCCTTGTGCGCTTGATTCGGCGTTATACATAGTGATGGTGCTTTGTCCTGTAGCAGGTAAAAGGGCGATGAATATAACGATAATGCCAAGACCGCCTAGCCAATGCGTAAGACTTCGCCAAAGTAAAATTCCCTGCGCTAATGCCTCAATGTCCGTGATAACCGTCGCACCCGTACCTGTAAAGCCCGATATGCTTTCAAAGATGCCATCTAAAAAACCCAAATAGCCGCCAAGAAGATACGGCAGCATACCAAGAAAGGTCGCCAAAAGCCAGCCGACGCCTGTGATGGCGATGCCTTCTTTAAGTGTTAGCCGCTCACCTGCCGCCTTGCCATAGAAGCGAAGTGCCGTACCTAGCGCCAAGCTTAAAACGCCGGCAAAAAAAAGCGCCGCTGCCGCAGATTCGGCACAATACAAAGAAACGGCAAGCGGCACGAGGAAAATCACCCCTTCTGCCTGCGCGATGCGACCTAAAAAGTATGCTAAGACTTTAATTTCCAAGAAGGATACCCTCCCTAAAGAAGCAGCGTATTTTTCACGCATAGAATAACAAGTTTCTGTTTGCTTGTCAATTTTTGTGTAGCGCACACGCAAGATGCCAACGCGATGAGATTATGTTAGAATAAAAGAGCATACGACAACTGCACAGGAGGATCTTTTCATAAATCGTGAAAATCCTCGTTTCCACTGTACTCTTTGACGATGAGATCGAAATCATCTGTGAGCGTGTGCCCATAGAAAAGGTTGCACCGCTGACGCAAAAGAAATCCTTCACACGCGGCTGCACGGCGCAAGCAAATATTTTTAGGAAAGAAAAATTTCAAAAGAAGTGTTCTTGCGGCAGGAAAGGAGCGAAATATATAGAAATTTTCCATGTAAAATACACGCACAAACGTCTACTTCCTAGACATTGTGCGCTGGCCTTAGATGAAAGTTACCAAGCGATCTTAGCCCTTGGTGCTTGACCTCTTGGGCTTTCAGGTAAGATGCAAGAAATATTTAGCGCAAACTATTGATTGCGGAGGGAAAAATATGTTGTGGAAAAATGTAAATGCGGAAGATTTGAACAATATTGACATGGGGAAATTCGAGAAGCATTATACGGAGAAGGGGCTTTGGGAGAAGATCCAAGACAATGTGGCTGCCATAGGGGCAAAACTGATTTATAAAGCGCTGCAGCTTTTTTATGTCGCACAGTCACCTGAGTGCCCAGCTAAGGTGAAGGCGGCCATTTACGGGGCGCTTGGCTATCTCATTTCGCCGCTTGATCTCATCCCTGATTTTACGCCGGTTGCAGGCTATGCAGACGATGCACTGGCTCTCGGCATGGCGATTATGTTGGCACAGATGTATATTACAGAAGAGATCAAGAAGAAGGCGCAGGAAAAGATTAGAAGTATATTTGGCGAAGAGGCTTTGCGAAAGTTAGATGAAGAGGACGACTGATATTGACTTAAAGAATCTGTAGGAACTCAATATGTAAGGGAAAAATTAGGCAAAAAAAGAGGAGGCATTAGATGCCTCCCTTTTTGGTAATACAGTGTGTTTCTGTGTTTTTTTAAATCACATGACTCTCCTAGCCCCGATATAGCAGGACCCCCAGTAAGAGTCATAGAGTGAATCAATAGCCACGCCGCGGCTCGACGAGGCATTGATGAAGCTACCGTCGCCAAGATAGATGCCAACGTGTGATGCACCATAGGTGTAGGTCGAAAAGAAGACGAGATCGCCTGCGATAAGCTCCTCTGTCGAAACAGGAGTACCGATCTCAAACTGTTCATCTGCCGTCCTCGGCAGGTAAACGCCAGCGTTCGCAAATACATAGCGCACATAGCCAGAGCAGTCAAAGCCACCAGGCGAGGTGCCGCCAAATACATAAGGCACGCCTAGGTACTGCATGGATTCTTGGATGATACGGCGCGAAATGTAGTTTGCGCCACGGCTTACTTGCGGCATAGCCTTTCCTAAAAGCGCCGCATAGGTGTCAGAGCCAACAAGCCCATCCACTTCAAGCCCGTTTGCACTCTGAAATGCTTTTACCGCCTCAGCCGTTGCAGGTCCAAACTCGCCGTCTGCCGCTACATCATACCCAAGACTTGCCAAGCGTCCTTGAATCTCTGCTACATCGCTTCCCTGATCACCTACACGAAAGGCACTAGCCCCTACGATAGAGCAACCACACATCAAAACCATGGTGAGTACAAAAATACGCATTACTCTACTCAAATATACACTCCCTCTCTGATTTCGCCTACGAGGTTAGCTGACGGGTTAGGGAAGAGAATACCCTTTTGATGCACTTTTTGACGCTAAAGGCACCATAATTCACCCCAAACGATGGTTCCCCCGCTCCTGAGTTGGATTTGGCTTTTCTTTGTTTATGCGTATTAGCTTCTTGTTGTTTATTCATCGAGCTTCCTATAAGCCGGGTTCTGTACTGACAAAGCAGCGGCAACCATTTATCTAGACCGCCCGTTGCCGGACGGCTCAAGCGACTCTACCCGGAAGGTCTGCGGGCCGCTTCATCCCTTCCCTATTTGGTCTTGCTTCGCGTGGGGTTTACCTAGCCAGCCAGTCACCTGACTGCTGGTGCGCTCTTACCGCACCTTTCCACCCTTACCAAAAGAGCTCGCACTCTTTGGCGGTCTAAATCTCTATAGCACTTTCCCTAAGGTTTCCCTCGCTGGACGTTATCCAGCACGCTGCCCTTTGAAGCCCGGACTTTCCTCAGACAAAATGCCCGCGATTGCCCAGATGCTCAATAAATTTACAACACGATCATTATACCGGTTTCTTAATAAATTGTCAAGTCATTTTAGTCATACACAAAGCATTTTTGATGTAAAAATCGCATATATTGTTAATAGACTTGAAAAAAATCACTAGATGTTGTTTCTGAAATGATTTCTACGCTAGTTGTAAGTTCTGCTGTCAAACGAGCGGCGAGTGCGGCGACAATCGGCTGCTCGGTCGCAAAGTGTCCTGCATCTATCAAATGGATGCCTAAGCCTACGGCACGTTCTGCGTCGTGATATTTTATGTCGCCCGTTACATAGACGCTGGCGCCTTTTGCTGCGGCAGTGCCGATAAACTCTGCACCGCTGCCGCCGCAAAGCGCGACGCAGCAGATAGCGTGATCGCCTGCACATACGAGCCGAAGCGTTGCGATGTTAAGCTGTGTTTTTATGTGTGCGGCGAAATCTTGTAAAGAAAGCGCCTTTTTCAGTGTGCCGATGCGCCCGAGCCCTGCCGCTTTGTCAGAGGTGTCTTGTACGAGCGGCATAAGTTTATTAAGCCCTAGTTTTTGGGCAAGTACATCGTTTACGCCGCCCCTTGCACTGTCTAGATTTGTATGGGCGGCAAATACGGCGATCCCTGCTTTTATAAGGCGTGCTATCTTGCGCCCTGTAGCATCGTCCGTACGCACAGCAGTTAGAGCGCGAAAAATAAGAGGATGGTGCGTGATGATCATATCGCAGCCATCCTTTATTGCACGCTTTATAGTTTCCTCACGCACGTCAAGTGTGACGAGGATTTTTTTTATTTCATCGGTAGGTGCGCCGATTAAAAGTCCTGGGTTATCCCAGCTTTCTGCTAAATGACGCGGCGCGATGCGCTCCATCACCTGCATGATGTCTTGACATATTACCATGAAATTTTTTCCTCCAATAAAGCAATTTTTTCTTTCAAGGCGCGATATGCAGGGCTTTTGCCGGCTCTTGCACTTTTTTCCATGCCGGCAGCGGCACATTTTGCGCTCTTTAGCAGCTTTTTAATATGCATTTTAAGAAGCGGCGGCTTTTTTTGCCAGAGTAATGGTCCTATCGACAGTAAAGGTGGGGCAGGGCTTTTGCTGCGCCCCTTTTGAGCAAGTATTATTTCGTAGAGTCTATTACCTACATATGCTAAGTTTTCATCGGCGATGTGCCAATCGTTTGCATAAAGCCATGCGCGAAGTTGTTCTGCACCGTTTTGCGGCTGCAAGATGAGGTTTTTTACATAAAACAACACGTTGCCGGCGTCTTGAAGAATGCGGCAGATAAGAGCGCCTCCCATGCCCGCGATGGTGACGGTATCAGCTTCTTGCATCTTTAGCGCGCAAAATCCATCGCTAAGGCGCACATCGACGGCTTTTTCCTGTCCTGCCATTTTTACAGCGCGTTTTGCAGCTTCTAACGGACCAATATTTACGTCGGTGGCGATTGCCTTTTTGATCTTTCCCATAGAGATTAGTGCAAGCGGCAGCTTCGCGTGGTCTGTGCCGATGTCGGCAAGATGTGCGTTAAAAGGCACAAAGGCGGCGACAGCTGCAAGACGTTCATCAAGTTCTTGCATCGTCACCGCCTCTTTTCTTATTTTTTGGCTCATCAATCGAGAAAATCTTTAAGTTTGCGGCTGCGGCTCGGATGGCGCAGCTTTCTTAGGGCTTTTGCCTCGATCTGTCGAATTCGTTCGCGAGTCACACCGAAGTTTTGCCCGACTTCTTCTAATGTACGCGCTCTGCCGTCGTCTAGTCCAAAACGCAGACGAAGCACACGCTCTTCGCGATCTGTCAGGGTGTCTAAGACTTCTTCCAGCTGCTCTTTTAAGAGCATGAAGGAAGCTGCTTCTGCCGGCGCCGGAGCGTCTTGATCTTCGATGAAGTCGCCAAGGTGTGAGTCTTCTTCTTCGCCAATCGGCGTTTCAAGCGACACGGGCTCTTGTGCTATTTTCATGATCTCACGCACGCGCTCGACGGTGACTTCCATCGCTTCGGCGATCTCTTCAGGTGACGGCTCTCTACCTAGCTGCTGCAATAGTTGACGCGAGATGCGAATTAGCTTGTTTATCGTTTCGACCATATGCACGGGGATGCGAATAGTTCGTGCTTGATCAGCAATAGCGCGTGTGATCGCCTGTCTTATCCACCATGTAGCATATGTGCTGAATTTGTATCCTTTGTTGTAGTCAAATTTCTCGACTGCCTTGATAAGTCCTAGGTTTCCTTCTTGTATGAGGTCTAAAAACAGCATACCGCGACCGACATAACGCTTAGCGATACTTACGACGAGGCGCAGATTTGCCTCGGCTAATTCTTTTTGTGCTTGTCCGTCGCCTGCTTCCATGCGTTTAGCTAAGACGATTTCCTCTTCTGCCGAAAGAAGCGGCACACGACCGATCTCTTTTAGATACATACGCACGGGATCATCAATGCTGATGCCTTCGGGGATGCTTAGATCGATATCTGATTCTTCTTCGGCTTCTTGTTTTTCCTCCGGCTCTGCCTGATTGCGGCTTGCGTCGTCTACGATTTCGATGCCCCGTCTGCTAAATGTTTCATAAAGGTCGTCGATTTCATCCGGCGTGAGTTCTTGCTCTTGTAAAGCTGTCATTAATTCGCCGTAAGTCAGCACGCCGCCGTTGCCGCGCCCTTTTGTAAGAAGACTCGACACGATGGCAGCGCTTTGCGTCGGCTTTTTATCTTTATCAAGAGCTGCCTGATTTTTCTCAGCCATGAAGCCACGCCTCCTTTCTGCTGCTCATTTCGTCATGCTAAGGCTTTTTAGCTCTGCAATATGCGTTATTTTTTTCACAGCCCTTCCATTTCGTTTTTTATTCGCTGAATTTTTGCTAATTCCTGCAAAAATCGCGCGTCATTTTCCTTTTCCAGGCGATCGGCGCGTCGCGTATGCTCTTCGTAAAGTTGTGCTAAATAGGCTTTTTTTAGACGGTGCAGCGAGTCTTCATAGGCTTCTAAAACATTTTCTTTGTCAGTTTCTTCAGAAAGCGCACGGCTTATTTCGGTAAACGCTTTTGCAGAAAGCTCTGCTTGTGCTCTCGCCGCCGTCGGCACATCACCTTGCTGATGGATTTGGTGCAGCCAAGTGATTGCTTCGGTCTGCTCCGGTGTCTTAAAGGCACTAAAGGGAATAAGAGCCGCGATATGCTCTGTAAGCGGCGTATCGTGCCACGCCGTTGCGATGATAACGCGCCCGGCACGGCGCAGGGCATCGTCTGCTTGAAAAAACGCCCGGCGCGTAGCTTCTTTAGCGATAAAGGGCGAAGATTTTACCGTGCGGCGAAGTTCTGCGCGTATAAGACCTTCGTCTAGGGTCAATTCGCGTGCGCTTTGCATGATGTAGCTATTTTGCTCTGTCGGGCGTTTTACTTCGGCAAGTACGGGCAGTAGTTCTGATAGAGCGTCTAATCGTCCTTGCAGCGTTTTTTTATCCGCCGCTTCTAAAAGGCGCACCAGACGATATTCTGTGCCGGAAAGCGCTTTTTCTATCTGCATTTGTAAGGCGTCTTTACCATATTTTCTAATGTATTCGTCGGGGTCTTTACTGCCTGAAAGACGCAGCACACTGACCTTTGCGCCTGCTTTTTGTGCAATGCCGACAGCTCGCAAGAGCGCTTCTTGTCCTGCTCTGTCGCTATCGTAGCAAAAGCAAATTTTCGGCGCATAGCGACAAAGCAGCTTGCATTGCGCTGCTGTAAATGCTGTACCAAGTGATGCAGCAACATTTTCTATGCCGGCCGCCGCAAGAGATATTGCATCCATATAGCCTTCTACGATGATGCTAAAGCCCTCGCGCACGATAGCGCGATGGGCGCGGTCTAGACCAAAGAGCAAATGTCGCTTGTTAAAAAGCAGCGTTTCCGGCGAATTTAGATATTTTGGTTCACCTGCACCTAAAATTCGCCCACCAAATGCCACGACACGCCCTTTTGTATCGCGAATCGGAATGATCACGCGATCACGAAAGCGATCATAGCAGCCGCCAGCTTTTTGCCGCTTTACCACAAGTCCGCTCATCTCTAAAAGTTCAAGCGTGATGCCGCGCTTTTGAAAGGCGACGGCAAGTTTATCCCATGCAGGCGGCGCGTAGCCGATGCCGAATTTTTCGATTGTTAATGTGTCGATGCCGCGCCCTAGAAGGTAGGCTTTTGCCGCCTTGCCGTAACTTGTCTTTGTCAAGCAGTTGTAAAAAAATGTCTGCGCCATTTCATGGACGCTAAAAAGCTCTTCAAGTTTTTTAGCTCGTGCAATTTCTGCTGCGCTTTGCTCACGCTTAGGTAGAGGAATATGAAGCTTTTCTGCCTGTAGTTTGATTGCTTCAAAGTAGGAAATGTTTTCAATAAGTGAAATGAACTTAAAGACATCACCGCCGACGTGACAGCCAAAGCAATAAAAAAAACCTTGATCAGAAACGACTGAAAAAGACGGGGTATCTTCTTGATGGAAAGGGCAGCAGCCCCAGTGGCGATTTGCCTTTTTCTTTAATGCAACATATGAGGAGATAACAGCAACGATGTCCGAATCTTGGCGCACGCGCTCGACAAAAGCATCCATCTTTTCATGAGCCATGCTTCTTCATCCTTTGCCGCTCCTTCTCACTAAAGTCTACCATTTATTTAGTTTATTCATTTTATTTATTCTTATTCCCTACAAAATAAAAATATCCTGCTTGATTTTCATTTTGTAAGAAAAATTTGCCCAACGGTCATATATATGAAAGGATCATCAGGCATCGCCCGGCATAAAAAAGCCAACGGGCGGCATGAAGATGCGTGCAAACATATGTACGGCGTAGTTATCGCTAAGACCTGCTACATAGTCAACGACGGTCTGGCGTCTGCCCCAACGCGCTTCATAGCGGCGAAACTCTGCCGGCAGTTCGTCAAAATGCTCCATGTAGTAGGCGAAAAGTTCACGCATCAAAAACACTGCTTGCTTTCGCTCACGTGCTAAACGAGTCGAATGATAAATATGTTGAAACATAAAGTCGCGAAAGGCAGCCATGACTTTTGTCATAACGGGCGATAGTATGATGTCTTTTTGCTTTTCAGAATTTATGATGAGATCACTTACCATGCCTGTTATCATTTCTGAAGTCGTATGTCCCAGCTCTTTATAGACGATGGCCGGCAGATCGCCTGCGTGCAGCATACCTGCGCGCAAACTATCGTCGTAGTCGTGACAAAGATAAGCGATGCGATCAGCGATACGCACGATGCGCCCTTCAAGCGTTTTCGGCCGCTGCTTGCCCGTATGATTTAAGATGCCGTCTTTAACTTCAAATGTTAGATTTAGTCCTTCGCCGTCGCGCTCTAAGTATTCGACGACGCGCAAACTCTGCTCGTTATGTGCAAAATGACCGATGATCTCTGCCATCGCTGCCTCACCTGCATGGCCAAACGCTGTATGTCCGACATCATGACCTAATGCGATCGCTTCTGTCAAATCTTCGTTTAGCGAAAGACCGCGTGCAATCGTTCTTGCTATCTGCGATACCTCTAGACTGTGCGTCATGCGCGTTCTATAGTGATCACCTGAAACTATGTAGACTTGCGTTTTTCTTTTTAGGCGGCGAAAGGCTTTAGAATGTAAAATGCGATCGCGATCACGCTGAAAATCCGTGCGAAAAGGGCATGGCTTAATTGGCGTTCGCCGTCGGCTTTGCCTGCTCTTTGCCGCAAGTGGCGAGAGCATCTCATATTCTAAGGCCTCACGTTTTTCTCGTGTCGTCATCTGCCATCCCCCTCGCCTGGCACTATTTACGCAGCCGCGCTGCTATATTGGCGCTCCTCATAAGATAGGTGCGCTTTGTTTGAATTATACGACAAAGTGAGCTTTTTATCCTGCTTGCTGCATTTAAGAAACAACTGATAAATTTAGCCGCCCAGCTGTCTACCTCTACGCTCTTTTCTCCGCGGCGACAAAGCGAGCGCAGGTACGAAAAACCAAGCGACTTAGTGTTTCCTTAGCTGTTTTTGCTAAAAAGAAAAAGGGCATCGCGCCCTTTTTTCTTTATCTTCTCTTCTTTTTTGGCATATGCAACTTCTAAGCGTCAGCTAATGCCAACTACCTCATAGCCTGCATCGACGATCGTCGCCGACAATGCCTTATCGGAAATGTCCGTACTCAAAGTGACGACGGCATTATTTTTTTCTAAGCTAACGACTGCTTTTTCCACGCCATTCATACCCTCTAAAGCCTTCTTTACGTGCTTGATGCAATTATCGCACGTCATGCCCTCAATGGAAATTGTTTTTGTCATTGTAGCTTCCTCCATTTTCTGCTCGCTTAGTGCTTGCTGTGATTTTTCCTCAAGATTTTTCTGCTCCTCTTTGAAAAGGAATGTCGCCAACTTGCAAGCGACCTTCCTCTTATCTTTTGTATCGGCATAAACATCAAAAAAATTCAGCCGCAAAGCATTCATTACGACGCAAAAGCTGGATAAACTCATCGCTGCCGCGCCAAATATCGGCTGTAAGACGATGTCGCATACGAAAAGCCAAAGTCCTGCCGCTAGAGGTATGCCGATGATATTGTAGAAAAATGCCCAGAAAAGATTTTCCTTGATATTGCGTCTTACTTTACGCGAAAGGCGAATAGCAGCGGCGACATCTTTAAGAGATGACTTCATCAAGACAACATCTGCGGCATCTATGGCAATGTCTGCGCCGGCGCCGATAGCGACGCCAACATCGGCGTGTGTTAGCGCAGGTGCATCGTTGATACCGTCGCCCACCATGATCGTCTTGCCGCTTTCTTGCAGGCGGCGCACGACTTTTTCTTTGCCGTCCGGCAAGACCTCGGCGATGATGCCGGCAAGGCTAAGTTTTGCACCGACAGCTCTTGCCGTGCGGTAGTTATCTCCGGTGAGCATGATCGGCTGTATACCTAAAAGCAAAAGTTCTTCGATCGCCTCGCGGCTATCTTTTTTCAAAGCGTCTGCTACGGCTATGATGCCTAAAATGCTCTCTTTTACGGCGAAAAATAACGGTGTCTTACCTTCGGCGGCGAGTCTTTCTGCTTTAGCTTGCATCTTCTTAGTCAAAAGCCCTCGCTCTTTCATCAGCGCCATGCTGCCAGCGATTACGGTTTTAGGTACGCCTGAAATATCCATTGTTGCTTGAACGCCATAGCCTGCAAGTGTCTGAAAGCCCTCTGTCTTTAAGATAGAAACGCCGCGTTCTTTTGCCTTTTTCAAAACAGCGCCGGCAAAGGGATGCTCACTTTTTGACTCTATGGCTGCCGCTATAGTCAAAAGATCGGTTTCTAACGTGCCAAAAGCAGGAATAATATCTGTCACATAAGGCTTTCCCTCCGTTATCGTCCCTGTCTTATCAAGGACGACGAAAGCTGCCTGACCCATAGTCTCAAGAGCTGCCGCCGTCTTAAAGAGGATGCCGTTTTTAGCGCCTGTGCCACTACCAACCATGATGGCAACAGGCGTTGCAAGACCTAAGGCGCATGGGCAACTGACTACTAAGACGCTTAATGCACGCGCTAAGGCAAAACTTACCCCTTCGCCTAAAACAAGCCACAAGCTACCTGTAGCTATTGCCAAAAAGATAACGACAGGAACGAATATGCCTGACACCTTGTCGGCAAGTTTTGAAATTTCCGCTTTGGACATAGCGGCATTTTGCACCATCTCGACAATTTGCTGCAGCGTCGTATCCTTGCCGACGCGCCGCGCTTGGCAAGTCAAAACACCATTTTGATTTATCGTCGCGCCACTTACAAAGCTGCCGACTTTTTTATCAACAGGAATACTCTCCCCCGTTAGCGCCGCTTCATTAACAGCGCTTTCACCTTCTAGCACTATAGCATCTACCGGAAAGCTTTCGCCGGCTAACACACGAAAAACATCTCCTACGGCAACAGATGACGCTTCAACTACAGACTCTTTGCCATCTTTTATAAGACGCGCTGTCTTAGGTGCAAGCTCCATAAGACTTTTAATGACATTCGTCGTCTTAGCTTTGCTGCGGCTTTCTAGCCATTTACCAACAGTGATCAGCGTCAAAATCATCGCAGAAGTTTCAAAATAAAAGTCCCTGCCGTAAGCTGCGACGCTTTGCCACTGAGCAGCACGCGCCGCGATGAGCATGGCAAAGAGGTTTCCCGTGCTGTAGACAAAGCCTGCCGTGCTGCCGAGTGCGACAAGCGTATCCATATTCACGCCGCCTGCAAAAATATGGCGAAAGCCGTTTACAAAAAATTTTTGATTTACGATCATGACCGCAATAGTCAAAAGAAGCTCATAAAGACCGACGACAAGCGCATTTTCTTCCATCACCTGCGGTATAAAAAGAAAAGGCAGCATATGTCCCATCGAAACGTAAAGAAGCGGCAAAAGAAGTATAAGCGAGACGAAAATGCGGCGAAGAAGCCGCCGCGCTTCTTGATCTTCTGACGGCTCGCGCTCTTTTTGCCTGTCATATGTGTCATTTACGCCATTTTTCTTAGCAAGACTTGCGCCATAGCCGGCTTCTAAAACAGCAGCACAGATCTTCTCAGATGTCAGCGGTGACTCATAACTTACCAGCATTGAATTGGTCAAAAGATTAACAGATACATCAAAAACGCCCGTCAGACGCCTGATTGCCTTATCCACACGCGCACTGCACGCCGCGCACGACATCCCCGTTATTAGATACTTTTCATTTTTCGTCATAAAAAAGCACCTCCTTTGAAGCATTTGCAACAGAACATACAGCAAAGGCCATCCGGCGAAAAATAGATCCTAGGGCATTTATTTTAAAAAACACTGATAAATTAAGCCGGCCATCTGCAAAAATCTAAGCGACTTCATTTTATCAGTAGTTTTCTAAATAGCAAGCATCTTTTCGTATTTCTCGCTAGGTATACCTTTTACCTCTTCTATTTTATTTAGAAAAAATAGTTTTTTATCTTGCCTTTTAATAAAAATTGCGGCACAATAAAAAAAAGCAGCAAGCGCGTATTGATGCGTCGCTGAATAAAACTCGTCGATCTGCGCCTGTAGATTACTCAAATGATTCAAAAAGAGGCTGAAAAATTATGGAAGCATCCCTTGAAAAATTATGTAAAGAGCCATTTTATAAAATCACTTACAAAATGTCTTTGATCTTGACTGTTGGCAAACTGATGATGGAAAACGGTGCAGATTCTGACCGCACGGCTCGTTATATCATGAGAACGGCAGCATATATGGCGATACCTGCTGAAAATGTTGGTTGTCATATTATGTATACGACGATTTTTCTAAATATCAAAAATGAGGAGCATACTTACACAGAAATCATAAAATGTCGCAAGCATAATATCAGCATGAGCGTACTTGCCGGTGTCAGCCGTACGATTTGGCGCGCTATGCGTGACGGCTGGTCGCTAGAGCGTTTTGAAAAAGAGCTTTATCGCATCGAGAACCGCAAAAGCCCCTATTCTAATTTTACCACTGCTATCGGTGCAAGTTTTGCCTGCGGCGGCTCTTGTTTACTTTTTGGCGGCGATCTTATCGCTTTTTTTATCACGGCATTTTGCACTTTCTGCGGCTTTTATGCACGGATTTTTTGTAATAAAAATGGCTTTAACAATTATGCAGGTGTCGCTATTGCCGCTTTTGTAGCGACATCTTTAGCGGCTCTTTCTAAAGGCGTCGTTTATTCAGCGACTCCCATGCACCCTATCGCTTCTTGTGCCATCTTTCTAGTTCCCGGCGTGCCGCTTATCAACGCTGCTGATGATATGCTAAATAATTTCATTATGGCTGGCATAACACGCGCTTTTCATACCATACTTATTGTTGGCTCGATGGCATTTGGCACTGCAGCCGCGCTTTATTTTGATCAAGGCTGCGATTTTGCAACTATTAGCCTAAGCCCCGATGATATTTATATTTACCACCCACTTGCTGCGGCGATTGCAGCAGGCGGCTTTTCTATGCTTTTTCAACTGCCGAGGCGTGTTCTTTGGGTCGTTTCTATCGGTGGAGCTATCACCATTCTTCTTAGAAATATTTGTATGTTCGATTGCGGTTTAAGTCAAGCCGCAGGTACTTTTATTGGCGGCGCTGTGGTCGGACTTTTAGCGTTAAATGCTATCCGTTGGTTTCAAGTACCAAATGTCGTTCTTAGAACGCCGTCTGCTATTCCTCTCGTCCCTGGCATTTTGCTTTATCGTCTGCTTTTTACGCTTCTAAATATCAATGATGTCAGCTCTGATGTCCTTTTAAGTGCTTTAAGAAACGGCATCGAGGCTGCGACTATTATCATAAGCATCGCTGTAAGCGTCGCTATTCCAAATATTTTCTGGTCGCGCCGTATCCGCAGAAATAAACTTGCACAGGAAAAAAAGCTGCTCGCTTCAAGATTTGTCGATCAAGAAGATTAAAAAACGCTGATAAATTAAGCCAGCCATCTGCAAAAATCTAAGCTGCTTTATTTTATCAGCACTCCCTTAATATCGACATATGCCGCTTTTTCATCAACTGCTAAATCACCTTGGCACCCAACTGTCAAAGCGCATACAAAAAGCAGCAGAGCGAAGAGTATAAGGCTTCGCTTTGCTGCTTTTTTTGCAAAATTTTCTTGTGTCTTATACGATCTTATTCTGCCGTCACGATGTCAGCTTCAAACATACGATTCCAAGGAAAGTATACTTTTAGCTCGCGCAGCGCGGGAAAGGGCGGCAAATTTTCGTCAGCAAATTCTCTTATCATGCGGTCGGCACGATATTCTACGCCGACTATCTTATCATCAAGGCTCATGTAAACACCGCTGCCACGCAGCCAACCAAGCTGACGGGCGATCTTGTTTCTGACATTTGCCTGATATGCCCAATCGTCGAGATAGCGCGTAAGAAGCAGCCTGTCGCGTGCATCGTCAGTCATGCGCTCGGCTAACAGTCCTTCAGCGACGGCAAAGCCCGTGCTGTTAGTCGGCGTATTCCAACCGGAATAGGCGCGCAGCTTAAAGAGGAGATCTTCTCTTTTTAAGCCTTCCATAAGCGCATTATCAGCGCCGTTTGCATAAGCTACATCAGCGATGCCGACGGGGTAGCCTTTGGCGATGTAATCTCTTAACAGATCAAGGAAATATTGCGTACCGTCTCGCATTTTGCCATCGTTCGTACGATCGTTTGCTTCATATGTCTTGCCGTTGGGGTTCGTGTTGACTAGCAAGACGTACTCTGATTTTTCGGGGCGCGGGATAATGACGGCGCCTGCCGCTGTAGCAGCCGCTCGCACGGAGTCTTGGATGTGTTCGTCAGAATAAAGCGGCACGGTGCGTCCGCCTGTACCTTTGTTGTAGCGCACATGGATGAAGGGCATTTTGTTTTCAATGTTGTTGACGGCACGAGAGAGCAAAAGAAGGGCTATTTCATCAATGCCTGACATTGTTTGAAATTTCGACGGCCCTAATCCGTTGCTGTAGGCGAGTAGTTTTCTGCCTTCCATGTGGGTTTGCGAATACGGGGCATTGTCGTCGCGTCCTAATACGAAGTAGTCAAAGATGCCGCTTTTTGTGCAATCGATGAGTTTTTCATTGGCGGCAAAGTTTTTCTTTCGCCGGCTCAGCCAATCGTTCATGGATTTTTCCGGAATAAGCTGCTCTAAGAAGGCGTATTCTTTTTTTTCTCTTGCAGTAAGTCCTTCTGTTTGCATCTTATCTGTCAAGAGTGTGTAGCGAAAGATGTCTGCGCCGTAGTTTTTGTAGTATCCCGGCTCTTCCGTGCCTGATGCTTCGCCTGAGCGCGGTGTTCGCATGATCGAGCCGAAGATGTAAAGAGAAAGCGTCGGATGTGCGGCGCGAAAATCTTCAAATTTTTTTATGCGCGCCATGATTTGCGCGTTGGTATAATCGTGTTTTCTAGAGGCGACCAAACTGCCGTAAAGCATGGCATCTGAAGAGATGACGGCGGCGCTTACTGCCGATGCGTTTTGGTTTAGAAAATCCCAAAGCTCTTCCGGATGTCCAAGATCGGTGCGGCTTCCTAACATATCGTCAGGCGGTACGATCACTTCGTAGCCAAGTTCGCGCACGACATCTGCCGTCTGTTTGTCAGAGATCGGTCGATTGTCATGCGGAATAAACAAGATGCGTTTTTGGCGCACGACACTAGCTTCTTTGTTCTTAGCGACAGCCGCCTGCATCGGCAAAAGGAAAAAGGCGAATAAGAAGAGGAGCGAAAAAATCTTCGTGATGTTTTGCAACTTGACTCTCCTTGGATTACTTTTCGGCATCAGTGCGATTTTCCTTCATTTTTTCGCGCATATCTGTCCAAAGATCTTTAGCGCGATCAACTGTCACACGTTCTTTAGCGTCAAGTTCTTTGTTATGTATTAGCATAGAAAGATACCTTGATGCCGTATCATAATCGCCCAGGCGAAAGTAAATGGCGCCGATTAGATAGATGCAGTCGGCTTCTGTCATTTGCCCTTGCGGAAACATTTCCCGTGAGTGCGATTCAGTATATAATTTTCCTGCTTCTGCTAAAAATTCGTTTTCGCTTTTTTTATCGCCGGCTTCACGATAAAGCCATGCAAGCGTAAGATTTAGCCCTGCTTTATGGGCTAGGGTGTCTTTGGTAAATTTAGAATAGGAAATGGCAAGTTCTAGAGCATGGATGGCATCATCGCGTGTGCGCTGCTCACTAAATTCGACGGTTGTCGGATTTTCGGCAAGGAAGTTTTCCAGCTCTTTTTTTTCTCTTGGTGAAACGCCGTGTAAAAAATGACGTTCATCTTCGGCATAGCCGCAGTGTTCGCAGACCCATATGCGGTAGTAGTAGGGATTGATGTCTTTGTAACGTGTGCAAAAGTCGTTATCGACTGTTTCTGTGATTAGACGCGAACGCACTTTTGTGGCGCGTGTTTGCTCGCTGCAAATCGGGCAGGTTTTTTTTACCACATAGAGATAATCTGTTTCAGACATTTTATCATTCTCCTTTGCTTTTTTTGAAATATTTTATTTCCTGAAGTTAGCACTAATGCGCCGCCAACTGTTTACAGGCAGGGTAGTAAAAGCGGCAATACGGTCATCTTTTATATTTTTCTGCCAGTTTTTTTAGACGCTTTGCATCTTCTGCGGTATGTGCGAGATCTTTTAGACGCCAACGCCAGTTAATGCCGACTGTGCCGGGTACGTTCATGCGGCTGCGGCTGTCAAGGGCGCGTACATCTTGCATCGGCACGATGACAAGCCGTGCATTCGAGGCGTAGGCAAATTCGATGAGTTTTTCACAGATCTCCTTTGGTCTATCTATGCGCGCGTTTAAAAATTCCGCTACTGCCGCTTGGGCTTGTGCATCTAGATCTTGCGTGAACCAACCGACTGTTGTATTGTTGTCGTGCGTACCTGTGTAGACAACAGAGTTTTCCGGCACGACCAGCCCGACGCGGCGCAGATCTTTTCCTAAGCAAAAGTGCAAAACTTTCATGCCGGGATAGCCGCAATCATCGCGCAGCTTTTCGACTTTATCGGTGATGATACCAAGGTCTTCGGCAACGATGCTAAGATTTTTTACTGCTTGTTCCATGCTTTCAAAAAATGGCTTGCCGGGACCTTTTCGCCAACAGCCGTTGATTGCCGTCTTTGCTTTGCCATCTATTTCCCAATAGGATTCAAAGCCGCGAAAATGATCGATACGCACAATATCAACGAGTTCACTTAGCTTTTGGAAGCGTCTTTTCCACCAACTGTAACCGTCTTTTTTCATCGCTGCCCAGTTGTACTGAGGGTTGCCCCAGAGCTGACCTGTAGCACTAAAGTAGTCAGGCGGCACACCTGTCACCGTCTTTGCCGTGCCGTCGGCATGAAGGGCAAAAAAGTCTTGGTTTGCCCATACATCTACGCTGTCATGTGAAACGAAGATGGGCATATCGCCCATGATGCTGATGCCTTTTTTGTGTGCATATTCGTGCAAATGTCGCCATTGTTTATCAAAGAGGTACTGCCAAAATTTTTGGCAGCCGATCTCATCAGCTAGCCTTTCTCGCGCTTTACTAAGAGCGTCACTTTGGCGTTCTTTTAGCGGCTTTTGCCACAAAAACCACGAGGTGGCTTGCGTTTCGATTTTAAGGGCGGCAAAAAGAGCATAATCATCAAGCCATGCAGCTTCTTTCGTGCAAAAGTCTTGAAAATCTACAGACAATCCCTGCTTTTGGAAGGTTTTCCAAGCGCGCTCTAAGTGCTTTTTCTTAAACGCCCATGCACGCACAAAGTCAATAAACGCAGTCGCGCTGTCTGCGCCAATCTTGACATCGCGCACCGACAGCAGCCCATCATCAATGAGCATATCAAGCGAGATGAGCATGGGATTTGCGGCAAAAGCCGCCGGCGATTGGTAGGGCGAACAGCCAAAATCACTCACAGGGCAAAGCGGCAGCACCTGCCAGATCCTTTGCCCGGCGGCGGCAAGAAAATCTACGAAAGCGTACGCTCCTGCGCCTAGATCGCCGATACCGTACGGCGAGGGCAGCGAGGTCGGATGCAGCAAGATGCCCGCCTTACGCTCAAAGCGACATTCTTCTTGCACGGCTTCATAAATACGCGCCGTAAGCGGTGCAAGTTTTATGGTCAAAATACCGCGCTGAATTTCTACGATTTCTTCCGGCATCAGTGCATTTTGCAGCCTACCTTGTGCAAAGTCGCTTACTTTCAGCTTGATTTTTTCTTCTTTTGTGCTGCTGCGGTTAATGATGATAACAAAAGCTTCGTTTTTCGCCGCTTTTGCAAATTCGTCCCTGCCATTTCGGATCGTACGAGCATAGGCGATGACATTTCCTTCGCCAAAAAGCGGCAGCAAATCGCCCGTTCGCAGCGCTTGGTGCTTATTTCGCAAATGAATAAGCTTTTTGTACCATTCACGAAGTGATTTATCTGGATTTTGCCAATCGTAAGGGCTGCGGTTATACGGATCGCGAAAGCCCTGCATACCGATCTCATCGCCATAGTAGATACACGGCATACCTGGGTAAGTCATTTGCCAAAGTGCTGCAAGCTGCAAACGCAAGATACCTAATTTATAGTGCTCGGCATCTAGTTTGAAGCGCGATTGATGGATCGCCGGCATACCGTCATAAAACGGTGCTTCACCTAAAAGTGTGATGGCGCGTTCGACATCGTGACTGCCGATGAGGTTCATCATCACATAAAAATTTTCCTTAGGGTAATTTTCCCGTAAACTTTCTAAAAGACGCATGGCTTGTCGCCCGTCGATAGCATTAAGTAAAAAATCTAAGACCGTCTTACGAAACGGATAGTTCATCGCCGCATCAATTTCTTGCCCGCAAAGATACTCACGCGGTACGCCGTAGCTTGTTTTATTTGAGGCATCTTCCCAAACTTCACCGATGAGAAGTGCTTCGGGATTGATTTTTTTCAGCTCTTTATAAAATGCTTGTGTAAATTTTGCCGGAAGTTCATCGACGACATCAAGGCGCCAACCGCCAATGCCCATCTTTGTCCAGTGATGCAAGACGCTATTTTCACTTTTAATCACGAAATCCATATAAGAGGGCGTTGTTTCCGTCACGTTCGGCAGCGTAGAAAAGCCCCACCAACTGTCATATTCGTAGGGGTATTTGTGAAACTGATACCAACTGTAATAGGGCGAATCCTGCGACTGAAATGCGCCGACGCTTTCGTAGTTGCCTTCGCGGTTAAAGTATATGCTATCGCTGCCCGTGTGACTGAAAACACCGTCTAAGATTATGCGAATACCTCGCTCTTTTGCCTTTTCTACCAGTTCTTGAAATTCTTCATTTGTACCAAAAAGAGGATCAATCTTATGATAATCGCCCGTATCGTAATGATGGTTGCTAGGCGATTCAAAAACAGGATTAAGATAGATAACGGAGATGCCAAGCTCTTTTAAATAGGCAAGTTTTTTTAAAAGACCTTTGATATTGCCGCCAAAAAAATCGTATTGTATGATTTCTTTGGTATCGACGTCTTTATAATAGCATGGCTGATCGCCCCAATAAGTGTGCAAAACGCCACCTTTTTTTTCAATGATTTGCGTCCCTTCACGCCAGAAACGATCCGGAAAGATTTGATACATGACCGCGTGCTTTGCCCAATCCGGCGTTTTTGCTCCTTTGTTGAATACTGTTATCTGAAATGATGGCGGCGTATTGTCGTAAATGCTGCCTATGCCGCCTAGATGTTCGCTGTTGTTGCCGTAGTACCATGTGCCGGAAGTAGTGGCAACGATGAAGTAGTACCAAAGCAGACAGCCGACAGGCGGCAAGTCAATGCGTGCGGTGTAAAAGCGATCTTCTGCGCTTTCGGAAGTTTTTGCCGTAAGCTCGATGAGTTTTTCGCCTGTACCTTCTCGCCAAAGCCGCAGGAGAACTTTCGATACTTCATCTTTGGTCTTGATGCGAATACCAAGCTGCACGGAGGATGATGCTTCAGCAGACCCTACGGGCGAGCGATAAAATACATCCTGCGAATTATGCTCTGCTTCTCGCTGCGCCATACTATCGCCTCCTATTTTTTTGAAAAACACAAATATACAGAGCTTTGCCGCCTTGATACACTGCATCTTTCGTATATTTACGGTAATGTCAAAATTTATATGCTTCTTGTATGCACGGATCTTCTCTCTTATATTTCGTTGTTTTTTCACATAAAGTTAAGAAAGCACTGATAAATACAGCCACCTATAACAGCGCATCGGCGCAAATCTGGGCGACTTCATTTTATCAGTGCTTCCTTAAAAACTTATTTCGCCAACAGTTTTTTGTAGAGTGTCTTGTATTCTCCTGCCGACTTTTTCCAACTAAAATCTGCCTGCATGGCATTTTTGACGATCTTTGGCCAAATTTCCACGATGCTGCTGCATTCGCGCAGCGCCCTTTTTATAGCGTACATCATTTCATGTGCGTTATAGTTGCAGAAAAGATAGCCTGTGCCTTTTCCTGTCTTGTTGCTGTATTGTGTAACGGTGTCTTTAAGTCCTCCCGTTTCGCGCACGATGGGGATCGTACCGTAGCGCATGGCAATAAGCTGACCTATGCCGCAAGGCTCGTAATTTGACGGCATGAGAAATAAGGTCGCACCGGCGTAGATGCGTTGGGCAAGCTCGTTAGAAAAGCGAATGTTTGCCGAAACTTTGCGCGGAAAACGCCATGCAAGACCTTTGAACCAATCTTCATAGCTCTTATCGCCTGTACCTAAGACGACGAATTGGATGTCCTCGTGCTGTAATATTTCATCCATGACGCGCACAATCAGATCAAGACCCTTAGGCGGCACAAGACGCGATACTAGCGCGATGATGGGAACTTGACGGTTTTCAGGCAACCCTAATTGACGCTGCAAGGAGACTTTGTTGTCAAGTTTTCGATCGATGGAGTTTATATCAAAGGTTTCGTAGATGTCTTTATCTGTCGCGGGGTTATATACATCGTAGTCAATACCGTTGACGATGCCATAGAGATCGGCGTTTCTTTTTCTTAAAAGACCATCTAGCTTCTCGCCGAAGTATTCGTATTGGATCTCTTTAGCGTAGGTGTGTGATACGGTCGAGATGTAGTCTGCGTAGATAAGTCCGCCTTTCATGAAGTTTACAGCATCGTAAAATTCTAAATCGCCGTTCATAAAATATTGCCAGTCAAGCCCTAAAACATCTGTCATGATGCTTTTAGGAAATACACCTTGATATTTTAAATTATGAATCGTATAGAGCGTGCGGATTTTCTTATAACGCACATCGCCCCTATGCTCAAGCTTCAAAAGCACGGGGACAAGCCCTGCGTGCCAGTCGTTTGCATGAATAACATCTGGCCAAAATCGCATCGCATCTAAAAGATCAAGAACGGCGCGAGAGAAAAAGGAGAAGCGTTCTGCATCGTCATAGTAGCCGTAGAAGCCTTCGCGATTGAAATATTCTTTATTGTCGATAAAGTAATACGTTACGCCATCTTGAATAAGGCGATCGACGCCGACGAATTTATCGCGCCAAGAAACTTTTAGCATACCATCGTAGAGGTGATCCATCTGATTAACGTATTTTGCCGCGATCTTGCCGAATTTTGGCATAACGACGCGAATATCTACCCCTTCTTTTACAAGCTCTTTAGGAAGCGAGCCTGCAACATCTGCCAAGCCGCCAGTCTTAGCAAAAGGCACAGCCTCGGCGGCAACATAAAGCACCTTCATAATATAAACCCCCTTTTTATGCTGCGGCAACGACAAGCTCTGCCGCAACACAACACATTTATTGTACGCAAGCCGTTTCTTTCATACGACTCATTTCCAGATCTTTTGGGCTGCTCTTTTCTAGGGCAGAGAGCTTTGCTGCCGGCTTTTTTGCGACGTCTTTAGCCTTTTTTGTTGCCCCTTCGATAAATAATACATCTTCTTCGTCAAAAGCCGTTAGGCAGCGAACAAAAGGCATTGTGTTTTTAAGACGCAAATATATAGTTGCTAACGGCGGCACAGTAAGAACAAGGGATTGTTCAACGCCGTGCCAGCTATAATCTTCACTATGAAGATCGCCTGCATTTTCTACGCCGGAGCCGCCGAAATCTTTGTTGTCGCTGTTAAATACCTCAATGTAGCACCCCTTGTGAGGTACGCCGATGCGATAGTTTTGACGTACTTGCGGCGTGAAATTACAAAGGACGATCAAAAAATCGTCGGAGTTATCTGCTTTTCGGATGAAGGTGATAATGGAATTTTCGCTGTCGTTGCAGTCAATCCACGAAAAGCCGTTCCAATCAAAGTCAACTTCCCAAAACGGACGGTTTTTTATGTAAAATTTATTCAAAGCGCACGAGTATTCAAGCATTTTTTTATGCATCTGGTATTCTTCGACGAGATGCCAATCAAGACTGTCGTTAAAGTTCCACTCAATGAATTGAGCAAATTCGCCGCCCATAAAGAGAAGCTTTTTACCCGGATGCGCCATCCAATAGCCAAAGAAGCAACGAAGCCCTGCAAATTTTTGCCAGTAGTCACCCGGCATCTTGCCGATGAGCGAACATTTGCCATGCACTACTTCATCGTGTGACAAAGGCAACACAAAGTTTTCACTAAAAGCATACATGAAGGAGAATGTCACTTTGTCTTGGTTCCACTTACGATAGATGGGATCAAGGCTCATATAAGAAAGCATATCATTCATCCAACCCATATTCCACTTGTAGTTAAAGCCCATGCCGCCCATGTAAACAGGCTTAGATATCAAAGGCCAAGAGGTCGATTCTTCGGCGATCATCAAGGCATCGGGGCAGAATTTAAATATAGCTTCGTTTAGCTTCTTGATAAAGTCCATCGCTTCTAAATTGCCCGTATCGCCGTACTTGTTCGGCTGCCACTCGCCGTCTTTTCTGCCGTAGTTTAGATAGAGCATATTAGCGACGGCATCAATGCGAAGACCGTCTATATGATACTCTTCAAACCAGAATACGGCATTGGAGATAAGAAAGCTTTGCACTTCTGTTCTGCCGTAGTCAAAATTCGTCGTACCCCACTCTGAGTTTTCGGCAAGCTGCTCATTGTCTGATTCGTAGAGGGTTCCCCCGTCGAAGTGCCTAAGCCCTTGCTCATCTTTACAAAAGTGTCCGGGAACCCAATCCATGATGATGGCGATGCCGTTTTGGTGCGCCGTATCGACCAAGTAGCGAAAATCGTCCGGCTCACCGTAGCGGCTCGTCACTGCGTAGTAGCCCGTTGCCTGATAGCCCCACGAGCCATCAAAGGGATGTTCAAACAGCGGCATGAGCTCAATATGCGTGTAGTGCATCCTCTTAGCGTAGCTTATGAGTTGATCGGCTAGCTCTCGATACGAAAGATATTTTCCTTCCAGCGTGCGCCGCCACGAGCCAAGATGCACTTCATAAGTCAGCATGGGGCAAGCATACGACGCTTTCTTTTTCTTGCGCTCTTGCCAAGGGGCATCGTGCCACTCATATTTGTTTAAGTCGTAAAGACGAGATGCCGTATTAGGCGGTTTTTCTGCATAAAAGCCATAAGGATCCGCCTTTAGTATATGCGGCCCTTCCCACGGCGGCTTGATCGCATATTTATAAACATCGCCTTCTTTTAGCCCTTCGATGAACGTCACCCAGATTTCACCGTCGCCGATCTTTTTCATCGTGTGCGTGCGCGTATCCCACGCATTAAAGTCGCCAACGACGCTCACAGCTTTTGCCTTAGGTGCCCAGACGCAAAAGCGCACGCCTTTTTTGCCGCCTTCTTCTATAAAGTGAGCGCCTAACATCTTATAAGCGTGGTAATTAGTTCCCTGGTGATATAAGAATAAATCAAATTCGCTCAAAGCTGATACGTTCACGAAAATTCCTCCCAGCGCAAAAACGCTGCCATCGCCTACGGGAACGCCCTCCCTGTGCCGCAGACACCAAAAATAAATCTTGTCGCTTTAAAAGCGGCTGACCATATAGCCTGAAAGTTTGTTCACACATCCTTGCGCGAATCGGTTTCATGTTAGCGTATATGGCTCTTTACTTAATTATGACAGGTTCTACGTGCCATATATCTTCTGCGTACTCTTTTATAGTGCGATCAGAGGAGAACACACCTGCGTTTGCGATGTTTATAGCCGACGATTTTAGCCATGCCGCTTGGTTTTCATATTTTCGCTCCATGTTCTTGTGTGCCTTATCATATGCAGTAAAGTCTTTTAAGACGAAAAATTCATCATTTCCTTGAATCAAATAGTCACGCAGCGAATGAAAATCGCCGTAAGTGCCGTCTACCAACTGCGTCACGACCAGACGCACGGCAGGGTTTGTGTTAAATTCGTCCCATGCCTTATAGCTGCCTGTCGCGTAATAATTCAAAACTTCTTCGGCGCAAAGACCAAAGATTTCACAATGCTCTAGCCCGACCGCCTGACTTATTTCGACGTTTGCGCCGTCTAGCGTGCCGAGTGTCAAAGCACCGTTCATCATAAATTTCATATTGCCTGTGCCTGAGGCTTCTTTTGATGCCGTCGAGATCTGTTCGGAGATGTCTGCTGCCGGATAGACTATCTCACCGATGGAAACGCCGAAATTTTCGATAAAGACGACTTTTAACATATCGTTTACAGCTTTATCATTATTTATCTTGTCGGCGACGGTGTTAATGAGGCGAATCGTTTCTTTGGCAATGTAATAGCCAGGCGCTGCCTTGCCGCCGAAAAAGCGCGCTGTCGGCGGTATGCGAAACTGCTTGTTGGTCTTTAGCTCGTGATAGATATACATGATGTGCAGTATATTCATGATCTGTCTTTTATACGAGTGGATGCGCTTTACCTGAATATCAAAGATCATGTTGGGATCGACTAATATACCGCCGTGTGCATGAATGAAGTTTGATAGTTCACTTTTACGAAGCTGCTTGATTTTGGAAAGCTTCGTTAAAAAAGCTCTGTCTGATACATAGTTATTTAGACGAGAGAGCTTGTCAGGATTTTTTTGCCACTCATCGCCAATGGTATCATCAATGAGCGCAGCAAGCTCCGGATTTGCGCCGATGAGCCAACGCCGATGCGTGATGCCGTTTGTCTTGTTGTTGAATTTTTTCGGGTAGTATTTATGAAAAAATTTTAACGTATCGCTTTTTAAGATGTCCGTGTGTATCGCTGCAACACCGTTGACACTGTGGCTGCCAACGATTGCCAGACGCGCCATATGTACTTGCCCATCTTCAATGATGGAAACTTCTCTTACAAACTGTTCACCATTAGGGAAGCGGCGGCGCACTTCTTCTAAATGGCGGCGGTTAATTTCTTCGATGATCATGTAAATGCGCGGCAAAAGCGGGCGAAACATATCGACCGGCCACTTTTCTAGTGCTTCCGGCATGATCGTGTGGTTCGTGTACGCCATTGTTTCGCGTGTGATCGCCCAAGCAGGATCCCAGTCAAAACCTTGTTCATCGACTAAGATACGCATAAGTTCAGCGACCGCGACCGCCGGATGCGTGTCGTTTATATGGATGGCGATCTTTCGCGAAAAGTCAGTAAGCTCCATGCCCGTCAGGAGGTAATGGCGCACAATGCTCTGCACGCCCGCCGATACAAAGAAGTATTCTTGTATAAGCCGCAGACGGCGACCTTCATAGGAGCTATCGTCCGGGTAGAGGTATTCTGTGATGCTTTCGACGAAATTACGGTATTCTTTTTTTGCTTGAATTTGTTCGTGCGTCATCATGCCGTAGTCGGAAAAATCGCGGTTTACTTCGGCATTCCAAAGGCGCAGTGTATTTACCGTCTGGTTTCTAAAGCCGACGATCGGCACATCGTAAGGGACAGCCATGACCGTCATATAGTCTTCATGTACTAGCGAAAGAGAGCCATCTTCTTCTTTTTTCATGTAGGCATTGCCGTTAAATTTGACATTGACAGCTTTATCAGGCTTGCGATATTCCCATTCAAAGCCGTTGCCGAGCCAGTTGTCGGGGATTTCGACTTGATTTCCCTTTATGATCTTCTGCTCAAAAAGACCGTATTGATAGCGAATACTACAGCCGTGTCCGGGAAGCCCTAGCGATGCCATCGAATCTATAAAGCAAGCAGCAAGACGACCTAAGCCGCCGTTTCCAAGACCTGCGTCAGGCTCTTCGGGAAAATACTCATTTAGATCGACACCA
The DNA here is from genome assembly GCA_963544755.1 of uncultured Selenomonas sp. Taxonomy (GTDB): domain Bacteria; phylum Bacillota; class Negativicutes; order Selenomonadales; family Selenomonadaceae; genus Selenomonas. The sequence continues at coordinate 22,003 of CAUUGH010000003.1, read as the reverse complement.
ATTTCTTCTAATGCATCTTGAAAAAGCTCCATCTCTCCTAAGTTGACGAGATTTGAACGCAAGAGTCGCCCAAGCAAAAATTCGACGGAAAAGTAATAAATCTGCTTATCACGGCGGTTCATGTAGGTCTTATTCGTCTTGACCCAGCTTTCACTGATATACTGCTTGATAACAGCAACGATGGTTGCATAAACTTCATGTGCTGTTAATTCTTCAAAATCTCTGCCCCACAAGATATGCGCTGTAGCTAGAAACCTTTGCTTTAGTCCCTCTTTTGCCAGCCCTAGCTCATTTTTCTTGTTCGCCATGAGATCAGCCCTCCTTACTTACTTTTAAAATCACACGGCTTTTGCCTTAGGAGCCAATGATAAATCTAGCCGCCCCTCTTCGTTTTATCAGCGTTCACCTGCTTTAGCAGTTCTCCGGCAATGTGTGTTTATCAAACAACGGCATTTTTGCTGACGATCAGCGGATAGTTCGGCGCACCTTTTAGCCAACGGCCTTTTGTAATAACGACGTTTTTATCGCAGATCACGTTTTCAACGAGTGCATTTTCTTCTAAATCACATTGTTCCATGATGATGGAATTTCGTATCTTAACACCCGGTGCTACGGTCACTCCGCGAAACAAGATGCTGTTTTCCACTTCGCCGTAGACCACGCAGCCGTTAGCTACAAGCGAGTTTTGCACATAAGACGGCGCTTTATATTGCACCGGTACGCCATCTTTGGTTTTCGTGAAAATAAAGCCCTTTTGCATAAAGAGTTCTTCCCAATTTGCCGGTTCTAAAGTTTCCATGCTCGCCTTATAGTAAGAGGCAGTCGAAGAAACGCACGCCGTATAGCCGTCGTGCATACAGCCGTACATGGTGTAGCGGTCGGCGCGGCGTATGATGCCGTCAAGTACGAGGTCAGTGCCGCCATGTTCATATGTCGAGCGCACCATATCGACAAAGTCGCGCTTTTTCATAAGCAGTGCGCCGTTAGATACTTTCGATCCTTGATATATAACGGGCTTTAGGGCGATGTCTTCAACCAGTCCGTTATCTGCCGTTTCAATAACGACTCCTTCGTCAGGCTCTTCTTCTTTAGCGACGTTGTAGACCATCGTGATGTCGGCGTTCGTGTTTTGGTGAAAGCGCAGGACGGGCGCAAAGTCCATGTTGTAGATATAACTTGCACTAGCTAACAGCACATACTTTTGTGCGCTGTATTCGACGAAATCAATATTATGATAGAAGGTCTTGAGATCACCTGGGCGTGTATCTTTGTCGCCGCGTGCAAGCGGCAGATAAAAAAGCCCCTCATGACGACGCGCCAGATCCCAGTCTTTTCCTGAGCGCAAATGATCCATAACAGAACGCGACTGTGCAGACATGACGATGCCGACATGATTGATGCCGGAATTTACCATGCTCGAAAGCACGAAGTCGATAACGCGATAGCGCCCTGCAAAGGGCATGGAGGCGACAGGACGCTTTTCGGTCAATTCTTTGATGCGGCCGTTGTCTTCATGCAGGTTGATAAGTCCCATGACCGTGTTCAAAATGCTTCACTCCGTTCTGCAAACTTTTTAATTTAAGGAAACACTGATAAATTCAGCACCGCCATCTTAGGGCATCTTTTTTGCTCGCTTTTTGTCGGCAAATCCTCAAGGGAACTAAAAATCTACGCCAATCTGCAGGTCTATTTTATCAGTGATTCCTTAAGAAGGCTTCTAGAAGCGTAAAAGACTGCGGCGAATACTTTCTTAGCCGGCTTGCTTGTTGCCCACCTCTGCTGTTACAATTTCATTTTCAGGTATAACAGCGATAGCTCCTGCATCACCTTCGACTTTTGCACCTGCGCCGATTGTTGAGCCTTGTGCTAAGATTGCATGATCTATGATCGCGCCGTCTTCGATCTTAGCAAAGGGCATGATGACCGAGTTGGTAACACGCGCCCCTTTTCCTATACGCACGCCTTGAAAAACAACGGAGTTTTGAACTTCGCCAAAGATCATGGAGCCTTCATTTATCATCGAACGGCAAATTTTAGCTTCGCGCCCGACGTAGTGGGGCGGCAGCGATGGATTCGACGAGTAGATGCGCCAGTTGCCATCGAGCGTGACTGGCGGTTTATCCTGCAAGAGATCCATATTAGCCTGCCAAAGGCTTTCTATTGTACCGACATCTTTCCAATAGCCGTCAAAGGCATAGGTAAAAAGGCGCGCCTTGTCTTTTAGCATTTTGGGGATGATGTTCTTGCCAAAATCGTGGCTTGACATACTGTCTTTGGCATCTTCTGTCAGATATTGTTCTAAGAATTTGCGATTAAAGATATAAATGCCCATCGAAGCGAGATTTGACTTCGGATCAGCCGGCTTTTCTTCAAATTCGATAATGCGCCCGTCTGCGTCGGCATTCATTATGCCAAAGCGCGACGCTTCTTCCCACGCCACTTCAATGACACCGATCGTCGCTTCCGCCTTGTGTCCTTTATGTGCTTCCAACATCCACGAATAATCCATCGTGTAGATATGATCGCCTGAGAGGATCAAGACATATTCCGGGTCAACTATGTCGATGAAGTTTAGATTTTGATAGATGGCATCTGCCGTGCCTTGGTACCAATCTGCACCTTTTTCGCGTGCGTATGGCGGCAGGATGAATACGCCGCCGTCTTTTTTGTCGAGATCCCAAGCACTGCCCGTACCTAAATAATTGTGAAGCTCTAGCGGTCGATACTGCGTTAAGACACCAACTTTGCCGATACCGGAGTTAGCGCAATTACTCAGGGGAAAGTCAATGATGCGGTATTTGCCGCCAAACGGCACGGCCGGTTTGGCAATCTTTTTCGTCAAAGCGCCCAGGCGGCTTCCCTGACCGCCAGCTAAAATCATTGCCAAATATTCTGTTTTTCTCATGTAAATCCCTCCCGGACATGGTTTTGTCAAAAACTGCACTTTTGACAGCCGCTCATTATTTATGAAAAGCAGATAGACACCTTAAAAGCCGCAGGTTTTAGAAAACTGCGGCTTCCCTCCGATGGGAAACCAACAGCTTTTGAAGTGTCTTTCTTCTGCATTTCTTGTTTTAGCAAATTCTCACATTTATATAATATTCTATATTCCACAAAACACGCGGATTTCCTGCCACAGCGCAAATAGAAAATGTTTTTTTCTTATGTTTTCAAACTCTTGTCCACGAGGAGATGAGATTTTCAAAAAAACAGCATAGCAAGTGCGCCTAAGAACGCCGCTAAACCAATACCGCGTAAAAAGCCTGCAACCGTTTTGCCGAAGCGTCCAATTTTTTTTTCGGCAAGCGGCTGCAAAAAGAATAATAATATGGCGATGGCAGCGATAAGAAGCGGTACATCGTCTTTGTAAATCGCATAAAAAAGCCCTAATACAGATAAAATGAAGTTGCGCTTTGTATTTTGTTCGTTCGTCTTTTTATTTTTCGTTTCTTTAGGTGGCTTAGGAATACGTCTGTAATGATACAATTCGCTCATAAAGACCTCCTTGCACTCGCGCAAAGCCCCGCAATTTTTTCATAAAGGTGTCTGCCGGGGCAAAGCGTCGAGTTAAAATCGCGATGACCAAATACTGTACCTGCGTCCGGCTTTAGTTTGTAATACCTTGAAAGATCTGCTATTAGACGCACAACAGCGTCGAGCTGATGGCGCGTCGGCTCTTTTTTTTCAAAGTTACCGACGAGGTTTATGCCTAAAGAGGTTTCATTATAATGCCAGCAGTGTGCGCCGACGGCGCCAAGCGGTCTGCCGCGCTCTATCTTGCCGCTTTTACGAATGACGAAGTGATAGCCGATACCTGCCCAACCGTTTTGTAAATGCCAGCGGTGGATCGTCGCTGCTGATACATCGCTATCTATGTCGCCTACATGATGCAAGATAATGCGATCTGTAAAGCTGCGATTTTCTAATGCGAGAAATTTTAGATTCGTTTCGACGATATGAATATTGCTGCCAATAGCCGCGCTTACTGTGTTAGAGGCGGTAAGTAAAGGTGCCATGTAAGCACCCGCGGCAAAAAGTGCGGCATTTTTAAGAAAACTTCTGCGATCTATCGGGCTATTTGGCAATAAAATCCCCCCTTTCTTTTTGGTTTTACATCTCGTACGTTGATGTTATGCAGATGGTTCTTTTTCAAGTGTGTGCAGTAAAAAGCCGCCTTTACCGTCTAGATGCAGCTCTCTTTCGTGCTGCACGCGAAGCGTCGAACGATGCCCCACGCTCACGATACCCATATCAGGCAGCTCACGCGCTAAGATTTCGTACAGATCTTTTTCACGCGCTTCATCTAGTGCGCTGGTAGCCTCATCTAAAAACGCCCACGCCGGACGCACTAGCAAGATGCGTGCAAAGGCGATGCGCTGCTGCTCGCCTAGCGATAAGATATGGCTCCAATCTGCTTCTTCGTCAAGGCGTGCGATAAAGTCTTTCATGCCGCAAAGTTTAAGCACGCGCTCTGTTTCAGCTTGCGACACCTCTTCTGTCAGTGGGTAGCAGACGGCTGCACGCAGGCTGCCAAGCGGCAGATAGGGCCGCTGTGAGAGAAAGAGCCGCTTTTCATTTTCAGCAAACATCTCTTTGCCGTGTGTAAACGGCCAAAGTCCAGCTAGGGCGCGTAAAAATGTCGATTTACCTGCGCCTGATGCGCCTGTTACCAGTAAGGATTCACCGGCTGATAAAGAAAACGAGCAGTTTTTCAAAAGCTCTCTGCCGTCCGGTAAAGATATAAAAAGATCCTGCACGGAAAAACCGTCTGATGCTGTTTCCAGTTGAATGATGTTCTCATCTTTATCGACTTCATCCATATGTACGGTAAAGCCGCTAAGGCGGCGCACGACGGCAGTATATTTGGCTATCGAGCCGTAAACGTCTATGAAGTAAGAAAGTGCGCCTTGCACTCTGGCAAAAGCTGATGTCGTCTGCATAAGACCGCCTAAAGCCATCTCGTTGCTAAAATAGCGCGGCGCCGCCATGACGATAGGCACTATCATGGCAAATTGTGAATAGCCGTAAATGTAAAAGTTTAGGAACTTCGTCTTTTTCATAAGATCGCGGAAATTACGGATAACGTGCAAAAAACGCTCCTTAAAGCCGCGCACTTCCTGCGCTTCGCCGCCGTAAAAAGCGATGTTTTCACTGTTTTCACGCACGCGCATCATACTAAAGCGAAAGTCTGCCTCAAAGCGCTGCTGCTCAAAATTTAGCTTTATGAGCCGCTTGCCGACATAATGCACGCCGACTGATCCTAAGATGGAATAAATAAGAGAAAACCACAGCATATAGCCATAGATATGAAATTCAAAGCTGCCGACAGGAACGGTCAAGACACCTGAAAGATTCCATAGCACGACGGCAAAGGCTATTAACGTCGTTACCTGCTTTAAAAAGCCGATGGAAAGAGAAAGCGTTAGCTGTACGAATTGACCGATGTCTTCTGAGATACGCTGATCGGGGTTATCTGTATCTTTAGCAAGCGTTTCCATCTTGTAGTATGAGCGCTTGCCCATCCAACGCGCGATATAGCGATCCGTAAGCCACGAGCGCCACTTTATTTCAAGCATCTGTCGCAAATATATGGCGTAGACCGCAACGGAAATATACAAAAAAGCAAGCAGACCGAATTTACCGACGAGCGGTAAAAAAAGATCATAATCATACGCCTGCAAGGCATTGTAAAACTCGTTTCGCCAATCGTTTATTAAGACCAGCACCCCGACAGTAATAAAGTTTAAGGTAATGACGACGGCAAGCAGAGCTCGCGCCTTCCACTTTTCTTCTGAAAACCAATAGCCACGAATGATCGTGCGACAAATTTGCCAAACACTTCTTTTTTCCATAAAATCCCCCTTAACCTCGTTTTTGTGCTAAAACAACCCATTGATAAGCATCAAGCTCATCCGGATCGCTTTGCGCCGGCAAAAGCTCTTTGAGCTTTTTAATAAGTTCTTCATCTTGCGGTGTTGTAGGCATCATCATTTTCAGCATACTCTCCATCTCAAAGCCTGCTTCTTGTAAGAGTAAAAGAATCTCTTTTTTGGTAAAAAAGCGCAGGTGCGTGTGATCTAAGATGCCTTGATCTTCATATTGCCAACGACCTGCAAGCATCATGGAAAATACTGAAATATGCATGACGTTTGGCACACTGACGATGACATAGCCGCCCGGCTTTACTAATGAAGCGAGATTTTTCATCGCCTGCCACGGCTCTTTTAGATGCTCGATGACATCGCCTAAGATGATGTAGTCAAACATTTCCCGCCACTCCGGTTTTTGAAGTTTTTCTACATCAAGTGCTTCGATTGTGGCAAAATGTCTTGCTAACGCCGCCGCTTGCTCGTTAAATTCTATACCATAAAGCTTTGCCTGAGGGTTTTGGTTATAAATATCAAGAAGCGTCGCCCCACAGGCGCAGCCGACTTCTAACACTTTTAGCGAAGGCTTTTTAAGATCGACATATTGCAGCATATCTAGCCGCGGCATAAAAGAGTATGGATATTTCATGCCATGCTCACGGGCAAACATCGCTTTATCGTCTTTATCATAAGCGATTGCGATTTCGTTTAGATGCACAAAAGCCCCGTGCGCCAATATGCAAGTATGCTCTGCCTTCCAAAAGCGCAGACAAAGATCAAGCATAAGAAATAGCGGTGTGTGTATTTTTTCTAAAAAGCCGCCTACAAAAAGCAATGCGTCGCGCCGCGCCAAAAAGCAAAAATCCAAAGAGCTTAGGATAAACGAGGTGCCGCGCTCATGCGAAAGCTCTGTTGTAAAGTTTAAAAATCCCTGTAGATCTTGATAGTCTGCTTTTAGCGTCGCAGGAAGGTTTTGCGTCCTATCTACGCCTAGGGCATCTTGCAGCGTTGGCAAAACCAGTGCTTTAGGATTTGCTTCAAGGGCTCGCTGCATGGCATGAAGAGCCGGCTCTAAGACGATATAAGGCGCTGATAAAAACAATATAGCATCGCCTTGTGCATGAAAAAGCGCCGCATTGCACGAGGCTGCTACGCCGGCATTTCTACCGTCAAGCAGCAAAAAATCAGCATCTTCGTCTAAATATTGCAGCGCTGCTTCATCTTTGCCGCAATATACTAAAATGCGTTCATATGCTTTAGCTTTGTAATTCTCGCTTAGATACCTCTTGACCATCTGTGCTTCTTGCAAATCACCTGTTAAAACTACAGCTATGCTTAACAATGTACTATCACCCTTCTTGTGCGAATACTTCTCATTTTTTCTGCACTGCCTTTCAGTATAACGGCTTTCATCGCTTCACGCAAGGACTTCCTTATGCTATAATGGATGAAAATTATACAAAAGGAGCGATCTTTATGCCGTCTTATAAATATTTTCTGCTCCTGCTCGTTTTTTTCGCTCTTTTACTTCTTTATCGTTGGCTGCCAAGCCGCAAAGTCTGGGTGCTTTTTTCGCTTACGCTGCTTTTTGCAGGTGCGGCAGCTTTTTGGAGCTTTCCGCCGCCGCCGGCGCCACATATGACAGCAAAAGAACGCGCTGAAATTCACCGGCAGCTGGAAATTTTCACCGCATGGTACGACGAACACAAGAAAAATATCACGCAGCTTGATTATAACTGGCAGCAGTACCACAATATCTTAGATAGCTTCAAAGACGGCTCTATCGACATCCAAACGACTTATCTTCGTCTTGCAAAGCTTTCTGAAGATGCCAAGCGCACACACGATGCGATAGATGCCCATGTCCCACCGCTTTCTCTTAGCGGCATTAACTATGATCTGGTCGCGGTCGTGCGACAAAAGACACTTACCTATGCTAAGGCGCAGCAGCAAGCGATTCGGCGCACGAAAAACGACGCTAATCCTGCAAGGCTTTTAACCGGCGATCCGCTAGAGTTAAGCCGCATTTTAGAAGATACCATGATCCGCGAATCTCCTTCCGGGCTATTTCTGGCCGAAGAAATTAACGCGCTTAGGGAAAATCTCACGATCCCACCGGAAAAAGAAGATTGACAGCAAAAAAGCACAGCTTTTATGATTTGACTTCATGAAAGCCGTGCTTTTTATTTCTTATGCATCAAAAAAGATATTTTCTCCTCTGCGGCTTTAGTTCGCCGTAGCGTATACGACCGAGATCCCAGATCGTACCCATGACTTTTTCCATGGGCGCATCTGCTTCCAGGAAGAATACCGGCTCTACTTCTTCTTCCGGAAACACAAGAAAAGATGCAACTTCTTCGCCGTTTTGGAAAAATACTTCGATGGCGCTGCGGTCAATGAAAATGTTCACGGTAAACGAGTGGTAGGTGTAGACTTTAAAGGTACGCACGCCGCCTGCGCCAAGTTTCATTCCCTTGCGGCTTATTTCGACAAGATCGGATTCGCGGTTGTAGCTTATTTTTACCTTTTCCCTGCCAAAGCGAAGCTCGATTTTTAGACGCTGCGCCGCCCCCAAGACGATATTTAAGAGGATCTCTGAGCCGTATAGGGCAAGCTTAGTCTTAATAAAAGGTACAGCGCGACCAAAAAGCTCTCTTGAGCTTTGTTCTATACGCAGTTCTTTAAGCTCCGGCGCCGGCTTAGCGCATAGCTTGCCATGTCTTAGCGTCAAGACGCGCGGCATGGTCAATGTGTGCATCCAGCCGTGTTCGCCGGTTGGATAGTCTTCGTCATGGTGCGGTATATTCATCCAGCCAATGAGGATCTTTCGCCCTTCGTGCATGGCGACGTGCGGCGCAAAAAAGTCAAAGCCTTGATCTAGTTTGTGAAATTCGCCGTGGTGCATCCGGCAGCCGGCAAGCGACAGCTGCCCTGTAATATAGCCTGATCGAAATTGGCTTTGGCTGTCATCTTCACTGTCGCTAAATCCGCGCGGCGAAAAAAACAGTACGTCTTGCCTGCCGAAAGAAAGCAGCGACGGGCATTCCCATACGTTACCGAAATTGGTAAGCTGCGTTTTTAACTCTCCGACAAATTGCAAAAATCCTTTTTCTTCGCGATAAAGCAAAAGGCATCCTCGCCCTTCTCCTCTCGTATCTTTTGCCTGTGCGCCCAAAAATGCGTAGGCATGGCTGTTTCGTACGAAGAAATACGGTCCTTGAAAGCGATCCGTATAGCCTGATGGCGCTTCTTTAAGAAGCACCATATCTTTTTTTATAAAGCCGTCTTTTGTCATTGTGCCGAGGATCTGTCTGTTAGCACGCTTTTCGCCTTCTTCACGCCTGCCCGTATAAAAAACGCGCAGTTTGCCGCCGTTGATAAAGGCAGAGCCGGAGCCGCAGCCATCGCGCTCATCGTCATCTCTTGGCCACAATACGAGCCTTGGATCGCTCCAATAGACAAAATCGCGCGTCTTAAATTCGACCCAGCTTTTATCTTTGTCTTCGGTTGAAAAAGGGTTCCACTGGCAAAATAAATGAAATTCTCCTTTGTAGAAAACAAGCCCCTTCACGCTGCCGGTAAAGCCAAAAGGCAGCTCTAAATGAAAGCGATTGCGCCAGTGGTGTCCTGCACGGTGTATTTCATATTGCAAACGACTGTCAAGTTCTTGCTTGTTGTATTCCATATACGTCCTCCTATTCCCGTGCCTTCTCACTTTGTTGCTTACTCATTTCCCTAGTGCAGCGCATCAAGCGCCCACCTTGTCCCCATTATTTTTTTAATCGGTGCATCGGCAAAAAGTGCCAGACTAGGACAGGTATCTTGCGTGGGGAACACGAGGAAGGAGGCTGCTTCCTCGCCGTGTTGGAAGAAAATTTCTATTGCCGTTTTATCAATGAAAAAGTGGAGCATGAGCGTTCCTTCTGTATAGAGTGTAAAGCGGCGTGTACCTCTTGCACCAAGCTTCATTGCCTCGCGGCTGATTTCTAAGACAGCGCCTTGGCGATCATAGCGGATACTGACTTTTTCAAAATTGTAGCGAATTTCAAAATTTAAGCACTGCGCTCTGCCGAATATTATATATAAAAGGACTTCTGCGCCTTCTGCAAGCGGTGTTTGCCATGTATGAACCTCGCTTTCTTCTAATTCTGCTCTGCTTTCTTCGATGCGAAGCGCCTTTAGCTCGTCTATCGGTTCTTCGTAGAGTCTACCTTGGCGAAGTCTTAGCGTGCGCGGCAGCGCCAGTGTATAAAGAAAACCTTCAGCGCGTGTCGGATAGTCTTTTTCTCGATGCGCTATACCAAGACGAGCGAAAAGCAGCGTACGCCCTTCGTGGGTACAGGTCTGCGGTGCAAAAAAGTCAAATCCTCGATCAAAATCTCGAAAAGCGCCATGTAACAGCTCTTGTGAGGCAATCGAAAAATGTCCGACAACGTACCCTGAGCGAATATTTCGCTCAAAAGCGCCGCGATTATAAACATCGCACGGCGAAAAGAGCAGTACGTCGTAACCGTCTAGCTGCAACAGCGAGGGACACTCCCATGTTCTACCGAAGAAGCCCAGCTGTGTTTTTAACTCGCCGAGCAGAAAAAAGCCGTCTTTTTCTTCGCGGTAGATGAGCGCGCAAGCACGCGCATCGTTTATAGGCCCTTCTTGTGCGCTCATCAAAATGTAATCGCGATCGTAACGACGAAAAAAATAGGGGTCTTTAAAAACATCGGTATAGCCTGCAGGCGGCTTTTCGATGAGAACCTTATCTTTTAGCACCGTGCCGTCAGCTAGAAGCGTCGCTAAAATCTGGCAGCTCTTTCTAGCATTAGCTTTTTTGCTCATACCTGTGTAAAGAAGGCGCACCTTATCATCTTTGACGAATACCGAGCCGCTGGCGCAGCCGTATTTATCGGCACTATCTGTCGGCCAAAGCACGAGCTTAGGTTTGCTCCAGCTTAGAAAGTCGCGTGTCGTAAAGCGCACCCAACCCAGGTGCTTTCCTGTTTCTAGCTGCAAGCTCCACTGACAGAGCAGATGGTATCTGCCTTGAAAAAATGTCACCCCTTTGACACCGCCTGTAAAGCCAACCGGCATCTCAAGATGAAAGCGATTGCGCCAACGATGTGGCTCCCTGCCGGCGCGCAACCGTGCGTCAAGTTCCTTCTTGTCGTATTTCATCGTTTCCTCTTTCTCTTATTGCATATGCGATAGATTGCCGAATTTCGTAAACTCTTTGAGGAACATCAGTTTTACTGTATCTACAGGGCCGTTTCTGTGCTTGGCGATGATAACCTCCGTGATATTGGGATTTTCTGTATCTGGATCGTAGTAGTCTTCTCGATAAAGAAATATAACAATGTCAGCGTCTTGCTCTAAAGAGCCGGATTCTCTTAGATCAGAGAGCATCGGTCGCTTTATTTGGCGCGACTCGACGCTTCTTGATAGCTGCGAAAGTGCGACTATCGGCACGGAAAGTTCGCGAGCGAGTGCTTTTAAGGAGCGCGATATTTCTGAGATCTCTTGTTGGCGATTGTCGCCGCTTTTTCCTGCGCGTCCTTGCATAAGCTGCAAATAGTCAATGACGACGAGCGAAAGACCTTCTTGTTTTTGCAGGCGACGCGCTTTTGAGCGCAGCTCCATGATGCTGATACTAGGCGTATCGTCTATATAAAGCGGCGCGGCAGATAAACGGTTAGCTGCGTCGATGAGATCGCCCCACCCCTTTTCTTCGATGTCGCCGACACGCAGCCGCTGCGAATCAATGCAGCCTTCCGAGCAGAGAAGACGCTGTACGAGCTGTTCTTTGCTCATTTCCAAAGAAAAAAAGGCGACCGGCTCTTTTTTTCGCAAGGCTATATGTGCGGCGATGTTTAAGGTAAAGGCGGTCTTTCCCATAGAAGGACGGGCGGCGACTAAGATAAGATCAGACTTTTGAAGCCCTGCCGTTAGGTGATCTAGTTCGCTAAAGCCTGTAGGAAGCCCGGTAAGACCGCCTTTGTTGTTGTAACGCTCATCGATCTGTTCAAGTGTCGCTAAGAGAATTTCTTGTAGCGGAGTAAAGTCACGGCTGCGCTTTCCAGAAGCGACTGCAAGGATTAGTTTTTCAGCGCTGTCTACGATGTTTTCTACATCATCGGCTTCTTCATAGGCTGCGCTAGCTATCTCTGTCGCTGCATTGATGAGCGCACGAAGCTGTGCCTTTTCGCGCACGATATGTGCATGATACTTGATGTTTGCCGCTGTTGGTACAGAGTTTACGATGAGCGTCAGTGCCGGAATACCGCCGATCTTAGCGAGCTTATCTCTTTTTTTCAGCTGCTCGGTCAAGGTCACAAGATCTACCGGCTCTGTACGCTCTTTTATTTCCAGCATGGCCTCAAAAATCAAGCGATGTGTTTCTCTATAAAAGTCGTCTGCCGTCAATTCTTCGGTGGCTATAGCCAAAGCTCCTTCTTTTAAGAGCATGGCTGCAAGTACAGCTTGCTCGGCTTCGACGCTCGCCGGCGGCATACGCTCCATGTAAGATGACCTCCTTTTTGCTCTCGTCGAATGTCTTAGGGGATTTTTTGCTAGCGGACGCTTTTTCTTTTTCTATCACAAGGCTATTTTTAAAGAGCAACTGATAATTTCAAATTTAGCCCCTGCTCTTTATGTATCTTTACAAATCTAGGCAACTTTATTTTATCAGTGTTTCCTTAAGAAAAAAGTGCAGCGGCTCCATGCCGGATTCTAGAGCAAAAAGCACCGAAAAGGCATCTTCTACCGTTTCTACTGCATGAATGTCAAGCCCTAGGTGTCCTTTGGGAATATCTTTATCGTTTTCCTTGGGAATGACAAGGCTGCTGATGCCGGCTTGCTTTGCGCCGTATGCCTTTTCAAAGACGCCGCCGACGGGGCGTACGCGCCCTGCAAGGGAAATCTCGCCGGTCACCGCCACATCTTGACGCAGCGGCTTTTTAGTCACAGCACTGACTAGCGCCGCTAAGATCGCTACACCTGCGCTAGGGCCATCAATGTTGCCGCCGCCGATGACGTTTATATGTACATCATAGTCGTGGATGCTTTTTTCTGTCAAGCGTCGCAGCAAAGATGCCGCATTAAATACAGAATCTTTTGCCATGCTGCCGGCTGTTTCGTTAAAGCGCACCTGCCCTTTGCCTTTTTCGGCTGCAGGAAAAACAACAGCTTCAATCTCAATGACAGAGCCTAAAAAGCCGGCAACGCCAAGCCCGAAAACGTGACCTACTTCCGGCTTTTTAGATGCCTTTTTCGTCACGAACTGATAAAGTCTGCTGACTTGGGCGACCTCATAGATGTCTTTTTTGTCGATCTTTACGCTCTCACCGTCTTTTGTGCGCGAAAGTGCAAGGCTATAGGCATCGGCAAGAATGTTTATCGCCTTGCGCCCTTCGGTCGTATACTCGCTGATAAGACGGACGACTTCGTATTCAACTTCTACTTTAAGTTTTTTGGCTGCATTTTCTACAATCTCTTCGATGTGTTTTGGCGTCAAAGGCTCAAAATAGATCTCTGCACAGCGTGAGCGAAGGGCAGGATTGATATGGGCGGCATCGCGCGTCGTTGCACCGATGAGTACAAAATCAGCAGGTGCGCCTTCTTCAAAGAGCTTTTTTATATAAGGCGGCACCTTGTCATCTGTATGATCGTAATAAGCTGATTCAAAGTAGGCGCGTTTATCTTCAAGCACTTTTAAGAGCTTGTTTTGTAACATTTCGTCCATCTCGCCAATCTCGTCGATGAACAAGATGCCGCCATGTGCTTCTGTCACCATGCCGGGCTTAGGCTCGGGGATGCCGCCGTCTGCCAGATCGCGGCGCGCACCTTGATAGATGGGGTCATGTACCGAGCCTAAGAGAGGGTTTGTCATGTCGCGTGCATCCCATCTAAGCGTCGTGCCGTCCGTTTCGACAAAAGGAGCGTTTTTAGAAAAAGGCGAATGTGCATTTTTCTTGACGGTTTCTAAAATGATGCGTGCCGCCGTCGTTTTGCCGACACCGGGCGGACCATAAAGCAAGAGGTGCTGCGGATAAGGCGAGGCGAGTTTTGATGCCAGAGCCTTGACGGCGCGCTCTTGACCTACGACTTCTCTAAGTGTCTTAGGGCGCAGCAGTTCCATGACCGATTGTGTCAGGTGAATCTTTTCCAGTGCTTCTAGCTCCTCGCGCTTTTTTGCTGCCTGGGGCGATTCGTTGACGCTTTTTTCGTCCTTTAAAACCTGCATACGGATGTCTTGCACATAGTCTTGATGATTTTCTTCGAGCTTTTCTTGAATCTTCTGCTCTATCTTGTCCTCCATGCTGCGCCGTGCCATAATATCAGCGATGCGCTCGGAAATTTCCGCCAGAACGGCAGGGATCTCTTCATCCGTCGGCACACGCTCTATCGTTGGGTTTTCATAGACGATGCGCTCAAGAGCTAAAACGCGCTCGGCGCGAACGGCAGATCGCATAAGGCGCATGGCGTCCATCTTGCCGGCCTTAATAACCAGTCGATCAGATCCTGATTCTTCAGCTAAAATCGCATAAAGTGCGTCTATTTCGCGATCAAGACGCTCTACGGCTTTATCTTGCGGTGCAGCTTCCGTCGGCTTAGGCGCAGAAGAAAAAAGACGCTTGAAAAATTTTAGCATGATACCTCTTTCTAGCTTACTTAGCCACGACAAGCACGCGAATCGTACTTTGAATCTCAGGATGCACCTTTATCAAAGCCTCGTAGGTGCCTTCACCCGTGACCTCACTTTTTAGCGTGATCTTACGCCGGTCAATGTCGATGCCATGCTCTTTTTTCAGTGCATCGGCGACATCTTTACCGGCAATAGAGCCGAACAATTTACCGCCCTCACCGATTCTAACAGCGACTTTGACGCTGACTTTTTCAAGCTGCGCTGCTAAAAGCCGCGCTTCATCTGCCGCCTGCTGCTTTTTTCGCGCCGCAGAAGCCGCCTTTTGCTTTGCCGTTTCAAGATTTACTGCTGTCGCTTCGACGGCGAGCTTTTTAGGAAGCAGAAAATTCCTGCCGTAGCCTTCTGATACATCAATAATATCGCCCTTACTTCCGACTTTCTTTATGTCTTGCTGCAATATCACTTTCATCTTTATCATTCTCCTCTATATGTTGCTGGCTGATGGCGATGGCACGCTCTTCAATCGCCTCTAGCGATTCGCCCTTTACCTGTGCGCCTGCGACATTTTGATGCCCACCGCCGCCAAAGCTCTCCATGATTACCTGCATATTAAGATCGCCTGTCGAGCGTGCGCTGATGCCGACCGTTTCGGCATCTAGTTGGAAAAACACCAAACTCATACGCACGTCCTCGATACGAAGAAGCGAATCGGCGACTTGACCGGCGATTGCCTGTATATTTTGTATGACAGTTGGGATCTGCGCTGTGATAAGCCCTCCTTGATAAAGACGCGCTCCCGCCTTTGCCTTAGAAAGTGCGCGCTCTGTTTCAAAATCGGCTCTAAAAAGATGGCGCACGACGACCGGATCGGCACCGCCGCGCCTTAAATATGCTGCCGCCTCGAAGGTGCGAATACCGGTCTGAACGGCAAAATTTTTCGTATCGACGACAATGCCAGAATAAAGTGATGTCGCATCAAAACGCGAAAGCGCGAGATCGTCGCTAAAATACATCAAAAGCTCCGTGACAAGCTCACTTGTCGAACTCGATGACGGCTCGATGTAAACTAAAAGCGGCGACTTTATAAAACTTTCCCCCGATCGACGATGGTGATCGATGACGATGACTTGTGCGATACGCTCTAAAAGCTGCGGCGCGGCAACAAGATGCGGTATATGTGTGTCGACGACGAATAAGACGGGGTTTACAAAGTCAATGCCTGCTGCTTCTTCGGCAGAAATAAGAAGCCCCTCATATTCAGGAACATCCGCCAAAAGCCCTATTAGTTTATCAATACCGTCATTCATCTCGCTCAAGACGATATGCACAGGCTTTTTAAGATCTCGCGCCATCTTCGCCATGCCGATAGCCGCACCGAAGCAATCAAAATCCTCGTTATGATGCCCCATGATAATGACTTCGTCAGCATTTTCAATGATCTCACGCACGGCATGAGCGACGACACGAGCTTTGACACGCGTATGCTTTTCGACCGCTTTCGCCTTGCCGCCGAAGAAATGATTTTTGCCGTCTAAGCGCACGACTACCTGATCGCCGCCGCGCCCTAGCGCAAGGTCAAGACCTGCCTGTGCTTCTCTACCGAGTTCTTGCATCGACTGCTCTTGTGCGACCGCAAGCCCCATGGAAAGCGTCAACGGCAAACGCTTCGTACTTTGCAGGCTGCGCACGCGATCTAATATATCAAAATGCTCTTTGATTGCACGATCAAGGGCTTTTCTTTCAAGTACGCCAACATACAGATCGTCACTTACGCGGCGCATGAAGCCGCCTAGATCCTTTAGCCACTCATCTAAGCGGCGATTTGCCTCAAAAAGCAGCGCTGTGCGCTCTGCTTCAGACAGTCCCTGCATTACCTCGTCGAAATTGTCGATCTGTATATAAGAAAGCACGGCACGGCTATTATTAAAGAAAAGATTTAACTCCTCATAAGCCGTCCAATCCTCAATATAAAGAGCCATCAGCCCTTTAATATCATCAGATGTCACGATAGGGCGATAGCGTACCTTGTAATAGCGTGTTTCATGCGAAAAAACATACTCGCCGGCATCGCCCCAGATCGGCTCTAAAATAATACCCGGCAAAAAATCTTTAATACAAAGCCCGACTTGCGGCGGCTCTTTTAAGTACTCTTTTGCCACGCCGTTAGTCCAAGCAATGCGACCGTCCGAATTGACGATAACAATAGCCTGCGGCAAACGCTCTATGGCAAAATTCACCACTTCGCTGACATTTCGTATGACATCACGGCAATATGTATCAAAAGCGCAGCGGCGCACATGGCAGCGTTCGCGTGCAAAAAGGGCGACGAGCAGCCAAACGACAAAAGCAATAGCTGCGACATAGGCATTGTAGTAAGACAATACCACGACAAGCACCAACAAAACGGCAAGATAAATGCAGGCGTCCACCCATGCCGATAGATTTCGCGGCAAGAAAGCCACCTCCTATGCGATCAAAAAACTCAGCTTACGTCATCCTAACGCCGACGACTAAAGCGGCGGCGATAGTCAAAGTACATATCAAAAAGCCCCGTAAAGGCGATAAGCTGCATGAAAAAGGCACTAAAGACAGTAAAAAATATGAGCAAAAGCCGCCAAAAGCGTCCGATGCGAAAGTGATCCGCTGCATACCACAAGAGCGAAAAACCTTGAATAAGACCGGCAAAAGTCGCGATAATATTGCCATTTAACGCCACCTTATAAAGAATGGCGATCTCGCGCGTACTGCCCCAGTAAAGACCGACCAGAGAAAAGCCAAAAAGAAAAAGAAAATAAACAGAAAAGTGCCACTTGGAAAAAGATGGCAAAGATGGCATATGCTCACCGATGCGTGAGAGCAAAACGCCGCTTGCAAAAAAGTTTATGAAAACAGCAATAGCCGCCTCAAAGAGCAAGATCGTCGGCGCGACCAAAGAGATCGTTTCAACGACAGAAGCTGCCTGCTGCTCCAGCGCCTTAGCCGCCGATGGCGTAAGGCTGTTCTTTGACTGTATGACAGCGCCAAGAGCTTGATAAGATTCGCGCACCGCCGCAATAAACGGCTCTAAAGGATCGACGCCAAAAATAAGCGACACCAAAAAAAGCGAAATGAGCGTACTTGAAAGCGAAACAGCCAAACCCCATCTGATAAGGCGCACCGCCTGCCACTTGCGGCGCAGAGCAAAGCCCATGAAAAAAGCCAACGGCGCCACCAGAAACATTATATGAAGCGTCGCCACAGCGCCCAGTACAGCATAATAAAAGCCGGCCGCCAAAAAAAACGCGAGGACGGCATATAAAAAGCCATGGCGCAAAAGCAAAACGACCAAAGGCGCAGTCCAACCTAAAAGCAAAGCAACGCCCAAGACCGGCAAAAACGGCGCAGCCAGTGCAAAAAGAATCGCCATGATAAAAAAAGCCAAACGCTCATTACTAGGCGAGATCTGTTGCATCCTCATCGAGTCATCCTCTCTAAAGGCGCGTACGCGAAAAAAGAGCGCACGGATAAATTCAGACTCTATTATAACAGAAAAGACGGCGATTGTTCAATATAAACCTACACGCGCAACTATCTAAGGGAAGTTGTAAAATAAAGAAAACACTGATAAAATGAATTTGTAAAGATGCATGAAGATGAGCAGCTTAATTTATCAGTGGCTCTCGTGTATGAAAGGGGTACACTTTTATGAATAATTTTAACTTCGATGCACTAATCGAGCGTCGCCATACAAACAGCTTGAAATACGATTTTGCCACCGAACGCGGCTATCCCATCGACGTACTGCCATTTTGGGTAGCTGATATGGATTTTCGCGCACCAAAAGCTGTGTGTGATGCCGTTCGTCAACGCGCCGATCATGGCATCTTCGGCTACTCTAGCCCCAAAGACGACTACTATAAAGCACTTAAGCAATGGTTTTGCGTAAGGCGCGGTTGGTGGCCGGGCAAAGAATCTATAGTGATAACGCCCGGCGTCGTATTCGCGCTTTGCATGGCGGTGCGGGCTTTTACTTTGCCGGGTGATGCTGTTTTAGTTACCGAGCCGGTCTATTATCCGTTTTTTAGTGCCGTTCGTAACAACGGGCGAAAGATTGTTACTAGCACGCTGCACTTGATAGACGGCACATATCGCATGGACTTTACAGATATTGAGAAAAAAATTATCGAGCAAAATGTCAAACTCTTGCTCTTTTGCAGCCCTCATAATCCTGTCGGGCGCGTCTGGCAGCACGAAGAACTTAAGCGTCTTAGTGAAATTTGCATCGCACATGACGTAATTGTCGTCGCCGATGAAATTCACGCCGACTTCGTGCGCCCTGGTAAAAAGCACACGCCCTTTGCTTTACTTTCTAAAGAAGCAGCAGCGCGTACGATCACCTGCACAGCGCCTAGTAAGACCTTCAATATAGCAGGGTTACAGCTTTCTAATATTTTCATCCAAGACGAAAATTTGCGCCGGAAATTTCAGCAGGAAGTTTGTAATACTGGCTACGGCGAGCCGAATCTTTTTGGGATCTTAGCAGCTCAAGCGGCTTATAAAGAAGGCGGCGCGTGGCTAGATGCGCTTCTTTGCTATCTTGAGCAAAACATCAAAAACACCAAAGACTTCCTGGCATCGCATCTAGCCAAAGTACGCTTGATTGAGCCGGAAGGAACCTACCTTTTGTGGCTTGATTTTCGCGATTATGGTATAAACGCCAAAGACCTCGACCAAAAAATCATCAGCCAAGCGCGCCTTTGGCTAGACGATGGTGCGATCTTTGGCGCAAGCGGCGCCGGCTTTCAACGTCTAAATATCGCCTGCCCTTGGCAGACACTAGAAAAAGGGCTTCTAGCACTCGCACGCGTTTTTGACTAAAAAGCGCTAAAAGAGGTCTTTATATGAACCAATCTCTTGAAGCAAAAACGGTCTTTGATACCATTTCGGCTATTAAGGCCGGCAAAAAAGAGCCGCAAGAGGCACTACCTCCTGCGCTTTCGTCACTTAGACTCGGTAGGCTCTTACACATCTTGCAACGCTACCTGCAAGCGACAAGATGCCATGTGAATGAAAAAAGCCCTTCTTTGGCTCCCTTGGAAAAACTAAAGAAATGTACGATCATCTGCTGCGCCGACCACGGCGTTGCAAAAATGCGGCTAAGTGCCTATCCGCCCGAAACGACAGCGCAAATGACGGCAAATTACCTGCTTTCCAAAGGCGCTAGCGCCAATGCCCTTGCAGACTTTGCCAAAAGCGATCTGTTCGTCGTCGATCTCGGTATCAAAGAGCCGCTGCCGCCGCTGCCTGATCTTATCGATCGCAAGATCGCACGCGGCACAAAAAACTCTGCAAAAGGCCCTGCCATGACGCGAAAAGAAGCGATCCGCTCGCTTGCCATAGGCATTGACCTCGCCAAAGATCTTATAGCAAAAGGCTACCGCTGCTTTTTGCCGGGCGAAATGGGCATCGCAAACACCACGACAAGCGCAGCGATCACCGCTTGCCTTTGTCAGCAAACACCAGAACAAGCCACCGGGCGCGGCACAAACATCTCGGAAAAAAGGCTGCAAAAAAAAATCGAAGTCGTACGTCAAATTCTTAAAATCAACCACCCGGATCCACATGACGGCATTGACGTCTTGCAAAAAGTTGGCGGCTTTGAATTTGGCTGTATCGCAGGCATTATCCTCGGCGCAGCGCTAAAAAGAGCTCTCGTTATCCTAGATGGTGTCAACACAGGTGCAGCAGCGCTTATAGCCCAAGCGCTTGCTCCTGCCAGCAAAGATGTCCTCTTGCCATCACATATTTCTTTAGAGCCGGCACACGCCGCCATCTTAAAAAAGCTCGCTCTTACGCCTTATATGGATATGCGGTTTCGTTTAGGAGAAGCAATCGGCTCATCTATAATCGCCGACTTCTTAGATGCAACACTTAATGCCTGTCAATATACATCTGATAGCATCGCCGCTACAAAAGAGCCGGCTCTAAAAAACACACAAAGAGTGCTAAAAGCAACGAATATAGTGCAAAACACATCAGATGCAGATGCTGTAATTGACGCCTTTGACGACGCTGCTGCCATTTGCCTGCCTACATTTCCCAAACCGGACACTTTTGCTATGTCTTGTTGCCAAAAGCGGCTCAACAGCCTTTTAAAGCCCATCTACAGTCTTGGCAAACTAGAAGAACTCTCGGTGCATCTTGCAGGTATCACGCACGATCCGCGACCGACACTTAAAACAAAGCGCGCCCTGCTCGTTTTTACTACAAAAAAGCTATCTGAGCCGCAAAAACAACTAACGACAGCTTTTAGCGCACATACAAATGCGCCCGTGACATTTGTGCAGCTTGCACTAGACTCTACAGCGGCGGCTGCCTTCACCTACGGACAAAAGATCGCGCTAGAGATGGTAAAAGACTGTGCTATCCTTGGCATCTCACTCGCTGCGCCGACAGAAAAAGCAGCCCAAAAAAAAGCGGCATCGCTAAAAAAAATACTCTGTTCGCCAAAAGATGCTACCCCCTCGCTTGACACGCTGCGCCAACTTTCGCCAACTCTACAAATAGAAGCAGCCGCACTTTTAGGTGCGTTTTGCGCTGCCGGTACAAACCGCACGCTTATTGTACTAGACGATCCGGCAGGAGAAAGCATCGCACGCTACGCTAAGCGTCTTTCACCTACAATATCTCCTTATCTGCTCTATCTGCAAAGAGACATCTTCCCCCTCTTTCTTGCAGCAAGCTGCGGCATCGCTGCCACGCTCGGCATACGCCTGATAGATGCCGCCCTTTATGTACTAAACGACATGAAAACATTTGCCCAAACAGCCGTCGCTGCTGCCGATGATGGCCCCGGCAGAGGTCAGCAAGGCTAATAACTCAAGCGATAAATTGCACGCTCGTTGAAAATTATCGTTAATTCGACACTTACAGAAATTTTGCAAAATGTCTTGTGGGGGGGGGCAAATGTGCTATTCTTATAAAGACATGATATATTAAATAATATTTGTTGTAATTTCATATCATTTTCACATAATATGAAAACGTCTGCTTATATATTATGTTGATCAGCATTTTCTTCAATAAAATCTTTCCGTGTTATTTTTGCAAGATGTCCATGCGGTGATGGGGGGAGTTAGCTAGCGACATATGTTTGATGGACGGTTTTTAGGGATGGTTGAAAGGATGGATCCGCAATGGATAGCTTGACTGTATCAAAAAAGATTATTTTATGTTTTTCCGTGCTGCTCATATTTTTTACAAGCTTTGGCTTTTATGCAGGCTATTCCGGGAAGATGCTAAATGATGCCTCAGGTGAGATTATGCAATATGCCGGGTGTTTTTCGATAGCATCAGATCTTTCAGACACCACCAACGATGTTAGGATCGTCGCTATCTTGTACGCTCTTGCAAGAGATCCTGCACAACGTGCCGAGTTAAAAAATCGCTTAGATGCCGCCAGTACAAAGATGGAAGATCTATTCACGGAGTATGAAAAATTTCTCGCTTCTTGTACCTATAA
>CAUUGH010000002.1:0-115052 GCA_963544755.1 uncultured Selenomonas sp. | reverse complement strand
CCGCATCGTGCGGGGGGCGGATTGCAGGAAGCGCCTGTTCAGCGCTTCCATGAAAGCGCCAAGGGGCGGCGCTTCCTATAACTTACGATACGGCGCCTGGCCGATCTCGTAGAAGTTATTTCCCTCGCAGTCGATGCCGACGATCGCCGGGAAGTCGACGACGGTCAGACGCGCCACAGCCTCCGGGCCGAGTTCCGGATAGGCGAGCACTTCGTACTTCTTGACGGACTTGGCGATCAGTGCCGCCGCGCCGCCGACGGCGACGAAGTACGTCACGCCGTTCTTCTTCATCGACTCGATGACCTTCGGGTCGCGCGATCCCTTGCCGATCATGCCCGTGATGCCCTGCTCAAGCATCGTCGGCGTGTAGGCGTCCATGCGGCCGGCAGTCGTCGGGCCGCACGAGCCGATCGGATCGCCGGGCTTCGCGGGCGTAGGTCCGAGGTAGTAGACGATTTCATTCTTCCAGTCCACGGGGAGCTTCTCGCCGCGCGCCAGAGCCTCGCACATGACCTTGTGCGCCGCATCGCGCGCGCTGATGATCGTGCCCGTGATGAGCACGCTGTCGCCCGCCTTGAGCTTCTTGGACTGCTCCACGGTGAACGGTGTTTCGATACGAATCTTTTCAGCCATTTTTCTTATCCTCCCATCCCGAGCAATTAAAGGACGCGATCCTTGTGGCGCATCGCATGACAGCAGATCGTGACGGCCACGGGCAGTCCCGCGATGTGCGTCGGGCCCCATTCGATGTTGACGGCGAGAGCCGATACGGAGCCGCCGAGCTGAGGGCCGATGCCCGTCTTGTTGATCATTTCAAGCAGTTCGCCTTCGAGCTTCGCGTACTCGGGCATGGGATTGCGCTCGTTGATGGAGCGAACAAGAGCTTTCTTCGAATAGTAGGCGGCGCGGTCCATCGTGCCGCCGATGCCGACGCCGACGACCATCGGTGGACAGGGGTTGCAGCTTGCGTGCAAAATGATGTCTAAAACGGCTTTTTTGACACCTTCAACGCCGTCGGCAGGAACGAGCATTTTAATCCCGGACTTATTTTCACTGCCAAAGCCCTTCGGCCCTACTGTGATCTTTAGCCTGTCGCCCGGCACGATGCTCGTGTAGATGACAGCAGGTGTATTGTCTTTTGTGTTCTTGCGGTTAAAAAGCGGCTCGGCGACGACGGATTTTCTTAAGTAGCCTTCTATATAGCCTTTAGCGACACCGGCATTTACCGCATCTTCTAAATAGCCGCCTTGGATGTGGAGATCTTGACCTATCTCTAAGAATACGATCGTCCTGCCGGTGTCTTGACAGATGGGGCTATCTTCAGCTTTGGCGATCTCAGCGTTTTTGATGATCTGATCGATGACATCGCGTCCTACCGGCGACTTTTCTACATCGCGACCACGTTTTAAGGCTTCGTAAACATCGTCTGGCAGATAGTAGGCAGCTTCTTTGCACATCTCGGCAACCGCTTTGGTAATCTCTCTTGCTTCGATTGTACGCAAGATAAACCCTCCCATAATAAATTATAATACTCACATAGTTTCATCATATCATATTTTCATCACACATTCAACACGAAACACTTGAAAGTTTAATCGAGTTTTTGCGGTTAATCGCAGAAAAAATCGCAGAAAAAAAGGAGATTAGCTCGCCTTTTTTTCTGCGATTTTTCATTTTTGTGCCATGCGGATTAACTCAACTTGCGGAACAGCTCCTTGCTCTAGTTTGACGATCATAAAAGAAGGTCTTATTTCGTCGCGAGGACGTGCTAAGCTGCCGGGGTTTAGGATGTATACCTCACCGGCTGCTTCTTGTGCTATATGCGTGTGTCCGTAAACGGCGATGTCTGCATCTTTTTCTTTTGCCGCTTTGACGAGCATTTCCAGCGTGGAGTAGACGCCATAGATATGACCGTGCGTCAAAAAAATGCGATGACCTGCTGCTTCAACAACCATCTCATCTGCGGTCTTGCCGTCAGGCCAATCGTTATTTCCTGCGACAAAAGCTACGTTTACTGCCGAAATGAGCGCAAGATATGCCGCATCGGGCGTTACGTCACCTGCATGAAGCCAAAGATCAACTTTGCCGGCAAGCTCTACGGCGCGCTCTACGGCGCGGCGATCACCGTGGCTGTCACTCATGATGCCAATTTTCATTTTAGATACTCCCTTAGACGTGCCGCCATGAGGCGAAGCGCTGCACCGCGGTGGCTTATCATATGCTTTTCTTGTAGTGTCAATTCTGCCATCGTTTTGCCGCTTGCAAGGTAAAAATGCGGATCGTAGCCAAAGCCTCCCTTGCCGCGCGGATCCTGGCGTACGCGCCCAACGCAGGTTCCTTCTGTAAAAATCTCCGTACCGTCTATATCATAAAAGACGAGTATGCAACGAAAAGCAGCCGCAGATTCTAAGGCATCTTTTGCTTTTAGTTGGGCTATTAGTTTTTTGTTGTTTGCCGCATCATCATGACTGCCTGAGTAGCGTGCCGAATGGACACCCGGCGCACCGTCTAAGATTTCGACTTCTAGCCCTGAGTCGTCGGCAAGACAGGCACAATTCGTCTTTTTTGCATAAAAGCGTGCCTTTAGCTGTGCATTGCCTAAGAAGGTAGCCGCATTTTCGACTGCCTCGGGAATATTTTCAAAATCTTTTAGTGTCAAGAGTTTTATGGGAAGTTTTGCAAAGGCTGCAAGGATTTCTTTTGCTTTGCCTTCGTTTGTTGTAGCAACTACGATTTCTTTCATCCGATTCTACCTACTTTCCAGACAAGATCGCCGCCAAGTGCCTCTTTTTCTTTTGAAATCAATTCGTCGATGCCTTTTTCTGCAAGATTAAGCAGCATAGCAAGCTCTTTTTGTGAAAAGGCACGTCCTTCGCCGGTACCTTGTACTTCGACAAAATTATACGCGCCTGTCATAACGACGTTCATATCGACGAGTGCTGTATAGTCTTCTTCGTAGCAAAGGTCAAGAAGCGGCTCGCCTTCTTTGGTGATGCCGACACTTATTGCCGCAAGAAAGTCTTTTACAGGAAATACATTACCTTTTTGATAAAAGCTCGCACACGCTTCGACGAGTGCGACAAACGCGCCTGTGATCGCCGCTGTGCGCGTACCACCGTCTGCTTCAATAACATCGCAATCTATGGTGATCGTGCGTTCGCCGAGCGCTTTAAGATCCATTATAGAGCGCAGCGAGCGACCGATAAGACGCTGAATTTCCTGTGTGCGTCCTGTTTGACGGCCTTTACAGGCTTCGCGAGGCGTCCTTGTAGAGGTCGCGCTTGGTAAAAGTGCATACTCTGCTTTTAGCCAGCCGCTGCCTGTACCGCGCAGAAAGTTCGGCACGCGATCTTCAACCGATGCCGCGCAGATAACGCGTGTGCGTCCCATCTCTATAAGTACGGAGCCTTTAGGATTTTTTTGGAAGCGGCGCACGATTTTCAAAGGACGAAGAGCGTCAAAAGCGCGTCCTTTTATCCTCTTCATAGAAAATTATTTCCTCCTTCTTTGTTTGCAGAAAAGGCAGGGTGTTAAACCCTGCCTTTTGGTGTCTTAGCTTATCGGCTGTTTTTTAGCCATGCTTCTTGATATTGTCGGAAATTCTTGATGATACAGATCGGCTTTTTCTCGGAGCCATTACCGAAGGGGTTATCAATGAGAAGTTTTGCTACAAGTTTTCCGTTAGTGCCGTCTGTTACGCCGACTATGCGCGAACGCTTAAGATCGTTGACATCGGCAATGACAGCGCCAAAGCAGCCCAGCCGCTCTTTTAGGCGCACTACAACATTTTTTGGCTCGTAAGGTCCATAGACGATATGTTTATCAAAAGGCGGCATCGTGCCTGTTACATCGTCGATGAGAGCTGTTTGTTCACCGCCTAATTGATAAAAAAGCCCACGCTTTCCCACGATTTTTCCAAGAAAGCCTACAAAAAGCGCGGCAACAATGCGCCATTTACCTTCAACATTCATCAAGGATTGCATACCATGTGGGGTTGCAAGGCTGCCAACATCCGGCATGAAGCGGCAGCAAAATTGCGCTGTGCGCGAGATCGTCAAATCCTCAGGACGCACGATGCGTCCCTGTGTGATAGCGACGACGCTTTCTGCTATGGAAATTACGTCGTCTTTGCCGATTTTGCCGTGCGTATATTTTTCAGTACAGTCAATAATATCGTCTTTGTCCGTCAAAATGCGCGTGGGAACAGGCAGGATTTCTACCGGTTGTCCTTTCATCATCTTCGCCCCTTTAATCGTCTATCAAGGTAACGCCTAAGAGCCGTGCGACTTCTTCAGCTTGTATAAGAATCGTCGCCTTAGAATATCGCCAAGGACACCTGCCCACTTCTTGATAAATTAATTCTGCCGAAAAATCGACCATATGTGCAACAGCCGTTTTAATATCCATACCTTTTCTTGCAGTAAGCGTCACATAAGCGTTTATAAAAATGCTTGCTTTAGGCTCGATGATGGTAGCTTCAAAATAGTCGTCTTCTCGCGGTGCGCCTTCTCTTTCGACTTTGCCGCATACCTTTATGCCATCGTATTGCTCGTAGGGTAAAAGTGGGCGTAAAAAGGCATCCATGATCACACCGATCTGCTTGCCGGTGTTTGTAACTGAGAGTTTTGTAATGATGGTCACACGCGTTTTTTCTTCCGCTATCACGGCAAAAGGCGTGCGCTCGGCAAGGTTTATAATGAGCTTTTCATTCCCTATACGAATAAAATAAAGTTTTATTAAAAGAATACAAAGGGCGATAACGGCAAGAATAACACCAACTGCAATATACAAATTTTAAAACCTCCTAAGGTGTCTTTCCTGTCACGTGTTCGGTTTACTTTTATCTTTACTTGTTTATTGCAATGCTTCTTGGAGTTTTTCATAAAATATTTCAGGAAGTTTTGCGATATGTCCAGTTTTTTGGTTCGTAAAAACATTTTGTGTGTGTCCGCGGACGAGCAGGAGATTATCTTTTTTGCGCCGCACCTCGTAGTCAAACGCCATTTTGACTTTCGTCAGTGCTGTCGGACGTGTGATAATGATAAGCTCGTCGTCAAATTTTCCGGGCGCGACGAATTTTGCACTAACGTCAGTTAGCGGAAATACGTAGCCGGCTGCCATCAAGTCGCCTAAAGTGATGCCGAGCGCACGCAGAAATTCGACTCTGCCGATTTCAAACCAACGTATGTAGTTGGCATGGTGTACGACGCCCATGGCATCTGTGTCGTAAAAATTTACACGCTGATACGCCTTTACTTGCATGATATTTTCCCTGCCCTAGCGAAATAATTGGCTAACAGAGCGATGCGCCTGTATGCTTACGATCACATCGCCGATAGCGTCTGCTATCGTAAGGACTACGATCTTTTCAGACTTTTTATCGCCTAGCGGCACTGTATCGGTAACGATTAACTGTTTAAGAGATGATGCGTTGATGCGCTCAATGGCAGGCTCTGTTAAAAGACCATGCGAGCAAGCAGCGTAGACTTCTCTTGCACCAAGGTTTTCAAGCGCCTTGGCGCCTTCGCAAAGAGATCCTGCGGTATCTACGATGTCATCAATTAAAATCGCCGTTTTTCCCTTAACGTCGCCGATAAGACTCATGACTTCTGCTACGCCAGGCTCCGGGCGGCGTTTTTCAATGATGGCGATGGGGGCGTGCAGGCGATCGGCTAGTTTTCTAGTGCGCGTGACACCGCCAAGATCCGGCGATACGACGACGATATTTTTAAGGCTGCGCTCTTTTAGATAGGTCGCAAGAACAGGTGAAGCACCCAAGTGATCTACGGGGATATCGAAAAAGCCTTGGATTTGTCCTGCGTGAAGATCAACGGTGACAACACGCGTAACGCCTGCCGTTTGCATGAGATTGGCAACGAGTTTTGCAGAGATCGGCTCTCTACCGCGCGTCTTTCGATCTTGACGTGCGTAGGCGTAATACGGCACGACGGCAGTGATACTGTGCGCCGAAGCTCTTTTGCAAGCATCGGTCATAATTAGAAGCTCCATGAGATTGTCGTTGACCGGCTGCGAGGTCGGCTGGATGATGAAGATGTCCTTGCCGCGAATACTTTCGCCTATCATCACCTGCGTTTCACCGTTGTTAAAATGACCAACATAGGCATCGCAGAGCGGCACGCCGATATGCGATGCAATCTTTTTTGCAAGGTCCGGATTGGCATTACCTGTCATGATGCATAGGTTATCAAGGTTCGTCATTTGCTGGTAACCTCCATTTATGAAAAGATGCTTAGTGAAAGTTTATAAATAATGGTGTAGTTACTGCCCCTTGCGCTTTTTCGCCCAGCCGACGATGTTTTTTTGGTGGGCGCGAGCGATAGCGAGATCGCCTGTGGCGATGTCTTTTGTGATCGTAGATCCTGCGCCGATATAGGCATCTGCACCGACGCTTACGGGTGCGACGAGGTTGGTGTTGCAGCCGATGAAAGCGCCGTCGCCGACTTTTGTGCGAAATTTATTTTTGCCGTCATAGTTGACAGTTATCGAACCGCAACCCATATTGACATCTGCGCCGATGTCTGCATCGCCGATATAAGATAGATGCGCTAGCTTGGTGCCTTCGCCTACGATAGAGTTTTTGACTTCTACAAAGTTTCCGATCTTTACATTTACAGCCAGCTTCGTATTTGGACGGATGTGAACGTAGGGACCTAAGGTCGCGCCGGCGGCAATTTCACATTCATGTGCATAACAAAATTGTGCCGTGACACTTTCACCGACTTTAACATTTTGAAAACGTACATTAGGACCTATCGTGCAGTTTTTGCCTATACTGGTATTTCCTTCAAGCCATGTGCCGGGATAAAGGACGGTATCGCAGCCGACGGTGACGGCTGTATCGACGTAGGTCGTATCAGGATCAAGGATTGTCACACCGGCTGCCATAAGGGCGTCATTTTTGCGGCGGCGCAGGATCTTTTCAGAAGATGCCAGCTGTATACGCGAGTTGACGCCGAGCGTTTCTTCGTAATCATCTGCAAGGACGCAAGAGATTAGCTCGCCCTTTTTTTTAAGAATAGAAAGTACATCGGGCAGGTAATATTCACCCTGCGCGTTATCGCTTCTGACATCTTTTAGCGCGGCAAAAAGATCGGGGGCTTCAAAGCAATAGATGCCGGAATTGATCTCTAAGACGGCGCGCTCTTTTTCTGTTGCGTCTTTATGTTCGACGATCTTTTCTACTGTGCCGTCTGCTTTTCTAATAACGCGACCATAGCCCGTCGCGTCCGGCATGAGGGCAGTCAAGACGGTCGCTTTAGCACCTGATGCTTTATGTTCTTCGGTGAGTTTTTTAAGCAGTCGCCCCGTCAAAAGCGGTGTATCGCCGCAAAGTACGAGGATGGTACCTTTTTCATTTTCCAAGAGAGGTTTTGCCTGTAAGACGGCATGAGCTGTACCAAGCTGCTCTTTTTGTGTGACAAATTCTGCATTTTCTGCAAATGCTTGCTTGACCATTTCAGCGCCAAAACCCACGACAACGATGCTTCGCTTTGCGCCGGCTTCCTTAGCGGCATCAAGTACGTGCGCGAGCATCTCTTTGCCGCCCACCTTATGAAGCACCTTCGGCAGCGAGGACTTCATGCGCGTACCCTTGCCAGCTGCTAATATGACCGTCGTCAAATCCGCCATTAGTTTACCCTCCATTTTTACGCATTACTATTTTTAAGGACGCAGTATTTTCCTTAGCACTCGTATGATCCTTTCGTTTCGGTGCAAAAGACTTGTGCATCCGTATCCTCTTGCAACTTTTCAGCTAATATTTCAGCCTCTTTTTTGCTTTTCATCAAAGAAAAGACTGTAGGACCTGAGCCTGACATCATGGCGGCAAGCGCACCGCCAGAGAGCATCTTTTCTTTTAAGGCGCGTATTTCTTTATGTTCTTTTATGGTAACACTTTCAAGTACATTACACAACTCTTGACAGATAAGAATACGATCCTTTCTAGCGATCGCTTTTAGCATACGCTCTTTATGCGGCCGGCGCAGCACTTTTTGTGCATCATAGCGTTCGTATGCCCATGCAGTTGACACTTCGATGGGCGGTTTAGCGAGGACTATAGGAAAATGTGGGGCATCGTCTAAGCGGTGGAGTATTTCGCCGCGCCCCGTTGCCAACTGTGTGCCGCCTGTTAAGCAAAAAGGCACATCAGAGCCGATCTGTGCTGCAAGTGCAGCCAATTTCTCGGCAGTTAAATTTTTTGTAAATAATTTCTTCATGCCGAGAAGTACCGCTGCTGCATCGGCAGAACCGCCTGCAAGACCTGCTGCCAGGGGGATCTTTTTTCGCAAATGGATCCTAACGCCGCTAGAAGGTGCAAAATGGCGCAAAAAAAGCGCCGCCGCACGCCAAGCGAGATTTTTTTCGTCTGCATCAAGTGCTGCGCCTTCTACTTGTAAAGAAATGCCGCTAGCTGTTCGTTCCAACTCCACCTCGTCTGCTAAAGCGACAGATTGCATGATCGTTTCTATCGCGTGATAACCGTCATGACGCTTTTTTAAAATACCTAACGTCAAATTGATTTTCGCTCGCGCCAAAAGTTTCAGCAAATAAAATGCACGATCCTTTCTATAGTGAATGTATCTGCGATTTTTAAATTTTATCATGAAAGCCCAAGAAGTCAAGCCCAAATCAAAAGTGCGTGCAGTTTAGCAATTTTTGCTGCTGACGGCAAGTCTTAATTTTTTTTGGTAGGAATTTACCAATCAAAGGGCGAATGAAGGAAAGGGTGAACGAAGAAGCGAAGAAGAAATTATCTCATGCATATAAATAACGTCAAAAATCATATCGCAGTGAAAGAAGGAATTCTTTATGGAAGATAATAAAAAAAAGTTGCAGATGGCTTTTTTTATCGTTTTGACCTTGACACTTTTATCATTTGTTTTTTCCCCGGGGCTACTTGTCGCCGCTTTTTATGGCGTAGATTTTAAGCTGCTCAATTTTGCTAAGATGCCGCTAGTTTTTGCCGGCATTGAATTTGTCTTTGTTATCTTCATGCTGCTAGTTTGCCGAGGTATTGTGCGGCGCGGCATCCGTAAGCTCTTTCAAGCACCGTCTACAGACTCGCTTATCACATTTAGTGCTTTTTCTGCGATCGCTTTAAGTGGTCTTTTCATAGCTGAGATGGTGCAAAGCGGCACAGATCTGTTTCATCAGTTACTATTTACGCCGCTTGGTATTTTTTTGACATTAACACTCGGCGGCAAGTATCTTGAAGCGCGGCTAAAAGAAGAAGAAAGAACGCTTGACGACGACGGCGTCACGCCGCTAGGCGCAGAGGAGATGATAATAGAGCGCGAAGCGGCGATCCAAGAAAAAGAAGAAGAACGGCAAAAAAAAGCCTCAAAGGCGCGTTATTTAGAGCTTGAAGCTTTGCGTGCTGAAGAAAGGCGATTAGCCGATGGCAAAGATCCGGTGCAGACCGATGAAGCAGCCGCTAAAAAAGCAGATCCAGCACAAAAAGATGCTCCGTCGACAACATCTTTGCCGCTTTTTAGTATCACGGACAGTGCCGCGCTGCGCTTTTTCACCTTCGGGCTGCTCATCGCTTTTCTAGAGGTCGTTTTTTGGCAAATGCAGGGGCTTTCACCGCTTCAGACAGCGATTATTTTCTTTGCCGTGCTTTTTTTTTCCTGCCCGACTGCTCTTTTTTTTGCAACGCCCTTCGCACTTTCTGTTGCACTAAAAAAATGCCGCAAAGAAAAGATTCTTGTAAAAAATGCTGCTGCATTTGATGTGCTAAAAAACGTCAGTGCTATCGCGCTTACCAAAAGTGGTGCTGTAACAAAAGGAGCGCCTTTTCTTTCGACCATCGTCGGCGAAGGGCTTTCTGAAAGCGCGATCTTAAGCATTGCTGCAAGTGTCGAAAATGGTAACCCTCATCGACTGGCACGCGTATTAGTCGCCGCCGCAGTTAGCCGAAGCGCACGCCTTGTGCGTGTTTCTGCGACAAGCGATATTGCAGGAAAAGGGGTCGAGGCACTGATAAATGGCAGGGTAGTGCGCCTTGGAAAGCTCGAATGGCTTCGGCAAGAGGGCGTTTTAGTCAGTAATTCTCTTATTGTGCGTGGCGATCAGTTCGCCGCTCGCGGCAAGATCACTATCTACCTCGCTACCGGCGGCAGTGCTAAAGGCATCCTCGTATTTTCCGATGAGCTGCGCTTTGATATAGCGCGCACAATACGTCAGTTAGAAACGCTCGGCGTGCAAACCGTCATGTTGACAGGCGATTGTCGCAGCACGGCAAGGCGCGTGGCAAAAGATGCTGGCATCGGCATCTATCGCTTCGATCTGACGCCAACGGCACGCGCTAAGGAGGTGCAGCTATTACAAGCACACGGTCACACGGTCGCCCTGCTCGCCGGCAAAAAGCAAGATGCCAAAGCAGCCGAAAGAGCCGATGTCGTCTTTGCCACGCAAGATGATGTTGTTAAAGCCGATATTTTAATCGACCCTAATGATATATCACGCATCGCACAACTAATCAAACTCTCGCGTCGAACGCTCATGACAGTGCGCCTTGCCCTTATGCTTTCGTTTCTTTTTGCGCTTTTGGC
This sequence comes from uncultured Selenomonas sp., assembly GCA_963544755.1. GTDB lineage: Bacteria > Bacillota > Negativicutes > Selenomonadales > Selenomonadaceae > Selenomonas. The sequence goes on along the minus strand of CAUUGH010000002.1, from coordinate 104,478 downwards.
AATCGGCTTACTGCACGCTTCTTGTTTCTTTCTTGGCGATCTGCGCCTGCTGCCGCTTCTTGCGGTTCTTTATATGCTCTTTGGCATCGTCGCTGCGGCTCTTGCGCCAATATATCTTAAAAGATTTTCTTTTACGCCGCATACGCTCGATTATTGATCTTGTGTTTTTATATTTTCTCTACAATATTCCTAAAAGTTATCTTATCGACTCTTTCAATTTTGTCGATAATCCCATTAAGAATATCTGATAAAATGCTGTCTATTGTTTACTTTACCTTGTTTTTTACTGCACCATGTTTTATAATGGATGCAAAAAGTAATTATTTTCTGAAAGGAAGGGGTATCATATTATGAGTACGGCTGTCTTATCACAATGGCAGTTCGCCATCACGTCAACTTATCATTTTCTCTTCGTTCCTCTGACGCTGGGATTGACATTTTTTCTGGCACTCTTGGAAACCTGTCACGTCCGCACGAAAGATGCACAATGGAAAAAAGAGAGCAAGCAGCTACTGAAATTTTTCTCTACCGTCTTTCTCATCAATTTCGCTTTAGGTGTCGTCACTGGCATCGTGCAGGAATTTCACTTCGGCATGAACTGGTCAGAGTATGCGCGCTTTATGGGCGATATTTTCGGCGCACCGCTTGCTTTAGAAGCACTCTCGGCGTTCTTTTTAGAATCGACATTTCTTGGCATCTGGATCTTTGGTTGGGATAAACTTTCACCAAAAGCGCACTGTCTGACGATGTGGCTGGTAGCTATCGGCAGCAATCTTTCGGCGCTTTGGATCTTGGTTGCAAATTCTTTCATGCAGCAGCCGACGGGCTACGCCATAGATGGTGCTCGTGCCGTCATGACGGACTTTGGCGCACTTTTAACAAATCATTACGTCGTCGGCGAAATGACGCACACATTTTTTGCCGGAATGTCTACGGCAGGTGTCTTGCTCTCTGCTATCGCTGCCTATAAGATTTTGCAGCAAGGACCTAGTGCCGGCATTTTTCAAAAAGCTATGAAAGACATCCTCGCTTTTACGCTCATCGGTCTTTTAGGTGTAGCCGGTGCAGGTCATATGCACGCGCAGTATCTAAAAGATGCTCAACCGATGAAGCTTGCCGCTATGGAAGCTCTTTGGGAGACAGAAGATCCGGCGCCTTTTGCAGCTTTTGCCGTCATCAATGAGGACAAGATGCAAAACGACTTTGAAATAACGATTCCGGCGCTCTTTTCCTTCATGGTATATAACGAGCCGGCAGGCGAAATCAAAGGTATTCGTGATCTGCAAGAAGAAGCTGTAGCGAGGTATGGTTCTGATAACTATGTGCCTAATGTTACGGCACTTTTTTGGGCATTTCGCATCATGGTCGGCGCAGGCGGACTGATGATCCTCATCACGGCTACAGCACTCTTTTTTGCACGCAAGGGAACGCTTGCTGATAAACCCTGTATGCTAAAAGTGCTGCTTTATAGTCTGCCGCTGCCGTTTATCGCCAACTCAGTCGGTTGGTTTATCACCGAGGTAGGTCGTCAGCCTTGGATAGTCAACGGGTTGCAAAAAACTGTCGATGCCGTCTCGCCAAACCTTACTACTACAGATCTTTGGCTGACTCTTACAGGCTTTACCTTGATTTATCTTGTACTTATCGTCTTTGCCATGGGCGTTGCCATCCGCTTTATCAAAAGCAGCCCTGTGCCTGAAAGGAGTGGAGCATAATGGATTTGAACATTTTATGGTTTATTTTGATCGTCGTACTCTTTACGGGCTTTTTCTTCCTGGAAGGTTTTGACTATGGTGTTGGTATGTTGCTTCCTTTTGCAGGCAAGACAGATGAAGAGCGGCGCATCATGCTGCGTACGATCCTTCCTGTATGGGACGGCAACGAAGTCTGGATGATCACAGCTGGCGGCGCAAGTTTTGCAGCTTTTCCGCATCTTTATGCGACGATGTTTAGCACATTTTATCTAGCGCTTTTCTTAATGCTCGTCGCGCTTATCTTGCGTGGCGTTGCTTTTGAGCTGCGTGGGTATCGTGATTCGGCTGCATGGCGAAGCGGTTGGGATAAGTGCATCGTCTTTGGTAGCGTCGTACCTGCTTTTTTATGGGGTGTTGCCGTTACCGATCTTATCGCAGGACTGCCGATAGATGCGAATATGACGTACACGAGCGGCTTTTTTGGTCTGCTCTCGCCTTACTCTATCGTTGGCGGCATCACATTTATATTTGTATTTGCTTTTCACGGTGCGGCGTTTTTGACGATGCGTCTTAAAGATAAGCATCTTATCATACGCGTACAGGACATAGCGAAAAAGGCCGGTGCGTTCGCGGTTATATCCTTCGTCCTTTGCATGATCCTCACCTATGTCTACACCGATCTTTACAGTAGCCCTGTCGCTGCTGTTGCGCTTATTTTAGCTGCGGTAGTATTTCTGTCAGCATACGCAAATGTGATCAAAAAAGCATCGACGACAGGCTTTGTTTGTAGTGGTCTTGCCGTAGCTTTCACGGTCGTTTCTTTCTTTGCCGGCTTATTTCCGCGCCTTATGGTTTCTAGCCTTTCGCCGGCATATAGTCTTACTATCTACAATGCAGCATCGACACCTTACACGCTTTCGATCATGACGATAGCTGCCGCTTGCCTTGTGCCGGTCGTTCTTTGCTATCAGATATGGACGTATTACATCTTTAGAAAGCGCGTGACGGCTGCCGATGCCAATAATCATGGCTATTAATCACCTATGCACAAAAAACTGCTTTTTCAAACACTAAAGAAACAAAAGCATATTGTTTTTGGTCGCGTCCTGTTAGAAGTGCTCTCTAGCATCTTAGTAATCGCTTTAGCATGGGAAACCGCCGCCGTAGTCAATGCAGTTTTCCTAAATGACTTAGGACTATACGAAACAGCATCAGATTTTCTGGTGCTGTTTTTGTGCGTCCTAACGGCTGCTATTTTGCGTATTCCTAAAAGTGCTGTAGAAGATCGCCTTTCTTATGACTGTCGCATCTTTTGCCGCCGCGCACTGCACCGCGCATTACTTGAAGAAGGACGTGATACGACCGGTATTTTGACTTTGACGCTCGAAAGTGTGGATGCACTTTCTCCGTGGTTTCGTACTGTTTTACCGACAGCCATAGCATTTATTGTCCTTGTCCCTTTTATTTTAATAGTAAGTGCCATTTTTGATCCGCTCTCAGCACTTCTTTTTCTCCTGACACTTCCCATAGCTCCCTTTTTGCTCATGCTCATTGGCAAGGCGACAAGTCTGGCAAGTAAGCGGCAATGGTCAAAGATGCAAGCTTTAACTACAGGATTTAGCGAGATGATTCGTGCGGCAGCGACCTTGAAAATTTTTCGCCGCACAGCATCTGAGGGCGCACGCCTTGAAAAGGGCAGCCGCGCTTTTTCTAAAGCGTCCCTTGCTGTCTTGCGCCTTGCTTTTGTTTCTGCATTCGCGCTTGAACTTATCACGACACTTTCTATCGCGCTCATTGCCGTATCTATAGGGCTGCGACTCCTTGATGGACAAATAGACTTTCAAACAGCGTTTTTCATACTGATCCTAGCGCCGCTCTTTTATCAGCCACTTCGAGAAAGCGGCATCGCTTTTCATGCTGCTATGGATGCAAATACGGCAGCAGCAGCACTTTTGCCGCAGCTTTTATCAAGCTGTGAAAAGACCGATGGTAGGCACACGAAAATTCTCGTGCCGCCGCGTGTAGTCACTAAGGATCTAGGCTATCACTACCCGTTGACGAAAGAAACAATCTTTCGCGATCTTAATATCAATATCCCCGCAGGTAAAAAAACTGTAATCATCGGCGCAAGCGGTGCAGGAAAAACGACATTGTTAAAACTTTTCACCGGCATCTTAGCGCCGACGAAAGGTAAAATTTTTTTAACAGACGGCGCAGGTGCTGGCAATGCCTACGATCTCGCGCAGCTTTCTCGTGACTCGCGCTCTTTGCTTATCACATACGTTCCGCAAAAAACGCATATATTTAATGCGACACTTGCCGAAAATATAAGCTTGTGGCAAGAATACGCGCCAGAAGATGTTCGTAGGGCGCTTAGTCAAGCATCGCTTACCAGCTTTTTTGAAAAGCTTCCTAAAGGACTTTTTACGCTGCTAGGAGCTGGCGGTCAGCCGCTTTCCGCCGGGGAAAGCCGTCGCTTAGGTCTTGCGCGTGCCTTTTTTAGAGCGCGTCCCTTTGTCATCTTAGATGAGATCACGGCAGGACTTGACGAAGAAACAGAAGCAGACGTTCTAAAAGCCCTTGATGCCTTTTCGCAGCGGCGCACCTTGCTTTTAGCATCGCATCGACCGGCACTTATCGCTTGGGCAGATCACGTCATCGACTTAGGAGGTGACAAATCTTGACGGAGATTCTTGGTCTAATGCGCCTTTTGTCTTTTGCTAAAAGTATTCCTGCACTTTTTGCTGCCTTTTTAGCTGCGCTTTTTGGCATCGCACTTATTGGCGGCGCTGCATGGATCATCGCTAGTGCTGCACTTTCGCCGCCTTTATCGGCTCTTACGCTTGGCATCACCTGTGTACGCGCTTTTGGCATAGCACGCGCCGTCTTTCGCTACCTTGATCGCCTGCTTTCTCATAGACTCGCTTTTTCTTGCTACGAAAAATTGCAGCTTGCAACTTATCGTCGCTCTATAGAAAAGTTGCCGCTAAAAGAAGGCGTAGTGCGTGAAGGCGAATTTTTGCACGATCTGTTGACAGGCTGCGAAACGCTGCGAAACTTCTACCTGCGCAGCGTGCCGCCGCCTCTTATTGCAGGGCTTATCGCACTCTTTACGAGTGGGGCTCTTTTGCCGCTAAGCCCACTTGGCGCAAGTCTTGTCATACTTTTATACATCCTCTACCTCGTCTTGCCGCACATCCTTTTAAAAGAAGAAAGCCTTCGTAAAGAAAGCAGCACCTACCGCAGCACTCTTTTAGATCTCGTGGACGGACGCACGGAACTTTACCTTGCAGGAGCAACGCCTTATGCCCATCAGATGCTTGACGATGCAGCGCAAATATTTCAAGAAAAACAGATAAAAAACAGCCAAAAGCGCGAACGCCTTTTTACGCTGCTCGATGGTTTGCGCGTAATCCTTTGGGTCTTGCTGCTGCTTTTTCTGCTGCCCCATGCTAAAGAAGGCAGCATCAGCGGCATCGAATACGCCGTATGGGCACTCGTGCTAGAAGCCGCATTAGCAGAATACCGCGCACTTCCTGTAGCTGTTCTTGGCATAGCTGGGGCAAAGCGAGCGGCGGCACATATTCTAGCACGAAAAAAAAGCATCCGACAAGCAAAAGAGCTAGCAATAACAGAAAAAGCCACACCATCTACTGCCACAACAGCCATACTAGAAGCGAGTAATATAAATTTTGCTTATCAAAAAGGTCTGCCCATCTTAAAAAACCTTAGCTTTAGCATAAAGCGCGGTGAGCATACGGCGATCATCGGTGAAAGCGGCGCCGGCAAGACGACATTGGCAAGTATTTTACTGCGGCTTTGGGATGTTGATAGCGGCACAGTTTTTTATAATGGCATGGCACATGAACAAAAGACACCGGATGAAATACGCGCCCTTTTTGGCGCGGCATTACAAGGAAGCTATCTCTTTAGCACATCGACGCGTGATAATTTTCTACGGCTTCATGAAAATATAACAGAAGATGCTATATGGCAAACGCTAAAAATTGCACAACTTGCCGATGTCATACGCGCCTTGCCACGAGGACTTGATGAGCCGCTCGGAGAAAATGCTGCGTATCTTTCAGGCGGTCAGCGAAGTCGCCTTTTGACAGCGCTTGCACTTGCCGCCGATGCGCCTATTTTATTGCTCGACGAGCCGACCGCAGGCCTTGATAGTAAACGCGGTGCCCATCTTATCGCCGCCATACTTAAAGCACTCGATCAAAAGGGCGGCACGCTCATCGTTATCACGCACGATCTGCCGCTTTTAAGTAGTATGAAGCAAGTGATCGAGCTGTAATTTTTATGTAAAGCGGCGATTTTTTGCGTCATTAATAATAGATTGTGTAAGTTTGGCATATAAAAAAGGTGCAGAAGTTTTTATACTTCTGCACCTTTTTTATATGCAGCTTAATATAGAGTATCTTCTTTTGGCAGCGCTTTTAAGCCTTCACGGTGCGGCACGATTTCAGCAGTTAACGCCGCCATCTCTAACGCTTCTAAGCGTGCGCTGATATACGCCGTGCTGCGGCGCACATCTTGCGTCATGCGACAAGCTTCTTGCGTTTCCTGCTCAAGTGCTGTAATTTGTTCACTAGCTGCTTTGTAATGTTGGTTAAACGCTGCAAATCGTGCATCAAGCTCGGCAAAGCGACGATCTAGTGTGGCAAAATGTGTGTCAAACTCCGTGATCTTTTCACTAAGCTTTGCCAGACACTCGGCACTACTAGCTAGTTGCTCACTTACTTGGCGGACATTTTCATCTAATTCTTCCATATCTGTTCGCACCCGTTGATTCATCTTTTTATTTTCTTTCATCGTATCCCCCTCTACTGGTTAGTATACTATGACTTTTCTCCTTAGTCTAGTAAAACTTTCGGGCAGAATAGATGATAATTGCAATAATATGAAATTTATCATTACTATATTGTTTTTAGCTGTGTATCTTAATGAAAAAGCAGCATGATCAAGCCGCCGATTGTCGGTAAAGCTACTATGGCAGCCTTTAAGAGCGGTCGTGGTGCAAGATGCGTACATTTTGCACCGATGAAAGCCCCGATCATTAAGCCTGCAAGCGTTTGTAAAAAGATATTGAGATCGAGGCGCCCATTTAGCATATAGCCAAGGCTGCCAGCCGCCGAAATGGGCAAAATCACCATCATGCAGGTACCAATAGATTGTAAAAGCGGCACGCCAAACACACAAAGCAATGTAAGCTGGATGAATGCAGCCGCACCGATGCCGAATGCACCTGATAAAAAGCCATTGATAAAACCTAGAAAAAGCCCGTAGGTAAGGAGCTTTTTCCCTTTTAGCATTGATTTTCGCAGGTGAAAATGGCGGTCGAGAAAATTGCTTTGATAGACTTTTAGATAGAGCGTGAACGCAGATAAAAGCAGCATCAGCGCTGTCATAGAGCCAAGCTCTTTAGAAGGTAGCACGTTTGACACTTCAGCACCGAGCAAGGCGCCTAGTACACCGCCAGCGCCAAGCACCGCCCCTGTTTTGACGACGACTTCACCCTCACGAAAGTGACTGATTGCCCCAGAGATCATGGTAAATACCATTGATGCTAGCGCGACAGCGAGCGCTGTATGAACCGGCACATCAAAGCCAACCGTCAAAAGCGTGATGACAACACCGGCGCCGCCGGCGCCGACAAAGCCGATGATCACGCCTAAAAGAAGCATCGACAAAAAAATCATAGATCTTCATCCCTATCTTCGATTAACGAGTGCTGACCGAGCATCGTCGTTAAATCCTCGCGCTTAAAGCGATATAAAGGAGAAGCGAGATCTTGCGTCGCATCGTAGCAATTTGAAGGCGCACACAAGATGCCGGCTACCGTATCATAGATCATATCATTCGTGAAATAGTACTGCTCATGTGACTTGAGCGTCGCTAAGACATTTGGCTCTGCGCTCTGATATTTAGGTGAAATATAGATAAACATCGGTATGCGTACCATGTGAAAATTAAATACATCAGGATTGTGCGATATTTCTAAATCCTCACCGTGATCGGAAAAATAGATCATCGCCTGCAAATTTAGATAATCACGAGCATACTCGAAGATGCGCCGCAAATTGTCGTCTGTGTATAATATGCTGTTTGCATATGACTCGGCGTTTGTAGCCGCGCCGCCTGCCGTATTTACCCAGCGGTTAAAAGAGGCAGGATAGCGATTGTTGTAGTAGATATGACTGCCCATGATATGAAGTACGATAAAATTATTCTTTGTCTTATCAATGTCTAAAAGGTAGGTAAGAAGATTTTCGTCATATTTTTCCGTAAAAAGATACGAATCATCGACCCATTCGGCGTGATCTGCCGTTTTGGCGACGAGTGTTATAGCACTGTCGTATTCGCCATAACGCCCTTGATTGCTAAACCAATATGTTTCATAGCCGGCTTTTTTTGCCACGTCTATGAGCGATGTTGAATTGTAAAACTCCTTGTCGTTATACTGGCTTTGCTCTGTCAATGCACGCTGTAAGACAGGTACTGTCTGCGACCAACAGGAATAGGCATGACGAAAAACAACGAAATTTGGATCATCTATACAGGCTGTAAGCCATGGCGTATTGTTGTAAGGAAAACTAGGCGTGTACGCTTTCATGAACGTACGCGACGCCGATTCACCGATGACGACTATGACCGTGCCGGGTACTTTTTTTGCTAGTACAAATTCTGGTGCGGTAAGTTTTAGAGCGGCAAAATGCTCGTCATGGCAGACGTTGTATTCTTGTGTTTGAGCGACATATGCTGAAACCTCGTGCCAACTAAGTGCGATCGATGTTGCAGGAAAGATAAAAAACGGGATATAGATGCCAAGTATGAGCGAAAGCAGCAAGAGTAGAGCCCTTTTTCTATTCGTCAGTGCTATCAATGAAAGATGATGCGCTTGGCGCAAATTGCCGCGATAGCAAAGATACAAAAACAGCAACAAAGTAAGCAAGATGCCAATGATCGCTGGTATGCCAAGCATCGCTTCCATAAAGTCGATGCTCTCATCAAGATTCGTCAGGTAAAGAGCCATTAAAGAAGCCGGCGTTAAACAGTGCTGATAGATAAAAAAGTATACTGCTTGCAAAAAAGGAATAGCAATACACAAAAAATCCAAAATGGCGAAAAATGCCGCCCAAACAAAAACCAGCCGCCTTAAGGAAAATATCAGCGATTGTAAAGAAGCGAGCAGGAGAAAAAGCCCCGTGCCACAGAGAAAATCTAGCCGTATTAAAGAGATATACCAAGGCGTATCGTATGACAAGGAGTAAAGCAAGGGAAAGGTCACGCACCATGCCACACCTGTAAAAATATGCGGCGCATTATTTAGTGAAAAAAGCCGTGTGCTTGCGCCATACTGAAAAAGTACGAGTGTGCCGACTACAGGCAAAAGCCACGGTATATAATTTGCAGGTGTCATATCTTCGCCAATATTGATATAAAAAGAAATGAGCGCAAAATAAAAAACGAAAGCCGCAGCGACATACCGCACGCCCTCGTTCTTCTCCGCGACGGAAAAACGCATAAAAATCGCATCCTTTATTTGTTATAAGAAAAAGAAGCCGCACCACATTTTGTTGTAGAAAAGACACAGCATCTCCTCGTTAGTATAAGAAAAGTGCTATCTTTCGTCAAGTGTTTCCTTCAATATCAACAAACTTCAATTATATATGGATAGATACCCGTAAAGCGTCAAGGCAAAATATTTTCCTTGACAAACGATTTTTATATCGTTATAATGAGTTTAACGATTAAGCAACTACTTAATAAATAAGGAGGAACACCCCATGAAAAAAAGCTACAAGATCGAAGTCGATTGTGCAAATTGCGCTCAGATGATGGAAGATGCTGCAAAGAAGGTCGATGGTGTAAAAGATGCGACGGTAAATTTCATGGCATTGAAGATGAAAGTTGAATTTGTCGATGGCAAAGAGCCGTTAGAAGTCATGCCGCACGTTTTAGATGCTTGCCGCAAAGTTGAAAGCGATTGTAATGTAATTTTTTAAAAAGAAAATACAAAAGCCTTCCGGCAAGCTGCAAATTGATGAGGATACCAAATGGTCGCTGCTAGAAAGCAGGTGCTACATTGAATAAAAAGCAAAAAATTAATCTTATTCGCATACTTTTAGCGGCTGCCTTGATGATTGTTTTAGCTCAGCTACAGATCGCCGCTTTGCCGCGCTTTTTTTTCTATCTCGTGGCGTATATCATCATCGGCTATGATATTCTTAGCAAGGCAGCAAAGGGCATTTTAAACCGCAGACCTTTAGATGAAAACCTCTTGATGTCTATAGCGACAATCGGTGCGATGGGGCTTGCTGTTTATGAAAATGGCGACTATACCGAGGGCATCGCTGTGATGCTCTTTTACCAAGTCGGTGAGTGGTTTCAAAGCTATGCTGTCGGTAAAAGCCGCAAGAACATCGGCGAGCTGATGGATATACGCCCCGACTACGCGAATGTGGAAGAAAACGGCAAAATTTGCCGCGTCGATCCTTACGAGGTTGAGATCGGCACGGAAATTATCGTGCAGCCGGGCGAAAAAATACCTATCGACGGCATAGTCAAAGACGGCATCTCGACGCTAAACACGAGCGCTTTGACAGGTGAAAGTCTGCCGCGTGACGTAGAAAAAGGTCACGCTGTCGTAAGCGGCTGTATCAACCTCACGGGCGTTTTGAAAATTCGTACGACGAAGGAGTTTGAAGAATCTACAGCGTCTAAAATCTTAGAGCTTGTCGAAGATGCCGGCTCTCATAAATCACGCTCAGAAACATTCATCGCTCGCTTTGCACGCATTTACACGCCGATAGTCGTAGCAGCCGCCGTTTTACTTGCTCTTGCGGTGCCGCTCGTTCGCCTTGCGGTGTTTTCCATGTCGCCTGAATGGGGTACTTGGCTTTATCGCGCCTTGATTTTTCTCGTCATGAGCTGCCCTTGTGCGCTTGTCGTAAGCGTACCTTTAAGCTTTTTTGCCGGCATTGGCGGTGCAAGTCGAGAAGGTGTACTTATAAAAGGTGCGAATTATCTGGAAATGCTCGCTGATGTAGGTACGGTAGTTTTTGATAAGACAGGCACTTTGACGCGTGGCGTCTTTGAAGTAAACGCTGTGCATCACGGCACGATGGAGGATTTGCGGCTTTTAGAGCTTGCTGCTCTTGCCGAAAGTGCGTCTTCGCATCCTATCAGTCGCAGTTTGCAAGAGGCATATAAAAAAGAGATCGATCGCTTGCGTGTCACTGACATCGAAGAGATCGGCGGCCTTGGCGTTATGGCGAAGGTTGATGGTGTAAAAGTCGCTGCCGGCAACGGTAAACTTATGGAGCGGCTCGGCATCAACTATCGTCCATGCAGTCATCCGGGTACAATCGTGCAGATGGCAGTCGCCGACGAATATGCAGGACACATCGTCATTGCCGATGCCGTAAAGCCTACGTCGAAAGCGGCGATCGCAGATCTTGGCAAGGCTGGCGTAAAACGTACGGTAATGCTGACGGGTGATAGGCAAAAAACGGCAGAAAAGATAGCAAAAGAGCTTGGCATCGACGAGGTTAAGAGTGAGCTTTTACCTGCTGACAAAGTGGGCGAAGTCGAGCGTTTACTAAAGGAAAAAGGAGCGAGGAAAAAGCTGGTATTTGTCGGCGACGGTATAAACGATGCGCCTGTTTTGAGCCGCGCTGACATTGGCATTGCTATGGGAGCGATGGGATCTGATGCTGCCATCGAAGCTGCCGATATCGTACTGATGGATGACGATCCGCAAAAGCTGCCTAAAGCCATCCGCATCGCCAGAAAGTGCATGGCGATCGTGCATCAAAACATCGTCTTTGCTATCGGCATCAAACTTTTGTGTCTAATATTGGGTGCTTTTGGCATTGCTAATATGTGGTTTGCTATTTTCGCCGATGTCGGCGTCATGATTCTTGCCGTCTTAAACGCCTTGCGTACACTCTTTGTGCAAAATACATAGGCAATAACATCGTAGGTTAGTTATACATATAGACACAAAAATCCTCTAAGCTTGCAGCTTGGAGGATTTTTGCTATGTTTGCCGTATTAGCTTACTTACGCCTGTGGTTCGATGACGCCATTTTGATAGGCAACGAGCAAGTTGTAAAGGTCAGTAATTTCTTCTTGAATATCTTTTCCTTCGTCCGTATCGCCTAAGGTCGTATGCTTTGTTTGCAGTTCAATAGTTTCTGATACAGATTCGATGTCTTTATTTTCCTTTAGTGCTTGGCGCACATCGGCGACGTGTTGGTGCATGAGGAGGCGAAAGCCGCGTGAGTTGGATATGAGCGTAAAGCCTGAGATGCCGGTTTTCTTATGATAGGCATGGCAAAAGCCACCGTCAATGATGATAGCTTTGCCATGTGCTTTTACGGGAGTTTCCCCTTTTTTCACCTTAACAGGTACATGACCGTTGATAATGTGGCCGCTTTCTGGCAGACCAAATTCCGCGAGGATGGAGCGGCAAAAATCCTCGTTGTCTAAGAGCTTGTAATAAGGATCGGCAGGCTCTTTCCAAGTGCTTTCGTCTTCTAAGAGTGATCGCTCAAAGGTCTTGACCTCGCGGCCTGAGCATGGCGATGTTCTAGCGCACCAAAGAAACCACATAAAGTCTAGATCTTCTTGCGTGCGAAAAAGATAAGCGCGACGGGCGCGGCGATCAGCATAATCGAAATAGGCGCGCCCTTTATATGCTGTGCCGTCAAAGACGACTTCTCGAAGTGAACCGTCTTCTTTGACGGGGACGCAGCCATGGTAGAGCAGATTGCCGTTGCAGCATTTGTATAGGCTGCCCTTTTTATATAGAAAATCAACGTGCTTATGAAGCATCTCGCTTTCTGTGAAGTAGGATTTTAGATCAGCTATGATACGCTCTTCTTCATCAGAAAGAGCGTAAGGATCTTTTGGATCGATTGTTGGGAAATAGGCACTTTCAAGCTCGTAACGGCGGTCGCCGAGCATGACATAAGAGCAATTATAATTGATCTTATCTAAAAGACGGCGGCTTTGCATTTGAAAATCGGGGTTTCTTGCAATAAGCTGACCTTCCAGTTTTAACATGATCATCGTGATCGCCTTTTCGGACGCGCGAATAGCGTTAGCATCGGGATAGATGCGCGTAGAAAAAAGCGACAAGGGGCGTAGACTAATGCCATAACCGCGCTCTAAGACATCGGTGTTGTGGTAGCGCAAGCTGTTTCTTATGACGCTAGCGATGCAGACCTCGCTGCCGGCTGCCGCACCCATCCACATAATATCGTGATTGCCCCATTCGATGTCGATGTCGTGATAATCAAGGATCATATTCAAGATTGCATCGGGGCGGCTGCCGCGGTCAAAAAAGTCGCCGACGATGTGCAGACGATCAACAGCAAGACGTTTGACTAGTACGCAAAATGCTTCGATGAATCCTGCACCGCTATCTATTTGCACGATGGTCGCAAGCAGTCTTTTATGATATTGCGCCTGCGCCGTATCTTCTTCGGGGCGCGTGTAGAGAAGCTCTACAATAACAGACTCATATCGTTTAGGGATAAAGCCGCGCACCTTGGCAGCCGGATATTTATAGCTCATGAGCTTAGATAACTCTAAAAGCCGCGCAAGATTTTCCCGATACCAAGTGGGCGTGTCCTTGCGCTTGGCGTGCATCTGCTCTACCTTTTCCTTCGGATAGTAGATGAGCGTGCAAAACTCCGCCTTTTCCTCTGCGGTTAGGCGATCGGCAAAAACATACTCAACTTTTTCTCGAATAACACCGGAGCAGTTGTTTAATATATGGAAAAACGATTCATACTCGCCGTGCAGATCGCTCATGAAATGCTCAATGCCCTTAGGTAGCCCTAATTGTGCTTGTAGGTAAATCAGCTTTTCGTAGACGGATTCAAGCGTTGGGTACTTTTCTGCAAGAAGCCCTAACAGCTTGTTTTTCTTTTTCTGCGTGCTTTGTTCCATCGTATTCTCCCTTCCTAGTTTACTCTTTGTCTTGTCATAAGATTTCCCCACTAAGGCACCACTTTCCTTCTTTATTTACAGAGTGTGATGATAAATTTATGAAATGAAGCACTTTGTTAAGTTTAGTGCATTTTATCACGATACACAATTTAAAGAATAAGAAAGCATTGCTAAATTTAGCCATCTATAAAATTGAGGATTATGGGATTTTTGTCTATAGATAAAGGGGCATCTTGACGATATGAAAATTTCTGCGTGCTATATTACAAAAAATGAAAGTGCTAATATAGCTTCTTCCATCGAAAGTCTTGCAGCAAGTGTCGATGAAATTATTGTCTACGATACAGGATCTAGCGATGATACGTGCCGCATCGTCGAGCAAATCTCGAAGGTGCGGCTCTTTTGCGGTCATTGGCAAGATGATTTTGCAGCGGCGCGTAATAAAGCGCTTTTGCAGGCAACGGGCGATTGGGTAGTCTTTTTAGATGCCGACGAGCGTTTTTCTAAAGAAACGCGCGCTAACCTTCGCGCCGTAATCGAAGCTGCTGGCGATGTTGATGCACTTGCATTTAAAATCTTAAACATTGATACAGATGGCGCAGAAGAAAAGAGGCTAAATGATACCTGTGTCGTGCGTGCGTTTCGTCGTTTGCCGTCGCTTCGCTATGTGGGGCGTGTTCATGAACATATTGAGTGTGAAACGGGAAATATCAGGCTTGCTTTTGTTCCGCAGGATATACTTTTGCTGCTTCATACGGGATATACAAAGAGTCGTGCTAAAAAAAAGGCAGAGCGCAACTTAAAGCTGCTCTTGCAAGAGCTTTCACAGACAAAAACCCCCGAAGATCTCTATCGCTATCTAGCAGAAGCTTATGAAGGTATCGGCGATACGGAAAGGGCACTTTACTATGCGCGGCTTGATATAGCAAAAGGACCGCGCCGGGTAATGTTTGCAAGTCGTTGCTATCGGCTGCTGCTTTACACGCTTCCTAAAGGAGAAGAGCGCAGCCGCGTATTAGAGCAGGCACAGCGCGATTTTCCACAGATCCCCGAATTTCATGCAGAATATGCTGAATATCTTGCACAAAAGCTGCGGTTTGTTGAGGCAATATCAGCGATGCAGCGAGCTTTTCATGCCTATGCAGTATATGAAGAAGACGGCGAGGCGATAGATTTTAACGAGGAGATGCTCTCTCTTGCTAAAGAGCGAGTGGCTCTTTGGCAAGAGATCACCCAAAAAGAAAAGACGCTTAAAATTTCTGCCTGTACCATAGCACGCGATGAGGAGCGTGATCTGCCGCGTTGGCTAAAAAATACAGCCGTCTACAGCGATGAGCGCATCGTCGTAGATACAGGATCGCACGATGCGACGAAAGCAGTTGCTAAGGCGGCTGGCGCTCATGTCTATGACTATCTGTGGCATGATGATTTTGCGGCGGCAAAAAACGAAGCACTCTCTCATGCCACAGGCGAATGGGTTGCATTTCTTGATGCCGATGAGTATTTTGCCATGCCCGAGATAGTGCGCCCGTATCTTGCAGCACTTTCAGTAGAGCAGCCGCAAGTAGAAGCTGTGATGCTCACGATTGCCAATCTCGATGAAGATGATGATTTTAAGGAATTTCAGCGTTTTTCGGCGCTGCGTGTGTTTCGTCGCCAAAAATCTATTGCTTTTTCCGGACGAGTACACGAAGCAGTCGTAAAAAAAGAAGGCTCGCTAGAAATTAGGTTAGAGCGTGAATATTTGCTCGTTTATCATCTTGGCTATTCGTCAAGACGTATAATGAAAAAGATTAAGCGAAATTTCGCGCTCTTAAAGGCGGATATAAAAGAACACGGCGAAAAGCCGGAACATTATCACTACCTGGTAGATTGCTATATTGCCTTTAAGGACTGGAAAAAAGCCCTATATTATGCGTTAGCGGCACTTGATTCGCCGGTAGATACGGTAGGAAGCAATAGTAGTATGTATCAAGCAGCCCTTTATGCCATGCGAGAATGTAAAATGTCGGCTGAAGATATGCTCGCTTTGACAGAAAAAGCTATAGAAACCTTTTCGGATCTGCCGGATTTTTACGCAGAAAAGGGTATAATTCTTTCTTCGATGGGCAAACTGCAAGAAGCGACAAAATTTTTAGAGTATGCTATTTATTTGCATGAAAATGAAAACTCTTGGCAGGCATCGCGGTTTCGGGAATATTATCCTACCGTCTGGTGTTATCTTGGTAAAATTTATCTAGTACTAAATAATAAAGAAAAGGCAAAAACGGCACTTGAAAAATCTCTTTTGGCAAATCCTTTTAACAAAGAAACGCTTGACGCTTGGCAAAGGCTTTGGGACATACCTTGCTCTAAGACACTTCGTGCATTTTTTCCGAAAACAAAAGAAGCACAGAGCTATCTTGCGCGTTGGGCGATAGCATCAGGTGAGATAGAGCTTGCAGGAGATGCTATGGCAGAGCTTTTGGCAATTTCAGGAGAGCGTTTGCCTGAAACTGCTTGCCTTGCTGCATGGCAAGCAGGAGACTGGCAAAAGATGGCAGATGAGGCGGCAAAAGAAATCGTATCATCAATGCAGGATTTTTTCCTCGCGCTTCTTTTAGCATTAGCGGCAGGTGATACTTTGCAAAACCATAGTGCCAAGATGCAGCCTCTTTTGCCTGAGATGCAAGAGATCTTGCATTGTTTTGCCGAAAAAAAGCCGCTTGCCATAAAGCTTTGGGAAACGTACAGCACATTTTTACCGATGTTAGTAAAGAAGCTGCCGCGAGATATTTTGCTTCGTTATGTGCGTTTGCTCGCTGCCATGCCGACAAAAAATAAGCATCAGGCGGCGAAGATCCTTTTACAAGAAGAAAGGTATCATGCAGCGCTTGAGCTTTTGACAGATATTTTATCAGATACTGCAACATCTGATGGCGCTATTTATCATGATGCGGCAGTCGCTTTTTACCATGCAGGAGATTTTTCCTTGGCGCGGCAATATTTTTCTCGTGCCAAAGAAATGGGATCTAAAGAAAAAGACATCGCCGCCTACGAAAGATGGCTGCAGGAGGTCAGAGCATGAAGCTTTCCGCTTGTGTGATCATAAGAAATGAAGAAAAAAATATCGCAACATGGCTTAGCTCTATGAAAAAGCTTGCCGATGAGATGATCGTCGTAGATACAGGCTCTACTGATCGCAGCGTCGAAATAGCAGAGCAAGCAGGCGCACGCATCTTTTACCATGCGTGGCAAAACGATTTTGCCGCCGCGAAAAACTATGCCTTAGATCAAGCGCGAGGAGACTGGATTCTTTTTCTTGATGCCGACGAGTATTTTAGCCCACAGACAATCGACAAAGTGCGACCGCTTCTAAAGGAGATAGAAAAAAGCCCGAAGCCGATTGTCGGTGTGATTTGTCGGCTTATAAACATTGATAAAGATCAAAATAATCGTTTCATGGGCGCAATCTTTCAGCTTCGTATATTGAAAAACAACGCCAACCTTTGTTACGAGGGAAATATTCATGAGCGTATCATCTGTAGGCAAAAAAGCCCTCACGAGATGTTTGTAAGTTCAGAAATCGTCATTTTTCATACAGGTTACTCAAGTAGTATCGTACAAAAGAAGCTAGAAAGAAATCTTAACTTCCTGCGCGAAAAGGAAGCTTTAGAAGGTGAACGTTTAGAAGACGCGCTTCACTATATGGATTGTTACTTTGGCTTAGGCGATCTAGAAAAGTCAGAGATGTATGCTCGCAAGGCGATCGCTGCTAAGATCGTTTATCTCGGGCGAGAAGGCGCTGAATACTGGGGACTCGTACGAACATTTCTTGCCGCTCGCCGTTCTAAAGAAGAAATCTTTCCCATTTTGCAAGAGGCGATGGCAAAGTATCCGGATCTGGCAGAATTTCCGATGGAATACGGGCTGTTGGCGTTTGAAGAACGCGACTATTTGCTGGCAGAAAAGATGTTTCGTCGCGGTCTAAAGCTAAAAAAACAAGCT
The DNA here is from genome assembly GCA_963544755.1 of uncultured Selenomonas sp. GTDB lineage: Bacteria > Bacillota > Negativicutes > Selenomonadales > Selenomonadaceae > Selenomonas. The sequence continues at coordinate 86,827 of CAUUGH010000002.1, read as the reverse complement.
CCTACATCGCTTCGAGCAGATAATTCGCTACAGCTTTTGCCGTTCGTTTACGTCGCGCTTGGGAAAATCTATCTACTAAAGAAAAAGCTAGAAGAAGCGGTAGACTCCTTTTTACAAGCCGTCAAGGCATATCCGTACGATACGAGGGTTTTTCTTGCGCTTTACGATATGATAGAAGATGAAGAGCCTGAAGAAATCATCGCGTTATTAGATAAGCTTTATGATAAAGTAAATGATGCACCATTTATCACGGCAGCTTTACGTATGCGAAAAGCGACGCCCGTAGCGCTCTACTATGCACGTTTTTTACCGACTGCAAAAAAAGACGCAGCACAGCTTTATATGGCGGCTAATCGTATGGATGCGACAGCAGCAGAGCTTTCGGCGCGGCTTAACAGCTTTTCTGCGCTGCTAGTAGAAGCTAAGGGGGCGCAGGGGCATCTGCCAGAAGAAGATGATCTCTCGCGCATACTTGCCGATAGCTATAAAAAAAAGTGGCGCATGAAAGCACTGCCACTTGTAAGCATCATGATCCCGACATATAATCGCCCTGAGCTATTTGAATTGACACTTCAAAGTGCGCTTAGGCAAACGTATGAAAATCTTGAGATCATCGTCTGTGATAACAGCACGAATGACGATACCAAAGCGTGCATAGAAAAATATTTAGTAGATCGGCGCTTAAAGTATCATAGAAATCGCGACGCAAAAACGAAGGCAGAAAATTTCGCACTTTTTGAGCAGCTTTCTAAAGGAGAGTATCTGCAATGGCTGATGGATGATGATATTTTACTAGACGGCAAGATAGAAAAGATGATGCGGGCATTTCGGGAAAATTACGGTGTAAAGCTCGTAACTTCAAGGCGTGCCCTGATCGACGGCGAAGGTAAATTTCTGCCAAATCCTTATGCAGCGTGCGTACCTGAAAGCGAAGCAGAGTATTCGTTATTTAGAGGTGAAGATGTCGGCAAGGCGACGCTTCGTCATTGCCGAAACTTTCTTGGTGAGCCGTCTGCGGTGCTTTTTCGGCGAAGCGATCTAAAAAATCACTATTGGCGAGCAGAAAGCCGCGGCTATCGGGCGATTTCCGATATTGCGATGTGGCTAGAACTTTTAGAAAATGGCGATTGTGTTTTTTTCCAAAAGCCTTTAAGCTGTTATCGTCGTCATGCGATGCAGGAAGGACAGCAAAAAGATGTCATTTTATTAAGCCGCATCGAGTGGCTGCGACTCATCGAGGAGTATTTTGCGCGTCGCGTATATTTAAAAACAGAAGAAGAATATCAAGAGCCTTTGGAACTTTTTTACGGTGAGTATCTTGAAGAGCGCGATCATTTTAAGCACCGGTCATCAGATCAATGTTGGCAAAAGTATGAAGAAACGATGCGTACTGTGCGTCGCATTTTGGCAAATATGAAAAAGGAGTGAGCGCATGATAAGCGAGGTAGAAAAGGAGCGATTGCGCGAAAAGATCGGCGCGTGTATTTCTATGCGCGACTTTATCGGTGCGCTAGATGCGGTTAGTGAATTGGCAAAAGACGCTGCGGCAGAATCAGAAGCGCTTGGCGCAGCATCTAGCATCTACATAGAAGCCGGCGATATAGAAGGCGCGAAGCCTTTTGTCAGCGCACTTTTAGAAAAAGAGCCACAGTCAGTTTACGCTACATTCTTAAAGGCGCGGATTTTTTTTGCCGAAGGGAAATTTCTTTCGGCAAGAGCCTTATTAAAAACGCTCACAGCGCGTGAAAAACTTGCACCTGCCTACGCCGAGAAAATCTTTAATCTCCTGGGGCAGATTGCTCGCACTTTAGGTTTTGCCGATGATGCCGCAGCATATTATGAAAAAGCAGCAGCGTCCGCAAACGATATTTTGCTTCGCGCACTAGAGCAGAGCAACTATCTTTTTTCGTTGCATTTTTTGTCTTTGCCGCAAGAAGAAGTCTACCGCGCACATTGCGATTATGGTGCGCTTTTTCAAAATGTCCGACCATTTTTGCACCGTCGCTTGCAAAAGAGGCGCAAGATTCGCGTTGGCTATATTTCCCCTGATTTGCGCCGCCATGTCGTCTTACGCTTTGTAGAAGCACTTTTTAAGTACTACGATGAAGAACGCTTCGAGATATATTGCTATCAAAACGGGCCGGAAGATGAAGAGAGCCGGCGCATCATGCAGATGGTTAATGTTTGGCGCAACATCTCGCCGCTTTCGCCGCTAGAGGCGGCGCGGCGCATCTATGAAGACGGCGTTGACATCCTCGTAGATCTTGCAGGACACACAAGCGGTACGGCGCTTTGCGTACTTTCTTATCGTCCGGCACCCGTGCAGATGTCAGGCATCGGTTACTTTGCTACGACGGGGCTTTCTGGTGTTGACTATGTGATAGGTGATGTCTTTTTAGATGGTGCGCCAGCAGGGATTAAAAAATCGCCATATTTCACGGAAAAATTGCTTGTCTTAGAGCATACTCACCTTTGCTATACACCAGACGATAATGCACCTTCTGTAGGCGCTGCGCCTTTTTTAACAAAAGGCTTCGTGACTTTTGGCAGCTTTAACGCATTTTCCAAAGCCTCAGATGAAGTCTTGTGCGCTTGGGCAAAGATCCTTCAAGCAATGCCTAAAGCGCGGCTACTCTTAAAATCTGCCGTTTTTTCCAGTGAAGAAGGCCGCATCGCAGCCAAAGAGCGTCTGCAAGCGGCAGGAGTCGATCTTTTTCGCGTCGAATTGCGACCTGATACAAAGGATTATCTTGCCGAGTATCATGATGTAGACATCGCGCTTGATACCTTCCCATACCCCGGCGGCGCAACGACCATTGACGCGCTTTATATGGGCGTTCCTGTCATCACACTAGCCCAAGATTCGCACGGCAAACGCTTTGGCTATAGCATCCTTGCCAATCTTGGGCTAGAGGAATTAGCGGCGCAAGATATAACAGACTACATAAAAAAGGCTTTAGAACTTGCAAAAGATAGGCAGCTTCTTGTCGCTTTACATGAAAAATTGCGTCCTATGATGAAAGCCTCACCGCTTCTTGATGGCGCAGCCTATAGCAGAGCCCTTTCAGACGCATATGAAGCTGCACTTGCCGCCTACGATGCTAAAGAGCCGCCAAAAGCAACCGAAGCGGCAAGGCTTGCTATCGAGTTGAAGCGTTTTGTTGCTGCCGGCGATTTTCGCCAAGCGATGGGGGCAGCCGATGCACTTCTTATAGCGAAAAAGGCACCGCGCGAGGTGTGGCGACTTGCTGCAGGGCTTTATATCGACGCTAAAGAAGGTGAAAATGCCCAAAAGGCAGCTTTGCTTTATAACGAAGGGCAAGCAGCTGATGGCTATGGGCTTTTTCTTTGTGCGCGAGCCGCGTTTCTTTCAGGTAGCTGGCAAAAAGCTAGACAAGATGCCAAAAAAGCACTTACCGTCGGCACACTTACGCAAGAAGAGCAAGTATTAGCACACAACCTTATTGCGCGTGTATCTTGCAGTATGGGCGAAGTAAAAGAAGCGTTAAGCGCGGAAAGGGCGGCATTTGAAAGTGCTAAAACGCTAAAGGACAAGGCGAGCGCGTGGAGCAACTATCTTTTTATCCTGCACTACAAAGAGCATACGCCGCAGTTCTTTTTTGAGGCGGCAAAAAGCTACGGTAAGTTATTTAAAGCCCTGCCGCTTACGAAAGTGACTGCTAAAAGGCGTGATAAGATCAAAGTCGGCTACATTTCACCGGATTTTGACAATCATATTGTCGCGCTCTTTAGCTTTGCCTTCTTTACGCACTTTGACAAACAGCGTTTTGAAGCTTATGGCTACTCGCTTTCCGGTGAAAATGCGATGGCAGCAGAGCTTTCTGCTCACGCTTCAGCTTGGCGTTATGTGGGTGGTCTATCTACTGAAGAGATCGCTACCAAAATTAGAAAAGACGAGATAGATATACTCTTTGACCTTTCAGGACACAGTGCCAATAACGCCCTGCCCGTGCTGGCGCTTCGTCCTGCACCTGTGCAAATATCAGGCATCGGTTATTTTGATACAACGGGGCTTCGTACAGTCGATTACTTTTTGACAGATCGCTATCTAGATCCACCAAAGAAAAATGACGCATATTTTACCGAGCGTCTTTTGCGGTTAGCTGAAAGTCACCTCTGCTATCATGCTAGCCGCGCAGGCATAAAAACGCCCATCGCGCCGTTGCCGGCAAAAAAGCAGGGCTTTATCACGTTTGGCTGCTTTAATAATTTTTCTAAGGTCACGGATGAAATGCTCTTTCTTTGGGCGAAAATCCTTAAAACTTTACCCGGTGCGCGGCTTTTTCTAAAGACGGCGATTTTTGATACAGCCGATGGCAAAGCGGTCGCATTTAGACGCTTAGAAAAAGCAGGGATAGATCTAAAGCGCGTCAAGACGCAAGGACATACGGCAGAATATCTTAAAGCCTATGGCGAAGTAGATATTGCCCTTGATACCTATCCATACCCCGGCGGCGGCACAACTTGTGATGCACTTTATATGGGCGTACCCGTCGTCACACGCATAGGTACGCGCCATGGTGCGCGTTTTGGCGCAAGCATTCTAGCAAATGTTGGCATTGGCGATATTTGCTGTGCGAATACAGATGATGAATATGTAAAAAAAGCTATCGCACTTGCAAAAGATACAAAAAGGCTTGCCGTTTTGCGCCGTACCTTGCGTCTTGTTATGGAAGTGTCGCCTTTGATGGATGCCGCAAGCTATATGCTGCATCTTGAAGCCGCCTACGAAAAAATCTGGATAAAAAGGCTCGGTGAAGATAGAAAAAAGGTGTGCGCTGCACTTGTTTTTCAGCTAAAAAAGGCGGCAAAAGCTGCTCAAGAAGCAAGCGATTGGCAACGCTTTAGCACCCTAGGCGCACGCCTTTTTGCACTCACAGAAGAAGGTGCGCTGCTATTACACTTAGGTTTTTGCTTACTACAACTAAAAGATGCGGCACGCGCACGCGCCTATTTGACACTGGCACTTGAAAAGCTGCCTAAACAAAAGCCGGAGATTTATCTTTTGCTTGCCAAAGCGCAAAAGCAGCTGGGCGATCAGCTATCAGCCAGAAAAAGTCTGCAAAAAGCAGCGACACTTACAGAAAAAACAGAAAAAACGCGTGCTTTTCGCTATCAGCTGCTAATTGCCGAAGCTCATAGCGCGTACTTACTTGGCTCTAGCGCAGAAGCAGCCGACTTATATAAAAAAGCTTCCGAGCTTGCTGAAGACATTAGTGCGCGTACAACAGCCTATAGCTCATATTTACTTGCGCTGCATAACACAATGATAAGTCAAGAAGAACTTTTTAAGGCGCATCAAAACTATGAAACGCTTTTGGCAGAGATTCATCCGCTGCCTGTTAGATTATTAAAAACGCGCGAAAAAATCCGCATCGGCTATCTTTCGCCTGACTTTAGGCAGCACGTCATGTTTTCCTTTATCTACGGGCTTTTTGTATGCTTTGACCGCGCACATTTTGAAGTCTATGCTTACTGTTGCAGTAAAGAGATAGACGGCTTTACGGCGGCTATTCGTGAAAAAGCAACGGCTTGGCGAGATGTTGCAGGGCTTTCTTACGAAGAGATCGCAGATAAAATTAGAAAAGACGAAATAGATATTTTAGTTGACCTTGCAGGACACAGCGCAGGCAGCGTACTGCCCGTCATGGCCTATAGGCCGGCACCCGTGCAGGTCGCAGGTCTTGGCTATGTAAATACAACGGGGCTTACATCCGTAGATTATTTTCTAACTGATGACATTGTAGATCCGCCTGGCAGAGGCGATGCCTTTTTTACAGAAGAGCCTGTATGCCTTACGAGCCAGTTTCTCTACACGGCAAAAAGCGATGTGCCACAGCCGCAAGGTGCGCCGTGCAAAAAAAAGGAGCATATCGTCTTTGGTGTCTTTAACCATTGGTACAAGGTAACAGAAGAAATGCTCTTTTGCTGGCGTGAGATCTTAGAGCGTGTGCCGAAATCTCGTATCCTTATAAAATGTCAGGAATTTTTCTCACCGACGATGCAAAAATATGTGTTAGAGTGCATGGCAAAGGTACATATAGACATCGAGCGCGTCGATCTAGAACCTGCGACGAGCGACTATATGCAACGCTATGGCGCGGTAGATATTGCACTTGACACCTATCCGTACCCTGGCGGCGGCACGACGGCAGATGCGCTTTACATGGGCGTACCTGTCATCACGCGCTATGGAAAACGGCGCGGCTCGCGTTTTGGTTTATCGCTTCTTAAAAATATAGGGCTTTTTGAGCTGGCTGCGTTAGATGTAAAATCGTACATTGAAAAAGCTGTAGCACTTGCAAAAGATAAAGAGCTGCTAGATGCGCTACATCTTACACTTCGCGCACGTCTTAGTGCATCTTCGGTTATGCAAGCGACACGCTACATAGAAGAGCTAGAACGCTTCTATCGCTTGGCAGTAGAAAAAAAGAAAAAGGAGCAAGAAGCAAGATGAAAGACTTTTCAAAGATAACAGCAGAAATTGCCGACTTACAAGAGAAATGCGAATGGGATTTAGGCATCGAACGCGTTGAATATTTGCTTAAAAAGCACGCTAAAAAACTTGCACGCGGCGAAAAGAGTTTTCTTTATAGTAAGCTTGGCTATTTCCTGCGCTTTGTCGATAAAGTAGAAGAAGCTGGCGCCGCTTACCTTAATGCCGTCATGTTAGCCGAATACCTCGCATATCAAAGAACGTTTTACAGCGACTACCTCATGACCTGTCACTATCTGCCGCATATCGCTGATAAAGAGCTTGCCGAAAAACACTTTGACTACAACCGCTTTTTTCGCACCTCAGAAGAAATTTCCCATGTACGAAAAACACATCAGCAGCACGAAAAGATCCGCATCGGCTACATCTCGTCAAACTTTAAGGCACACGTCATGAGCTGCTTTATGGTGCAGCTTCTAGCACTCGCCGATCATGATCGCTTTGAGATCTATTGCTACGATCTCGGCGGCTATAAAGATGATGCAGCAAAGCAGATGAGATCTTTTGGCAATATCTGGCGCAACATCGCGATCTCTGAGGCTAAAGAACGTGCAAAAGCCATTGCTGCCGATGAAATCGACATCCTCTTTGATCTTAGCGGTCATACAGACGGTGGGCACGGTCTATCGACTCTTGGCTACAAGGCAGCCCCCGTACAGCTAACAGGCATCGGCTACATGAGTACGTCGGGGCTTAGGGCGGTGGACTACTATCTGTCTGATGTTTTTCTTGACCCCCAAAAAGAGGATGCGGCACTTTTTTCCGAAAAGCTTCTGCGACTATCACATTCACATTTTTGCTACACGCCGTTTGAAGCAATTTTCAAAACTTTAGTCTATCGACAGCCGCGCCGGGAAATTGTGTTTGGCTGCTTTAATAACCCTTTAAAAATCTCTGGTGAAATATTGCTTCTTTGGCATAAAATCTTAGAGCGTGTGCCGGGTTCAAAACTATTATTAAAGGCATGGCAAACAAATGTCTTAGAAAAAAAACTACTCTCTTGCGGCTACGCCCCTGAAGAATTTATCGTGCGCCCCATGACGCATTTTTACGAGCATGAATACATGGATATGGACATCGCGCTTGATACCTTTCCTTATACGGGAGGAGCTACGACCTGCGAAGCACTTTACATGGGTGCTCCCGTCGTCACGCTAGCAGGCACGCGCCACGGCACGCGCTTTGGCTTATCGCTTCTTGAAAATGTCGGGCTTAGCGAGCTTGTTGCAGCGTCGCCTACAGAATATGTAGAAAAAGCTGTCGCGTTAGCAAGCGATCGAGAGCTTTTGACAGCACTTCACAATAATTTGCGCCCCATGATGCGAAAATCTGCTTTAATGGACGGCAATAGCTATGTAAGAGAAATCGAATCACTTTATGAAAAAATTTGGCAGACATGGTTAAAAGAAAGCGACTGAGATAAAAAGAAGCATCCGGAAAACACAGCTAAAAGAAAATGAAGTTCGTTATTCTGCAAGTGATACCTTAAGCCATTTCCGTGCTTTTTCGATATAAGAGCATATGTCATTATGAAAGTTAAAATAAATTTAGGAGGACGATATTTTGTCAAATGAAAACCAAACAGAAAAAAAGCCGCCAATAGCGGCATCGGCAGATGCTTTGAAGCGTGCGCTTGCCGAGCAGATGGCAAATGAAGAGTACGGCGAGGCGCTAGAAACGGTCGCGGCAATGGTCAAAGCCGACATACACGATGCCGACGCTTTTTGTGATGCAGCGTACAGCTATTTCATGAGAGGCGATTACGAGCGTGCAACAGCGTGGGTTGATACTACGCTGCGTTTTGCACCAAATCATATAAAGGCGCGTATCTTGCTTGCTCGCATCTGCCTTCTAGAAGGGCGCACGACGGATGGATTTTCGATCTTTGAGTTCTTATTGGAAAACTTTGAAAATGTCTTTTCGACGCAAGAAAGAGAAAATATTGAAGAAATACTAACATACCACGTTGCGACAAGAGCAGATGAGATCAAGACGAGCTATCCTGCCATCGCTCGTTTCTTGCAGCTTGAATGTGCAGATCAAAAGCAGCAGACAGCTTTTCAGCCGTTAGCACAGCAGGTGCAGCACGTCAAGGCGCAGCCCGTGCAGCCTGCGTCAATACAGCCGCTAGCAGATGATGCGGCAGAAGCTTTGCGCTTAGTACAAGATGTTTTATCTAAAGACATCGCTCTTTTAGAAAAGGTACGTCTTTTGAATTACTTTGCAGGCGGCTTTTTCTTAGCAGGCTCTTTTTTAGCAGCGAAAACACTCCTAAAGCAAGCTCTAGTGCTTGATGCACGCGATGCAATGACACTTTCAAATATGAGTTATACGCTCGTTGCTCTAGGTGATCGCGATACGGCACTTGCGCTAGCGTCTAAGATGCCGCTGCCTGATTTTAGGCTGCTTGCTGCTATTCGTGGCTAAAAAACACTGATGAATTTAGCGCAGATACGAAAATCCGGGCGGCTTCATTTTAGCAGTGTTTCCTTAGGCGGCATACAGTTTAGCGCTCTTTTGGTTTTACGATTTGCCGGGCGTAGAATATGCCCGGCTTTTTGTTGAGTTTTATGGCTTTTAGTTTTTTGTGTGAGCCATCAGACATTAGAGAAGTAAAAGGAGCTATACTTATGGACGTGCATTATTATATCGGTATGTTACAAGAGCTTTTTAAGCAACAGCTTTTGACAGAAGACGAGCTAAAAGATAAAGATGTTTTAATTCTTGGCTTTTTTGGTGTCGGCGCGAATATATTGGCGATGTTGCTAAAGCCCTTTCAAGAAGCCGGGGCAAAGATCACCTATATGCCGCTTTTTAATGAAAATCTTGCGCTTCGCACCTCTTTACCGCAGCTAGAAGAAGCCCTTGAGGGCAAGAAGTATGACTTTATTTTTCTCGTCGAAGGCTTAGAGAAAGAGCCGCATTTTGTAAAGAGTGCTATAGCATTAGCTAATAGCTGCTTAGTTGGCGGCAAGCTGCTGCTTTTCGTACAAACCCCGGATGCCACAGAAGAAGCAAGTAATGCGATGCGTAGGCTAGAAGCGACATGGGCGTATGATATACAGGATATAGAAAGTTTATTTCCGGGCTTTTCACTGCTCTTTCAGATGCGTACGGCTCCGGCTTATCTGCTTGCGGTAAAACTTCAAAAAAAGCGAGATGCAAAGCTTCTGCGCCCAATGGCTTTTTCGCGCCGTCTGAAGTGTCATGTCAGCGAGAAAAAGGGGCTACAGGCAGGCTTTTTCCAAGAATTTCAAGAGCTTGACAATATCGGAGTGGCAGAGGTCACGGATAAATGCCGTTATCGTCATAATTATTTGCCTAAGTATGAATTTTTCCTGCGCGGCTTAAAAGAAAAGCCCCTGCGCCTTTTAGAACTTGGCGTGTTTACGGGGAGCAGCGCACGTATGTGGAAAAGATTTTTCCCACAGGCGACGATCTACGGCATTGATATAGACGACAGTTGCCGCACCTATGCAGAAGAACGCTTAGAAATACGCATCGGCGATTTAGCGAAAGACGAGGTACTAGAAAGCCTAAAAGAGATTCGTCCGCATATTATCATAGATGATGCGTCACATATTTGGAGTCATCAGATAAAAGCACTCTTGACGCTCTTTTTTGTGCTGCCAAGCGGCGGTATATACATCTTAGAAGATTTTGAAACGTCGTTTCATCCTGAGCTATTTGAAACATATGGCGATTTTTCGATAGATGCTTACACCGTGATAGAGCGCATAACTCGTGTAGCAGCTAGCCGCAAGCCATGCACCAAAGAGCCATTTGCAGCAGAGATAACAGCTGTCGGCATGGCGACAGAGTTAGTGGCGACGATGCTTTCAAGTTGCATCTTGATCAAGCGATAGAGGCTCATTTATGAATAAAATCGTCGCTATATCTTTGGTTGCAGACTGTGCTGATATAATTGAAAGTTTCGTGCGTCATACGCTTACATATGCCGATGAATTGTTGATAGTAGAGCATAAAGTAACCGACACTACGGGAGAAATTTTACAGGCACTCTTAAAAGAAGGGCTGCCTATTACCGTCGAACGCTATGATGCAGCAGAGCTTTGCCACGAGGAGATCTTAACCTCGCTCATGCACCGAGCTATCGAAGAATATGGAGCAGACATCGTCGTACCGGTAGATGCCGATGAATTTATCCTCACAGACGATGCTGCAAAGCCATGCCGTGCAGTTTTTTTGCATTTGCGTACAGACATGACGTTTTACGCATGGCATTGGCTTTACGAACTGGAAAAGCCCGAGCAAGAGCGCAGCGCTTTCTTGCTAGATCGTCCCTTGCGGCGCAAAAAGCAGCACGAGCCGATACAAAAGGCGATCATTGGCAAAGAAGCGGCAAAACTTTATCCCTTCTTAGCGCAAGGTACGCATTATCTTTATCGCATAGAAGCAGGTAAGCGCACAGCAGCGCCTGCCTTAGAGATCAGCTTCTTGCATTTTGCACATTTTCAGTGGCGAGGCTCTTTGCATACGGCGGTCAAGGTTTTAAACGGCTGGATAGGCAATGCCGCGAAATACTCACTGCACACTGCACGCTGCTATTATTGGAAAGAGCATTTTGATACAGTCTTTGCCGGTGCTGTGCCGCCTGTCGCTTTACTTCCCGAAGAAAGCGAAAAAGTGCAAAATCTCGTACAGAAAAAGCCTTCGATCACACTTCATTACACGAAGGATGCGATCTTTTCACCGCTTAAAAGCCTGATGCGGCTTTCTGAGCAGCTGGCACAGGATTTTGCCCAAGAACGCGTCTGTGCGCGGCAAAAGCTAGTGAGCATTATCCTGGTGCATTTTGGTGATACAGCGTTGTGGCAGCGTTCTTTAGAATGTATCGCCGCACAAACTTACCCTTATTTAGAGATCATCGTACTAGACTTTACCGAAAGCAAAGCGCAGCTTTTAGAGGATCTAGCGCCGCTTAAAAAAGCGCATCGCGTCGTTTTTGCAGCCCCTTTAAGCTTAGAAATGCAGCTTTCTAAGGCGGTTAAGGGCGAATATATCCAGTGGCTTTTGCCGGGAGATCTGCTTTTTGCTGAAAAGATCATGCAAATGGTGACGACATTAGAACTTGATGATGAACTCTCCTTCGTGATCGCCGATGCCCAAGAAGATCCTGAAGATGCTGACAAAAGAAGCTTTTTCTATCCGCTTCGCCAAGCGCGCTGCGTCGTTGGTGCAGGCGCATGGCATGGTGATTTCGTGCTGTCTAAGGGGCGTTCGCCTTTAGGTGGACTTTCCGGTGCGATCTTTCGCCGTTTCGTCATGGATGCTTGCGCGTGGTTTGCGGCGGCATTTTTTCGCAGCCGCTTCTTTCCGTTAGCGGCGTTTATGCTGCTTTTTCAAAAAAACGCAAATTTTCGCATGGGCATCTTTGAAATTCCGCTGCTCTCGCGAGAAGCGACGGATATAGGAGAAATCCTCTGGCATCCGGCTGAGTGGGCAGCTATTCTTTTATCTTGCGGCGATGCACGACAAAAAGAGCAGGTACGCGCGGCTTTGACGGCGCGTGCAGAAAAGATTTTTGCAAGAGAAGATCTTCTCTGTAGGCAAGACTTTTTGTGCGCTAGGCGCGTATTTGAGGAAATTTTATCCGCGTTATACTAGCCGTATCGTAAGAAGGAGACAGGCTAAAACCATGCAAAAAGCACCGTATATTGCCGAGCGTGCCATCGTCCTTGCGGCAGGGCGCGGCAAAAGATTGCGCCCTTTGACCGATAAAATGCCAAAACCCATGGTGCGCGTTGATAAAAAGCGCATTATCGACACCTTGCTTACCGCGCTCGTAGCAGCTGGCTATCCTGAGATCTACATCGTGCGCGGCTACTTAGGCGAAACACTCACTATACTAAAAGAGCAATATCCAAATATTTACTTTATAGATAATCCCCATTGGCATGAGGCAAATAACATCTCATCACTGCTGGCTGTAGGCAATCTCGTAGAAAATGCCATGATCGTAGAAGGTGATCTATATCTGCAAAATCCAAAGCTGCTTTGCCGCATACAGCAAGCTACGAACTATCTGGCGATCCCTGTCAAAAAAACAGACGATTGGTGCTTTTTTACCGACGATGCCGGCATCATTCGTCGCATGGCAATCGGTGGAGCAAATTGTTGGAAGATGGTAGGTATATCATACTGGACAGCGGCAGACGGCAAAAAGCTCGCCCAATCGTTGCGTCGGCTTTATCAGATGCCGGGCGGACACACGCGCTACTGGGACGAAGCGGCACTATCTGTAGACATCAATGATTTTAGCGTGTATGTGCGCTCTTGCAGCGAAAAAGATGTCCAAGAGATCGACACCTTGACAGAGCTAGAGTTTTTACAAAAGACCTTACGGAAAAAGAAGGGATAATATGAAAGAAAAGATTGCCTATGCTTGCTTTTGCACTGATGTGCTTCACGAAGGACACAAAAAAATCTTGCGCGAGGCGAAAAAATACGGCACAGTTGTTGCCGGCGTGCTTTCAGATAAAGAGATGGTGCGCTACAATCGTTTCCCATCAATATCGCTTCAAGAGCGCATCGCCCTTTTAAAGGCAGAGCCGGAGGTCAGCAGCGTCATCGTGCAAGATGCTATCTTTTATGATAAAGTAATAGACAGCTTGCAGCCGGATTTCGTCGTACATGGCGACAACTGGCGCGGCGCACCTATGTCCATAATCCGTGAAAACGTATTAAAAAATCTGCAAAAGACGGGTGGTAAGCTAATCGAAGTAGCCTATACAAATAATCCTAGCGTCAAAAAGATCGACGAGCGCGTAAAAGAAAGGCTGGTCATGCCGGAGTTTCGGCGCCGACGACTGCGCCGACTTTTAGAGATCGTGCCGATCATAAAAACCATCGAGGTACATGATGGGCTTACGGGGCTTTTGGCAGAAAAAACTGTCGTTGAGCATGAGGGGGGACTAGATCAGTTTGACGCACTTTGGATATCGAGCCTTTGTGACTCGACGGCAAAGGGTAAGCCGGATATCGAATTAGTCGATATGTCTTCGCGCATCCGCACTATTGATGATGTTATGGACGTGACGACAAAGCCGATCATCTTAGATGCCGATACGGGAGGACTTATCGAGCATTTTGTCTACCATGTTCGTACTTTAGAGCGCATGGGCGTTTCGGCGGTGATCTTAGAAGATAAGATCGGTCTTAAGAAAAATTCACTTTTTGGTACAGAAGTGGTGCAGCAGCAAGATACGATAGAGCATTTTGCAGCCAAAATCAGAGCCGGCAAAGAAACACAGCGCACAGATGACTTTATGATAATAGCGCGTATCGAGAGCTTAATACTAGAAAAAGGACTAGACGATGCCTTAGCGCGTGCTGCTGCGTATGTGGCGGCAGGGGCAGACGGTATCATGATTCACTCGCGTAAAAAAACGCCTGATGAGGTTTTTGCCTTTGCAGATGCTTTTAGAAAATCGCAAAAAACTGTGCCGCTCGTTGCTGTGCCGACAGCTTATAGTGCTGTAAAAGAAAAAGAACTTATCGCACACGGCATAAATATCGTCATTTATGCCAATCAGTTGACACGCAGCGCCTTTCCGGCAATGGAGCGTACGGCGATGTCTATTTTGAAGCACCATCGCGCACTTGAAATAGATAAAGAACTTATGCCGTTTAAGGACATTATTCGCTTGATTGACGAGATTTGAAAAATAAAAGAGGAGTCATCCATGCAGATAGAGGAAACTACTATAGATACAAGTAAAGAAGATGCACTTTGTCTATGGCTAAAAAAGGCGGTGCGTGTCGGAGATTATAAAGAGGAATATTGCAGCAAACTTGAAGCTTATAATGCTCTTACTAAAAATGAGGCGGCTGTCTTTTACTTCATGGCACAACTTGCTTTTTCGCTAAACGAAACAGAAAAAGCACACTATCTGGCACACGAGGCATACAAAAGGCGCAAGTTAAGCCATGCTATCTGGCGGCTTATCTTTGAGATTGCCGATGCGCTTGGATTAGATGAAGAAGCGATGTTTTTCAAGGCACTTTGCCATAAAAATATGCATATTGATGCACCGATTCCGATCTTTTCCGATAAAAGACTGCAAGATGCCTTTTTTTGTGGAATGTTGCAGGTGCAGGCGGTGCCTTTTCGCTTTGACATCGTGCCGACTAAAGACGGCGGCTACGATCTTCTCTTTATGTCTGCGCTCGGGCAATTTCTCCTGAGCGAGCAAAAAGCTGCTTCTTCGGCTCGTTACTACTGCGCTACATACAATGTGTGGGACTACTTTGATGTGCAGGCGAACTGTTTAGATTTCATGAAGCGCGGCGGTGCGGCAAATACCTATGATTATTGCGGCAAGGTATTTGACATTATGAAGGCGCAGCGCATCGAAAGTGTAGTCGAGGTCGATGGCGCGTGCATCTTGCCGGTGGCAGCAAAAAATGAGCGGCAAAAGCTAAATTTAAAAGATGCTAAGACAGAAGGCAGCATCTTTTTAGGGCGCGAAGAGTTTCGCTTTTTGCATCTTGCAGGTAAAACGAAGGTTTCTTCTGACGCGCCTTTTATCGTCGGTGAGCCTATTTTGCTTAGGCATAGCAAAAGGCGCAAGAAACTCGTCTTGAATATCCTCCTGGATGGACTTTCATGGCAAGCGATGAAGGCGCGAGGCTTTCGCCATATGCCAAATCTCATGCGGTTTTTTTCTGACGGTATTATTTTTAACAATAATTATTGCGCGGCAGAATATACATTCGTCTCTCTTGCTACGATTGAAACAGGTATGCTGCCGCATCGTTCGCAAGTCGTCTGGGATCGACCGATGTTTCAGATTGATAAGGAGATAAAGACGCTTTCTGAGCAGATGAAAGAGAGCGGCTATTACTGTACGAATGTTTTAGGCGATGGGCGTGGCATATATAACGGCGTAACGCGTGGCTTTGATCGCCTTATTATAAATTCTTACCTAGCGCAGCCGGCATATGATGGCGTAGAGCGCACGATCACACATTTAGAAGCTTTTGCGGCGTGTGACAACTACGTTTTTCTTCATATATCGGATCCACACCAAATGCCGATTATGAGTGGACCGCTTTTACTAAAGACGCAGGTGCAGATGCCTTGGCAGATACAAGGTCTCACTGATGAAGGTGACGGTGTTTCGGTACGTCTTAGGCAAAATGATATTTATATTTATGATAATCAAAGCCACATCGAGGATATGGATCGCGCACTCGGCTATCTTTTTGACTATCTTAAAGAGCACTATGCAGCCGATGAATATATCGTCTGTGCCTATTCAGATCACGGCAGCGGCGTCTATTCAGAAGATGCATGGTACTTTTCTGAGATGCAGGCAAGCGCTGCTTTGATGGTGTGCGGTGCCGGCGTAGAGCGTTTAGGTATCGTTGAAGAGCTTACGAGCAATTTAGACATTTATCCGATTATGGCAAATCTCCTTGGGTTTAATGCGCCTAAAGGTCAGCTTGATGGCTTCTTGCCGCGCGCTTTGGGCGGCGTAGGAAGAAGCTATTGCATCAGCAACTCAATTTATCCGGAGCAGACATATAAGCTTAGCATCCGCACGAAAGAGCATGAATTTCGCTTAGAAACGAAAGAGCTGACGCACCATGACGGCACCGTAGATATGAGCCGTGTTAAAAGCTGTATCTATACGCGCGATCCGGCACATCGCGAGGTCTTTGATGCTTCGCTTCATAGGGAGTTTTTACGCATTGCCAAAGAGCATACAGCATCATTTCATGAAAAGCAGGAAAAAAGTGAGGGAGATAGTCAATGACAATGAGCATTGCCGAAAAAACATATCAAGAAAAAAGTGCAAAGGGTCTGGCGCTTTTTCGTGCCCTACTGGAAAAAAGCGCCGGAAGAAGCTATGACGATGCCTATTTGGCACTGCTTACTGACTATCAAGAGCTTTTTCCGTTTTCGGAAAATGTTAGTATTTTTTATGCACGTTATGCCTTGGCGCATGATGCTGTTAAAGTTGCGCTTGAAACGCTGGAGACGGCGCAAAAGTATAAAAAGTGCCATTATGAAATATGGCAGCTGCTCATTGAGTGCTATAAGCGTCTTGACGATACCAGAAACTTAATTATCTTTGAAGGAATCTCTAGCCGCGTTTACCGTACCCCGATTGAAGTGTCATTTCCAAAAGACCATCTTGATGATGCCTTAGCACTTTTATCGCTGGCAATGGGGGTTCCTGTGTATGCGCCTTATACGATCGGACGCGCACGTCTGGAAGATGGCGCCATAAAGGCACCTCCCGGCTCTTTTGTTGGCGAATTTTTGCCGACATTTTCTAAAGAACCTGCTAAGTATCGCTATTTTAGCGGCATTTTTGCAGAATTGATTGAAATTGATGCCAAAGCGGCGTTATTTGAAGAAGTTAAAGAAAAGCCGGAGGTGGCAGCGAGAGCGGAAACATTCCTCTTTGATATTATGAAAGCAAAGGCGGCAAAGAAAAAAGCTCTGCTAGATCCTCGGCAAGATGCTTGCGACAAAAGCGATGTGCATGATATAGCCGTGGCTTTGGCAGGTACAGAGGAAGGACAAAAGGTGAGCTTTAAGAGCGACTTACTAGGTGAAGCATCCATACATTTGGGCAAATGGGTGTATAGCTTCTTTCGCTTGCAGGAAAGAACAGAGATAGAGTCAGCCGCGCCCTTTATGATAAGTGAGCCGGTGCGCCTTCGGCACAGTAAAAAGCGCAAGAAACTCATCTTGCACATCTTAGTCGATGCGCTTTGCTGGCCGGCGATGAAGCGATGTGACTTTTCCCTGATGCCAAATCTCATGCGCTTTTTCTCAAAAGGCATCATCTTTAATGATAATTTTTCCGTAGCTGAATATACTTATCCTTCTTTGGCGACGATTGAAACAGGTCTTTATTCGCATCATTCGCAAATTTTTAACTCTACTTGCATGGCGGAATTAGAGCCATCTTTTTTGACATTATCAGAGCAGATGAAGCGTCTTGGCTACTATTGCGTAAACGTCTTTGGCGATGCGTGCGGCATTTATAACGGCGTGACACGCGGCTACGATCGCTTGCTCGTCCAATCTGGCGGCACAGGTTTACGCGCGTATCAAGGTGTTGAATACGCGCTTTCTAATCTGCGTGCTTTTGCCCAAACAGATTTATTTATGTTCATGCATGTGCAAGACACACACCCTAGTACATCGTCTAAGTGGCAGGTGCCGCTAGAAACGCAGGTCTTATTGGCGACGCAAGATCGGTTAGATGATGCCGAAGAGGGGACGCCGAGCGTTGATCGCACACGCTCACGGCTGCATCTAGAGGCGATACGCGAGGGGATGCGGCGCGTAGATCTCAGCTTGGGGAGACTTTTTTCCTATCTTGAAGAAAATTATGCAGAAGATGAATACATCGTGCAGCTTTATTCAGATCATGGTGCGATTATTTTTGGTAATGAGGTCGATTATGTCAATGAAAATATAACGGGGGCAGCGTGGATGCTGCGCGGTGCCGGTGTAGCGCAAATGGGAGTTGTCGAAGAGCTTACGAGTGTGCTTGATATTTACCCGACGGCGGCGCATCTGGTGGGCTTTGATGCGCCTTTAGATTTAGATGGCAGCTTGCCGCGCGTCTTTGGCGGCAAAGGGCGCGATCATACGGTGTCTTATACGATGTTTCCGGGAAAGCCGTTTAATCTCGCCTTGCGTACGAAGACGCATGAATTTTTCCTCGGCTCAAAAGAAATCGTCGATGAAGATGGCTCAGTCGATCTAAGAGAGCCAAAGCAAAGTCTATTTTTGCGTGATAAAACACATCAGGAGGTAAAAGATCAAAAGCTTCGGCAAAGTTTTCTTGATTTGGCGCGCTCATATATGGCTTCTTTTGACACGCGCGGCGAGAATTGGCCTAAAAAGCGTGCGCTTAGAAAGCCGTGGTATGATGTAGCCGGAAAAGAGGAAGAGTCTTGATTAAAAGGGATATGCGAAGCATTTCTACAGAGGAACGGCACTATCAAAAGGCGTGTGTACGCGGCGGCGAGCTTTTTGCAGCGTTATTGGAAAAAAGTGCGCGAAAAGAATACGATGATGCTTTTTTGACACTTTTAGTCGAATATCAAGAGATGTTTCCCCAGTCGGTAAATTTTGATATTTTTTATGCGCGTTACGCTATTTTTTACGGCAATTTTGACGTAGCTTGCACCACCTTAGAGCAGGCGTATCGCAAGAAAAAGTGCCACTACGAAATTTTTAAGCAGCTGATCGAGTGCTATAAGCATTTTGGCGATGTGCGAAAGCAATTAATTTTTGAGGGCATCGCCAGTCATATCTATCGTCTGCCGGTAAAAGCGGATATTTCCAGTACATCTTTTCAAGAGTTCATCGATCTTTTGTCACTAGCAGCAGGAGAGGCGATGTATGCACCATTTGCTAAGAGTCGCGTCTACTTTGAAGAAGGCACGCTGCGCGATCAGATGGGTGTATTTGCCGGTGAATTTTTGCCGACGCTAGAAGAGAGCAAAGACGATTATCGCTATTTTGTCGGCGCTTACAGTGGGAAAAGCGGCTTAAACAGCAAGGGGCTTTTGCTAGAAATGTATAAAGACGATCCGCGCTTTTGTGCGATTGGCGGCGCAGATTTCGTTTTTGACGTCTCGCGTGCGCGTCTTGTGCCTGAAAGTATCACGGTCGATACAAAAGAGGCTGTTTTGCTGCCGCTGATCGGTAAAGAAGAGCGTCAGGAAATTCACTTTTCCAATAAAGAGTTAGAAAAAGGCGCGGTATTTTTAGGTAAGTGGGCGACGAGCTTTTATCGCATCTTAGAAAAGACGACAATATCGTCTGCACAGCCCTTTCTTGTAGGTGCGCCGATTCCTTTGCGTCATAGCCCTAAACGTAAAAAACTCGTGCTGCACATCCTCGCCGATGGTTTTTCTTGGATGGCGATGAAAAAATACGGCTATTCTTTGATGCCTAATCTCATGCGCTTTTTTCTTCAAGGGACGAT
The DNA here is from genome assembly GCA_963544755.1 of uncultured Selenomonas sp. GTDB lineage: Bacteria > Bacillota > Negativicutes > Selenomonadales > Selenomonadaceae > Selenomonas. Next base: position 67,324 of record CAUUGH010000002.1, on the reverse strand, counting down.
CTTTGATGATCATTTCTCCATCGCAGAGTATACCTATCCGTCGCTTGCGACGATTGAAACGGGCTTACATCTGCATCGTTTGCAGTCATTTAATGAAAACTGCATGAATGAGATCGATCCTTCATATGTAACGATTTCCGAGCAGATGAAGGCACTCGGCTACTATTGTGTAAACGTCATGGGCGATGGCAACGGCATCTATAACGGCGCGACACGCGGCCATGATCGTTTGCTCGTCACGCCATTTCATGATCCTGCTAACGAAGGTGTGCAGCGGACGATAGAGCATCTTAGGGCATTTTCTGAGTGTGATTCGTTTGTCTATTTGCATTTTTCGGATTTACATCCTTGGCCATCTTGCTCGGTACATATGACGCTGCCGGCGCAAACCAGCGCGACGCTTGCTGATTGCGTGCAGGGAGCAAAGGCGGCTTTACCGAGCGTCTTTTTACCTAAAGAAACGCTGTTTGTCAAAGCTCTAATCGAAAACATGATGTCGGTTGACTGCAGCCTGTCGCTGCTTTTTTCCTATCTTGAAGAAAATTATGCAGAAGATGAATATATCGTACAGCTTTATTCAGATCATGGCTCGTCAGTGCTAGTCGATGCGTCGCCTTATCTTATGGGAGCGGCGCAGACAGGTGCGGCTTGGATGCTGCGCGGCGCTGGCGTACCTAAAATGGGATTGGTAAAAGAGCTTACTAGTGCGCTTGATATTTACCCTTCGGCAGCAAAATTGGTAGGCTTTGGCACACCTTCTGGGATCGACGGTCAGCTTCCGAAAGCCTTGGGCGGTACGGGGCGCGATCATGTGATTAGCAATTCGATATTTCCCGGGCAAACATATAAACTTTCCATACGCACGGCAGATCATGAATTTTGGCTGGAATCACTAGAGGCAGTCGATGAGGATGGCAGCGTTGATTTGCGTAAGCCGCATATGCAGCTTTTTTGCCGCAGCGATATGTCAAAAGAAGTAGAAGATCCGGAGCGTTTGGCGTATTTTCTTGCCATTGCCAGGGCGCATACGGCTTCTTTTGACACGCGCGGCGAGATTTGGCCCGAAAAACGTGCGCTTAGAAAGTCGTGGTATGAGTAAAGTGTGCTAAGGAAACGCTGATAAAATGAAGATGGGCGACTAAATTTATCAGTTGTTTATTAAGAAAGGGGCGTGCATGAATGGATAAAGAAAAGCAAGAGGCACCGATAACCGCGCAGGAGCTAAATAATCGCCGACTTGATGAAAAAAAGATCGCCGTTATCGTCGCACGCTCAGATAAGCCGCTTTCAGAAGAGTTTTTGATGTCGCTGCGGCTTTTAGAGCAGCCTGTAGGCTTTACGCTGGAGTTGGTTGAAATCGAGGGCAAGGCCGGTATGGCGGCGGCATACGAACAGGCAATGGAAAAAAGCGTGGCAAAATACAAAGTATATCTTGACGAGCGTGTGCGTATCTTAGATGCGCGTCTTTTCGTGCGTATCGTGCGTCTTTTTGAAAAGCACGTCGATCTTGGTATGCTCGGTATATCCGGCACGAAGCTCTTGCCGCCTGATGGCGTCGCCTGCCATTCGACGCGCCGCCTTGGTGCTTTGCGCCTAGCAAAAGAGGCGCGTACCGTGACATGGGGCAAGGTTGTAGGCGAATCGGCAGATGTGCTTTTATTAGATGGCTTTTTCATGGCGACGCAAGTAGATTTGCCGTGGCGTGAAGATCTTTTTTACGCTAATGCCTTTTTTGATGCGGCACAATGTATGGAATTTCGTCGCCGCGGTCTGCGCTCTGCTGTATTGCACTTTGAAGAGCCGCTGGTGGAGTTTCTTGGCGAGAGCTTTCCGGCTGATGAGAGGGGACGGCTTGCCTTTCTTGAAGAATACGCTAAAGAAGCTTTGCCGCTTGTAAGCATCTTGCTGCCGACGCACGAACGACCGGAGTTTTTTCGGCTTGCCCTTGAAAGCGCACGCGCCCAGACATATCAAAATATTGAAATCATCGTCAGCGACAATAGCAAAGATGAACGCACAAAAAAGCTGATGAAGGCGTATGCGGCAGATGAGCGCATACGCTACACGCGCGATGCGACGCTTTCGATGCGGCAAAACTGGCTAAAGCCGATGGATTTAGCACGCGGCGAGTATTTCGCCTATCTTTTCGACGATGATCTATATGCGCCGGAAAAGATCGAGCGCATGACCGATGTCTTAAGTATGGAGGATGGCATCGCTTTCGTGACATCTAAGCGGTGCGTTATTGATGAAGAAGGAAATATCATCGCCGAGCCGCTGATCGATTCGCCGCCCGTTGAAGAAACAGCACGCATCGTGGGCGAGTTGGCGATTTATGAACTTTTAGAAAAGCAGACGAATTTTATCGGCGAATATACGACCGTGCTTTTGCCGCGCTCGGCTAAAGAAACGGTGCGCGAGGTTTTGACTAAAGAGCCGCCTATTACTTTACTTGATGTTGAGTGTTGGTTGCGTCTTTTAGAAAAAGGCGATCTGATTTATCTTGCAGAACCACTTAGCTACTTTCGTAAACACGCCGGACAGATGCATAGCGACACAGACACTCGCATCGCCTGTGTGCGTGCATGGGTGGCTCTTTTGCGTGAGCGTGCGGCAAAAGAAAGCGGTATGTGGCGAAAGAAGCTATTTGAAAAAGCAGATCTGATAGAAACGCTCTTGCGTGCGCGAGGGAGATGATAAAAATGCAAGAAAGAGAAAAAAAGAAAAGACAGCTTCATGAAAAGATCCTCGCGCTCGTGCGCGAATATGCCGATGAATACCATCGCCCCCCTGCTTGGCAGCGTGGCGCACGCATCCCCTACGCCGGGCGTGTCTATGATCACGAGGAGATAGAAGCGCTTGTCGATAGCGCTTTAGAGTTTTGGCTAACGGCAGGACGCTACGCCGAAGCGTTTGAAAAAGGGCTTGCCGCTTTTTGCGGCACGCGCTACGCACTTGCGGTAAACTCAGGATCTGCGGCAAATCTGCTTGCTTTTATGGCGCTTACCTCACCTCTTTTAGCCGAGCGTGCAGTGCGCCCTGGCGATGAGGTTATCACAGTTGCAGCAGGCTTTCCTACGACTGTCGCGCCGATCATACAGTACGGTGCGGTACCTGTATTCGTCGATGTAACGATTCCGCAGTATAATATCGACGTCAAAAAGCTGGAGGCGGCGCTTTCTACTAGGACACGCGCCGTCATGCTCGCGCATACGCTAGGCAATCCCTTTGATCTGCGAACAGTCAAGGCATTTTGCCAAAAGCACGGGCTTTGGCTAATCGAAGATAATTGCGATGCACTCGGCTCTCGCTACAAGATGCCTGACGCATGGTATCATACGGGCGCAGTTGGCGACATCGGCACATCAAGCTTTTATCCGCCGCATCACATGACGATGGGCGAAGGCGGCGCTGTCTACACCAAAGATGCTAGACTCTACCGCATCTTGCGCTCACTGCGCGACTGGGGACGCGACTGTGTATGTCCGCCCGGTAAAGACGGCTTTTGCGCCCATCGCTTTGACGGACAATACGGCGAATTGCCGCAAGGCTATGATCATAAGTACGTCTATTCACACTTTGGCTATAATCTTAAGATAACGGATATGCAGGCGGCGATCGGCTGCGTACAGCTAAAAAAGCTTCCCTCGTTCATTGAAAAAAGGCAGCAAAACTTTTTGCATCTTGCAGCAATGCTTAAAGAGATAGAAGATAAGTTCATCCTGCCGGAGCCGTGTCCTCATAGTGAACCAAGTTGGTTTGGCTTCTTGCTGACTTGTCGCAAGGGGATCTTTCGTGATCGGATCGTGCGTGCTCTAGAAGATCATGGCATACAAACGCGTATGCTTTTTGCCGGCAATCTCGTCAAGCATCCATGCTTTGACCGTATGCGAAAAGAAGGGCGCGGCTATCGTATCGTTGGCGATTTAAAAGCGACTGATCGCATCATGAATGATACATTCTGGCTTGGCGTCTATCCGGGCATGACAAAAGAGCAGCTAGAGTATATGGCAGAGATTTTAAAAACCGTCGCAAAAAGCTGAAAGGTGGCGATACGATGCTCAATATGCCCTTTAATGAAGCACTTTATCAAGAAATCGCGGCATTTTTTTCCGAGCAGGCGACGGCAAATGTCTTGCTGCTTGGCATGGAGGCAGATTGGAAAGAGCGTTTTAAAAAAGATTTTGCAGATCGCATCTTTCAAGCTGTGCCGTGGGATGGCGCCCTGCCGGAAGCGTGGCAAGGCAGCTTTTCTTTGATCGTTCTTGCGCCCGGCATTGAAGAATCTCTTACGCCGGAAAGCTTACTAGAATCATTGCAGCCATTTCTAGCGACCTGTGGCTATCTCATCGTACCTTTTCGCAATCCTTGGCATTGGAGCGTCTTTTACTCTTGGTTTACAGGTAAATTGCGCTACGGCACGAATCCGCTGCTTCAAGCAAACGGGCAATTTTTTTCTTTTCCTGAAATCCTACGACTTTCAAAGCTTGCCCATTATGAAGATTTCACGGTGCGCCAGCTTATAGAAGAAGGCTCTGCAAAAATCATCCAAAAGATAAAATCCTGCGGTGTCAGCAACGAAAAAAGAGAGATTGAAACATCTTGGTGGATCATCCGTTTTGCAGCATTGCATACGCGTACGGTGCGCCTTAAAGAACGCTACAGCGAAAATGTGCGTCGCCTTTTGGCGCGGCTTTTGCATCGCTTGGAAAATGGCATCGAAGCGGCGGCGACGCTTGAAGCATTGCGCCGACTCTTGAGTGAAAACGAGATAGACGATTCCTACCTTAAAGACTTCGTCGCTAATACAGCAGCAGATGCTTTCTTGATGTGCTCTACCTTGCGAAGGGAAGGTCTGCTAAGATGAATGAAGATGAAAAAAAGATCGCTTTTATCTCCTGCGTAAATGACGATGAGATGTATGACGAATGTGTGCGCTATCTAAAGCACTTGGAAATGCCGCATGGCTTTTCGGCGGATCTGGTGCCGGTACACGGTGCGCCGTCGATGGCGGCAGGTTACGAAACGGCACGGCTAGAGGTTAGAGCACGCTATAAAATATATTTACATCAAGACATTTTATTGACAGAAAAAAACATCATCGCACGCTTATTAGAAATATTTCAAAAAAGCCCAGATATTGGGCTGATCGGCTTTGCCGGCTGTCGCTTGCTGCCTTTTGACGGCGTATGGTGGAACAGCAAAGATTGCTACGGTAAGATCTGGCAAATTCGTGATTTTGAGTCGATGGAATATGTAGCATATCAGCCGGTACCGCAAGAGGGCATCGAGGTAGAAGCACTAGACGGTATGTTTTTAGCTACAAATAAGGAAGTGCCATGGCGTAAAGATCTCTTTAGAGATTGGCATTTTTATGACATTTCGGCAGCCTTAGAGTATCGCCGCCGCGGTCTGCGTCTTTTTGTGCCGCATTTTGAAAAGCCCCCGTGCATCCACGAAACGGGACGCAAGCGGCTAAATGATGCATGGGAAAAGGCGCGGCAGACTTTCCTTGCCGAATATGAAAAAGACTTGTATCGTGATTTTAAGGAGAAGCGCAGATGAAAAAAATGACGCGAAAAGATGACCTTGCTTTTTATCGCGGCAAGCGCGTCTTTATTACCGGGCATACGGGCTTTAAGGGCATTTGGCTTTCAAAAATTTTACTTAGTGCAGGAGCAGATCTGACAGGCTTTTCACTAGCTGCGCCGACGAAAGAAGGAGCGCGGCTTTTTGAAACGCTAAAGCTTAGAGATCATATGCAATCGATCGAAGGCGACGTGCGCGATCTTAAAGCGCTTAATGAGGCTTTTTTAAAAGCGCGTCCGGAGATCGTGATCCATCTTGCCGCGCAACCGCTCGTTCTTGCAAGCTATCGTGCGCCAGTTGCAACTTATGCCATCAATGTCATGGGCACGCTACATCTTTTAGAATGTGTAAGAAAAAGTGACACGGTGCGATCTGTTCTTAACGTGACTACAGATAAAGTCTATGAAAATAAAGAATGGGAGTGGGGCTATCGCGAGGACGAGCGGCTTTTGGGCTTTGATCCGTATGCTAATAGCAAAAGCTGCGCCGAACTCGTGACGGCAAGCTATCGGCAAAGCTTTTTGGCAGATGCCGGCGTGCGCCTTTCTTCGGCGCGTGCCGGAAACGTCATCGGCGGCGGCGATTTTTCGCCCGAGCGCATCATACCTGACTGTATCCGCGCAGCTAGCGCAAAACGCCCCGTAGTCCTTAGAAATCCCACATCGACGCGCCCCTATCAGCACGTCTTAGAGCCGCTTTCGGCATATCTTCGCATCGCCCATGCGCAATATAAAGATGCATCGCTTGCCGGAAGCTACAATGTAGGGCCAAAAGATAGTGACTGCGTGACTACAAAAGAACTCGCCGCGCTGTTTTGTCGTGCATGGAGCGACGGCGCCTCGTGGCAAATAGAAGAAAAAAGCGCTGCGCCGCACGAAGCAAACTTTTTAAAACTTGACTCTTCACGCATCCGTGCACGTATAGATTGGCAGCCGCGCTGGCATATTAAAGAAGCTGTAGCACATACAGTGGCGTGGGCAAAAGCATGGCAGACAGGTAAAGACATCGACGCTATCATGAAAGATCAGATCGCCGCCTACTTTAAGGAGGAGCCATCATGATGCAAACAGCCAAAAAAATGCTGCAAGCCGTACGCGCTAAAGCTGTGACGATTCGTGCGCCTAAAGGTAAAGAACTTTTTTGCCTACAGCCGCTTTATATGCGCCGCTTCGTCTGTGATGGCAGCCGCTGCAGCTCTTTATGCTGCTGCGCTAAGTGGGGCGTTGTACTCGATAAGGCGACTTTAGCGCGCTATGAAAAATATCCAAAACTCTTGCGAGAATTTAAAAAAGGCTTAAAACGCAGCGAAGTAACTGGCGATTTTGTCATGCGCCACGAAAACGAACGCTGCGTTTTTTTGTGCGAAGATGGGCTTTGCTTTTTGCATCGACATTTTGGCATCGGCGCGATCTCCGATGTCTGCGCCGAATACCCACGCAAGATGCACCAAATCGGCAGGACGCTTGATCGTGCGCTATGCTTAAGTTGCCCCGTCGCAGCTAAAGAAGTCCTCTTTACTAAAGAGCCGCTGACACTTGAGTGGCTAAAGATCGCCGCACCGCGCCCTGACTACGTTGATCGTGTGCCGCTTGCTCTAGAGATCGATGATAAAGCCTTTCGCACGCTGCAACTTTCTTGTATCGCGCTGCTTGGCGATCGTAGACTTAGCATCGACACGCGCCTTGCCGCACTCGGACTCATGCTCTCTCGCGCCGAAGAATACGTTAGGGAGGAAAAAGCACCGGCTTTGACCCAAGACGCACCTGCCATCGCTAACGCCGCTACGAAAGCTGCGCCGACATTTCTTGCGGCAAATCCTTTTGCTGCGGCAAAATATTTGGCATTTTTCCTTAGACTCTTTCCGGCGTTAAAAAAAGCGACTAAAGACGATCTGCCCGAAACGGCGCTCTATCAAAAAGCGATAGAAAAAACTTTCGGCAAAGCGACAGGAGAGCTAAAAACTACGATCCTTTCGCTTGCGGCGCATCGCCAATTTTATAAAGAGCGCGTTCTTCCAATATATGAAAACGCCTTAGAAAATTGGCTCATCAACGAATTTTTGCTCGGACGCTACCCCTTGCTGGGAGGAGCAAGTTTTTTAGCAAACTATGAAGTATTTGTCGTACTTTACAAAATGCTCGAATTTTTGCTAATCCTCGATGCCGCGCCGGATGCTGCCTGTAAAGACCAAGCTGCGCGATGGCATCAAAAGATCCTTGCCGCCGTCGAATGGCTCGCCGTGCGTACCAATCACTTCGTCGGCTACATCGACGTACTAGCAGAAGAAATCTCTCGCCTCTTGCCGGGCGATACGCTGTTTTGTCTATTTGATGCGACGCTACGCGAGAAAATATAGTGCCTTTTGAAAAAAATCAACAAAACTATTAAGGAAAAAGGAAGAAGCGACGATATAATTACTGTAAATAGAAAGAGAGGTTAACCAAAGCCTCGTGGGCATATCAAGGAAGACAGCTGCAGCGTAAGGAAACGCACTTCTTCCGATATACTGTGGCGTTTATAAGATCAGGGAGGTTTTTACTGTGCCATTAGTAGTGAAACACAATATGCAGGCGCTAAATGCGCTGAACACGGTGAACAAGAATGAAAAGGATCGTGCAAAGAGTTTAAAGCAGGTTTCTTCGGGCATGAAGATCACAGGTGCTGGAGACGATCCTTCGGGGATGTCCATATCCGAGCGTATGCGCGTGCAGATTCGTGCGCTCGATCAGGACAATCAAAACACGCAAAATGGCAACAGCATGATGAAGGTTGCCGAAGGTGCTGTGGCATCGACTATTGAGATTTTGCGTACGCTTAAGGATAAGTGCATCAATGCAGCAAATGATACGAATACCGACGAGGATCGCAAAACCATCCAAAAAGAGATGAATGAGATGGTCGATCAGATAAACGACAATGCCAATGCACAGTATAATGGCAAAGTTTTGATGAGCGGTATGTATAATAATGAAGTAGTTGCTAAGGATAATGGTACGAGATCTACATGGGCAAATCAAGCGTTTGATGAAGCTACTAACGCATCAAGTACAAAACTTACAGATTATAAGGATCGAAATGGCAACAGCTTAGGCATACGACCGACAGACTATATGACTGTTTCTTATGTCAAAGACGGCAAAACTTATGCAAAGACTTTCCGTGTCGGTGATTTTACGTTGGCTGATGTTTTGAAAAATGAAGCGGGTGCAAATAAGAGTGGCAAGTTTGTGCCAGATCCGGGAGCTCAGGATGTAGATGTACATTCGCCAGCGGATAAAACAGAAGTTGGCGAGGATCAGTACGGTCATACGCTTCATACGGCGGACAGTAAGAATGCTGTGACTATTCGTGCTAAAAATGGCGGCACAGGTGGACAGATCGGCGGCGTGACATTTTGCCTGACGGACTCACAAGGCAATGTCAAAAAAGCACAAAATAATATGCTTGATAAATTCCGCATGACTGTACGCGCTCAAGATCCTACGCCAGATAATGCGATGGTTTTTCAAACAGGTACGCGCTCTAACCAAGCTGTCAAGGTTGGCTTTACGGATATGCATGCACAGGCACTCGGCATGATGGGTTCTGATGCGAAGGCGATTCAGATCACGACTCGTGATCGTGCGAATGCGGCGATCAATGTCATAGAAAATGCTATCGGTATGTGCCTTGAGCAGCAGACGGTGCTTGGCGCGGCGCAGGCTCGTATGCAATTTACCTCGGCAAACATCGTGACGGCGAGTGAAAATACACAGGGTGCTGAGTCTGTGATTCGCGATGCCGATATGGCAAGGGCAATGAGTGACTACACTAAGAGTAACATTCTCACCCAGACGGCGCAGGCTATGCTTGCGCAGGCAAATCAATCTTCAAGCGGTGTCTTGAGCCTGTTACAGTAAAGTTTATCTGGTGCGGCTTTGCCCACTGGTATGTACCATCCTGCATGGGCAGGAGTCGAAAAAGACAAGAGAAGCCACCACAAAATTGTGGTGGCTTCTCTTACAATAGAAAGGAAGATTAGAAATGAGAAGAATGAGAAAAAAAGACACTTTGGCTTGTCAAGTCAGTCTGGGTCTTTTTGCCGGGCTTCTCGGTCTTGCCTCAACTGCACACGGTATGCCTATACATGATGGTGGCGGCGAAAAACATGATGGCGTGCGCGCAGGTGGTGCAACTGTTACACCGTCCGGCAACACGATGAATATTACGAGTGAGCAGGAAAATAATGTCATCGGTTGGAAAGACTTTTCCATCAAAAAAAATGAAACTGTCCAGTTTGATAATGGTGAGCAGAAAAATAACTACCTAAACATCGTTACCGGAAATGTAACCTCGCATATCGACGGCACGATGAAAGGCGGCAAAAATGTCTATATCGCCAATACGCATGGCGTAATCTTTGGCAAAGAAGCAAAAGTCGATGTCGGCAGCCTTTATGTGACGACGCGTGAAATGAATATAGATCAATATAAAGATAACGCACCAAATATGACAACAACGCCCTTGATTGAAGCAAGTGCAGCAAAAAAAGAAGCAGATGCCAGTGCAAGAGCTGACATCGTGAGCCTTGCCGATGAGAATGGTTCGCTCAAGGCTAACAAGATCGTCATGGAAGGAAAAAGCGTTCGCATTTTAAACGACGCTGCTATTAAATCAGAAGAAGTTTACGCGCTCTCAGATACAAGAGCACTTACTGCCGGCGACAAGACTGTGCGAAGCTATACCGGCTATGTGCATATCGGCTATAGTGGAGATACTAAGCCGACTTCTGGTAATGGCACTGATAAAAAATATAGAAACCTCAGTGACGACAATATGTATAAGCTCGTCAAAACAAAAGACGAATTAAATGACATAAATAAAAGTGATGAAAAACTTAAAGGCAACTATATGCTGCACGGCGACATCGATCTTGGTGGTGCCCAACATAATCCGATAGGTACCGCTGCGAAGCCTTTTACTGGTAAGTTTGACGGAATGTTTCACAAAATTAAAAATTTGCAGCTAGGTGCAGGTACGGCTAGTGAAATGGTGGGGCTTTTTGGCACGACTAAAGGCGCTACCATCATGAATGTCGGCTTGGAGGGTGCTGATCTTTCTGGAGTTACTTATGGCGGCGGTCTTGTTGGACACGCAAAAGAAAATACCGTTTTAAGTGTTGTATATAATGAAGGGACAACGAGCGGCAAAAAAATAGGCAAAAGCGGTGCCCAAGATACAGGTGGTATTGTAGGTAAATTAGAAGATTCTTCCTTGGATAATGCCTATAATACGATGGATATTCAAGGCTCTGGTGTCGCTGGCTTAGTTGGAAATTTTCACGGTAAAAGTAAGATTTACGCCGTCTATAATAAAGGCAAGACAAATGGCGGCAATGCTGTCTTTGGTACGGTTGGCTCAACTGACGAAATGTTCGTGAAAGATGCCTATACGACCGAAGGCTCTAGTATGGGATCGACTGACTCTAGTGCGCATACATCTGATTCTTATGTAATTGGTGCTGATGGTAAAGCGAGATTAACGACCAACAATAATGCAGGCGTATCTTCTGATGCCAAGCAAGCTAACACCTACGCCAACTGGGATATATCAGACGAAGGCGGCGCAAACAAAACATGGCGCATCTTCGCAGGACAGTCCACGCCGCTTTTGACCGCCTTCATGCAAGGCACAGTGCAGGCGGAGTATTCGTATGCCGATTTTTCCAAGCCGGATGGCACTCATAGCGGCGGCAGTGCAGGAGACTACACGAAGAAGCTTGCTTCTTCCACGCCTACGGCAAATAACGGTAAGAGCGTGACTCGTACATACGATGCTACGGCGCGGCGTGCGGTAAAAAAAGATGGTACTACTGCGGCAGATGATATATCTGATTTTAATATCGTTGGCACGCACGATAACGGCATCAATATTTCGGCTAACCAAGGACGGCGCAATGCAGGTACATCAGCGCTCCTTCATAGCGATCAGCATGGCTATGACATCGCTGGCGCGAACGTCACGATAGAAAAGCGCGAAGTAAAGGGTAAGCTGGGGACGCTGCAACGCCCCATTGAAAAAACGTACGATGGAAATAACGACGCAAAAGAAGCGCTGAAAAAAGCTCTCTACACGCCGACAGGCAAGGGACTAGAAACAGAGGGCTTGATTGACGGCGATGATGTTAAGGTCAATACTGATAAACTCACGGCAACCTTTGACAGCGAAGATGCAGGGTATAATCGTGATGTCACAGTTGGCGGCAAGCTGACATTTACCGGTGCAGATGCTGACAATTACAAAGATATTGATGCAAAATCGTTGGATTTTGATAAGACTAAAAAATTATCAGGAAATATTTTGCAAAAAGAAGTTACGCTTACCTTAAATCCTAAGACGGGTATTGATAAAGTCTACGACGGCAGATCATCGGTCAAGGATACTTTTAAACAGAAAGACACACTGACTTTAGAAGGTGTCCTCGATGCTGATAAGGATAAGGCGAAGTTAAATGACTATGCGTCAGCAGATTCTGATAATGGTAAAATCAAGGTAAATTATAAAAAAGAAAAGAAAACTGACGCTGAAAATGCGAAAAATGCAGGAAATCATAATGTCGCTTACAGTGGTATCGTGCTAGAAGGAGATAAAGCAAAAAATTATAAACTCGTCGATAAGGAGGGTAACGTCCTCTATCGCCAAAGAGTGCAAAATGATAAAGAAGCCGAAATGACGAGCGGCGGTACAATCTGGGGCGAGGGCGTGATCAAACGCCGCAATATTAACCAGGATACCTTCCAGTGGAACGGCGGCGCAGCGACGAAAGTCTATGATGGTACAACTGAGTGGGTGCAGCCAAACGGCGCAGGTGATGCAGGAAAGAAAATCAGCGCGAAAAAATCCGGCGAGGCAGGCGTTAATGCTGATGAAGGCTTGATCGCAGATGATGTAGATAAGATCGACTTTACACTTGCCGGAGGCAAGGGAGAGTTTAGAAAAGATGATAAGACGACCGCAACTAAGAATGTTTCCGAAGCTAAACGAGTTGCGTACAAGGTCACGGCTAAGAATAAAGATGCAAATGATGATGTCTTGTCAAATTATACTATCGGCGGCAATGATGCGGAGAAAGGTTCGCACGATGTAACGGGCGAAGGCAAGATCACGCCGCGTGTCATTGATGTTGAGTTGCTAAAGAAAACGGGCATAGATAAGACATATGACGGCAAAACAGATGTAGTCGAGGGCGAGGCAGACGATCGTAAGTATCTGACGATGGGCAAAGGCTACGTCGGCTATGCTAACGGCTCAAAGACGCTTGTTGGCGATGATAAGCGTGAAGGTAAGGGCACGGACGGCGCGACGATCAATGTCAAAGCTGTCTATAAAACGCAGGCAGGTGCAACGGAAAAAGCTGCTAAAGATGTTTCTCGTGATGCAGCTGGCAAAGTCAGAGAAAACGGCAAAGATGTCGAGTACACTTTCACATTGCAGGGTGACAATGGTCATGCAGCGACGAACTACACATTTAACGCTGATGGCAAAACGAAGCAGGATATAAAAGCTGGTGTCAAAGGTACTGGTACGATTCAGCCAAAAGAGCTAAAAGCGGAAATTACCAAGGTTACACGCGCATATAATAATACCTCTGAGGTTTCGCCGTCACAGATAAAATACTATGCTCTAAAAGGTATCATAGATAGTGATCTAGGCAAAGTTACATTAAATACAGAAGACAGCGGTCCGATTAAAGGTGACTATTATAAAAACGGGGAGAAGGTCAAAAATAGCGGTACGGATTATGATGTAAAATATAGGGGGCTTTCTAAGGCACTCGCTAAAGGCTCGGCAGGTGATGAGAGCGGCAATTATTGGATTAAAGATGAAGTAGACGGTAAAGGCGACATTACAAAAGCAATTTTGAACAAGAACAATTTCAAGATGCTTTTACAAGATAGAGTTACTAAGACATATGATTTAACGAAAGATGCTAAAAGAGATGGCTTAAAGGAAGTCACAGTTGACGGTACGAAGTTAAAGGAGGGTACAGGCTACGAGATTACGCGCGACGGCACTGAATACTATAATAAAGCAGATAACACAGGAGATTTTACAGCACCAAATGCCAATGTAGGAGATGACGGTACGACGCTTCATAATGGAGCTAAAGCCTACGGTGTAAAGTATAGGATTAAGCTCTTGGGCGATGTGGCAAATAACTATGATTTGAGCGGCTTAGCAGGCGGCGACGCGGCAAAAGAAGGCAAATATGAAGTAGACGGCAGCCATATAACATTTTCTAAAGACAGCGTTGGCTATATAAAATCGCGCCGCATCTATGTAGGTCTTGGCGGCGCGGCACGAGCCGTTCCTAAAAAAGTTTACGATGGCACTACGAAGCTGATGATCGATGGAGCATCAACAGGTGAGGCGTTACTTAATTTCGGTAATGGTGGGCAAGCTGATGCGGGCGTTTTGAAAAATTCAGCCGGCTATGATGAAGTTGGCAACGGCTCTACGGGTGCTTACGAAAATAGAAATGCCGGTAAAGAAAAGGAAAACTATTCACAAAGGGTCGTCTATACGCCGAAGATCACCGGCGGCGTAAAGACAAACTATGTCTTTTATCACGCGCCAAATCGACCAAACACACCGCAAAATCCCTATGCTATGCAAAAATGGGATCCTGTGGAAAGACCAATCACAGGTGAAGGCACGATCACGCCGCGAGATCTTCTTGTCACTGCGCCAAATGATGTAAAGCGCCAGTATAATGGCGATGTGGATGTAAATAAAAATCAAGGCAAACTACAACTTGATAAGCCGCTCATACATGAATCGGCGCCGGGTAAAAATGACGCTGCTACGGCAGGTGAAACGCATCGTGATAAAGTGGGGCTTAACGAGATCGACGAAACAAAAGACGGCTCTAAAGCAAAAGATAAATATTATCGTCACTACATATCACCCGATGCTAATGTAGAAGATACAGACGAAAACAAGGCGAAGCGTGCAAAGTATGTGACCTATCGCCGCATCCAACTAACAGGTGAGGATGCAGGTAACTATCGACTTGTCTATAGAGGAGCCGATGCTGAGAATAAACCGCTTGATAAAGATACGATGACTGATGCTGCCGGAAACCCCTATTACACTATGTCCGGCATGGGCATCATTGAAAAGCGTAAGGTCACGAGCGATAAACTCCATATTGGTCTAAAGACAGGCGCGGTTAAAAAAGTCTATGATGGCAATCATTTAGTGCAGGGTCATGATGGCAAAGGCTTTGTTTCCGGTAAGAAAGCTAAAGAAAACAAGGAACTTTGGAAAAATCTCGTGCAAGAAAGCTATGTAGAAGGTGAAGATGGCAGAAAAATAAACTTTGGCATAGCAAGTGTAAATGATGCAGAGTATCTAGCTGATGGCACCGATCCGGGCAAACGCGCCAAAGATGTCGGCAAGAATAAGCGCGTTCGCCTAAATGTAACATTCGATAAAGAAAAATTAAAGAACTTTGACATCGAAGAGCTGCAAAAAGGCTCGGATGCAAACGGCAAATGGCTAGAAAATGGCAGCTATGATTACTACAAAATAAAAGACGGCGAGATTACGAAAAAGACTCTGCGTGTCAATGCCGATGCCTATGCAAGAAAGGTCTATGATGGTACGTCGAAAGTTACGGATATTAAAAACCATCTGCATTTACAAAAAGAAGATATAGTAAAAGAAGATGGTAAAGACGATGATGTAAGCCTTGAATATGGTGACGGAAAGTCAGAAGGTATCTACAAAAAAGGTGGCGGAGCAAACTCTCAGGCAAATATCGATCCGTTCGCAAAGAAAGAAAATGGCTACGATGTCGAATATACCTTAAAGATTAAGGGCGCGGACAAGGATAATTATGCCTTTATGTATGGCGATAAAGAGATCGCTTCTGATGGTAAGATTCAAGGTAAGGGCGACATCGAGCGTCGTATGGTATTTGCTGATACTGTAAATCCTAAGCTGGAAAAATACTACGATGGCAAAAATGACGCGACGCGCTACAGTAAAGACACGAATCGAAACGAAAATATAGAAGATAAGGATATAAAGGATGCAAATAATGCTAAGTCTGCAAGGATCTTGAAAGGAGAAGGCGCGAATTTTTCCGATGGTATGATCAAAAACCGTGCGACGGGACTTGTTGACGGTGATACATGGTCTGCAAAAGGTGAATTTGACAACAAAAATGCCGGTGATAATAAGAAAGTGACCTATAAGATCACCTTGTCAGATGGCGATAAAGACAACTATCGTATCTACAAAAAGAGCGATCTTGATCAAAAGCTAAAAGAAAATAACGCTGCACCGCTAAATAATGTCGTCGGCACGGCTCTCGCGCGTGACGGCGCAGATAAGAGCGCGAAACTAGAAGGCGTAGGTGAGATCAAAAAAGCGAACCTTCTCGTAAAAGCAGATGCAGCGCAAAAAGTCTACGACGGCACGAAAAAGACCGATACCGTAGAGGGCGGCATCTTAAATAAACTCACGCTAGATGGCATTTATTACGATACGACAAAGGACAAAGTTAAAGACGGCGGCGCTTACGAGGATACGACGAAGCTAAATAAAACTAAAGGTAAGGACGAGTATAGAGCAGAGTATCGCGATCCTAACGTGAAGCCGAAAGACGGTAAAGGCGATAATGAAGTAAATTACAGCCACCTGCATCTTGAAGACAGTGCAGATCCGTCAAATGTTAATAACTATAACCTCGTTTATAAGACAAAGGATGGCATCAAAAATCTCGAAGCTGATAATGATGCAGGCTACTACAAAATGACCGGCGCAGGTAAGATCAATCCGTTAGAGATCGATAATGCCGAGTTAGATCCTAGTTTTAATCCTGATGCTATTACGAAAACTTATGACGGCAACGCGAAAATAAAAGACGCAAAGGGAGTTTTAAAGAAGTCTAAAGCAAGAGTCAAGGTCAGGAAAAAAGCTACCGGCGAGATATGGGACATCACGGACATCGAGGATGCTTATTCAGCCGATGGCGAGTATCTAGATACCAAGCAAAAAAAGAATGGCGTTGAAAAAATTCTTCGTGCTAAAGATGTCGGCAAAGATAAAGATGTTAAGTTCACATTCACAATGGATCCTGACAACTTCATCTACAAAGGAGCCGGCGGCAAGACAACTATCGAAAAAACATATGAAAAGAAAGGCGCGATCACAGCACGCAAGGTAAGGTTAAATGTGCAGGACGTGCAAAAGATCTATGATGCCACGACAGATGTCAAGCATGGCTATTATGAGGGCTATGGCAGTAATCTTAAAGAGTATGAAAACCAAAATGTCGATCATTCAAAATTGGTAACGGCTGAAAAAGCAAGGAAGTATACAGCAGAAGATGAAAAAGCCAATAAAGATCATAAGGCAGGCACATGGAGCGAGAGTGGTCTTATCGACGGCGTTACGGTAGATAGCGGCAGTCTTTCGCCAAAATACAGCGACAAGAAAGCAAATCGTGCGCCGCAAGTAACTTCCGGCAAAAAAGATGTATTTTACAAGCTGCGCTTAAATGGTGATGACGCTGCAAATTACGAGTTTGAGGTCTACGATGGCAATAATATGCGAATCGATCAGACAAAAGCGACGGAAGAATACAATCTCGTCGGGCGTGGTGACATCTGGTACAGAAAGGTCGAATTTAACCTTAAAGGGCTTGATAAAAAATACGATGGCAGTGCAGATTTACGCACAAACGATCCAGAAAGGCTAAAAGAGCTAAAAGATCAACTCTATCTAAAAAGCAGCGATGGCAAGAAACTTCTTTCTTTAGATGATGAAGCAGCCAAGAAGATTCGCGGCAAATATGGCGACAGAAATAAAGATGCCTTTGAGGAAAATTCTCATGTAAAGCGCAGAAATGGCAATACCGGCGAAGTCATTGATCGCGATGTGCAGCTTGAGGGGCTTTATGAAGCCTTCAAGAGTATGCAAGATCGTGATATTACAGGCGACGGTGCCAGCAACTATTTTTATAATGGCTACATAGATAAAGGTGTCGATGAAAAAGGCACCTATGTCGCACCAAATGAAACAGCCTACGCCAAGGGCAAGATCCTGCCTAAGACCGTTAAGCTGAATAAGACTTGGCTAGGCGGCTTTGAAAAGCCCTATGACGGCACGAGTCTAGCTAAGATCAAGGGAAGTGACGGCAAATATTACAGCTTTGCCGAGGCGAGCACTATCGGCAAGGATGATACAGCAGAAACCAAGAAGATAAAGCAAGAAGTAAAGCAAAAGTTCTATGATAAATTAAAGCTTTCTATCAATCTTGGTACTGGTGAAGGTGCCATAGATCTTGACTACAAGCTCTATGGCGATGCCGAAGGCGATGATCCTGCAAATATGCCCTATTATGAAAATCCGACGACTAAAAAGCGCGATGCTAATGTGCATAACGACAGCGCACTGAAGAACAAGAAAAAAGACATCGTTTATCGCTTAAAAGACATCACGACAAAGCAAAAGTACAAGGATTGGGATATCGATCCAAGCGATATGGAGGCGCGTCTTTTAGATGGTACCTATAAGCCGGACGGCACGACTGACGGGGCAAGTCCGCTTGGCTACACGGCTACGATAACGCCACGAAAGATCACGGTAGATGAGAAAAATAACGCGCCGATCGCAAAGATTTACGATGGCACGGATAAAGTAAAAGATCTCTTAGACATAAAGGGCAAGCCCTTTGATTCTACCCATCCGGAGTTTTCCTATAAGGGTATTTT
Organism: uncultured Selenomonas sp.; assembly: GCA_963544755.1. Taxonomy (GTDB): domain Bacteria; phylum Bacillota; class Negativicutes; order Selenomonadales; family Selenomonadaceae; genus Selenomonas. The sequence goes on along the minus strand of CAUUGH010000002.1, from coordinate 48,971 downwards.
AGAAACCGACAAGGGAAAAGTCAAAGTAGAAGCGACCTCTAAAGACGGACGTTTCCACGACCGCAAGACGGATAAAGCAGATAAAAATGCTACAGTAGATCAAAAGACGTGGGCAGATCTTGCAAAGCGTGAGGACTATGAAAAATACAACACCGAAAAGAAAAGCAGCAAGGTCGTTCATTATAACTTGACGCTAAAAAGTGTGAAGCATCCTGATAATCCAAGCGATGCAGAAAAAATCGCGCTCGGCAACTACGAAGTTGACTCTACATATGATGCGTCAGCTGAGATTGTAAAGCGCAAGATCAAGGCAGAGCTTGACCATGTAGATCCAAAGACGCTCACGCGTGAATATGACACTACGACTAATGCCAGTGTGCGCAGTCTGCATTTTTCGCCGACCAATCAAGAAAAGTCGGGTGTTGTAGGCGATGAGAAGGTGCTTTTGAAAAACGCCGATCAGCTTAAAGGCGACAACAAGCGCCGAGGCATTTATGATACTAAAAACGTAAAGCGTGGCAAAAATGGCGAAGTCTTGCAGAACCAGCATAATATCACCTATCGCCGGATTGAATTAAACGACGATGCTGTATCGAAAAACTATGAACTTGACACGTCTAATCTAAAGCAAGATGCCAAACATCCGGAGTATGGCAACATCTTGCAGGATAAGGGTACGATCACACCGAAGGGGTTGACATTTGCCCTTGAAAGAGAAGATGTGCAAAAGCAATACGATGGTACGCGAGAAGTCAAAAATAACGCTTACGGCAATTTCCTCAAAGGAAATATCAAGAATAACAATGCCTTGTGGCAGGCTTTAGAAGAAGACGGCAAGAAGATCAAAGAATTTAAAGGCACGTTTGATAGTGAAGGCGCAAGTGCGCTTGACGCCAATAAAAAGGCAAAGCCAGATAAGCAAGTGACCTATGACATTACTTGGGAAAATGGCAACTACAAGCTGCTTGATAAAGACGGCAAAGATCTTACAAAGACGAAGGTCGATGAAAATGGCATCTCTTATACGTTTAGCATTACGACCAAGCCAAATAGTGCCACGATCTATCGCCGCAGACTTTTAGCAAGCCCTAAAGAGGCACAAAAGGTCTACGACGGCACGAAGACGGTCAAAAATGCGTGGGAAAACTTAAACTTTAGAAACATCGACAAAGATGGAAAAGTCATAGAGCAAGAAGAAGGCTTCCTTTCTAAGAAAAATGCCGCAGGTAAAAGCGAGGCAGAGCGCGCTAAAGCTATCTTAAAAGCTACATACGATGATCCAAATGCTACGGCTAAGAATAAGCCGCAAGAGCTTATGAACCATGTTGTAGAATATAGCTTTAGCAATGCAGACGATGTTTTGAAAAACTACGAAATCTTTGAGCAGCAAGAAAAGGGCATCGCAAGCGTCGATACTATTCACGGTACAGGTAAGATCCGCCGCCGCACGCTAAATGTCGTCTCTGATTGGAAAGCTACGCTTGCAGGCTATGGCGGCGTAAACTTCACAGGCCATATCGCCGACGGCTCGGCGTTAGATAACGACGATAGCCCCTTGACAAGAGAAGTTGAAGGTGATATTAGAGAGTATAACGACGGCAGATTTTACTACGCGCCGAAAGCGAATGTAGATTACAACACACCTGCTTCTCATGAAATCTTTGGCTGGTATCGAGATGGCGGCAAAGAAGCAAGTGGGGACTACGGTCAAAACTATACACTAAAGCAAGTGCCGTCAAGGCTTGCTATTGCACCGCGCCAAGACGGCGTAGATCGCACGATTCGCCCGGACAGTAAAGTCTATGAAAATGCCAGCTATGATCAGAATAATTCGTTTGAAAAGTATAAAAAGCAAAGCGCCGGTATAGCCTACAAAGATCGTGGCGTAAATGACGGCAGCGTAAAAAAACTGCAGGCAAGTATCGTCAATAACGGCACGAACATAAACGGTGCAGGAAAAGTTGCAGATAAAAGCACGAGCCTGCAAGAAGCCGCACAAGCTGCAGGTACAGCCGGTGCAAACAGCAACAGCGCACTAGCTAGCGGCAACAGAGCTAACAGCGCAAACAGCAACAGTGCATTAGCTAGCGGCGGTAAAGTCAGCAGCAACGCTGCAAGAAATAAAGCTAATGACAGTACGATGGATGCGCAAGGCAGTCGTGTGAGCGATGCGGCTTTTGGCAAAAAGCAGCAAGCTGCATCAGCAAACAGTGCAGTTGATCGCGGTCTTGCAGCAGCTACGGGTAAAGACAACGCTCTATCACGCGCTAAGAACGAAGGTGTAGCCTCTAAAACAGAAGTCGGTAAGACTAACAGCCGCAGCAGCGTCGAGCGAGGTCTTGCCAATGCACTAGGGCAAAATGCCAATAGCGGCGCAAACTACTATAGTGGTAAACGTGCCGGAAAGATCGGTGATGAAGAAGAAGAAATTAAGAAAAAAACAAGAGCAACAGCATGATTGCTATGCATAATCAAAAAAGAAACTCTCGCCTTTGGTGGGAGTTTCTTTTTTGAAATTGTAAAATATAGATACTTTAGTAAAAAGCTGCTATTTTATGGCATTTCTTGTTTGTTGCTTATTGTATCATGTGCTATAATGATGTTATAATACTAGAAAGAAAAGTTGTGTTCTTCGCATTTTTTAGTGCGTGAAAGTATCAGTTAGGAGGCGTTTTTGTTGGCAAGAAAGTGCAAGATCCTCATTTCCGATGATTCTAAACTCCTGCGTAAGCAACTGCGCGAGGAGCTTGAAGCTCTTGATTGTGAGGTCATAGAAACAGAAAATGGTAAAGAAGCGATAACTGAGAGTTTAGGAGATCGCCCCGATGGGGTAATATTAGACATCGTCATGCCGGAGGTCAACGGCATCGAAGCATTGCGTGTCATAAAGGAAGTAGACGATACTATTCCCGTCGTCATGCTGTCTTCGGCAGGTACGCCGGAAAAACTTATGGAAACATTAAAACTTGGCGCATTAGACTTTATTCAAAAGCCCTATACGCCCGAGCAGATAAAGAATGCGATTGTACGTATTCGGAAAAAGGCGGGGTTGGATGGGAAATGATCTGCTTTTCCCACAATTTCTCTTAAATCGCGGCGTTTTAGATGTATTAGAGACGCGTGATTTTCTAAAGCGAACACTTGCGGCTAAGGTAGATGTGCCGCTACAGGCGCTTTTTCACGGTGTGGCGACAGCGGAGGATTTGACTTCACTCGGCACGCTCTCCGGTGGAGCATTTCGTGCATCGGCAGAACAAAAAGGCATTTTGACAGCCTCGCAGCTTTATAATCTCGGTGAGGCGATTGCCGGCGAAGGCTGCTTGTTTGCACAGGCACTTTTAGATGCCGGTCGTTTAGACTATAGCGAGATAGAGCGTCTGTTTCATGAGTTTATGCGTGCAGGCGAGCATCCTCTGGCAGAAGCGATGAAGCGTGCGGCGAGCGAAAGGCTTACAGAAGAGCTGCCGGTCTATACAGAGTATGTTGGCGTCGCCATGCTTGCTTTGAAGCGTTTTATGAAAATTGTCTGCGTCATTGATCCGCAGGCATCTTCTGATGTACCTGCGGCATCACGCCACTTCGTTTCGCAGGCGATCTGTGGTGCTGTTTCTTTTGTTGCAGGAATTGAAGCTACGGAAGATGTGTTTTTAGAATTAGCGCGCCGCTACAGCCACGAAGATTTTTCCAAGCTAGATGAATTGGCACTTGATAGTCTAGCGGAGTTTTTAAATGTCTTAGACGGTTTTTTTGCCGTACGTCTTGGTGAACGCAATTTGGAATTAGATCTGGAATTTCCCAAGATAGCAGATTCTTTAAATAAAAATATTCATCAAAGTAATTTTTTGCGTTTGCACATAGAAAGCCCTGTCGGATTTTTCGCGCTTATCTTGGCGACGGATGAATTTTTATAAGACGATCAGTGCCGCTCTTTTTGCTAAGGCATCGTAAGACCTGCGTTTTAGCTGATAAGTTGCGTCTTATCTTATGAATACGATGGCTCTAGTTGCAAAGGGCGGTTTCATGAAGTTCTCATTGACAAGCAGAGTAGGAAATGCTATACTCTTTTCGTTGCGATGGTTTCATTAAAACCTCATAGGAGCTGCGCTTTAGCGCAGATAGTCAAACATTGGAGAGTTGTCCGAGTGGTTGAAGGAGCACGCCTGGAAAGCGTGTATACGGGGAAACCTGTATCGAGAGTTCGAATCTCTCACTCTCCGCCATTGATGAAAGTAGGCGTTATCTCGATTTTCTTGGAGATGATGCCTTTTTTGTGTGCTTTTGTAAATTTTTATATTTGCAGTATGAGAAAAAAGTGTGAAAATCTCTAAAGTGTCGGCAGGAATTTTGAGAAGAAGAGAGAATTATATTTTAATAGATATTATTTTTTAAGAAAGCACTAATGAAATGAAGTCGCTTGGATTTTCGTATCTGCGCTAAATTTATCGGTGGTGCTTTAATTGGGGCAAGCGTTGATTATATCAGCCGTTGGTGGGTGATATGTGCAGATCTTCAAAGTAAGGTGAAAGAGGAGGCAGTAATGTGGATAAGCGCGAAAGTATGTGGGAGCGTTATCTCCGCAATGGTTTAAGTCGCCGCGACTTCCTGAAAGGGTGCGTCGCCTTGACATCTTTGCTGGGGCTTCATACGGATATGGTTTCTAAGGTCGTCGAAGCGGCAGAGACAAAGCCGCTGCCGGTTGTCATTTGGCTGCATGGTCATGAGTGTACTGGCTGCGATGAGTCGTTTATTCGCTCGGCAGCGCCCTTGGCATCTGATCTGGTGCTAAATATGATCGCTTTAGAGTACAGTCATGTTTTAAGTGCAGCAGCAGGTGAGCCGTTTGAGGTGCATCTTGAGCAGACGGTTGAAAAGTATAAAGGTCAGTATATCCTCGCGGTTGAAGGTGCGATCGCGACGAAGGATAATGGTGTTTTTTGTATGTCGGGCGGTCGTCCCTTTATTGATACATTTCAACGTGTCGCTAAGGATGCGGCGGCGATCATCGCTTATGGCACCTGCGCGACATCTGGCGGCATACAGGCAGCTTCGCCAAACCCGACGGGTTCAGCCGGCATCAGTCACTACGCCGGCGGTAGGCCTATAGTTAATGTGCCGGGCTGTCCGCCGATTCCCGAGGTCATGACGAGCGTTGTCATGCACGTTGCACTTTTTGGTACGCTGCCTGATCTTGATATAGAAAATCGTCCCAAGCAGTTTTATGGCAATCGTATACATGACACCTGCTATCGCCGTCCGTTTTTTGATGCCGGTATGTTTGCCGAGCGTTTCGACGATGCCGGCTCTAAGGCGGGTTGGTGTCTTTATAAGCTTGGCTGTAGAGGGCCTGAGACATATGCTTCTTGTGGCAATTTGCGTTGGTTTGAGGGAATGAGCTATCCGATTCAGTCGGGTGCGCCGTGCATCGGCTGCACGAATGCAAATTTCTGGGATGATGCGCCATTTTCTGATCGTCTTCCTAAGTATGGTCCTTTGGGCAGCATAGATAAGATCGGTGTAGGGCTTGCCATTGGTACGGCGGCAGGCGTTGCTGTGCATGGCGCCTTGAGTCTGGCGCAGCGTGCAAAAGCAGATAAGGAGATAGAAAAAGAAGAAGCTAAGGCAAAGGAAGAGCAGGTGCATAAATGAAACATATAACGGTTGATCCGGTAACGAGGATCGAGGGGCATCTGCGCGTTGAGGTGCAGGTTGACGAGGCGACCGGCAAGGTCACGGATGCTCTTTCAAGCGGTACAGCATGGCGTGGTCTGGAGCTTGTCATGAATGGACGCGATCCGCGTGATGCTTGGGCATATATCCAACGCATTTGCGGCGTCTGTACGACGGCACACGCGCTTTGCTCAGTTCGTGCCGTAGAAGATGCGCTTGGCATCCGTATTCCGACGAATGCGAATTATATACGCAATATCATGGCAAGTTGTCTAACGGTGCAGGATCATCTTGTGCATTTTTATCATCTGCACGCACTTGATTGGGTAAGCCCGGTCGAAGCGCTCGCCGCAGATCCTGTAGCAGCGGCGAATCTACAAAAAGAGATCTCAAAGATGCGTCTGTCTTTTGCTGGCTCTTCGGCGTTAGATACAGAAGCGTATCCGAAAGATTTTCCAAATGCTGCGCCTGAATATTTTGCGACGTTTAAGCAAAAGATCGAGCAGATCGTAAAAAGTGGGCAGCTTGGCATTTTTGCAGCTAATTGGTGGGATCATCCGGACTACAAGATTTTGCCGCCGGAAGTTCATCTAATCGCGATCGTGCACTATCTTGAAATGCTCGATAAACATAGAGAGCTTATGACGCCGCACGTTGTTTTTGGCGGTAAGAACCCACACGCGCATTATGTAGTCGGCGGTATGCCCTGCGCGATCTCGCTTGACGACGGCAATGCGCCTATTAATACGGCTCGCCTTGCCATCGTTGATCGTGCGGTAAATTTAACGCGTACGATTGTCAATGAATATTATCTGCCCGACGTGCTTGCCATCGGCTCACTTTATATAAAGGCCGGCAAGGTCGATGGCGGCGGCATGGCAAAACGATGTGTGATGGCTTTTGGGCAGTTCCCCGAGCAAAGTTACACTGGTACGCGAAACGGCGATTTCATGCGCCATTTGCTCATTCGCTCAAACGGTGTCGTCGAAAATTTTGGTCAAGGTCTTGCAGCAGCGACATTTACGGAGGTAAAAGCAGAAGACCTTTCAGATCCCATCGCCTTTACCGAGGGAGTTGAGCACGCTTGGTATGAGTATGAGGGCGCAGAAACAGATCTTCATCCGTGGGCTGGGCAGACAAAGCCTAAGTATACTGCGCCAAAGGTCGGCACGCAGACGAATTGGCAAGAGTTAAATGAAAAGGGCAAGTATTCTTGGCTAAAGACGCCAAAATGGCGCGGCAAGCTCACCGAAGTAGGTCCTTTAGCGCGTTATATCATAATTTATGTCAAGGCGAATAAGGGACTTTTGCCCAATCCGACATGGGCAGAGCAAATGATGCTCAATCAAATAGATGCGGTATCTAAAGCGTTAAATCTCGCGCCAAAGGTTTGGCTGCCGACGATGGTAGGCAGGACGGCAGCGCGTGCGCTTGATGCACAGCTAAATGCTGCGGTCGAAAAATACTACTTTGATAAACTCATTGAAAATATCAAGGGCGGCGATCTTGCTGTTGCGACATCTGATAAGTGGGATCCTGTGACATGGCCGAAGGAAGCTAAAGGTGTCGGGCTTTACGACGCGCCGCGCGGCGCACTTTCGCACTGGGTCGTCATTAAAAACGGCAAGATTGCAAACTATCAGTGTGTCGTGCCGACGACGTGGAATGCTTGCCCAAGAGATGATGCAGCAGGTCACGGAGCCTATGAGATGGCGATGATGGATACCCGTGTTGCCGTAGCCGAAAAACCATTAGAGATCGTGCGCGTCGTTCGTTCGTTTGATCCGTGCATGGCGTGTGCCACACACGTTTACAATGCAAACGGCGACACGCTAAAGATCATGACGACAGATCCCTATGTGGGATTACAGGTCGAAGAATAAAACGATAACGCATCGTGGAAAGGAAAAACTGCCGCGAGTAAATTATGCGCACAAACATCCGCTTTGTTAGACATTGTGCGCCGCCCTTACACGAAAGTTCCTGATCGGTCTGCGCCTTTGGCTTGACTTCTTGGACTTTCAGAGTAAAAACGTGTCTTTTTGACTTGCGGCAGCAGGGGCATATGGTATGAGAGAAGTAAAACGCAGGATCTACTACGTTTTTAGTCCTTGGCTTCGGGTCTTTCACTGGATCATGGTCGTTTGCATCTCAGTTCTTTTTGCGACCGGCTTGATGATCACAGAGCCTTGGCTCATCTACTCCGTCGAGCCGACATTTAGCGGCATGACGACAGATAACATCCGAAACATCCATTTTATTGTGGCGTTCATCTTCATGGCAGCGTTCATCCTAAGGATTTACGGCTTTTATGTAAATCGCGGCGACAGGCTTTTTCCGCGCTTTTGGGAAGGCTTGTTTTGGCGAGCGATCGGCGATGTAATTTTGCATTACATCTTCGTGCGTTATGAGCATAAGTCATACCTTAGAAATCCGATAGCGCGTATGTCGTACACGCTTCTTTATGTGCTAGTTGCCATAGAGGTATTGACAGGCTTTGCGATGTACGGCGCGAACGAGCCGGAAAGCGTGTCTTTTCTGCTCTGCGGTTGGGTGATCACGCTCTTAGGCAACGAGTTTATGGCGCATATTGTGCATCATTATGTTGCATGGTTTATAATTCTTTTTGCTATCGGTCATCTTTACATGGTTATTCGTGCAGAGTTCATGGAAGGCGAAAGTGAAGTGTCTAGTATGTTTTCCGGGCGAAAGATCTTGTCGCACGAGCCGCTTGACGCGTATCAGCTAAGTCACCCGGAAGAAGAACATACAGGTAGAGCAAGTTAAAGGAAAGGGAGATGTTTATGTGTAAAGAATGTGGCTGCGGTACAGCAGAAGGCACGACGCGACTGCAGTTTACCGTCACAGGCTATACGAAGGATCTGGTAAAAGACGTAGAAAAGGCACTGTTAGGTCTTTTAGGCGTGCTTTATGTGCATATTCATGCACACGATGGTGAAACGACGATTGACTACGATCCGAAGAAGACGAAGCTGACGAAAATCCTCGCGGTCTTTGAAGCGCGCGGTCTTGTGGCTGCTCTTTGAGGTAATGCGCCTTTCGCGCTCGTCTTTGCAGGGAAAAACGCCCTCTCTAGGCAAGTCGCTAGAGGGGGCGTTTTTGCATAGGAGGAAAGCACTGTGCATGAAATGGCGATTGCCGAAGGTATCTTAGACATCGCACTAAAGGTTATGGAAGAAAACGAAGCAAAGCGCGTTGCGTGTGTAAAGCTGCTTGTCGGCGAGATGGCAGGTGTGGAATGTGAATCTTTGCGCTTTTGCTTTGCGGCTCTTACGAAGGGGACAGCCGCAGATGGCGCGGCTCTTTTTATTGAGCGTGTGCCGCTTATCGGACGCTGTAAGACGTGTGGCAAAGAGCAGCATATTGAAAGATATTGCTTTTTTTGCCCTTTATGTAAAAGCGGTGTATTAAAAATCATCTCAGGAAGAGAACTTAAGGTAGAATCTTTGGAGGTGGAATAGGAAAATGCAAGTCAAGGTCATGAAAAATGTACTGGCGATGAATGACGAAGTGGCGGCAGAAAACGCCGCAGAATTTCGCGCACATGGCGTTTTTGTGCTAAACATCATGGGCTCTCCTGGAGCAGGCAAGACAACCCTTCTTGAAAGAACGCTTGAAGCGTTAAAAGACGAGATGCATATTGGCGTTATAGAAGGCGATCTTTTTACGACGAAGGATGCCGAGCGCATTGAGCGTCATGGTGTACCTGTCGTGCAGATCAACACGAGCGGCGGCTGCCACCTTGATGCGCCGATGATCCAAAGTGCAGTTTTAGCCATGGAGCTTGCGACGCTTGATTTACTTATCGTCGAAAATGTCGGCAATCTGGTTTGCCCGGCGGAGTTTTCTCTTGGAGAAGATAAAAAAGCAGTGGTTCTTTCCATTACAGAAGGCGATGATAAACCGTTAAAATACCCCTTGATGTTTAAGGAAGCGGATGCAGCTCTCTTAAATAAGGTCGATTTGCTGCCTTATACAGATTTTTCTGTAGAGCGCGTCAAAGAAGATGTTTTAACGCTTCATCCGGGCATTGAGATTTTTCCTGTGGCTTGCCGTACGGGCGAGGGGATTTCAGCGTGGTTTTCGTGGCTTAGGAAGAATGTGCGCGAAAAAAAGGAGGCACCTCGATGAGTGTGGCAATTTTCGATGTATCTTTAGAAGAGATCGAGCGCACTAAAAGAGAGCTTGAGTCAACGACTGCCGTGACGGTTCTCGGCATCGGCAACGTTATCTTGCAAGACGAGGGTTTTGGCGTACGCGCGGCAGAACTTTTGCAAGAAAAGTATGATTTTCCCCCTACGGTGCAGATCATCGACGGCGGTACGCTTGGCGCGGAGCTTTTGAATTTCATCACCGGCACAAAACATTTGCTCGTGCTTGATGCCATCAATGGCGATAAAGCAGCGGGGACTATTTTTCGCTTTGAAAATGAAGATGTTATGATGCGTTTTCAAGATAAGCTATCGGTGCATGAAGTTGGTATACAAGACTTATTGGCAACGCTTTTAGTGACAGGACGCGCGATTCCTGATGTCGTTGTACTTGGCGCACAGCCATATGCTATTGGCGCAGGTGTTGCGCTTTCAGACAGCATGGCGGCACTTTTGCCTGAGATAGAGCGCCGTGCGCTTATAGAGCTTTCGCGTTGGGGAATCAGGGCAGAGAAAAAATGCACATACAAAGCACCGACATTTACTAAAGTTGCCGAGGCGAAAAATGAAACGCTGGAAGCGGCGTGCGCTCTTTTAAAAGATAGCGATGTCAAAGAGCCTAAGATAATACATAGGCAAGTGAGCGAAGCGATGCAGACGGCGCCGCAGATTTTAGTACAAGATCTATGGGAGGAGAGCGAGAGCTGATGTGTCTTGCCGTACCTGCTAAAGTGCTAAAGATTACGGAAAATGTCGCAAGGGTTTCTGTCAACGGCGTAGAGCGCGAGGTAAGCCTTATGCTGCTGCCGGAAGCAAAGCTCGGCGATTATGTGCTTGTACACGCAGGCTTTGCCATGCAAATCGTCGAGGAAAAAGATGCTCAAGAAACGTATGCACTGCTTGCTGAAATGAGGGGCGCGGTGCGTACGGTGGAGTAGGAAGCAGGTAAAAGAATTGAAAAAGCTCACGCCGCAAGAAGAAAAGGAAGCGGCAAAAGCACTGCTCGCCGATATAAAGCGCCTTGGCGCAGCTAGACACCTTCGCTATATGGAGGTCTGCGGCACGCATACAGTAGCCATCTTTCGTGCGGGGCTAAGGCAGCTTTTGCCGGAAAATATTGAGCTGGTATCAGGCCCCGGGTGTCCTGTTTGCGTGACGAGCGATGCTTATATAGACAAGGCTATTTTCTATGCAAAAATGCCGAATGTTATCATATATACCTTTGGCGATATGCTAAAAGTGGCAGGTAGTTGCCAAAGCCTTGCCGATGCACGAGGCGTTGGCGCAGATGTTCGCATCTGCTATTCACCGCTTGATGCTTTATCAGCAGCGAGGGAAAATCCTCAAAAGACGGTCATTTTCCTCGGTGTCGGTTTTGAAACAACGGCACCGACGGCGGCGGCTGCCGTCGTTTTAGCAAAGAAAGAGGGAATAGAAAACTTTCTCGTACTTTCGGCGCAAAAGCTAGTAGCACCGGCTGTGCGCTTTTTGCTAGACGATGCTAGTGTAAATGTCGATGGTTTTCTCTTACCGGGTCATGCGTGCGTCGTCACGGGTACGAAGCCATATGCCTTTTTGGCAGACGAGGCGCATTTACCGGGCGTCGTTGCAGGCTTTACGCCGCTTGCGATTTTGCGTGCCGTCTGGCGGCTAGTGCGCCAAACAGCGGCATCTAAAGCTTACATAGAAAACGAATATGGCTCCGTTGTGCGAAAAGCCGGAAATCCTGCCGCTCTTGCCATGCTTTCGCGTGTCTACGACCAAGCGGCAGATGAGTGGCGAGGTCTTGGTATCATTGAGCGTTCGGGACTGCGTATGAAGGAGACGTTTGCTGCATTTGATGCCGAACGGCGTCTGCCGCTTGCACCAAAGTATGTGGCAAAGCGCACGGCGTGCCGCTGTGGCGATGTCTTGCGTGGCGTGGTGCGCCCGACAGATTGTGCGCTTTTTGCAAAAGTATGTGTGCCGACGCACGCCGTAGGACCGTGCATGGTATCGGTCGAAGGTGTCTGCGCTGCTTGGTATAAGTACGGCAGAGGGAGGTTTCGCTTTGGAAAATGAGAAGATCACGCTCGCGCACGGTGCAGGCGGTAGTTTTAGCCATGAACTGCTAGAAAGCGTTATCTTGCCCGTGCTCGGCAACGAATTTTTGCAAAAGATGCACGATGGCGCAGTGCTTAATCTTAGCGGCAAGGTCGCTTTTACGACGGATTCCTTCGTTGTTGCGCCGCACTTTTTCCCGGGCGGCGACATCGGCAAACTTGCCGTCTGTGGCACTATTAACGATCTTTTAATGACAGGAGCTGTACCGCGCTATATCTCGTGCTCTTTTATCTTAGAAGAAGGCTTTTTGATAAGAGAGCTTCAACGTATTTTGCAGTCGATGAAAAAAGCCGCAGATGAAGCGTGTGTTGCCGTCGTCACCGGTGATACGAAGGTGGTCGGCAAAGGTGCAGCCGACGGCATTTATATCAATACGGCAGGCATCGGCGAGATAAAAGGACGTGCGATAGAGCCGCAGAATGTTTCAGCCGGCATGGATGTCATCTTGTCAGGCACGCTCGGCGATCATGGCGCGACCGTCATGGCAGAGCGTCACGGCATCGAGATCCCAGCGACGCTTACGAGCGACTGCGCTCCTTTAGGTGATCTTGTCGCTAAGATGCGCCGCGCCGCGCCCTCGATTGCCTGCATGAGAGATCCGACGCGCGGCGGTGTGGCGGCTGTTTTAAATGAGATCGCAAACGCGGCAAAAGTTGGCATCATCATAGAAGAAGAAATGCTTCCCGTGCGTAAAGAGGTTGCAGGCATCATTTCTCTACTTGGCTTTGATCCGCTAGAGCTTGCAAATGAGGGCAAATTGATTGCCTTTTGCGCCCCTAAAGAAACAGATGCGCTGCTTGTCGCCATGCGTGAAAATATCTACGGTAAAAACGCGTGCTGCATCGGCCGCACGACAAAAAAAGAGCCGGGCATCGTCGCGCTACGGACGGTGCTCGGCGGTATTCGTATCGTTGATATGCCGCAAGGAAGCCTTGTGCCGCGCATCTGCTAGGGTTTATGCTCTGGTGGATGTTTGTCTAAGCCGTGCGATGCGATCGAGGATTTTCACCAATAGCGGTGCTGTAAGAAGCGTAAAAATCATACCGGGGACAGCCGCTGCTACCAAAACCCATACGCCTTTTTCGATGACGAAACTTAGCGTAAGGCGAGCTATGAAAGTGCCAAGAGGTCCTGCCAATGCTATCGTCCAATAACGGCGACCGAAAACGACGAATATAAGACCGACCACAAGGCGAAACTGCATGGCAATAGCGACATTGAACAGGTTTTGCGTACCTAGCAGAAGACCGACCAGACTAGACAAAATACCGGCTAATATGTAGCGTTTGAAGCCAAAGACAGCACAGATGGCAACGGCTAAGGGAGCAGAAAGCTGAAACTCTAACCCCGGGGCAAGACTTGGCAGCTTGATGGCTCCCGTGACGGTAATTAAAGCGGCGAGCAGGGCGATCTCAGTCACCATGGATGTAGAAACAGTTGATTTTTTCATGAAAAACGCTCCTTTTGAGTTTTTAAGAGAAAACACATATTACTGATGAATTTTGAAAGTATGATCGCATAAAATACTTCACAGCAAGGATACATACAACTAGCAAGATTTACGCCTCTTTTTAGCCTACATGGTTTTCTTCCTATTGTCAACCAATAAATATAAATAGTTGACAATAGGAAGAAGGCTGTGTAGGCTATGCTGTAAAGAAAGATAAAAAAGAGCAAGGGAGTGATGCTTTATGACACTTTACAGTCTAAAAATGCGGGCAGAAAAAATAAAAAGAGAGCGTGAGCATATATCCGGCGCGGAAAAGATTTTGTCAGAAAATGATTTGCCCGTACATTTGACTGCGCTTTTGTCACGCGCTCTGCACCATGCTAAGGGTGAGGCAGATTTTATAAACTTCAAAGTAGAAAAAATCGTCTCGAAAGACGTGGAGCATTTAAAAGCTTTACCTGTTTCGACCGTTGAAGTTAAAACGCCGATAGAAGGGCGGCGTGCGCTTATAGATGCACTAGAAACATTAGGGCTAAGAAATAGCAAGGCAATTTTGGCAAAGCTATCGGAAACGTATGGTATGCGTGGTGCGATGCTGCTTGACGTAGATACATTAGAGCGTTTAGAGCCAGATCAGGTGCGTGGTTTGCGAGCTACCTACATGGATGGCGTTTACGATCAAAAACAGCCGTCTGATTGTAAAAATCACTTCACTGAAGCTGTCATTTTGGCAACGAAGGTCATTAATGCGCCATACATCGTGGCAGAAATTTGTATCTCCGATGATCCTGACTATGTGACAGGCTATGTGGCGGCAGAGCTTTTTGGCTATTGCCGCATCACGAAATTAAAAGAGCCTGGCTCGCCTAATGGGGGACGTATATTCCTTTACCGTGGGCCAAGAGAAAAAGTAGCCGCTACGATTCACTATTTGGAAAAACAATGCGTACTCGTGCATGACTTACCTAAAAATTCCGCTGCGATAGTGCACGAAAAAGACATGAAAAGCTTGCTAAAAGAGCAGCTTGCAGAAAAAAGGGCGCAGCATCTATGCCGCGAAATAAAAGAATTCACCTCGCCGCAAGCCGCACGCGTCATTATTGACGGCAGGGAAAAGCTGCTTTTGGCATCAAACAACTATCTAGGGCTTATCAACTATCCGCGTTTAAAGCGAGTGGTAAAAGAAGCTGTCGAGTGTTACGGCTGCGGCTCCGGCGGTTCGCGGCTAACGACGGGGGCGCTGCCGCTGCATAAGCAGCTAGAAGAAGAACTGGCGGCGTTTAAAGAAAAAGAGGCGGCACTTCTTTTTAACACGGGCTATATGGCAAATGTTGGTACTCTTTCGGCACTAGGGCAAGAAGGTGTCATTTTATTTAGCGACGCCTTAAATCATGCAAGTATCATTGACGGCTGCCGTCTGAGCTGCGCTAAGACGATCATCTACCGCCACAACGATATGAAAGACCTAGAAGAAAAACTTGCCGCCTTTTCGCCTTGCTGCGGCATCATAGTTTCTGATGCGGTATTTAGCATGGATGGCGATATTGCAAATTTGCCGCGCATTTTAGAACTTGCACAAAAGTATCATGTTTTTACTATGTTCGACGAGGCACATTCGACCGGCGTTATCGGTAAAACAGGACGCGGCATATGTGAGCATTTTCAATTACAAAAAAAGCCTGACATCTTGATGGGAACGCTGTCGAAAGCTTTGGCAAGCGAGGGCGGCTATGTATGCGCTAGTCGGCTCTTGATCGAATATCTGCAAAATACGGCACGAAGCTTCATTTTTTCCACGAGTCAATCGCCGGCTAATCTCGCGGCAGCATTAGAAGCGCTACATATTTTGCAAGAAGATCCAGAACGCGTTGCCCGCTTGCAGCAAAATATCCGCACATTTTGCGAGGCACTGGCGGCAAACGGCGTTAAAGCGTACAGTGAAACAGCAATAGTACCGCTTATCGTTGGCAAAGAAAGATTAGCCGTTGAGATCGCAAAAGAATTAGAACAGCAAGGTGTTTTGGTATCTGCCATTCGTTATCCTACGGTGGCAAAGGGCAGCGCTCGTTTGCGCATCGCTTTGGCTGCGACACACACTAAGTTAGAGCTTCAAAGTGCGGCAGCAAAGATTGCAGCGTGTATGAAGGCTGTTTTGTGAAAGGTTTAAGAAAACAGCGCATCTGCACAAATCTATTTTACAACTTACCGGCGACTTCATTTTAGTAGCGGCTCCTTGACATTTTCTGAGTCATATGATATTATTTTTCAGTAAATGCACGCGGCTATGTTTCGCGGCTTTGCAACCGCTCGACGAGGTTTAGGTAGCCACTGATAAATTTAATCATCCATCCGTGCAAAACATGGCGACTTCATTTTATCAGTGTTTCCTTAGATAAAACAGCTTTTGGCGTACCACAGTCGGCGAGTAACACACAAGGAGGTGTTTTCATGTATGCTATTATCAAGACCGGCGGCAAGCAGTACCGCGTGGCTGAAGGTGATGTCATCTGCATTGAGAAGCTAAACGCAGATGAAGGCGAGGTTGTGGCGTTTGATGAAGTTTTGACGCTTGTTGACGGCGATACGGTAAAGGTTGGTCGTCCGCTCGTCGATGGTGTAAAGGTGACAGGCAAGGTGCAGATGCAGGGCAAAGGTAAAAAGATTCGCATTTTTAAGTACAAGGCGAAGTCAAATTATCGCCGTCGTCAAGGACATCGCCAGCCTTTTACAAAGGTCGTTATCGAAAAAATTGAGATCTAAATGATAAATATTAACATTGAGCGTCAAAATGGGAAAATATACGGCTGTAAAGTCAAGGGACATAACGGTGAGCGCGGCATTGACATCGTGTGTGCGGGGGTTTCTTCGATTGTGCAGACGGCTCTTCTTGGCATAGGAAAGCATTTGCATCGTCAAGTTCGCTATCGTGTGGCAAGAGGCGACTTTTTCTTTGAGCTGCAAAAAGCCCCTGACGATTTTACCGAAGCCATATTAGAAACCATGCGGCTAGGGCTTGAAGAAGTCGCTAAATTTCATTCTGATGCCATAAGTATTACCTATAAAGAGAGGTGATAACTATGTTCAAATTTGACTTACAGCTTTTTGCACATAAAAAAGGTGTAAGCAGCACTAGAAATGGACGTGACAGTGCTTCTAAGCGTCTTGGTGTCAAAGAGCAAGCGGGTACATTCGTATCAGCCGGCAGTATTTTAGTGCGTCAGCGCGGCACACATTTTCATCCGGGCAACAACGTGGGCATCGGTAAAGATGATACACTTTTTGCTAAGGTGACAGGTACGGTCGCTTTCGAGCGCAAAGGTCGTTACAATCGCCAAGTCAGCGTTTATCCGAAGGCTTAAGGAACCACTGATAAGTTTAGTCACTCATCTTCACGCATCTACGCTGTTTTTCATCGTCGATAAATACAGCGTAGATGCACAGATCCGGGCGACTTCATTTTATTAGTGTTTCTCTTAATATTTTGTTTGTAAGAAGCATACCTGCGCCCTTTGCGACGCAGGTATTTTTCTATCTAAATGACGGCTGAACATATGTCTTTAGGGTTTACTTTTTTGCTGTATATACCTTATTGTCGAAGTCTTATCTGCGATCATAAGGCGTATATAGCAAGCTGCAAGATTATCAATAGAGAGATTTTTGAAAGGAGGTAGCTATGCAGTTTATTGATCGGGCAAAAATCAGCGTAAAAGCAGGAAATGGCGGTAATGGAAAGTCGGCATTTCGACGCGAAAAGTTTATTCCCAAGGGCGGCCCATCGGGCGGCGACGGTGGTCGTGGCGCAGACATCATATTTGTGGTTGATAATAATATGAATACGTTGCTTGATTTTCGCTATCATCGAAAGTTTAAGGGTAAAGATGGTAAAAACGGCGACATCAAGAATATGACCGGTGCAAATGCCGAGCCGTGTCTTATCAAAGTGCCGCCAGGAACACTCATAAAGGACGCACTGACAGGTGAACTTATCGCCGATCTAAAAAAAGCAGATCAAAAGATAATAGTTGCCAAAGCAGGTAGAGGCGGCCGTGGCAATGCTCGTTTTTCCCATGCGGCTAATCGTGCGCCGACGCTTGCCGAATTTGGTGAGCCGGGAGAAAGTAAGGAATTACTTTTAGAATTAAAATTGCTTGCTGATGTTGGTTTAGTCGGCTATCCTAGTGTCGGTAAGTCTAGTCTTATCCGTGCTGTTTCGGCGGCGCGTCCTGAAGTTGCAGCGTATCACTTCACTACGCTTGTGCCTGTACTTGGCGTCGTGCAGACAGATTATGAAAAAACTTTCGTCATGGCAGATATTCCGGGTCTTATTGAAGGAGCGGCAGAAGGGGTAGGGCTTGGACACGACTTTTTGCGCCACGTTGAGCGCACACGTCTTATTTTGCATCTTGTTGATGCAGCCGGCATGGAGGGGCGCGATCCCGTCGAAGATTATTATTGTATTCAAAAGGAATTAAAAAAATACAGTGAAAAGATAGCCGCAAGAAGGCAAATTCTCGTCGCAAATAAGATGGACTTACCTGCGGCAGCAGAGAATTTATCACGCTTAAAAGCTCTTGCAAAAAAAGAAGGTGTTCCTATCTTTGCCATTTCTGCGGCGGCGCATCAAGGCTTAAAAGAGCTTATCGAATATGTGGGTAAGACGCTTGTTAACATAAAAGAAGAGCCAGAAGATGACGGCGAAGATATGCACATATACGACGCAGCTTTTGCCGAAGATGAAGAAGATAGCGTGAGGATCAAAAGAAATGATCGTGGCGATTTTATCGTTAGCAATAAGGCGTTAGAAAAGCTTGTTGCCATGACAAATTTCAGTAACGATGAAGCAGTGCGCCGTTTTCAATACATCTGGCGCATGAAAAAGATCGATGCAAAACTTAAAGAGCGTGGCATAAAAGATGCCATGACAGTTTATATCGGTGATATGGCATTTGAGTATCAAGAGTAGATAAAACAAAAAGGGAGGCATGATCGCATGAATGTACGAAAGCATTTGCAAAAGGCAAGGCGCGTCGTCGTCAAGGTCGGCACGAGTACGCTCGTACAGGCATCGGGAAAGCCCGACTTGCAGCGCATGGATCGTTTGGTGCGCGAAATTGTCTGTCTAAAAAACGCAGGGCGAGAGATGCTGCTAGTGACATCGGGCGCTATCGCCATAGGCATGGATAGTATCGGGATGCTAAAAAAGCCGACGGCGATACCTGCACGCCAAGCCCTAGCGGCTATCGGTCAGTCAAGATTGATGACGCTTTATCAAAAGCTTTTCGCTGACTATGGGCAGACAATAGCGCAGGTGCTTTTGACGAAGGAAAACGCCGCACGTCACCATCAGTACGCCAATTCACGAAACGCGCTTTTAGAGCTTATCGCCATGGGGGTAGTGCCTGTCATCAATGAAAACGATGTAGTAGCTGTCGATGAGATAAAGATCGGTGATAACGATACACTTTCAGCGACGGTAGCTACACTAATTGACGCAGACGCATTGATCATCTTATCAGACATTGACGGGCTTTATACGAAAAACCCAAAAGAAGATAAAAAGGCGCAGCTTCTTTCGCAAGTCTTGGAAATAACGCCTGATATTGAACGTATGGCGAGCGGTGTTGGATCATCTTTTGGCACGGGCGGCATGGCGACGAAGATCAAAGCGGCGAAAATTGCCGTAAGCGCCGGTGCGACATTCGTCGTCGCGCCGAGTGCAAAAGACAATGTACTTTCTGCCATCTTAGCCGGCGAGACTATAGGTACGGTGTTTTTAGCAAAGCCGGCGCATCTTAAACTTAGAAAGAGATGGCTAGCTTTTGGTAAGCGTATCAAAGGCGACATCATCGTCGATAAAGGCTGCGAAGAGGCGATGCGTACGCACGGTTCGAGTCTTTTAGCCGCAGGTATTGTTGGCGTCGAGGGAAATTTTTCTAAAGCTACGACAGTGCGCGTGCTTTCTGTAACAAAGCAAGAAATTGCCCGTGGCATTGTCAACTATGATATGGCAGACATCAAAAAAATAGCAGGGCAAAAAAGCTCTGACTTTGCAAAATTTATCGACGGTGAAATTTACGAAGAAGTCATTCATCGCGACAACATGGTGCTGATGGTCTAAGGGCTGCTATAAAAAGCAAAGAGGTGCGGCATGAATATTGAAATATTGGTAAAAGAAAAAGCACAAAAAGCAAGAAAAGCAGCAAAGCTTTTGGCAGTCATGAAACCGGACGAAAAAAACAGAGCGCTTCTTGCCATGGCAGAGCAGCTTAAAAAGCGTGCAAAGCTCATCTTAGAAGCTAATGCCGAAGATCTAGAATATGCGCGTATGAAAAAAGACATCAAGCGTTCTTACCTTGATCGGCTCATGCTTGATGAGAGTCGAATTCAAGAAATGGCAGAGGCTCTTAAAAAAACAGCGACTCTTGCCGATCCCGTAGGACGCAGCGATTTTTCGACGGTACGCCCAAACGGTTTAGAGATTCGCCGCGTGTATGTGCCGCTTGGTGTCATCGGTATCATCTACGAGGCGCGGCCAAATGTGACAGCGGATGCGGCAGGTCTTTGCCTAAAGTCTGGTAATGCTGTGCTGCTTCGTGGCGGCTCAGAAGCGATTCGCTCAAACAAGGCTATAGCATCGCTCTTACAGCAGGCGGCAGCAGAAGAAGGTATACCGGCGGATGCGATCGGCTTTATCGACTCGACAGATAGAAAAGGCGTTGAAGCGATGCTTAAGCTTCGCGGCTTGCTTGATGTTGTAATTCCACGCGGCGGTGCAGAGCTGATTCGTGCGGTAGTTAAAAACAGTGCTGTTCCCGTCATCGAAACGGGCAGCGGTGTCTGCCACACCTTCATTGATGAAAGTGCTGACTTTGCCATGGCAGAAAAAATCATTTTAAACGCGAAAGTGTCGCGACCTTCGGTCTGTAACGCTTTAGAAACGCTGCTTATACATGAAAACATTGCAGCAGCCATCTTGCCGCGCCTTCTACAGACATTAAAAGAAGCCGGCGTTGAAGTGCGCGGCTCTAAAAAAGTATGTGCTATTTGCAATGCTCTTAAAGAAGCGACCGAAGAAGACTGGGCAAAAGAGTACGGCGATCTCATCTTAGCAGTCAAGATCGTGCGTGATGTTTCAGAAGCTATTGAACATATCAATCACTACAATACAGGTCACTCAGAGACGATCATAACCAAAGATCTCCAAAATGCACATCGCTTTCAACAAGAAGTTGACGCGGCAGCTATCTACGTCAACTCTTCGACACGCTTTACCGACGGCGGTGAATTTGGCTTTGGTGCAGAAATTGGCATCAGTACGCAAAAGCTGCACGCACGCGGTCCTATGGGGCTTTTAGAGTTGACGACGATGAAGTATCTGATATATGGCGAAGGACAAATACGCGAATGAAATGCATCTTTGGCTATTGGCAGACCTTGCAGCAATATCTTGCTACAGATAAGGGAGCCTACGATTTTTATGATGCCCTCTTTGCCATCTTCGTCATGCTCTTTAGTATGGCGACAGCTCTTATACTGGCAGTCATTTTTAGTGGCTAAGATATAGGAAATACTGATAAATTCCGCTAGTCATCTTCACATATACGGGCGACTTTATTTTATCAGTGGTTTTATAGATGTCTTTTCGTGCTGCAAAAGCAGAGGGTAATTTTATGGCAGAAAAGAAAAAGCGCGTCGGCATTATGGGCGGCACATTCGATCCCATTCACATGGGGCATCTTGTTATCGCTGAAACGGTACGCGAAGCCTTAGGGCTTTTTGAGGTGCTTTTCATTCCTTCAGCACAGCCGCCGCATAAGGTAGAGCAGAAGGTAGCGGCGGCAAAACACCGTTTACACTTAGTGCAGCTTGCCACGGCTAAAAATCCGTTTTTTCGCGTACTAGACATAGAGTTAAAGCGCAAAGGGCCATCATACTCTTACGATACACTGCTTGCACTCGTCAAAGCGCATGGTAAATACGCAGAATTTTATTTCATCATCGGCGGTGATGAACTCAACGCCATCTGCACATGGCATCGCATCAAAGAGCTGTTTTCACTTTGCTGCTTTGCTGCCGTTAGCAGGAAGGGTTCAGCACTATCTATACTTAACGTGCGTGAGCAGCTTGGCGACGGCGTCCTTTCGCGTATCCACCTTGTGCATATGCCGGAAATAGAAATTTCCTCGACGGACATTCGCCGCCGCCTGCAAGAAGGGCGCTCGATTCGCTACCTTGTGCCGGCAGAAGTTGCAACATATATCTATCAAGAAGGTTTGTACTCATGAATTACGAGGCGATGAAAAAAGAACTGGCAAAACGGTTGACGAAAAAACGCTATGAACACTCTCTGGGCGTAGCTAAAACAGCAGCCATGCTTGCCGAGCGTTTCGATGTAAATATTGAAAAAGCACGTATCGCTGGTCTGCTGCACGATTGTGCACGTGAATATGATATAGCAGAACTTAAACAAGAAGCGGCGCGGCACTTAATCCCCTACGGCGAGGTAGAGCGTGCCATGCCGCTTCTTTTGCACGCCTATGTAGGCGCAAAGCGAGCAGAAGAAATATACGCTATAAGAGATAGCGAGATAAAACAAGCCATTTGGTGTCATAGCGTCGGCGCCAGGCACATGACAAAACTCGATAAGATAATCTACTTTGCCGACATGATCGAGCCGGGGCGAAACTATCCGGAAGTTTTCGCGCTGCGAGAATTAGCACGCACGGCGACGCTTGATGAAATGCTTTTTGTGGGACTTTCTAAATCCATAGAATTTATTTTGACGACAAAAAAACTCCTGCATCCGGCGACCGTGATAGCAAGAAATGAACTCTTGCTATCACTTTCAAAGCAAAAGAGGCCCTTGCCATGACGCGCAAGCTCAAAAGCCGCACGCAGGAAAACATTCGTATAAAGCGCAAGGAATTAGCGCGTCGGCGTCGCATCGCACGCATACGTCTTTTCGCGCTGCTCTTTTTTTTGAGCATTTTTAGCACTGTTTTAGCTATCTCTTGTTACTTTCTCTACGGCATAGGGCATAGCATCTATCAAGAGGTCGATGCCGTCTATCAAGGTTACGAAGAACGGCGACAAGTGCGTGATCGCCATATTGATGCAAAATTCGACGGCTATACGAATGTGCTTGTTTTAGGAATCGACGATGGTGCTGACGAAAATGGCACTAAGGGAAAACATGCCGATACGATTTTAATTTTTAGCATGGAAAATGCGACAGGCATATTGCGCGCTATCACCGTGCCGCCTAATATGATCGTTTTGCTGGCACAAACAGGCGACGAAGTGCGCGCA
Organism: uncultured Selenomonas sp.; assembly: GCA_963544755.1. GTDB lineage: Bacteria > Bacillota > Negativicutes > Selenomonadales > Selenomonadaceae > Selenomonas. The sequence continues at coordinate 26,270 of CAUUGH010000002.1, read as the reverse complement.
ACGGATCTTTATGCAAAAGGCGGCGCACCGATGATGGTGCGAGAACTATCAGAGCTTCTTGGCGTATCCATTCATCAGTACATAACGCTTGATACAAAGGCACTTTCAGAACTCATCGACGTCTTAGACGGCATAGACCTTTATGTAGAAGACGAAATGAACTATGACGATCCAAACGCAAATCTTTCCATCCACATTCCCAAGGGCTTTCAGCATATGGATGGTGATATGGCGCAAAAATACCTGCGCTACCGCAGCTCAGAGCTTGGTGAAATTGGTCGGCTGCATCGTCAGCAACGCTTTTGTAAAGCACTCTACGAAAAATTTCTGCAAGTCGATACAATACCAAAGCTACCTGCCGTGGCAGACATCTTTCAGTATCGTATGACGACCAGTGCAGAAATATTTGACTCGGCGCGCCTTGCAAAAGTCTTAAAAAATCTTGGTAAAAAGCCGCCTAAAATGCTTATCTTGCCAACCACTCAGCAAGACGGCTATTGGCTAGCGGACAGCACGGCTATAAGGCAAAAAATTGAAGAATTATTCCCTGAATTAGTAAAGCATGAGGGAAAAAATGTCGATAACAAATAAAAGAAACACTGATACATTAAGAAACCGCGGTAATTTAATTTGCCTTTATGCCGCATAGTATCCGTGCTTTTTAAAGAAACAAGCTCCATATAATTAGGAGGCTAAAATTTTGAGCAACACACCTGAAGAAATCAGCCAAGTGATCGCTAAGGCTGCAAGTGATAAGAAAGCAGAAAACATCGTTATCTTGCACATGACAGAACTGACGACGGCAGCAGACTATTTCATCATTTGCTCGGCGAACACGGCGACACAGGTACGCGCCATCGCTGATAGTATCGAAGACGCTTTGTTAGATCGGTATGAAAAAACCTATTTACACAAAGAAGGCTACCGCCAAGGTGAATGGGTGCTTTTAGATTATGGCGACTGTGTGGCGCATATATTCATGACAGAAAGTCGCGCTTTTTATGCCTTAGAGAGTCTTTGGAACGATGCACCGATCACGCGCTACGAGGACTAAGATGAAAGCAGAACAAAAAAGAAAATATGGGCCAAGTACAGTTGCAAAACTTCGCGTCGCACGCATCAGCGAAGTCGGTGCTTTTCTTGATGCTCAAACAGGTAATACAGCCGATGATATTTTGCTGCATAAGATGCAGCAAATAAGAGAAGTAGCCATCGGCGAAAGCGTTGAGGTATTTTTGTACCTCGATCCGAAACATCGACTGACCGCTAGTATGAAAGTGCCGCGCATGAAGGAGGGGCAAATCGCGCGCCTTAGTGTTATCAACGTGAGCTGCGACGGTGCTTTTCTTGATGTCGGGGCAGAACGCGGCATTTTTATGCCCTATGCCGGTATGCGCGGTAGACCGCAGATAGGAGAAGTCGTCTGGGCAAAACTTTACACGGATAAATCCGGCAGATTAGCCTTGACAATGCAAGTAGAAGACGAACTGCGACGCGCCGCAAAGCCTGCTAAAGGCGTATGTATCGGAGATATGCTGCATGGCTCACTTTATAATATTACAGAAAGTGGTGCCTTTATTTTTACAGACGAGCGCTACATCGTATTTGTGCCGGAAAAGGAAATGCCTAAAAGACAGCGCGTCGGCGAAGAAGTTGTAGTGCGCGTCACATACCTTCGCAGCGACGGCAGATTAAACGGCTCTTTGCGTGATCTTAAGGAAAAAGCGCTCGTTAAAGATGCTTTAACGATTTTTAATTATTTAGAAGAACATAATGGCAAGATGCCCTACAGCGACAAGACCTCACCTGAGATCATAAAAGCAAAGTTTCATATAAGTAAAGCAGCGTTCAAACGCGCTCTTGGGCATCTTCTTAAAGCCGGGCGCATCGAAGAAAAAGACGGTTGGACGCTTTGCAAAGAAGAAATCATACATAAAGGAAATGATGCATAAACACGAAAAATAATCCGTGATTTTCACGAATAAAAGAAGGATTTTACAGCTTTTCAACGAATTAGTTCCATTGAGTATGAAATAGGGGGCGGATTTTTCATGGCAGCAGAAGAAAAAAAGGGCATTTTGCTGGAAACCGGCACAAATGAATTTGAAATCATCGAATTTAATATCGGTGCCGTCAATTATGGCATCAATGTCGCGAAAGTGCGTGAAGTCATCAAGGCATCTGATTTTCCCGTGACGACGATGCCGCAGGCACATCCGTATATAAACGGACTATTTACGCTAAGAGGCAGGGCTGTGCCGCTCGTTGATCTGCCGCGCTGCCTTGGGGTCATGAGCGGACAGGCAGCAGGACGCTCGCAAAATATCATCGTGACAGAAATCAACGGCTATGACATGGGCTTTTTAGTAGACAATGTTTCGCGCATCCATCGCATCTCGTGGAAAAATATGGAGCCGGCTCCTGAAGTCGGTGATCAATCGCGTGTCGTCGGTCTTGTAAAGATGGAAGGTAAGATTGTCCTCTTACTGGATTTTGAAACAATCATGGCAGAGATTAATCCTGAGATCAACCAAAAACTTACGACCGTTGATACCACGTCCGAAGACATTAAAGAAAGGCGCTCCGTGCAGCATATCATTGTAGCAGAAGATTCGGTGCTTTTGCGCGATCTGTTAGTTGAAACGCTCCATGATGCAGGCTATACGTATATCCGTGATTTCGGAAATGGTGAAGATGCTTGGATCTTCCTTAAAGATACAGCAGAAAAGACAGGAAAGGAACAGATCGCAGATAAGATAAGTATTATCATATCCGATATTGAAATGCCAAAAATGGACGGGCATCGTCTGTTAAAGCTCGTGCGAAGTGACGATCGTCTGCGACAAATACCCGTCGTACTGTTTTCCTCGTTGATCTCTGAGGAAATGCGTAGAAAAGGCGAGGATCTGGGAGCTAGCTCCCAAATATCAAAACCTGAAATCAATCAGCTAATCCATACGCTCGACAAGTTAATTTTTGGCATTGACACGACGGACATGGATAAAGACGGTTAACATAACGTATCTTCCTTTCGCCGCAGTGCCGAAAATGGTACTGCGGCATTTTCGTTTACCGCTGCTTTGAGCAGCGGTAAATGCTGCTAAGGTGAAGTTGCCCGAGTCTAAGAAAATTATCCTCAAGGGAAGGATTGAAAACATGAACGGCTTAACAGTAGCAAAAAAGATTGTTTTAAGTTTTGCAGTTTTAATTACAGTATTTTTGGGATTTAGTATCTATGCAAATTATGCAGGTAAAGTTTTAAATGACAAAACGACAGACTCTATATATTGGACACATGGCCTTAGTGTAACATCTAGGTTGTCAGATGCTGCAAATGAAACGCGCGTCTTGTCACTGCTAAAAGTGATAGCAGTAGATCCTGATGTACAGGCACAGCTTGACAGCAAAAATGACGAAAGTAAGCAAAAGGTCGAGGAGATTTTCGCAGGATACAAAAAAATGCTAGATGAAACAGAATACGACGAAGAAAGTGCGCGAAAGGCCGATTATGAAGCATTTGAACAAGAATATAAGGCGTGGCAGGAGTATCTGCAAGCTAGTGAAGAAGGTGAGCGGCTTTTTGCTGAGGGAAAGAAGGCAGAAGGGCTGGCTTTTATAAAAAATAGATGGAGCAGCAGCTACAAAAAAATGGAAGATCTAATCGTAGCAGATGAGGAGCGTTCCATAAAAGGTGCAGAGCGGCTAGAAAAAGAAGCAAACAGCACCTATACGCGCATCGTCGTGACGACGGTCATTGTCACGTTGCTTGTACTTGTTATTGCGACTGTCTGCGGCTACTTCTTGCTAAATACGATTAAAAACTCTGTTGCAATGACGCTTAGTGCGTTGCGAAAGGTCGCAGGCGGCGACTTGAGCGTGCGGATGGCGACAGACTCTAGTGATGAGTTTGCACAGATGGCGCAAGAGTGCAACAAGATGCTTGAAAATATATGCTTGATGACGCGAAAGATACAAGAAACATCCACGTCCGTTTCAGACTCTTCGAACGCTTTAACCAGCACATCAGAGCAGTCAGCGCAGGCGACACAAAACATCGCCGAGTCCATCACGGAGGTCGCAGGTGCAGCGCAGACGCAGCTTGACGCCGTCGCTGAAGCAAAGAATCAAGTCCATGCCTTTACGCGCGGTCTTGCAGAAGTGGTGCAGACGATAGAAAAAGTCACGGCAGATATTGAAAACACCTCAAAACAGGCAGAAGAAGGCAACAAACTCGTAACCTCGACGGTTGATCAGATGAATGCTATAGCCGATACAGTAATTTCCTCTTCAAATGTTGTCGCTAAACTTGGTGAACGCTCTAAAGAAATCGGTAACATCGTCGAAGTCATCGCCAGTATATCGGGGCAGACGAACCTTCTTGCGCTAAACGCAGCGATAGAAGCGGCACGCGCCGGTGAGCATGGGCGCGGCTTTGCCGTCGTCGCTGAAGAAGTGCGAAAACTCGCCGAAGAATCACAGCGTGCCTCTCAGCAAATAGAAGAACTCATTTACGCGATTCAACAAGAAACGGCGCAAGCTGTACAGGCGATGCAAACCGGTCGCGAAGAAGCCGAAAAAGGGCGCGAAAACGTCACGGCGACGGGCAAGGGATTTTCTGAGATTCGCGATATGATAAGGCGTGTTTTGGAAAACGCTGCCGTCATAGAAACTACAATGACCGATCTTTCCGGTCGCGCCGCCAAAATAGACGATGCAACCGGCAAAATACATGACTCTGCATCTAAAGTTACATCAGAAGCAGAAAATGTATCTGCTTCAACAGAAGAGCAAGCAGCTGGCATAGAAGAAATCGCCTCTAGCAGTCGAGGACTATCAGATATGGCCGGTGCATTAAACGAAGCTGCCGCAAAATTTAAAACGTAAGCTAAGAAATCACTGATAAGTAAGCACATCTGCAAAAATCCAGGCGACTTCATTTTATAAGTAATTTCCTAAAAACAAAAGCACGGATAAAATAAAGCGCGTCAGATGACGGCTGATTTTGTCCGTGCTTTTTATAGGCCTTTTAGGGATGTTGACGGATAATTCTTGACACGACATAGGAAACATCATACAATAGGAAAGTATAGTTTACAGCCACATACTATATTTCATAGTCATTAAGATAAAGGAAGTGCCGAAACTATCGGCAAATCCTCTATAACATAGGAGGTGTTAGTTATCGTTGAAATAAGTTTAGCCGTGATCATTTCATTGTTTATCGGTGCGAGCGGCGGCTATCTGCTTCGTAAAAGAGCAGCAGAATCGCAGATTGGTTCTGCCGAAGCTGAGGCAAGACGCATCGTAGAAGAAGCAGAAGCCAAAGGTGAGTCCAAGAAGAAAGAAGCTTTGCTTGAGGCAAAAGAAGACATTCATCGACTCCGCCAAGAGCTTGATCGCGATATAAAAGATCGCCGCGGCGAATTGCAGCGGCAAGAAAGGCGTATTGTACAAAAGGAGGAAAATCTAGACCGCAAACTAGAGTCTTTAGAAAAAAAAGAAGAAGCCCTCTTGAGCAAGGAAGCTAAGATTGATCGTACAAGGGCATCTATTAATGAGATTCGCGATAGGCAGCAAGAAGAACTTGAGCGTATTTCAAGCTTGACGACAGAAGAAGCGCGTACCATGCTCCTGACAGAAGCAGAAGAAGAGATAAAGCATGAGAAGGCTTTGATGCTCAAAGATTACGAGCAGCAGGCAAAAGACGAGGCAGATAAGCGTGCGCGTAATATAGTTTCGCTCGCTATTCAGCGTTGTGCCGCTGAGCAGGTGGCAGAAACGACCGTATCTGTCGTTTCGCTTCCAAACGATGAGATGAAGGGGCGCATCATAGGGCGAGAAGGGCGAAATATCCGCACGCTTGAAACTTTGACGGGCATTGACTTCATCATTGATGATACACCTGAGGCTGTCATTCTTTCCGGCTTTGATCCGGTGCGGCGCGAAGTGGCTCGTACTGCACTGGAAAAACTCGTCACGGATGGGCGCATCCATCCGGCGCGCATCGAAGAAATGGTAGAAAAGGCAAAGCGCGAAGTCGATCAAAGAATTAAGGAAGCTGGCGAACAGGCGACTTTTGAAACAGGCGTACATGGGCTTCATCCGGAGCTTGTAAAGCTGTTAGGACGCTTGCGTTATCGTACGAGTTACGGGCAAAACGTACTTAATCATTCCATCGAAGTCGCGCATCTTGCAAGTGTCATGGCAGCAGAGATAGGAGCCGATGTGATGCTTGCAAAGCGCAGCGGTCTTTTACATGACATAGGTAAGGCGATCGATCATGAGGTGGAAGGTTCGCACGTTACGATTGGTGCTGATCTTGCCAGAAAATATCGTGAACATAAAGATGTCGTAAACGCTATCAGCGCACATCATGGCGATGTAGAACCGACGACAGTCGAAGCAGTGCTTGTTGCAGCAGCAGATGCAGTGTCGGCGGCAAGACCCGGGGCGCGGCGCGAAAGCCTTGAAACGTATTTGAAGCGATTGAAGCGTTTAGAAGAGATCGCCGAGTCGTTTGAAGGTGTAGATAGCTGCTTTGCCATACAAGCAGGTCGCGAGGTGCGTGTGATGGTCAAACCTGAAAGAATAGATGATACTGCATCAATCGCACTTGCCCATGACATCGTAAAAAAGATTGAGTCGGAATTAGAATATCCCGGTCAAATCAAGGCGACGATCATTCGCGAAACACGCGTTGTTGATTACGCTAAGTAGATTTATCCTAGGGTGTTGGGAGGGCGTTTCTCAGCACCTTTGCTTTTTAGGACGTAGTTGCAAGGTGAGCCGTGTGCATTTTGGCTGTGATTAGGGAAACGAGGTGTTTGCTTTGGGTAGATTTACGAAAAGTGCAAAGAAGCCGAATAAGGACGGGATTAACCTCTTAGTATCAATCCTTGTCTGTTATCCGGAAATTGGCATGGTTAGCTATGAGCCGGAGAAAGAAGCTCTTTATTTTTCCTTTACCTTGCAGAAAATTCCGCCACGCCAAGAATTTGAAGAGGTTGCGGCGTTTCTTGAAGAAAGCATCCTCACATATCATGATCTTGAGGGATTGATTCCGGGAGAGATTGATTTTTTCCTAGAGGGGCAAGGAAATACAGCGTTTTTTCGTGTTCTTAGAGATGTCCGCACACTTTCGCGTGGGGAAATTGCCCTCTTAGCAGACCTTATGAATGAGCGTTTTGGCGATACGCTCGTTGCCGATGAGACGCGCGACGCTTACGAAGAGGATCATTTCCAACGTGAAGAAGCGATCGATAACATGATTGGCAATGTCAAGGCAAGCTGCATGGTAGATCGCATGATCGGGATTCGCGAGGAAGGTCGCGTTATGGTATTTAATAAATAGGGAAATACTTGGCAATCATTTTTATCAGTGGTTCCAAAAGAACAGGCGGCATGAAAATGCCGCTTGCTCTTTATCAAGACGCGTGAGTATGAGAACGTGTCCACAAAATTTGTGTAGGGGAAAATACCAGACACATGAGAGGTGGTTATGTTTTGAAAGTCATGCTGGTTGGAGATGTTTGCGGCAGGGTTGGCAGAGAGGCGTTTAGCCGCTTTACGCCGACGCTTCGCAAGGAAAAATCAATAGATGTTGTAATAGTTAATGGGGAAAATTCTGCAGGAGGAAAAGGCTTTACGAGAAAGTCACTAGACGCACTTTATCAAGGCGGTGCCGATGTCGTGACATCTGGCAACCATGTCTGGGATAAAAAGGAGGTTCTAGAATTTATTGACGACGAGCCTTTTCTCATTCGCCCTGCTAATTATCCGGAGGGCGCACCGGGAAAAGGCTATTGCATTTATCCACACCGTGCAAAAAATATTGCTGTTCTTAATTTGTCAGGGCGCGTGTTCATGTCTGATATGGATTGTCCGTTTCAAAAGGTCGAGGAAATTTTGCGTGAAATTCGTGATGATGCAGACATTATTTTCCTTGACTTTCATGCAGAAGCGACATCGGAGAAAGCAGCGATGGGATGGTATCTCGACGGACGCATCAATGCTGTCGTCGGCACACATACGCACGTTCAGACAGCAGATGAGCGGCTTTTGCCGGGCGGCACCGCCTACATAACAGATCTTGGTATGACGGGACCTTTAGACTCTATTTTAGGTGTGCGTGTTGATCGCGTACTTGAAAAGTTTATGACGTGTCGGCCCGTACGCTTTGAAGTAGCACAAGGACCTATTATCTATTGCGCGGCAATAATTGAGGTGGATGATACGACGAATCGAACACTTTCCATTGAACGTGTCATGAAAAAAGAAGATTAGCAGGAGTTTTTCTTTTTATATAGAATAAGATCAAAGATAGGTCTAAGGAAATATCTAAAGCAAAAGAAGTTACAGGAGCGTTTATAGGAGGTAAGACTATCATGGAAGTTTTGAAGGTATCAGCAAGATCAAGCCCTAATGCCGTTGCAGGAGCTTTAGCCGGCGTTATTCGCGGCTCAGGCGCAGCTGAGATGCAGGCAGTCGGTGCAGGTGCATTAAATCAGGCGGTCAAGGCGATTGCTATTGCGCGTGGCTTTGTTGCGCCGCACGGCATAGATCTCGTGTGTGTCCCTGCTTTTACCGATATTGAAATCGACGGCGAGGCGCGTACGGCGATAAAGCTCATTGTTGAGCCGCGCTGAAAATTTGCGTGGCTTTCGTAGGGAGTGAAGTGCTAGTGTCGAGCGATCTGCATACGCATACATCGTATTCTGACGGGAAAATGACACCGGAAGAACTTATCGAGGCAGCAAAAGAGGTGGGGCTTCGTTACATCGCCATTACGGATCACGATACTGTAGAAGGTGTTACGCATCTTTATGAAGCTGGGCTTTTATCAAAAAAGGGTCTTGGCATCATTGCCGGCATTGAGTTTAGCACACAGTATAAGCAGCATGAAGTACATATTTTAGGGTATAACATTGACATTTATCAGCGCGATCTCCTTGATTGTCTAAACAATGTGAGTGAGGCGCGTTGGAGTCGTTTTGCCGAAATGGTGGAAAAATTGCAAGAACTTGGCTATGGCATCAAAGAAGCGGACGTGCTGCAAGTGGCAGGTACGAGCAAGTCTATAAGCCGCTCACACATCGGTCGCACGCTCGTTCGCAAGGGCTTTTTCAAAAGCGTGCGCGAGGCGTTTGATGCGGTGCTTTCTAAGGGCTGCCCTGCTTATGTTTCGCATTATCGTTTAGAGCCGCAAGAAGTCGTAACGCGCATCAAAGATGCAGGCGGTATACCGGTGCTTGCACATCCAAAGCTTGTCGGCAATGATGCTTTAGTAGAAGAGGTGCTTGCTATAGGCATCGAAGGCATCGAAGCGTTTTATCCGCAGCATGATACAGTCGATACGGCTCGTTACGTCGCCATGGCAAAGCGTCGCCACCTGCTCATAACGGGCGGCTCGGATTTTCATGGCTTTACATCGCGCTATCCGCAGGAACTGGGCATATTCACAGTAGAAGACGCACTTGCAGAGCAGTTATATAAGCCGGGAATGTTTTAGGCAACTGACGGTGATAATTAGTCGCCTAGATGTGCTATGATGAGTGGCTTTAGGTTTAAGCAAGCGTTTTATTTTCAAAAAGCAGGGGATTAAGAAGTGGATGTCATAGCTCTCGTAGGCCCTAGCGGCACAGGAAAGAGCCATCGTGCCTTGCTCGTCGCGCATCAGCAGCAGGCAGATGCCATCATTGATGATGGCATCTTGATCAAGGATGGTAAGATCGTTGCGGGATCTTCGGCTAAGATGGAAAAGAGCAAAATAATGGCGGTGCGTCGCGCGATCTTTGTCTTGCCCGGTCACGCAGAAGAAGTGCGCTCTGCCATCGCTTTTAGCCGTCCACATCGCATCCTCATCTTAGGTACGTCAGCAAATATGGTCTATAAGATTGCGCGCATCTTACACCTGCCGACGATTGAGAAAGTCATTCATATCGAAGACATCGCGACACAGCGCGAAATAAAAAAGGCACGTGATAGTCGCCTAAAGCAGGGAAAGCACATTATACCTGTGCCGACTATCGAACTAAAGCCGCACGCATCAGGCTTTTTAATCGATCCGATACAGTCTTTTTTCCGTCGTAGCCGCACGCACCGCAGAAAGCTCGGTGAAAAATCCATCGTGCGCCCCGTATTTAGCTACTATGGCAAACTTATCATTGACGATTTGGCGATTCGCGAAATGATCATGTATATCATGCGCGAAAAAAAATACATCTCGAAAGTCAGCGAAGTGTGCGTACGTCATAATTTGCGAGGTGACGAAGATAGAGGTCTTGAAATTTCCTGCTCTGTTGTTTTGACATACGGCAGTCACATCCCGACGCTCATCAGGGAGACGCAGCAGCGCGTGCGAACGAAAGTCGAGTACATGACAGGACTTTTCGTGCGCGAGGTAGACATCTTTGTGCAAGCGTTGCATATTGAAGCATGAATTAAGAAAAGGCACTTCCCTTGCATTTGAAAGGGAAGTGCCTTTTCTATTTTATCATAGGCTCCTTGAAGAGGTAACATTGACAAGCTATGATTTTTACGGTAGCATAAGCGTGGAGTAAGCAAATTACAAATGCTTAAGGAACCATTGATAAACGCAGCCACCCCTCTTCACGCATCTACAAAAAGCAAGGCGACTTCATTTTATCAGCACTTTCTTAACTTTCCCGGGCTGTTTTATATTTTCATAGTAGACTTATGAATATTGGAGGGAGAAAGCATTTTGCAAAAAAGTTTTTTTGCTGTAGCTATGGTTTTCGTATGTCTGCTGCTGTCGGCGTGCCGTGCGCCGGGCGCAGCAACAGAGGATATTGCAGATGGCTACACGGTAAAAGACAGCCAAGGCACAATTGTCAGCTTGAAAGATAAGCCGCATCGCATCGTCACACTGTCGATGAGTACCGACGAGGTGATGCTCGGGCTTGTGCCGCCGGAGGATATGGCGGCAGTCAACGGGCTGTTAGATGATCCTGTAAGCTCTAATGTTGTGGCATTAGCTAAGAAGGTAAAAAGGCGCATTGGTAATCCGACGGTCGAGGAAATTGTCGCACTTAGTCCCGATCTCGTAGTCGTACCTGATTGGGGCAATCTCGAAATAGTGCCGTCGCTTCGAGAGGCAGGTCTTACGGTTGTCGTCTGTAAGGGGGCGCGAAATCTCGCTGAGATTAAAGAAACGATCACGCTGCTTGCACAGGCGGCAGGTGTACCGGAGCGAGGGGAAAAGTTGCTTGCTATGATGGACGAACATCTAGAAGACATCAGCCGAAAAGTCAGTGCTATTTCTAAGAGCGAGCGCAAGACTGTTGTATTGATTTCTTTAATGTCTGGCTACGGTGGTATTGGCTCAAGTTTTGATGATGCTTGTCATTATGCCGGAGTAAAAAATGGCAGGGCTGAATTAGGCATCTTAGATGGGCAGGTAATGACGAAAGAGCAGCTTATTGAGATCGATCCGGATGTCTTATTTGTGCCGACATATAACGATCATGGTAAATTTGATGTTGATAAATTTAAGAGAGAATACTTTGAAGATCCGTCACTAAAGACGCTCAAGGCGATTCGCTCTAGCCGCTTAGAAGAGCCGACGGAAGCTTATATCTATAACTGTTCGCAAGATTTTGTACTCGGCGTGCGAGAAATTGCTTATCGTACCTACGGAGATGCTTTCGCGCAAGGGCGTAATGAACATCTTTCGGTGGCTGAATAAAATGTTTAGGAGGATTATTCATGGAGGCAATAGGGGCTGGCATAGAATTTTTTAATAAGGGCGGCTTCGTCATGTATGTGCTGCTCGTGTGTTCTATCTTTGTCTTAATGATCGGCATTGAGCGTGCAATGTACTTTTCAAGAAGCGACACGGGGCGCACGTTTTCGCGAAATTTTTACAAGTATATGGCAAATGGGGATTATCAAGGAGCAAGAAAACTTGCCGAAAATCATCATGGCGCACTTGCAAATATTTTGTTTGCCAGTATGAAACTCATAAAAAAAGATGCGGCGCGTGTTTCTTCATACATGGAAATTCAATCCGGCATTGCACTGTCGAAGATGAGAAAGCGGCTCTATTACCTAAGTGTCATAGTGACATTGGCACCGCTTTTAGGGCTTTTAGGTACTATAAGCGGCATGATTTCAGCATTTTCCGTGTTTAACATTGACTCCGGGCAGGCGACGGCTATTACCGGCGGTGTTGGCGAGGCGTTAATCGCGACCGCGATGGGGCTTTGTGTCGCTGTTGTCGCGCTTTTGGTTCATGCGTACTTTACGCAGCGATTGGAAAATATCGTAACCGACATGGAGCAGTGTTTTTCACTAGTCGAGGAGGCAAAGGACGCGCTCTTTCTCGATGAGGAGGCACTGCGATGAGAATTAGGGACAGAAAGGGTTTTGCTAAGCCTGAGGTCATGATTATCCCGATGATCGACATCATGTTTTTCCTGCTCGTCTTTTTCATGCTCAGTACACTATATATGGTGAATCTCAAGACCGTTGATGTCAATATGCCAAAAGCTGCAAACGTAGAAACGCAGTTATCTGTGACGTATGTTGTCACGCTGAAAAAAGATGGCAGTCTTTTCTTAGAAGATCAGCTCATCAAGGAAAATGTACTAATTGAGCGTGCCAAAGCAGAAAGTGCGAGAAATGGCAAATTTTCCCTCGTTTTACGAGCCGATCAAGAAAGCGACTATGGGAAGGTCTACGCGCTCTTAGATAAGTTCAAGGGTGCCGGTATCACGCGCTTTGGGCTTGCTGCAGATAGTGCAGGGGGCAAGTGAGGCATGGAAAACACGAGGGATAAATATAAAGCGTTGTTCGCTTCTCTCGGTGTGCATCTTTTTATTTTTTTCATCGCGGCGATTTGTGGCGTATTTTCCGTGACAGTGGGAAAGCAGACGAAAGAAAAGATTGATGTCGTCATCTACGAAGATGTGCAAGAGAAAGCAAGTGCCGGCGGTGGTGGCTCACCGCCGGCGACTGAAGAGACGCCGGCAATCGAAGAAGTCGTGATCCCTGATAAGACTCTGGCACCTGTTGAAGATGTGGCACCGGAGCCGCCAAAAAAGCCGAGCCAAAAGCATCAAGCGCGTGTGGGTAATCCCTTAGGGCGCGGCGGTGAAGGATCTGGCGAAGGCATCGGTAAAGGCGACGGCAAAGGAGCTAGCACAGGTAGCGATACTAGCGGCGCAGGTATAGGCGAACCGCCGCCACCGCCTCCACCACCACCGCCTCCCCCACCGCCAAAAGAGCGAATAGAAGCAAGCCTTCTAGAAGAAGCGCGTCCTGAATATCCGCCGAATCTCATCGAAGACGATGTAGAAGGAAGTGTTACGATAAAGATCTTTGTTGCAGCCGACGGCTCTGTCGAAGATGTTGCCGTTATCGCATCTTCTGGCTATAAAGAGATGGATAGTGCAGCAGAGGCGGCAGGTTATCTTTTTACATTTAACCCCGGCGACGGTGGTGCGCGCGGCGTTTGGACGAAAACATTTCATTTTCGCTTAAATTAGGAAGGTTCTGACAATACTATGAATGAAAGAAGGATGTATACTTTGCAAGGAAAGAAAAAAAAACTGCTGACGCTTTATATAGCCGCTTTATGGCTAATGGCATCTCCTGTAGCGGCAGCAGAGCAGCAAGACATGGCGACAGAGGAAAATGCTGCTAAAATAACAGATGCAAAAGATAGCAGCCATATGCTTAAAGATACCGTTGTGACAGCGACGCGCAGACAAAAGCGTGATCTCGATATACCTGCCGCGACAATTATCATTACGTCATCAGACATCAAAGAAAGCGGTGCCTCTGATGCAGCAAATGCGCTATCGAAAATCAATGGCTTTTCTTACAAATCCTTTGGACCGTCAGGTGCGTCGATGGGGACGATGAACAATGAACTTAATGTGCGCGGCTTTAAGAACGGTGCGCTCGTTTTGCTAAACGGCAATCCTATCGCTTGGCGCGGTAAGTACAACCTTGATCAAATTCCATCGAGCACTATTGAGCGCATCGAAGTCGTCAAAGGCTCTGGCTCCGTACTTTATGGCAGCGAAGCGATGAGCAGCATCGTAAATATAATCACGAAAAAGGGCGCAGAAAATAAAGTGTATATGGGCATTGGCAATTTCGGGCAGCGTCAGGTCGGCGTGCGTGTGGGCGATGATCGCTACAACTTTTCTTACAACTATAATAAATGGGGACATTTAGACGGACTTACTAAAACCGATATATTCTTAAAAGGCTTTGAAGGCTCGGTATGTACTGATATTAGTGATATTATAAAGAAAAGTGCGAGTTTTAGCTACAATGTCAATCCGCAGCTTGACGCACTCTTTAGCTATTACCAGACCGAGGCGACCTATAAGCGTATCGTTGACCGCGTAGATAAGACGACTACAGGCGTAGAGGTAGGCGATCATTTTCGTACCCGTACCTATACGACGCAACAATATGTAAGTCAAATTAACTATCATGATAGCGCATGGAAAGGCAGTGTGTACTTTAATACGGGTACAGTCGAATCGAAAGGACCTACCGGTATTTCGCGTGTGGGCAAGAAAACGCCGGGTGACTGGTACAATACGCGTGAGCGCAATACGACGTATGGCATAGATTTGCAGCGAACATGGAAGATAAATCCCAAATCTGCGGCTGTAGTAGGCTTTAGTTTAGCACATGAAGTATACGAATCTTTGCCGGCGCCATCGACTCTTTATCCTGCCTACTATATGAGAAACAACTGGGGCGTATTTTGTCAATGGGAGCAGCAATTTACTGCGCGTGATACAGGCACCTTCGGTGTGCGTCAAACATGGACGACAGCGGCAATGCGTGATGAAAACTACCAAAATCTCAGCGCCTCACTGCAGTGGCTGCATAAAATCGATCCTAAAAACAGTATATATTTTTCTATAGGACAGTCCTTCATCATGCCAAAATTTGCCCAGATGTATGGCACTAGCAGTCGCCTTCTTCCGGCACCGGACTTAAAGCCGCAGACAGGTAACACCTATGAACTTGGTTGGAAGGCAAAAACGGCGACACATACATGGAAAGCTGCACTTTTTCATATGAATGTCAAGGATAATATCACAGCGGCATGGAAACCGCTTATAAGTCAGTATCAATATAAGAATGAAGATTTTATCAATACGGGCATAGAAATATCGTGCCAAATGCAAGAAAAAAACGGTTTTTCATGGAACTGGGCAATTACATGGCAAAATCCAACAGCTAAAGAAAGCAAAGACGCAGACTGGGAGCGCATTTTTGGCAAAGTGCAGCTTACGGGCGGCGTTTCCTATCAAAAGGGCAAGTGGACATCGGCGCTGTCAGGCTCCTACCTTGCAGATCGCGTACAGTCGCCGACAAGTAAGCCGTCGTACGCTTGTAAGCCGTATTTGCTTACAAGTTGGAGTGCGGCATACCATCCCGATGAAAAAAGCGAAATTCGCCTGACTGTAGAAAATGTATTAAATCGTGACGACGTGACATCGCATACAGGCGCAAACAATCGCGTCGCACCGCTAAACTATATGCTTACTTGCAGCTATGTATTTTAATAGCTAGGATGAAAGCAAAATCATGTCTATATCAGAACAGAAACGATTGACAGAAAATGAGCGCGAACGCTATTTACGTCAGATACCTCTTGCAGGTGTCGGTGAAGTCGGGCAACGAAAGCTTCTTGCAGCTAAAGTACTTATCATCGGTGCTGGTGGGCTTGGCTCTCCTGCAGCGATGTATTTGGCAGCGGCAGGTGTCGGCGAGATCGGCATTGTCGATGATGATAGAGTAGATCTCTCTAATTTGCAGCGGCAAATCGCGTATCAAACGGCAGATATTGGCAAAAACAAGGTATCTTCGCTAGCAGCGACACTTATCGCGTGTAATCCTGCGGTGCGGCTAAACGCCTATAATGTGCGTATAGGTGCAGATAATATAGAAAGCATCCTTAGTGATCGAAACTATAACTTTGTTCTTGACTGTACGGACAATTTTCCTACTAAATTTCTTATAAACGACACCTGCGTTCGCTTGCAAAAACCATTTTCTTATGCAGGCATCACAGGCTTTTATGGACAAATCATGACAGTTGTTGCAGGTAAAGGTCCATGTTATCGCTGCATTTTTGAAGATGTGCCAAAAGAGGGCGATGCAGCAAAAAGTCATGAAGTCGGTGTTTTAGGTGCAGCGGTCGGTGTCATGGGATCCTTGCAGGCTGTCGAAGCGATCAAGTATATTGTAGGGATTGGCGATCTTCTTGTCGGCAGGATGTTGCTTTATGATGCAAAAAAGCAAACATTTAGAACGCTTCATTTGGGAAAATGCAGCAAACATTGTGCCGTTTGCGCCAATAAGCAATAAAGACGCGGCATTTTTCAAGAAAAGGGGCTTTATTGTGAAAAAAATAATATTGACAGGCGACCGTCCAACAGGGCGGCTGCATCTCGGGCATTATGTCGGTTCGCTAAAGCGCCGTGTTGAATTGCAAAATTCCGGCGAATATGATGAAATTTATATCATGATTGCCGATGCACAAGCCTTAACCGATAATGTAGACAATCCGGAAAAGATCCGCCAAAACATCATCGAAGTCGCGCTTGATTATCTTTCGTGTGGACTTGATCCTAAAAAAACCGTGATGTTCGTACAATCAGAAGTGCCGCAGCTTTTTGAAATGACTGCTTACTACATGAATCTAGTAACCGTTTCACGTTTGCAGCGAAATCCGACAGTTAAAGCAGAGATTCAGATGCGAAATTTCGCAACGAGCATACCTGTAGGATTTTTCGCCTATCCGATAAGTCAGGCGGCAGACATCACAGCATTTCAGGCGACGACCGTCCCCGTAGGCGAGGATCAAGAGCCGATGCTTGAACAGACGCGTGAGATCGTCAGAAAGTTCAATGAGCTATATGGAGAAACACTCGTAGAGCCGCAGAGTTTGCTTTCCGGTAAAAAAGCGGCGAGCAGATTGCCGGGGACGGACGGCAAGGCAAAGATGTCAAAATCTCTTGGAAACGGCATTTATCTATCCGATTCAGCTAAAGAAGTGGCGAAGAAAGTCATGTCAATGTATACTGATCCCACGCATATCCGCATTGAAGATCCGGGTAAGATCGAAGGTAATACAGTTTTTACCTACCTTGATGTATTTTCGCGTCCCGAACACTTTGAAAAATTCCTGCCCATATATGAAAATCTTGATGCGCTAAAAGCACATTACAGCCGTGGTGGACTTGGCGATGTAAAAGTCAAGCAATTTCTCATCGCCGTCTTAGAAGATGAACTTTGCCCTATTCGCAAGCGCCGCAAAGAGCTAGAACAAGACATCCGTGCAGTCTACGACATCCTTTCTAAAGGTAGTGAAAAAGCGCGCAAAAAAGCTGGCGCAACGCTTGCTGCGATGAAGGCAGCGATGAAGATCAATTATTTTCAAGACGAAGACTTGATTATCGAGCAAAGTAAACGCTTCATGTGCAAGTTGTAATATCTTAAGTAGCACACAAGCACATAATAGCCCTCCTGATCAGATAATACTAATCAGGAGGGCTATTATGTAAAAGAGTCGCATTTTATTTTTCGTAACCACATTGCCACGCATAGAGATAGTCTACGATAGCAGCAATAGGAGAGTTTATCACATAAGGTGATGGCGGCATTGCACTCGTAACGCGTTGGGCTATTTCACGCGTATCATAACTCATGGTGGCAGAGCGCAAAATTTGATATGTACGAAGAGCATAGTCAAAATGCATCCGATACGAAAAAAGGCGATTTTCTTTTGCCTTGATGATGGCAACATCTGCTGTATATTCATGATCGCTGTCTATAGAAACAGTCGTGATGTCTACAAAATAGCCGGTATCATCACGGGCATCGACGAAGCGGCGACCCTCGTCTTCAGCAAAGCATAATGAAGCAGAAAAGGAGAGCAATAGCAAGATCGTGCTAAGTATCAAGGCAAGTTTTCGCATCGAATCATCTCTTTTCTTAGCGCAGCGAGAAATTCAGTCGTTCTTTAGTATTCTTCATCCATCAACTCGTCATAGGCACGCTGTACGGCATCAAATTCCTCATCCGTCAAATCAACATACGCTTCTTTCCCATCAGTATCTGTGATGATCTTGGCAAAAAAAGCACTTGCTTCGTCGCAGTCACAATCACAATCACAAGTATGATCATCCTCTTCGTCGTCGATACTTACTAATAGTGCGAATTTATCATCACCAACATTAAGGATCATTTCCTCGCGATAGTAGTAGACATTACCATCTTCATCCGTTATTTCCACAATATCATCTTCGTCATCTTCTATAATATCTCTTTCTTTATCTGACATATCGTTTCCTCATTTCTTAGAAAGAAACCACTGATAAATTCAGCTGCCTATTTTCACGCATCTAAGAAAATTTAGGCGACTTCATTTTAGCAGTGTTTCCTTAAATATTTTGCTTTTGCGTATCTTCAGACTGTCTAAATACCCTTGCAAGATGAATACCGCTGCCATCTTATCTATGACTTTGCGTCTTTTAGCGCGGCTTACATCTGCCGCTATTAAAGAACGCTCTGCCGCTACGGTGGAAAGACGCTCGTCCCAAAAGATGACTTGGCTTTTGGCTAGTTTTTGCTGCAGTTTTTTTGCAAAATCACGCACGATGTCACAGCGCTCGCCTTGCGTACCGTTCATATTCTTCGGCAAGCCGATAATGAAGGTGTTGGTTTCGTAAAGTTTTGTAAGTTCTTTTAGTCTCTTCATATCCTTGTCTAACGATTGGCGTCTTATCGTTTCGATGCCTTGTGCTGTAAGACCGAGCGCATCACTTGCAGCAACACCGATAGTTTTGTCGCCGACATCCAAAGCGAGAAATCGCTTCATCAGGTTTTTGTCCCTTGATGAGCTTTTACATAAAAATGCACGAGCTCTTCTAAGAGTTCATCGCGTTCGAGCGTTCGCACCTTGCTGCGCGCTTCCTTATAGCTCGTCACATAGGCAGGATCGCCGGAAATAAGGTAGCCGACAAGTTGATTTATCGGATTGTATCCCTTTTCTTGCATCGCATCACAAACGTCGCGTATGATAGCCGCGGCCTTGTTTTCATCTGTACCGAAGCGAAACATCATTGTATCGTCATTGACCATCGCATTACCCTCCTATCGAAAAAATTTTTCTAGAGAATTTAGTCAAGCATCCTGTTGTTTATCATGTACTCGGCAATTTGTAATGCGTTTAAGGCAGCCCCTTTTCGGATCTGATCGCCGCAAACCCAGAGATTTAGACCATAATCTACGGACGCATCGCGGCGAATACGCCCCACTTCAATATCGTCTTTACCCGCTGTGAAAAGCGGCATGGGGTATGCTTGCTCTTGTGGGTTGTCTTTTAAAGATACGCCGGGGAAATTGGCAATCGCCTCGCGCGCTTTTTGAACACTGACTTCTTGACTAAATTCGACGTTTAAAGACTCTGCATGGCTGCGATAGACAGGTACGCGAACCGTCGTCGCTGTCACGCGCAGGTTAGGATCAGAGAGAATCTTTCGCGTTTCATCGATCATTTTCATTTCCTCTTTTGTGTAGAGGTTTTCCTTGAATATGTCTATTTGAGGGATCAAATTAAAAGCTATCTGATAGTGCTTCTTGAGCGATGCACCGGGGAGAATCGTCGCTTTTACAGGCTTTTTAGAAACGATTGCTTCAACTTGCTCTTTAAGTTCTGCCATTGCTTCTTTGCCGGCACCTGAAACAGCTTGGTACGTTGAAACGACAACGCGCTTGATGGGAGATAGATCTAAAAGCGGCTTTAATGCCATGACCATGATTATCGTAGAGCAATTTGGGTTTGCAATGATGCCCTTATGCTCTTTTATTGCCATGGGGTTTACTTCCGGTATGACAAGCGGCACCGACGGCTCCATGCGAAACGCACTGGAATTGTCGATAACGACGGCGCCTGCCCTTACAGCCGCAGGTGCAAATATCTTGCTTGCGCCGCCGCCTGCAAAAAGAGCGATGTCAATACCGGTAAAAGAATCCTCGCACGTTTCTTGAACCGTGTAGTTTTTTTCCATAAATGAAATGCTTTTGCCAGCCGAGCGCGAAGACGCGAGAAGCCTTAGCTCTGCAAAAGGGAAATTGCGCTCGGCAATAAGCTGTAAAAATTCTTGCCCTACAGCGCCGGTCGCGCCCATGATGGCTACATTGTATTTTTTCATCCTGCCAACAACTCCCATGATATTTTTGTCAATCTAGAAGATTTTCCAGACCGATAACAAGCCCTGTCAGATTGCAAACCTTTTTACACGCAAGAACGACACCCGGCATGAACGATTCACGATCAAAAGAGTCGTGGCGAATCGTCAAAGTTTGACCTAAGCCGCCGAAAATCACCTCTTGATGTGCGACTAAGCCCGGCAGTCGTACGCTGTGGATTCTCATACCGTCGACTTGTCCGCCGCGTACGCCTGCGATTTTTTCTGACTCTGCACTATGACCTTGGTGTATATTTGCGCGTGTTTTTTTTATGAGCGCCGCTGTTTGCAGCGCTGTGCCGGATGGTGCATCTAGTTTTTTATCGTGATGAAGCTCGATGATTTCCATATGCGGCATATACTTTGCCGCTTGGCAGCTCAAGAGCATTAAAAGCACCGCACCGATGGCGAAGTTTGGAGCAAGAAACGCCGGTGTTTTTTTCTTTATCGTGAATTTTTCAAGCTGCGATTTTTCATCTGCTGTCATGCCCGTCGTACCGATGACAGGCGATACACCATATTCCAGCGCAAGCATAGCATTAGAAAATACAGCATCGGGCTGTGTAAAATCCACCATTACAGCAGGACGAGTTGCAGCTAATGCTCGCTTTAGATCCGTGTTTATCATTACGCCACATTTGCCGGCACCGGCAATCTCTCCTGCATCTTTACCGCCACAAGTATCAACGGCAGCGACAAGCAACAGTTCCTTATCACCGAGTACAGCTCTTATGACAGCTTGCCCCATGCGCCCGGAGGCTCCACAGACCAATACTTTTATCAAAATACGCGCCTCCTTAAAGTACGCCTTGCCACGAAATAACAACAAGACTAATGTGCATCTATTGTATATGAAGCACACGGAAAAAGTCAAGGAATCATGTGCAATCAAATCTATTTAGCCGATAAAAAAAGCCGCTGCACATAAATTTTGTACAGTGGCTTTTCTTTTTTTAGGAAACGCTAAATTTATCGGTGGTTCCTTAACCTTTGAAAAAACTTTTTAGAGTATCCTTAAATGTCTTTTGTTCAGGATTTACGCTTTCGCCGCAAAGTTCGCCGAACGCTTTTAAGGCATCCTTTTGTTTACTCGTAAGTTTTTGTGGCGTCAAGACCTTAATGCGCATATGTTGATCGCCTCGTCCTGCACCTCTTAGGTGTGGTATACCTTTGCCGCGCATACGAAGCACCGTGCCGGATTGGATACCTGCAGGAATCTTGAGTTCTGCCTTGCCGTCTATGGTAGGCACTTCTATAGTATCGCCAAGTGTCGCCTGCACGAAGGAAATCGGCACTTCGCTGATAACATCTGCACCGCTTCTTTTAAATAGCTTATGGTTCTTTACATAGATATAGACGTAGAGATCGCCGCTTGGACCGCCGCGTGTTCCTGCTTCACCGCCGCCAGAGATGCGCACACGCTGACCTTCGTCGATACCTGCCGGAATATTGACTTTGATCTTACGATCGACGCGCTTATGTCCGGAGCCGTTGCATTTTTTGCAGGGGTTTTTCACTATTTGCCCCGTTCCTGTGCAACGGCTGCAAGGACGTGATGTCATTACGTTACCGAATAATGTACGCTGTGCCTGCTGCATCTGCCCCGTGCCGTGACAATCAGGACACGTCTCGGGCTTTGTGCCGGCTGCTGCACCTGTGCCGCTACAGGCATCGCAGTTTTCTGTGCGCGGAATTTTTAACTCGACATCTTTGCCAAATGCCGCCTCTTCAAAAGTAATTTCCAGATTATAGCGCAGATCGTTTCCAGGCTCCGGCCCTTTTGGTCCACGTCGGCGCACGCCCCCACCAAAAAAAGCGTCCATGATGTCATCAAAGCCGCTTGCGCTAAAGCCGCCAAAGCCGCTAAAACCGCTCGCACCTCCTGCGCCGCCATTTGCACCGTCAAATGCAGCATGGCCGAAATTGTCGTATGTCGCCTTCTTTTGTGGGTCTGAGAGGACTTGATACGCCTCGTTGACCTCTTTGAATTTTTCGGCGGCTTCCTGCGGTTTGTCGCGGTTTAAGTCAGGGTGGTACTGACGCGCCATTTTTTTGAATGCTTTTTTGATGTCTGCATCTGACGCGCCTTTTGATAGACCTAGTACCTCATAGTAATCGCGTTTTTCGCTCACAATCAACACCTCACAGCGCTTGATGCGCTATCGTCAAAAGAGTGTGGAGCATGAACTCCACACTCTTAGTCAGTTTCTCTTAATTATTTCTTGTCATCTTTTACTTCCGAATATTCAGCATCGACAAAAAAGTCATCATCGCTCTTGCTACTTGCAGCAGCATCTGCACTAGCACTAGCTGCGCCGGTGCTAGCTTCTTGTCCGCTTGCTTGCTGATATGCGCTAGCACTCATCTCATAAAGGGGCTTTTCCAGATCTTCTGTCGCTTTTTTGATAGCGTCATTATCTGTGCCTTTTAGTGCGTCTTTTACTTTATCAGCTGCCGCCTGTACTTCGGCTGCCTTTTCCTTATCCACCTTGTCAGCGAGATCTTTAAGTGCCTTTTCTGCCTGATAGACGGTAGAATCTGCGCGGTTTCTAATTTCTACAGCTTCTTTTTGCTTTTTATCCTCGGCCTCATGCGCTTGGGCTTCTTTGACCATGCGGTCAATGTCATCCTTGCTCATGCCGCTGTCGGATTGAATCGTTATCTTTTGCTCTTTGCCCGTGCCGAGATCTTTTGCCGAAACGTGTACTATGCCGTTTGCATCAATGTCGAAAGCGACTTCGATGCGCGGTACGCCGCGCGGTGCCGGTGGGATGTCGGAAAGTTCAAAGCGACCGAGCGTCTTGTTGCCGGCTGCCATTTCGCGTTCTCCTTGCAAGACATGGATGTCAACTGACGGCTGATTGTCTGCTGCTGTTGAAAAGACCTGGCTTTTACGCACGGGAATGGTCGTATTTCGCTCGATGAGCTTTGTAGAAACGCCGCCTAATGTTTCGATGCCTAAAGATAGCGGCGTGACGTCTAAAAGAAGCATATCCTTTACTTCACCGACGATGATGCCAGCTTGGATTGCAGCGCCGATGGAAACACATTCATCAGGGTTTACACTGCGATCAGGCTCTTTGTCGAAGTAGCTCTTGATGGCTTCTTGTACGGCAGGAATACGCGAAGAGCCGCCGACGAGCAGAACTTTGTCAATATCTGAAGGCGAAAGCCCAGCGTCTTTCATCGCTTGACGAGTCGGACCCATCGTGCGTTCTACAAGATCATGCGTAAGCTCATTAAATTTAGCGCGTGTAAGCTTTAGATCAAGGTGCTTAGGTCCTGTAGCGTCTGCCGTGATAAATGGCAGATTGATCGGTGTTTCCATCATGCTCGAAAGCTCTATTTTCGCTTTTTCCGCTGCCTCTAAAAGACGCTGTGCGCTCATCTTGTCAGCGGATAGATCGATGCCGTTGTCTTTTTTAAACTCTGCAACCATCCAATTCATGACCGCCTGATCAAAATCATCGCCGCCAAGATGCGTATCGCCGCTTGTCGCCTTGACCTCGACCATGCCCTCACTTAGCTCAAGGATCGATACGTCAAACGTGCCGCCGCCTAAGTCAAAGACGAGTACCGTATGTTCGCCGCCTTTATCAACGCCGTATGCTAAAGATGCCGCCGTTGGCTCGTTGACGATGCGCAGCACGTCAAGACCTGCGATCTTGCCGGCGTCCTTTGTCGCTTGGCGTTGGCTGTCGTTAAAGTATGCCGGCACCGTAATTACTGCCTGTGTTACCGTCTCGCCTAGATAGGCTTCAGCGTCCGCCTTGAGCTTTTGCAGAACCATCGCCGAAATCTCAGGCGGCGTGTAATCCTTAGAGTCGACAGAAACCTTATAATTTTTCTCGCCCATGTGTCGTTTGATTGAGGCGATGGTGCGATCAGGATTTGACACCGCCTGACGCTTTGCGAGCTGACCGACTAGACGCTCACCCGTCTTAGTAAAGCCGACGACCGAAGGCGTAAGGCGGCTTCCCTCCGGATTAGTGATAACGACCGGCTTGCCGCCCTCCATGACGGAAACGACGGAGTTTGTAGTACCTAAGTCGATGCCTATTGCTTTTGCCATGATAAATTCCTCCTATAAATTTTTTATCTATTAAAACAGTAAAACTATATGTAACCTACCCATTGGAAACGACTTGCACCATGCTAGGGCGAATAACGCGTCCTTTCACAGTGTAGCCTTTTTGCATCTCTTGCGCAATCATATCGTCCTCCTTTTCTATATCCTGCACACGCAAGACAGCTTGGTGGAAATTCGGATCGAATTTTTTGCCTTTTGTATCAATGACTTCTAGCCCGTTTTTAGCAAGAATTTCCTGCATCTGCTTATAAATCATCGAAACGCCGACACGAAAACTCTCCAAATCAGAGCCTTCTGCTGCAAGCGCACGCTCGAAATTATCCAAAAGCGGCAGCATATCCCTCAAGATGTCCTGCGTGACGACTGCGGCAAGTTCTTCGCGCTCTTTTGCCGAGCGGCGACGGAAATTGTCAAAGTCAGCACGAAGGCGAAGCATCTGAGCATCCTTTTCTTTTAGATCTGCTCTAAGATCTTCAACGAGCTTTATAGGATCCGGCGCTAGCTTATCGTCAGATAAAGGCTCTTCGTCGGCTTTAGCTGCTTTTGGGGCTAGCTCTTCTTCTTTGTCTAAGCTTACAGCTTCTTCGATCTCACGCTTCATTTCCTCTAGCTTTTCCTCATCCTTTTTCTTCATCTCGTCTTTCATGAATGATGGCATATATTTCACCTCATATTTAATGTTGTCGCTACCAGCGGAAAGGCTGCACGAGAGCAGCGATATAGCGATTTAGATAATCTAAAAGAGCCATCGCTCTGCCGTACTCCATGCGCGTCGGACCTAAGACAGCGATCGTGCCAAGACATTCGCCGTCTAAGTGGTACGTTGCGCGAATGATGCTGCAATCTTCAATGCCGCTGTATTCGTTTTCATGACCAATCGTGACGATAAGCCCTTTTTGCAGCTTTTTTTGCAGGACGCCTTTAACAAAATCATCCTTTTCAAGTAAGGAAAGGATCGCCTGCACGCGCGCTACATCGCGAAACTCCGGCTGAGTCAGCATCTCTTTTGTGCCGCCGAGATAGAGTCGTTGCTCTTTTCGCTCCTCGTCTAGCGCTTCATAGATCAACTCAAGTGCTGCTTGATAAAGCGACTCATCCATGACCTCGGCGCGGATACGTTTTAACGTAGCAGCACCGATAAAAGAAAGCCGCTCTCCTGATAAATAGCGGTTGATTACCTCTGCCATGCGTTGAAAATCCTGAAAGCTCGCCCCGTGCGGCATCTTTATGACACGATTTTCTACAAAGCCTACATCTGTCATTAAGACGGCGATGACACGCCCTTTAGTAAGCGGCAGAAATTGTAGCGTGCGAAAAGCTGCTTCGGCAAGCTGCGGTGCTAAGACGAGCGCGAGATTTTTAGTTACGCGCGAAATAATCTTTGCCGTTTCTTGGAAAACGCTCTCAATACGCTTGACACGCTTTTTATACCAATGGTCGATCAAAGCCCTCTCGCGCTCATCAAGCGGTACGGGTGAGAGCAGATCATCTACATAGAGCCGATACCCCTTCGATGAAGGAATACGCCCCGAGGACGTGTGCAAATGCTCTAAATAGCCCATGTCCTCTAGATCTGCCATCTCGTTGCGAATCGTCGCCGGACTTACACCTAGATCATGGCGGCGTGCCACTGTACGCGAGCCTACCGGCTCTGCCGACGATATATAATCATCTACAATAGCTTGCAAAATGCGCCGCTTCCGCTCATCGAGCATCATCACACCTCCTTAGATAAGCATACTGTTAGCACTCTGTTATCTTGAGTGCTAACTTATGAATAAAATATACACGACAAAAGTCAAAAAGTCAACAAATTTTTTACCTTTTATAAAAAAGTTTCAAGACGCACGGATAAAACGCTGTAGTTTATAAAAAAGCTAGCCCTTACATAAAAAGCAGCCCCTGCGATTTTTAGATCGCGAGGGCTGCTT
>CAUUGH010000001.1:0-130066 GCA_963544755.1 uncultured Selenomonas sp. | reverse complement strand
CACAGGGCAAACATCAGTGCGCGTGCGTTATATAGACACCGTGAAAAATTTTAGCATAGATAGAAAAGAAAAGCAAGTAGGAAGCTTCCGATAAATTTAGCCGCCCATCTTCACACATCCAGGCTAGATAAATCCAGGCGACTTCATTTTATCAGTATTTGCCTAAAATTTTAGCTCTTCAAGCTTCTTTTACCAAGATCGTATAGCTTTCTTGCGCCATGTTATCTTTTGGCACGATAACAATTTTTATTGCAAGTTCGGCGGCAAGGTTTGCTAAAGGCTCGGCTTTTTCGATGGCACCGGCGATATGGCTTGCCAATTCGATTTCATAAACAGCAGCGTGTGCCTTGCTTTCTAGGCGGCGAATATCGCGGCAGATTTTAATGGCGATGGTTTCAGGCGATTTTACTCTGCCTTTGCCGTTACAGTAAGGACAGGTGCTGTAGATGATGCTTTCAATGTTTTGCCTTGATTTCTTGCGTGTTATCTCGATTAGACCAAGTGCTGTGATGTCAACGATATTCGTCTTTGTTCGATCAAGGCGCACGCGCTCACGCAAAAAGGCGAGCAGTTTTTCTTTTTGCTCGTCGTTATCCATGTCTATAAAGTCTACCAAGATGATGCCGCCAATATCTCTTAAGCGTATCTGCTTTAAGATTTCTGCTGCTGCTTCAAGGTTCGTTTTGTATACCGTATCGCTAAAGTTTGCTTTACCAACGTAGCTGCCTGTGTTTACGTCGATGGCGGTCAGTGCTTCTGTCTTGTCTATGACAATAGAGCCACCGGAAGCTAACGCTACTTCACGATCGCCGAGATGTTCGATTTCTTTTTCTATACCGTAGCGACGAAAAAGCGGCTCGCTCTCTTCGTAGAGGTAGACGCGATCTTTTAGTGCCGGCAAGATGGATCCAACAAGCTCTCTTATGCGTTTATATGATCTAATATCGTCGATGTAAAGGGCATCGACAGCTTCGGTAAAAAAGTCACGCACCATTCTCACGATGAGATCGGCATCGCGATATAAAAGCGTGGGGGCTTTTGCCATTTGATTTTTCGCTTGCAAGGCTTGCCAAAGGCGCACCAGGCGATCTACGTCTTCTTGAAAGCTCTCTTTTGTTTGTCCGTGTGCTGCCGTGCGGATAATTAAGCCCATGCCCGAAGGGCAGATGTCGGCGGCGATTTCTTTTAAGCGCGCACGTTCTTCATCTTCTTCGATGCGGCGCGAAATGCCGATGTAGGCGGCTTTTGGCATGAGAACGACATTTCTTCCGGGGATCGAAAGATTAAGCGTCGCACGCGGCCCTTTTGTGCCTATGGCATCTTTGGTTATTTGTACAGCCAGCTTTTGACCAATATGGACGGGTGTTTTAGGCACCGCTCTTTTTGTGCCTTCACGCGAAAAACTGTCGCCAATGTATATAAAAGCATTTTTTTCCCAACCGATGTCAACGAAAGCTGCCTGCATACCCGGCAGGACGTTTTGCACTTGCCCTTTGTAGATATTGCCAACGAGATGTGTTTTGGATTCTCTTTCGACCTCTACTGCTAAGAGTTCATCATTTGCTATGATCGCCATGCGTGTTTCTTCGGGGGTAGAGTTTACCAAAATGGTTTTCATCACATCAACTCCATGTAGATAAGCCCTTACTCAATGAGGCAAAAGAGGTCTTTGCCGCCGGAAAGCAGTGCTGTTCGATGTATCTTCGCCTCGTTTGGCTCTACACATAAGCCAAATTTTTGCCTGAAAAGCTCGATGGCTTCGCTAGGTTTTATGCTGCCAGAAGGTGTGATGGCGATGGCAAGCGAGAGCAGCAGGTCTGTTTTTTCTTTTTCTGCATGAATTTTTTTAATATATGCTTTGGCATCGATCTCGCGTGTCTTTTTTGGCATCGTGCGGCGATAGATGGCGCAAGGTGCAGCAAAAAAGTTGGCAATGACGGCGCACGCTGCTTCTTTGCTGTCTTTATATGGCAGGCGCACACAATATTTTGCCAGATCAACCGCTGCCATCAGCGATTTTACCTTTTTTTCGTAGGGGACAAGACGCAAAAGACTAACGCCCGGCACTAGCGCGGCGGCGAATTTATCCCAAGCTTCCGGTTGACTAACAGGGCGCACAAGCTCTATATCCATAACTTCCGCCTGGCTTGTTATGCCTACGGCAAGTGCTGAGGCAAAAGCTATTTTCATGTGCGGATTAAAGCCCTCAGAGTAGGCAACAGGCAGTTTAGCGCGGCGGATCGCACGCTCGATGAGCGCGGCATAATCTAGATGCGAGATAAAGCGTATTTCTTCGCTCTTCGTTAAGAGTGCGCGAAGCTTCATGCTTTTTCCCTCCAATCGACGACGCTACAGTCAAGTGTTGGACAAACGCCGCATCTTGCACACGAGTTGCGGCGACAGTCCGGCGTTAGCGCCGCTTTTTGCGCTTGCTGCCACTCGCGGCGCAAAAATTCTTGTGAAACGCCGGGGCTTGTGTGCGCCCAAGGCAGCGCTTCGTCTAAGTCGCGTGTGCGTCTGCTGTAAAATTCCGGCTTGATGCCGCAGCTTTGAAAAGCTTCTTGCCATATGTCGTATTTGAATTGATCGGTCCAGCCATCGAATTTCGCGCCGTTTTTCCACGCTGTTTCAATAACAGCGGCAAGCCTTCGATCACCACGAGAAAGTGCGCCTTCAAGGACACTTGCGCGTGCGTCATGATAGTGAAAGGAGATGGCGCGGTCTTTTATGTTGTCTTTTAAAAGCTGCTGCTTTCTTTCAAATTCTTCTTGTGTCACTTGTGCGAACCATTGAAACGGCGTGTATGCTTTAGGTACAAAGCAAGAAACGGCTACTGTGACCTTTACGCCACGCTTTTTTTTGACTTCTTTATAGCAATTGACGACTTTTTGTGCAAGATCAGCGATGCCTATAATATCTTCGTCGCGCTCGGTCGGCAACCCCATCATAAAGTAGAGTTTTATTGTCTTAAAGCCTTGCTCAAAAGCTGTACGCACAGAGCGAAGAAGATCTAATTCCGTCACGTTTTTATTGATGACATCTCTTAGACGCTGCGTACCTGCTTCAGGTGCAAAGGTCAGACCGCTTTTTCGCACTTGCTGCAAACGCTCGGCGATTTCTAAAGAAAAGCTGTCGATACGTAATGACGGCAGCGAAAAACTTACGCGCTCGCCTTTTGTTTCTAAAAGAAGCTCATCTACTAGCGGCGAAAGACAAGAATAATCTGCCGAAGAAAGTGACGTTAAAGACATTTCATTGTAGCCTGTAGAGTCAAAAAGTGCATGTGCTAAATGCTTTAGTGTTTTCATGCGCCGCTCACGCACGGGGCGATACGCCATGCCGGCTTGGCAAAAGCGGCAGCCGCGTGTGCAGCCACGGAACAGTTCGAGCATTAGACGATCATGGACGATGCCAATATAAGGTACGACGGGTTTTTCTAAAAATGGCGCGGCATCAAGGTTTTTGACGACGCGCCGATAAATTTGCGACGGCGCCGCTTCGTCAAGGATATTAAGCTTTGTAAACATACCTACAGCATCGTATTCGGGCGCGTAAAAAGATGGTACATAAACGCCGGCAATTTTAGCGACGCGGCGAAGAAAGCCGCGTCTTTTGCCCGGGCGACCTTCTTTTTTCCATGCGATTAGCTCTTTACAAACATCAACGACGATTTCTTCGCCATCTCCTAAAACGAAAAAATCAAAAAAGGTAGCGATAGGCTCTGTGTTGTAGACACAAGGACCGCCGCCAACGACGAAGGGATGCTCTTTAGTGCGCTCTTTTGCATGAAGCGGTATGCCGGAAAGATCGAGCATATTGAGCGTATTTGTGATAAGAAGCTCATATTGCAGGGAAAAGCCAAGGATGTCAAATGTGGATATTTCGCGAAAGGTTTCCAGAGAAAAGAGCGGTATAAAAAGGCGGCGCATCTCTTTTTCCATATCAAGCCAAGGGGCATAAACACGTTCCGCCGCGACATCAGCGCGGCGGTTTAATATCTCATAGAGAATTTTAAGTCCAAGGTTTGACATACCGACCTCATAGACATCTGCCATCGCTAGCGCGACGCTGCAAGCGACGGTTTTGGGATCCTTTGGCTGCGTATTGTACTCGCCGCCCGTGTAGCGAGCCGGCTTTTCTACGCTTTTTAGCAGCTCCTGCGCTAATTTGACCATAAAGCCTCCTAAAATAAAATTTTCGCCTTTCGCATATGAATGTTAAGTAAGATGGTAATAGCGAGCATATTTGTCGTCAAGGAGCTGACACCGTAACTCATAAGCGGCAGCGGTATACCCGTGACGGGCATGATGCCTGTCGTCATGCCAATGTTTACAAGTACATGAAAAGAGAGCATGGATGTGATGCCGACGGCAAGCAGTCTGCCAAAAGCATCGCTTGCGTCACGGGCGATTTTTACGCCGCGCCATAAGACAACGAGGTATAAAAATAAAAGCGTCACCGCGCCGACAAAGCCTAGCTCTTCGCCAACGACAGCAAAGATGAAGTCTGTATGGTTTTCAGGTAAAAAGTTTAGCTGGCTTTGTGTGCCGCCAAAAAGTCCTTTGCCAAAGATTAGCCCGGAGCCAATGGCGATCTTTGATTGTATGATATGATAACCGGAGCCTAGGGGGTCAACGCTTGGATCTAAAAAGACTTTAAGGCGCATTTTCTGATAGTCTTTCAAAAATAGCCAAAGAAGCGGCGATGCAGCGACGCCTGTTGCAAAAAAGGTCGTCAGTATGCGAAGATTCACGCCGGCAATAAACAGCATACCTAAAAGGATCGCGATAAATACGAGCGATGTACCCAGATCCGGCTGCTTTAAGACGAGAAAAAAAGGCAGCGCTGCATAACAGACGACGGGCAAGATGTCGTTTAAGCTGTTTAGTTTGCCTACGCGATCTTCTAGAAGGGCGGCAAGGGAGATGATCATGATGAGCTTAGAAAACTCTGATGGCTGTAAAGTGACAGGGCCTAGTTGGATCCAACGCTGTGCGCCTAGTGCCGTCTGACCTACGATCATGACTAAAAGCAACATGACAATGTTGAAGATATAGAGATTTTTGCTGTAGCTTTGCAGTGCCTTATAATCAAAGTTCATGAAAAATACAGCCAAAAGTAAGTTTAAGACGATAAATGTGCCTTGCTTTTTTAAAAACCAATAATGTTCGCCGCCGGCGGTATTGATATGCGTCGCGCTGCCGATGACGACGAGACTCATGGCGATGATGCCGGCGGCGGCGGCTATCAAGGTAAAGTCCATGCGTCTTAGCCAACGCTTGTTCATGTTGTTTTGCCACCTTATCTTAGAAACCGCGGTTTACTTCAGGCTTCATCTTGTTTACGGGGATGTTGGCGATGAGGGCGACGGAGTCTTGATCGTTTTCAAGGGAGATTTCCATGTCTTGTTGATTTATTTCTACATAATTAGAAATGACATGGATGATGTCGGTTTTGATCTTATCCATGACTTCCGGCGATACGCTCAGACGATCATGGATCAAAACGACCTTTAGTCGATCATGGGCTATCTCACGCGACGATTTTCCTTGTTTGCCGAAGATCTTAAGCAAGGCTTCAATCATCGCGCTTCCCCCTTCCAAGGATCATATTCTTAAGCCGCTGTAAAAAGCTCTCGTTTGGCACGTCAAGAAATGCGACATCTTCGCCTAAGATGCGCGAGACGACATTTATGTATGCCTTACCTGCCAATGAATTTTGGTTATCTATAACAGGCTCACCGCGATTTGCCGAGTCGATTACTTTTTCATCGTCCGGGATTTGTCCTATGCACGGCAAAGATAAGATGTCGTTTATCGCGTCCATGTCGAGCATCGTGCCGTCTTTTACCATTTGCGAACGAATACGATTGACGATGAGCTTTATTTCTTTATTGTCGTTTTGCAGCTTGCCTATGATTTTATCGGCATCTCTAACGGCGGCGATTTCCGGCATGGTGACGACTATTGCCCAGTCTGCCGCTATGACGGCTGTCTGAAACCCCTGTTCAATGCCCGCCGGACAATCGACGATGATGTAGTCAAATTCTTCTTTCATCTCGTCGATGAGTTCTTTCATCTGTGCAGGCTCTATTGCCGATTTGTCTGCAACTTGCGAGGTCGGCATCAAAAAGAGTGTTTCGTATTTTTTGTGGCGCACGAGCGCCCTTTTGTAAGGCGTGCGCTTTTGCACAACATCGACGAGCGTATAGACGATGCGCCGCTCAAGCCCTAAGAGTAAATCAAGATTTCTAAGCCCTGTATCGGTGTCGATAAGTACTACCTTTTTGCCACGCTTTGAAAGTCCCACGCCAATATTTGCCGTGGTCGTCGTCTTGCCGACGCCTCCTTTTCCCGAAGTGATAACTATAACTTCCGCCATAGGCTGCTCCTACCTTTCTATCGGTTCGATAACGATTTGCCCATCTTTTACGAGTGCTCTTTCTGCAAGTTCCGGCTTTTCATATTGTTCGGGCGATTGTGCTATGACATCGGCGATGCGGATTTGTAAAGGCATTAGATGATCGGCGATGATGAATGCTTCGCGGTCGCCGTAAGCGCCTGCGTGGACGATGCCGCGGCAAGTGCCGCGTATGTCGATGCTGCCGCCTGCGATGACTTGTGCGCCGGGGTTTACATTGCCTAAGATAAGCAAAGAGCCGCGTGTATTTATTTCTTGTCCGCCGCGAATGGTGCGATTTACGACGAGCATTGGCACATCTTTTAGATCGGCTGTTGCAGGCTCTTTCCTTAGAGGCTTTGGCTCTGCAAGCGAGGCATCGTTTCTTTTGGGTAAAGTCTGCCCCGTTGGTATATTTGCCGCTTTTTTCTGCAAAAAGCCTACTAAGGAAGTCGTTTCATCGACTTCTTTTTGTTCACGAAAGTAAATACCGTGCTGTAAGAATAGTTTTTTTAGAGCAAGACTTTCTTTCGCGGTAAATGTTCCCGTGCGCCACTCGACGACTGTGCCGCGGCGAAAGAACAGAGCGCTTGATGCCAGCTTTTCGCGAATCTCGCGCTCAACGACAGAAAACGCAGGATTTCCTACCGGTACGAGTAACAGCCCCGTTTTTAGCCCCTTGAACAATACGCTTTCTTTCTTCATGATCTCCTCGCTTTTGCCTTTATAGGCGGCTATATGCCGCACGAAGGATTTAGGGAAGCTTTAAAAGCCACCGATAAATTAAGCCATCTATCTTCACGCATCTAAGCGACTTTGTTTTATCAGTGTTCCTTAAAGTTTATTACCGTCATTTATTATATCAAGATTTTTGCCTTGCCGCCACTTCTTGCAGTACAGCTTTTACTTCCGGCGTGTCGAGGTTAAACGCCGCATCAAGAATCTTTTTGCCGATTGGTACGGCAGATAAAGAGCCGTAGCCGCCTTGCTCGACGATGACCGCAACAACGACTGTCGGATTGTTAAATGGGCCATAGGCGACGAACCAACCGTGATCGCGCCCTTGCGAGTTTTCCGCCGTACCGGTTTTTCCTGCAATATCTACCTGATAGCTAGAGCCAAATACCGCCGCTGCCGTGCCGTACTTTGTGACATCATGAAGCCCTTGCTGTATGAGTGCGATTACTTCAGGGCTTACATCTAGCGTACTAAGGCGTTTTGGCTTTACCGTTTCAACCGTTTTGCCGTCAGAGCTTAAGATGCGCTGCACAAGATGCGGCTGATAGCGATCACCGTTTGCCGCAATAGCGCTCATGATCATCGCCGCCTGCAAAGGTGTTACGAGATCAAAGCCTTGTCCGATTGCCGCATCGAATGTTTCAGACAGATACCATTCGTCCTCGTAGACTTTTTCTTTGTACTCGCGGCTTGGTACAAGCCCTTCTGATTCGTAGGGAAGATCTATGCCTGTTTTAGAGCCAATGCCAAACATTCTTGCATACTCGCCTAAGCGGTCAACGCCTAAGCGATTGCCCATTTCGTAAAAGTAGACGTTATCTGAATGAGCGAGTGCTTGAATAAAATTGATAGGCCCTAGCGCTTCGCCGCCAGCGTTACCTTTGGGAATGAGCCAGTGGTGTCCTGAGTCGTAGATGATTTCGTTTGGTGAAACGACATTTTCTTGCAAAGCGGCAGTCCCCGTGACAATCTTGAAGGTCGATCCCGGCGGATATTCGCCTGTGATCGCTTTATTGTCCATCGGGTGATAGGGATTTTCGTTTATAAGCTGCCAATCTTTTGTCGAGATGCCATTTACAAAGAGATTTGGATCAAAGGAGGGGCGACTGACGAGCGCCAGTACTTCGCCGGTTTGCGGATTTAAGACGACGGCTGCCGCCGCATAGGCACCGACAGCGCCAAGCTGCTGCTCAATAGCGCGTTCGGCGGCGACTTGCAGCTTTATGTCAATCGTCAAAACAAGGTCGCTGCCGGCGATAGGCTCTTTCGTGCCGAGATTGCTTACGGGCTTTCCTGCAACGTCTACTTCTACTTGTCTGCCTCCGTCCGTGCCGCGCACCTTTTGATCGTAGACGCGCTCTAAGCCGAATTTGCCGATGATGTCGCCTGACTTATAGCCTTCTTCTTTGCGATTTTCCAACTCTTCGTTATTTATTTCACTTACATAGCCGAATATATGCGCCCCCCATGTTTTATATATATAATCGCGAATTGGCTGCGCTTCTATCATGACGCCCGGATATTTGTCGCGCTGTTCTTCAATGATTGTATAGATTTCAGGACCTACATCTTGTTTGATGCGTATGGGGTCAAAGCCTATATGTGCATCAATTTTTTTGTGTATTTCCTCTTTCGGCACTGCAAGAAGCAAGGACAAGCGTTCTATGACATCTTCTGAAAGCGTTGCCGACAGCGGCAAAAGCGATACGGTAAAACTCGGGCGGTTCATGACGAGCGGCACGCCGTTGCGGTCAAAGAAGTTGCCGCGCGGCGCGACGCTCGGGATGATGCGGATGCGGTTGCCGTCTGCAAGGCTTTTGTAATAATCGCCGTCGTAAATCTGGAGATAGACCAATCGCAAGAAAAGTACCAAGATGACAGCGACGATGCTGCCAGCTAGCACACGCATACGCGAGGCATACTCGTTTTCATGTTCTTCCAAAAGATGATCTCCCCATTCAGTCTTTAAGGCACCTTGCAAGGTGCCTTAAAGACGCTAGTTCTTCTTTTTCAGCCGCGCACGCAAGAAACTTGTTGTACGGTAGATCGGATAGGAAAAAAGTATGTTTAAAAAAAGCACCGAAAAAAACGTCTTGACAACGTAAAACAGACTAAAGCGATGACCAAGGAGCAGCATGAATACGAGTATAAAAAAGTAATGTGCAATACTCGCCCATATCGTAACTAGCGCCGGTAAAAAAACAGGGTCTTTAAATACATTTCTAGAAAACGCCCCTGTGATATAGCCAATGATTGTTAAAGAGAATATATCCATGCCAAAGAACATACCTGTCGCTAGATCTTGGAGCATCCCTGCCATAAAGCCCATGAAAGCACCGCGACGCGTACCGTAGAGAAGCCCCCATGAAACCGTCAAAATCAGCATTAGATTGGCGCTGATGCCGTTTAACGAAAAGTGCGGCAAAAAAGATGTTTGCAGCACAAAGAGAAAGCACAAAAACGCGATCCAAAGAAAAATTTTACGATAGCTTATCATGGCCGCGCACCTTTTGGCGGCTCTTTTCGGCTCTGCGTCTCTTTTGGCGCAGGCGCAGGCGCAGCCACCGGCGGCGTTTTTTCAGCAATAGGAGCAACAGGCGCAGCTTGCGGCGGCGCAGACTGTACGCGGCTTTCTTCGGCTGCTCGCTGTAAGGCTTCTTCTTCGCGCTGTTTTTGTTCTGCGGCTTCTTTTTCAGCATAGGGATCGGTATTTGTGCCGGGTGTTTGCGGCGGCGGCAAAATCGGCTCGGCAGATGTTTCGCGAACTGCCACAATGACGGCGACATCTTCTAAACGCTGAAAGTCTACCGCCGGCTCTAAGACGGCGTATTTTAACAGCCCCCCTTCATCGTTTTTCAATGCTTTTACCGTGCCGACGAGGATGCCTTTAGGATATACGCCGCCATAACCCGATGTTACAACGACATCTTCTTCTATGACATCGGCAGACTTTGGGATATTTTTCATGCGTGGGTGTAGCGGATTTGCAGGATCGCCTTCAACGATGCCGGCGACACGCGAGGCTTGACGCTGCACTAAGGTGCCGACGGCAGCGCGTGGATCTAAGATCAGCAATACCTTTGAAGAATATGATGCTGCCTCTATCACGATGCCCACAAGCCCTTTTTCCGTCACGACCGGCATATTTTCACGCACACCGCTCGTCTGACCGCGATCTATAACTATGACAGATGACCACGTTGCATAGTCGCGCCCGATGACACGCGCCGCCACGAGGTCAAAGCGCGTATTTTCCTGCTTGTAACCTAAAAGTGCTTTAAGACGCACATTTTCTGCTAACGCTTCGTTTGCTGCGAGGTTTTGCACGCGCAGCACCCCTACCTCATTTTTCAGCAGCCGATTTTGGTCGTAGACGTAATACACTTCCCAAAATTCCGTCCGAAAGCTCTGTATCTTGTCGCCTGTCCAATTCATCACGACTTGAAAGGGACGCAGCAGTGTTAATACAGCACGGCTTAAAAACGGCGATTGGAATTTTCCCTTTCCTGCAAAAAAAACCAGGCAAAAAACCAAGACGAGCGAAACAAAGAGCAGCCAGACTTTGCTGTTAGAGTCTTGGTCATCTCTTCGTATGCGGCTCATTGTCTCAACTTCTTGGAAATCATCACAACGCGCTTTAACAGCTCGATATTTTCAAGCGACTTTCCTGTCCCTTCGCCCACACAAGATAAAGGATCTTCAGCGATGAGGACAGGCATACCCGTTTCATGGCTCAAAAGCTTATCAAGATTTTGTAAAAGCGCACCGCCGCCCGTCATCATGATGCCATGATCCATGACATCGGCAGCAAGCTCCGGCGGCGTTTTTTCAAGCGTACTCTTTACGGCGTCAACGATCTTATAGATCGGCTCATTTAAGGCATCACGAATCTCACTAGCACGAATCGAAAGCGTCTTTGGTAAGCCGCTTACAAGATCGCGCCCACGGATGTCCATGTTTCGATCAACATCCGGCGTGACGATGGCAGAGCCAACTGTTATCTTGATCTCTTCAGCCGTACGTTCGCCGATCATAAGATTATACTGTCGCTTGATATACTGCACAATGGCAGAATCCATCTCGTCGCCGCCGATACGAATAGAGCGGCTCGTGACAATGCCGCCGAGCGAGATGACCGCAATCTCCGTCGTGCCGCCGCCAATATCGACGACCATGCTGCCCGTTGCCTCTTCTACCGGCAGCCCCGCTCCAATCGCTGCCGCCATCGGCTCTTCGATGAGGTAGGCTTCTCTTGCGCCGGCCTGCTGCGCTGCATCAATGACGGCGCGTTTTTCCACTTCGGTAACGCCCGACGGCACGCCGACAACAACGCGCGGACGCACGAAAGACTTCGTATTCATTGACTTTCTGATGAAATATCGAAGCATCGCCTGTGTCACATCAAAATCAGCAATTACGCCGTCTTTCATCGGTCTTATAGCGATGATATTTCCAGGAGTCCTGCCTATCATGCGCTTTGCGTCCTCGCCGACCGCTAAGACCTCGCCGTTTTCACTCTTTATTGCTACGACAGACGGCTCACTTAGCACGATACCCCTGCCTTTTACGTGTACTAATGTATTCGCGGTTCCAAGGTCGATGCCCATATCACGTGACAAGCCACCAAAAAGACTCCACATACTGAAATAAATCTCCCTTCCTCGTGCTTTCTTAAAAATCCAGAACCTATTGTATCATACCTTCTTCTTTTAGGGAAATAAATTTATCATAAGCAACGATAATATGATCGATTACAGGTATGTCCATGATTTTACCTGCTTCAACCATGCGGCGCGTCAAGCGCAAATCTTCTTCGCTCGGCAAAGGATCGCCTGACGGATGGTTGTGAACCAAGATGATAAAAGCCGCCGCACGCTCGATCGCTTCTTGAAAAATTTCACGCGGATACGCCATGGAAGTTGTCAGTGTACCTATAAAAATCGTCTTTAAGCAAAGGATGTGGTATTTTAAGTCCAAAAGCAGCACGGCAAAATGCTCTTGCTGCTCAAACCGAAAATGCGGCATAACATAGCTTGCAGCATCTTTTGGCGTTTTTAGAATCTTTTTCTTTTTCGCCGCCCTTTTAGCAAGTCTTGCGCCAAGCTCTACGGCAGCTAAGATCGTCGCAGCTTTTGCTGCGCCTACGCCCTTGATAGAAGAAAGCTCTCTTACACTCATTTGCGTGATGGCAGATAGTCCGCGCTCTTTATAAAGCGAAAGCAGCTTTTCGGCAACATAAAGAGCCGAGCTGTCTTTTACACCCGTGCGTAATAAGACAGCTAACAACTCTATGTCAGAAAGGCTTGCCGCGCCTGTCGCTAAAAGCTTTTCACGCGGTCGCTCATCGCTTGGCAGATCGCACACGCGCATTGTCATAAAGATTGACCTCGCTTTTGCAAATTTTTCTTACGGTTGCTTTTTTTCGAGTCGCGCAAGCTAAATCCTGCCCGACGAAGGTCATTTTTCAAAAAGAAAACCTCCCTTGAAAGCAAGGGAGGTAAAAATATCACATGAGATAGCGTAAGTAAACGTAAACCGTCGAGGTAATGATCGTCAGGATCATCAGCGGAAAGCCTATCGCCATAAAGCGCATGAACGTCATGGGAACGCCCCTTTCTGCCGCCATGCCGGCGACAATGACATTTGCCGACGCGCCTATGATCGTGCCGTTGCCGCCAAGGCAGGCACCAAGCGCAAGGCTCCACCAGACAGGCTCTAAATTAGAAACGCCCATCGTTCCCATGTCTTGAATGAGCGGAATCATCGTCGCGACGAAAGGAATATTGTCTAAAAACGCCGACACGATAGCGCTCATCCAAAGAACCAGCATAGAGGTCTTAGTTACATCGCCGCCCGTAAGGTGTACGCCTTGTACGGCAAGATCGCGAATGACACCGGTTTCTACAAGACCGCCGACAGCGATAAATAGACCGATGAAAAAAAAGATCGTCGGCCACTCGACACCGTGCATGGCGTGTTCGACAAATTCTTCTTTGCCGACTAAAAGAAGCAGCAAGAAGGCCCCTGCGATAGCAATAAGCGATGATTCAAGACCTGTCAAAGAGTGCAGGAAGAACATCAATATGACAAGCCCGAGTACAAAGAGGCATTTTTTTAGAAGCGGAATATCTTTAAGCTCTTCATGCTCGTTTTCTTGCATCACGAGAGCTTTAAGCTCCGGCTTCGTTGTCAGATGTTTTCTGTAAAGAAAGACGAAGATCGCCGTGACCAAGATGAGGTTAATGATCGAGATGATCGCAAGGTTTTCAATGAATGCCGCAAATGTCAGTTCCTTGACAGCACTGCCGATCATGATGTTTGGCGGATCGCCGATCAAAGTTGCTGTGCCGCCGACGTTTGACGCTATGACTTGCGCTAAGAGATACGGCATGACATCGACGTGCAGCTTCGTCGTGATGCTAAACGTGACCGGCACCATCAAAAGAACCGTCGTCACGTTGTCTAAAAATGCCGAGCAGACCGCCGTGATTATCGAAAGATAGATTAAGAGATTTACGGGATCTGCCTTTGCCCGTTTTGCCGCCCAGACGGCGATGAAGTTAAAAAGTCCCGTTTTACTGGTGATAGCGACAATGATCATCATGCCGATCAAAAGACCGAGTGTATTAAAATCGACATGGTGAATGGCGGTTTCTTGTGTCATGATGCCTGTTACGATCATGAGTATGGCGCCGATCATCGCGATGATCGTGCGGTGAATTTTCTCAGAGACGATCACCGCATACATCAAAACGAAGATAATACCAGCTATTGCTTCTTGTCCCATAAAAACCTCCTTGAAACTCTTGACTGTCTGTAAAACAGCCTCTACACCCTGCTGATTGCCCTTTCTAGTCAAGCTGGAAAGGCAAGAAAGCGACAAACAGCCTACCGAAAAACAGACGGAGCCATCCGTTTGGCAGACTCCGCCTAGATTTCGCCTGATTCTTCTGCGGCTATTATAGCAGATCATTAAAGTTTTGGGAAGGGGCATTGTGGCATCAGTGTTTCCCTAAATTTTAGCTTTATATCAAAACTAATGCACTTTTTTAAGCCGCCAGCTTTTAGCACTAGGCGAAGCGTTAAGGCGCAGCGCATTTTTCGGGCAGCGAGCGACGCAAAGACCGCAGGCGGTGCAAAGCTGTGGCGTAAACGTCAGCAAGAAGTCATCTTTAGAGTGCTTTTCCTGTAAGGCTCCTTGTGGGCAAAGACGCACGCAAAAGCCGCAGGCGCTACATCCGCTGTAAAGTGCCAGATCGCCATGAAAGGCGGCGATAGAAGCGTCGCAGTTAAAAGCCCAAGAAGCGGCGTTAAAGGCTGCAAAACTTGTTTTTTCGCACGCTTTTTGGCTCGTTTGCTGCAATTTGTCAAAAATATGCTGCGGCGTTACTTTTGCATCATTTTGCCCGAATTTTTCTCTTGCACCGGCAAGAATGTGGCGAAAAAAGTCGCGGCGGCTATATTTTCGTTCGGCAGGTGCCGTATCGTTTACTTTAATAGTCGCGCGTCCGCTTTCTTTAAGAGCGTCATTAGCTATGCCGGCTTCGCGGCAAAGATGTATATATACAGCTGAAAGACAAGTGCGACAAGCGTATATGTCAAGTCTTACTTGCTTTTTTGCTGCAAGCGCAAAGAGGATGTGGCGCGTAATAAAGCCAAGGCAAGGTAAATCATACGTCGGCTGACATTTTACGCAGGCAAGATGCACGCTGGAAGCCTTAGTTGCCGCCGTTAGCTTTTTTTCGTAATCAAGCCGCGTTTTTATAGCTCCTGTAGGACAGACGCTGCTACAAAGGCCACAATCAAGACAGGCTGCTGTCGGTGCGCCCCAACGAAAGGCGCCGACTGGGCAAATATTTTCACACGCACGGCACGGCGGCTGCATATAGCTCTTGATACATTTTTCTTTTAGCACGCTGATTTTTTCCACAGCCGCTTTCCTTTCTTTATAGAACAAATAAAAACTCTTCTTAACAATATTATAGCAAGATGCAGCAAATTTTTCACGCATACCTTCCTTGCATGAAGTCTGCCCATCAGTCTTAGCCCTTCGGGCTTGACTTCTTGAGGTTTCATAGTACAATAAATTAGATGTTTACTTTTGTATTGACTTTATGGAAGTTTTGACGATCCGGGAGGGAATTGGTATGTCATTGATGGACGCCTTAAAAACAACAGATATAAAAATTTCCCAAGCGCTTGACGGCGAACTTTTGCGCCAACGCCAAAAGCTCGAACTCATCGCTTCGGAAAATATCGTCAGCCATGCCGTCTTAGAGGCGCAGGGAAGCGTTCTTACGAATAAATATGCCGAAGGCTATCCCGGCAAACGCTACTACGGCGGCTGCGAATGTGTCGATGTCGTTGAAACGCTTGCCATTGAGCGCGCTAAGGAGCTTTTCGGCGCCGCTTATGCCAACGTGCAGCCACATTCCGGCGCACAGGCAAACATGGCAGTATTTTTCTCGCTGCTTTCGCCTGACGATACCTTCATGGGTATGAATCTTACAGACGGCGGTCACTTAACGCACGGCAGCGCTGTCAATATGTCGGGCAAATATTACCGCTCCGTTTCTTATGGTGTTGAAAAAGAAACGGAGCGCATTGACTATGACGCACTTTCTAAAAAAGCCCGTGAAGTCTCGCCAAAGCTTATTGTCGCAGGCGCCTCTGCTTATGCTCGTATCATTGACTTTGAGCGGCTTTCTGCCATCGCCAAGGCTGTCGGTGCTTATCTCATGGTCGATATGGCGCACATAGCGGGCTTAGTCGCCGGCGGCGTACATCCAAGCCCGCTGCCGTGGGCCGATGTCGTGACTACAACGACGCATAAGACGCTTAGAGGGCCTAGAGGTGGTATGATTCTTACGAAAGATGCCGACTTTGGCGCACAGTTTAATAAAGCGATCTTCCCCGGCATCCAGGGCGGTCCTTTGATGCACGTTATCGCTGCCAAAGCCGTCTGCTTAAAAGAAGCGCTGCAGCCTTCTTTTAAAGAATATGCCGCTAGCGTCGTTAAAAACGCCAAGACCCTCGCGCAGACCTTGCAGGAAAAAGGCTTTCGCATCGTTTCGGGCGGCACTGATAACCACCTGATGCTGGTTGATTTGAAAAATAAGGATCTTACGGGTAAAGAAGCGCAGACCATTCTTGACTCTATCGGCATCACAGCAAATCGCAATACGATCCCCTTTGAGCCGCTGTCGCCTTTTGTCACAAGCGGCATCCGCCTAGGCTCGCCGGCGCTCACGACACGCGGCTTTAAAGAAGCAGACATGAAAGAAGTCGGCTTTATCATCGCGCTCGCGCTTGACCGACCGCAAGATAAAGCCGCGCAAGAAGAAGCAAAAAAGCGCGTCGATATTCTCTGCCAAAAATATCCCCTTTATCAATGAGGTGCAGCGATGTATATGGAATGTGTACGAACTGAAGATCTAAGCGTCAATATTGTTGATCATCCGCTAGTACAGCACAAATTGACTCTCA
This sequence comes from uncultured Selenomonas sp., assembly GCA_963544755.1. GTDB lineage: Bacteria > Bacillota > Negativicutes > Selenomonadales > Selenomonadaceae > Selenomonas. Next base: position 113,443 of record CAUUGH010000001.1, on the reverse strand, counting down.
TGCGTCAAAAAGATACGGGAGCTAAAGACTTTAGAGAGCTTTTAGAAGAAATTGCCATGCTCATGGCATATGAAATCACGCGCGATCTGCCCCTGGAAGAAGTTATGATCGAAACACCCGTCGCGCCTTGCCGCGTCAAGCGGCTTTCGGGCAAAAAGATCGCCTTGATTCCCATTTTGCGTGCAGGGCTTGGTATGCTCGGCGGTATTCAAAAACTCATGCCGGCGGTGCGTATCGGTCACATCGGGCTTTACCGCGATCCCGACACGATGCAGCCTGTTGAATACTATTGTAAGCTGCCAAACGATCTTGGTGATCGTACGATCATCGTCGCCGATCCCATGCTCGCCACCGGCGGCAGCTCCGTTACTGCGCTTAGTCTTTTAAAGGACAAAGGCGCGAGAAATATCATCTTGCTTTGTCTTGTTTGCGCCCCTGTAGGCGTGCGTGCCGTAAACGAAGCACATCCTGATGTACCGATCTATGTCGCAGCCGTTGATGACTACTTAAATGAGCGTGGCTACATCGTCCCCGGTCTAGGCGATGCCGGCGACCGTCTCTTTGGCACGCTGTAGTCGGCTAAAATCATAAAACGGTACAATAATTTATGCAATATTGATGTTCATTGCGCTAAGGAGGTTCTTTTTTTGCTTACGTTTTTGATGGTACTAGATGCGTTAGTCGCCATACTCTTGATAGCAGCCGTGCTTGGACAAGAGCCTAAATCCGCCGGCATGGGCGGCTTCGATGGGGGCGGCGGCGATACAGTATTTAGCGCAAAGGCGCGTGGTATGGATGCGCTTTTAGCGCGTGTTACCGTTATTTTGGCGGTGCTTTTCGCTGCGATCACATTAGTGATTGCCAAGATGACGATGTAAAACCGTCGATAAGCACCGTACTTTCCTGCGCCTTCTAAAAGCTGTTTGTGGCAAACGCTCGGCAAAAGCCGAGCGTTTTATTCTGCAATGTGACTTTTAAAGATTTTCTTATGCTTTTACAAAAAGCTCTATTTTAGAAGTTTTATAGGTAAAGCGACGCTACCTTGCCTATAAAATATTTTTTAAGGAGGATTTTTATGATATTACCCGTTATCGGACTTGCCGCCGGTGTTGCCATCGGTATGCTCTCACCTATAACCGTGCCGCTTGCCTATGCAAAACTTTCCTCCGTCGCGCTGCTTGCTTCGCTAGATTCCGTATTTGGCGGTCTTAGAGCCGCTTCGGAAAATCATTTTGACAACGCGGTATTTATCTCCGGCTTTTTTATGAATGCTCTTATGGCGGCATTTCTTGTCTATATCGGTGATCGTCTGGGCATTGATCTTTACTATGTGGCACTTTTGGCATTTGGGCTTCGTGTATTTCAAAATTTGGCAATTCTTCGTTATCATTTCTTTGATAAAAATAAACGTCAAAAAGAAAAAGGCGAAAAGAAAGCATTTTCATAATTTTTTTATGGTGTGAGTATTAAAATAATGATAGAATAGTAAGGAAACTTTTTAAAATGACTGCCACATACTCTATCAGTGGTTTCTTAGCATGAAAGAACAGACTATGCTATATTTTGGAGGTTGCTGCCGTGCTTGAATTAGATAATACGGGTTTGGAAAAATTGGCCAAAATCAAGGTCATTGGTGTAGGCGGCGGCGGCAGTAATGCTGTAAACCGCATGATTGCCGCCGGGCTGCAAGGCGTAGAATTTATTGCCGTCAATACAGATGCACAGGCACTTTTGCACGCGAGGGCATCAAAGCGTATCCAGATCGGTGAAAAACTCACGCGTGGTCTTGGTGCAGGTGCGCGTCCTGAGATAGGTGAGCAGGCGGCGGAAGAAAGCCGCGATGACATCTTGCAAGCCCTGCAAGGCGCCGATATGGTATTTGTCACCGCGGGCATGGGCGGCGGCACAGGTACGGGCGCCGCTCCCGTCGTTGCCGCTTGTGCAAGAGAAATCGGCGCTTTGACCGTCGGAGTCGTCACGCGCCCTTTCACCTTTGAGGGGCGGCTTCGTCAAAAGAAAGCAGATACCGGTATAGTAAACTTGCAGCAGCACGTCGATACGATCATCAAAATCCCCAATGATCGTCTGCTACAGCTGGTCGATAAGAAAACTTCCATCATGGACGCTTTTAGCTTCGCAGATGATATATTGCGCCAAGGCGTCAAGGGCATCACCGATCTAATCACGGTGCCGGGGGTTATCAATTTAGACTTTGCCGATGTCAAAAACATAATGAGCAATGCAGGCTCGGCACTTATGGGTATCGGTGAAGCCGCCGGCGAAAATGCCGCCGTTGCCGCCGCTAAGTGTGCCGTTGCCTCACCGCTTCTTGAAACTAGTATCGAAGGCGCTAACGGCGTACTTTTAAACATCACAGGCTCACAGGAAAATCTTAGTATGTATGAAGTAAATGAAGCCGCATCCACGATTCAAGAAGCCGTCAATGTCGAAGCTAATATCATCTTTGGTGCCGCCATAGATGAAACGCTAGGCGACATAGTGCGCGTTACCGTCATTGCGACGGGCTTTGAAGAAGAAGGTGTCGGCATCGTGCGTCCTAGCGCAGTTGATACGCCGAAAAAGAGCAGTGCCGCGCCCGGCTCTACATTGCAGCCGACCCCACCGATGCCAAAGAAGTCGGTATTTGGCTTTGATGACATCCCGACATGGATGAATCGCAAGCGCGATTAAGGACAATAGTTTAATATTATCTAAAGCTATCACAAACATCAGGCAGTTTTTGTGCATAGGGAAAATAAAAAGAGTGCAGCCGATCTTTTGCTGCACTCTTTTTATTTTATTGACTCTTCATCAAATATCGCGGTATTCTCATTATATGGCAAGTCTAAAGCTTTTTTATATGCGACTTACCAGATTTTCCCGAACATGAACCAAAAACGATTATTGGCTTTAGCACTTTCACTTGCGTTTGAGGCAAGACCGATGCGACGCGCCCAGTCAAGACGCAAAAAGTAGTCGCCGGGGCGTTTGTAGGATATGCCGATGCCATAGCCTTTGAGGGTTTGGGTGCCATCTGTGCCGTCATTGGCGTATTGGATGCTTCCCATGTCTAAGTAGGTACTAAGCGTAAGATTTGGTACACCGGTACTATAATATAGCTCTACATTTGTAAGAAAACCGTTATCGCCTGAGGCTTCGCCTTGCGGATAAGCGCGTACACCGTTGGCGCCGCCCAAGTAAATTTCTTCGGAGCTATCTAAGTTCGTACCTGCTTTTTGCGCCTGCAGGTTGACATTTAGGCTAAGTCGCTCACTTAACTCTTGCTGCAAAGCGACGTTTAATACGGCCTTGGTGAATCTACCTTCGGTTTTGGCACGCCGCATTTGTGTACGCGCCCAGTTAGAATCAGGCGTCAGGTGACCGAGATAGCCTGTGATGTTGTAGTCGATAACGGTGTTTTCAGCGCGGTTTTGACCTCTTAGCCCAAGGTGAAATGTACTGCTGTGTTTTTCAAGCTCCATGCCGACCTTTTTATATTCGTCGTTTAGTTTGCGCCAGTCCCAACCGTAGGTGACAGAAAGCGAATTTTGGGCTGTGCGCCAAAGGGGCGTAGCGGCAAACAGGCTCAAGGTGTTAGCGGTGCCTTCTGCACCTAGCAAGCGAAAATTTCCCGATAGCTGATAGTCCATACGGCTGTAGCCGATGCCGATCACAGTGCCGTATTTACCTATATCATGGCTATAGCTAAAGCTGTAGTTATGAAGATCTTTATTAGAAAGGGCAGTTGCCAGCTTTAGCCGATCACCGCTTCTTGTGAGATTTTCAAAAGTTGCCTGTAGACCGAAGCGGTAGCGTCCGGATGAGTCGCTGCCGTAATTTTCGCTGTATAAAAAGTAGTTTTGGCGTTTGCCATCGCGGACACGGATCGTGAGATCACTAGTAGCAAATGCCTTGCCCGGCGCAAGAAGCCCACCGGCTTCGATAGCTCCTAGTGCTGAAATATTATAAAGAGCTGTTTCTAAAGTGCGCCCTTCGATAGTGGCACCTTCTTTTAGGGCGTGGGTAAGTTTTTTGATTTTGGCATCGTCGATGTCGGCATTGTTTTCGATGTTGATTTTGCCGTAGCGTCCGGCAATGATGCGGATGGTAAGTGTGCCGTCTTGATTAGATTGCGCCGGCAGGTAGGCGGCGGCTGCCGGATAGTCGTGGCTACGAGCGTAGCTTGTAAGTGCAGCAAGAAGCTCTTTTATATCGGCTTCTGAAATGGCTCGGCGAAGATAGGGCGCAGCTTTTTCATCAAGTACGTTAGCGGCAAGTTTCGTACCGTCTTGCTCAATGTTGATATGTAGCAGACGAAAGGCAGCAGCCGTATCGCCGCCTTTTGTATCCGGCAGGAAGCTATGAAGTGTGCTTTCCTGCTTGGAGGCAGGCACATCTACATCAGTTTGCGGCAAGTTAGTTGCAGCAAAGGCTGTATTAGGCAGAAGAAGCGCCGCCGCCAACAAAGCATAGCGACGCGAAATTACCGATTTTTTCATATAGGAAACACCTCATTTATTTTTGAAAAGATAGCCCCAGCTTATAATCACGACAGCGCATGAGCGTATGATACACGAAATAACATATTTATCTTAATATGTTGCTGCATGATAGTCAAGTCGCTTGCTAAAAGTGTGCGATGCTTGCAAGAAAGTGGTTATGTAGACATATTATTGTACGCTTACAAGAAAAGGCAAGCGAGCAAGCTAAGGGCGCATACTGATTGGCTAGATTTCGCGTAAGGCGTAAGGACATACGTATAGCGTAGCTCCTTGATGATGCCGTCGTCAGAAGCTACGGCGGAAATAAGTCCTGCCGCTTTTCTTCACGGCTGAACATATATCCTAACGGCTTACCATGAAAAAGCCTGAGATCCTCATCATTTGAGAATCTCAGGCTTTTATAAAAGCGATACGCTTCTTTTTAAGGAGGCACTGATAAAATAAAGCCTACCGGATTCGCTCAGATGTACTTTATCTGTCGAGGCGAAAAGTCGCAGACACAGCAGTGCTGCGCCACGACTTTACCTATGACGAGAAAACAAGAGTGTGTGCTTAATTTATCAGTATTTCTTTAAGACAGCTTTACATACTGCCGCCTGCATTATGCTCACTTGCCCACTTATAGCCGAGGAATGCACCGGCAAAGTTTACCAGCAAGGACACATACGGGCTTATCATGCCGGCGATATAGCTGACGACAACCAGCCCTAGAACGGTGATGGCACCCTTTTTATTAACGCCTGTGCTGTAAAATAAACCGAGGATAAAAAAGCCAAGAATTGCTCCAAGAATGGGGCTTTTGCTACTCATGATAAATCTCTCCTTTTGTCACCTTTTCTTAAATAATAGCAACGGCAGATGATTTGCCGCTCAGGTTTCTAATGTCACGATGTTATCGCCGTCAATGCTAAATGCAGTAACCTCCGAGAGGGCACTTTCGCCCGTCAAAGAGACGAACTCAAACATATAGCCATATGTACCGTCGCCGAGTTTTTCGTCTGCTACTTGTAGATCGCTTCCTACTTGGAATGTTTCGGCTTCGACGATGGCAACACCGTTATCACCAGACTCGGATGGAACCGCCGCATAATGGATCGTCGTTATCGTATCACCCTCTTTTACAGGTATCAACCGCGGATCGGCAACGTCGCTTTCTTCTTGTGCGCTATAGGCGCCAAGGATGCTGTATTCTTGCGTGTCGTAGCCGTAGAGAACTCGCAAGAAGCACTCTTCGTCGTTTATCTTGACGGGGATGGAGTAGATGTTATAATTATCACCTTCTTCGACGACTTCGATGTAGACGGGATGTCCGTCAAGCATCGGCCATGTGCCGCCAAAGTTGTCACGAAAAACACCCGTTTCCCAGTCAGCATCAATGTTGGTATCATTGCCAAGGTAGATAACGACATGATCTTCTGCGCCCAAATAGAGCAAATTGCAGCGCACGGACGCTAAACGAGCCATCTCGCTTTTACTGAGTGTGACGACAACGCTGCCATTTGCCGGATCTATATCGACGGCGTGATCGTTAAATTCGCTAATATCATAAGCATCATCTGAATGTGCCTGCGCCACCTCCCCACTACAGTTTGCAAAGATGAGCGTCAAAAAAAGAAACGCAACGACTTGTCGCAATATACGGCAAAAATGTTTCATCACCATACCCCTTCCTGCAAAGTTTCGTTTCAGTAAATACCTTATTTTTAAATACCTTATTTTTCGCCGTCAAGGAACTTTTGAATCGCCTTTGGATCTTTCGGCGCCCAGTGCAGCGTCTTGCCGTCATCGCTTTTTACCATTTCGCAAGGTACATCAAGCGTCTTTTCCGTGTCGTAGGGGATTTCGTCGATGAACTTTCTAAGTGCTTCCATCGCGCCTTGCTGATAGACGGGATCATTTCTAACATCGACGCCTTCTTGCTGTGAAAGTCCGATATAAACACCCATCGCTACAAGCTCTTCACTCGCTTCCATGATCTTATTTAGCTCTTTTTTATCAACCGGCGTCGCCGTAAGCTCTACTACAGGATTTTCACTGTCGTCTTTTTTGATTTTTGCCTTGAGATTCATGTTCGCTTTTCTGTCGGCAACGTAGTAATTCGTAATGGCGACAGCGTTATCTTCCGTAAGCATCATGCTCTGAAACATCTGATCGGCTTCGCTAAGGAGCGCTTCACTTATTTTTTCCTTCTGCTCTTTCGTCATGCCGGTCGCTTCGGTCTTATCTGTATCGCCGTAAGTATAAAGCTCGGCATAAGCAAGCACTGCTTTATCTGCCGTATCTTTCGGCTTATCGCCGCAGCCTGCGATAAAAAACATCGAAAAAATCACCATACACGGTAAAAGCACTCTCTTTACTACTGTCATTTTACCATTCATTAAATATCCTCTCCTTATAAATCTGTGTCCTGGGGAAATCTCGTTGATTTGCAAAATAGAAATATAAATTCATAAAATCGTTGTCAAATCTTCATCAATTCCCCACTCCTTCAAATTATGTCAAAAAAAGATGCCATCTGCAAGATGTTTGCAAAAAGTGGCGTTTTTTTTAGGAAAGTGGTAGTTTACAATGTGTTAAATTCAATAAAAAGCAGCGGCATCTTCTATTTATTAAGTAAATATTGCATATAGGCGATCTTTACCGCGCTGCTGCGGCGGCGGCTGATCGGCAAATGCACATCGCCTGCCAGCAAGAACTCGCCTGCTTGCATCTGCTCGATAAAATCCATATTGACGATGATGCGATGATAGCACTCAAGAAAACGCGCATCGCTTAAAAGATGCTCTGCCGCCCATTCGTAAGTAAATGGACGCGTAAGACAAATCTCTTGCGTGGCAAGAAAGAGATGGAGCCTGCCGCCTTTGATGTCAACGTAGCAAATCTTCTTAAACGGCACATCAAGCGCGTAGCCGTTATATTCTACGAAAAGAGCCTGCGCCATCTTGGTCCGACGCACAAAAACACGCCGCAGCGCCGCAAAGAAATCTTCTGACGCCTCGCCTAAAGGCTTTAAGAAATAGCCATCGGCAAAAACGCGGTAGCCATCTAGCAAATATTCTTCGCTAGACGTTAAAAATATGATGCCGACATCTGCATTTTCCGCACGAAGACGCCTAGCAGCTTCCATGCCGTCAATTCCCGGCAGATAGATGTCTAAGAGTACGAGATCGTAGCCATGCTTATCAAAACAGTTCAAAAGCGGCTCTGCCGCCTCGAAAAGATCGACCTTTACAGCGTCTTTATCGCTGCAATATCTGCAAAACACCTCTGTTATGTACCGGCGCACCGCGATGCGTACATCTTCTTCATCGTCTACAACAGCAATCCGCATCTTTTTCCACCCTTCTTTTCTTACGCGCCTTGACCTGATACGTTTGACGAAATATAACCGCCTATCGTATAATACCACAAAAACGACCGTTAGAAAACTTAGGGTGATTTTACTTGGTTAAATATAATATTATGATCTTCTTATCAACCTTTTTCTTCCTCCTCTCTTTGCTGCCGTCTGTTTATCTGCGCTATCTGCCGTTTTGCACGGTTCTTTCCCTAAAGACTAAACGGCGACTTTTAAGAGGGTATGCGATCATCTTTTTTGCAGAGCTTATAATAATGTCCTTGCTCTTTTATACTCATATAGTACCTTATAGATTTTACACATTCAAGCTCTTTTATTTATTTTTTGGCTATATTCCTTATATCTTATTAAATTTCTGCATAATTCGATCATATGTCACGCAGCACATCTTCATCTTCGGCACGCAAATGATCCTTGCAGCTACGGTTTCTAATATCACGATGTCATTTTTTGTGTTCTTCGTAGGTAAAGAAAGCTTTTTTCACTTCTTTGCTCTTTACTGTGCGCTTTATACCATCATCTATCTTTCGATCTTTCCCTTCATTTTGCCATTCTTTCGCCAAATTTTATCGCGCTTTTTAACTATCAAAACTGACCGCTTTTGGCTTTATATATCTCCTTTGCCGCTTCTTATAATTTTCCACGACCTTTATTTTTCATCGTCAAAAGATCTCCTCGTCCTGCATTACTTCGTGCCGCGCCTTTTTCTGATCGTCTCAGGCGTTCTTACTGCGCTTGCAGCCTGGCGCGGTCTTGAACACGTCTTAGAAAAAACAGCAGTAAGCGAAAAAAATGTTAATCTCTTGACAAAGATGCACCTATTTGGCGAATATACGCGCCGTTTGCAAGATAAGCAAGAGCGTCTTGCCGTCTTGCGCCATGATCTTAGGCACAATGTAAAGATGCTTGAAAACCTCATCTCACGCGGCGAAGATGAAGCTGCCATACAGCTCATACGCAATATGAATACGCAGATAGATGAAACACGCGTCGAACATTTTGCCAAACATCCGCTTTTTGATGCCGCTCTTGCTATTTATGTAAAACAGGTGCGCCAAAAGGGGATACCGCTTGATGTAAAAATGGACATACCGGCTACTTTTTTAGCAGAAGTCGATCTCTCGCTGGTCTTTTGCAACCTCTTAGAAAACGCCATCCACGCCGAAGAAAAAGAGCCGCAAAAAGAGCGTGCCATCCGCGTACTGGCGCGCTCAAAGAAAAATCAACTTTTCTTATCAATCGAAAACCGCTGCAGCTCGCCCGTGCCGCTTGATGAAAACGGGCTTCCTACAAACCCTCGCCCTGCCCCCGGTCACGGCTACGGCACACGCGCCTTGCGGCTCTTTGCAGAAAAGTACGCCGCTGAATTTTTTACGCAGCAAAAAGACGGTTGGTTTAAGATTCTGCTTTATCTGCCGCTTGTTGAATATCAACAAAAATAACAGCTATTCGACCACTTTCATGCAGATTTTGACCACTTTTGAACAAGGCATTGAAAAATTAGCCGGTATTTGCCATAATGTCGGTAGGATACGTTTATGTAGCAACCAGAAAAAAAAAGGAGAGGTTTTCTATGAAAAATTGGTTCAAATCTCTTGCTGTGATGGCTTCTTGCGCTTTCGTATTTGGCGCAGCCGGCATCGCTTCAGCAGATGAGTATGAAGGCTATGACGAGGACGGCAACTATATCTATGTTGTAGAAGATGACTATGGTAATGTCGCTGTCGCTGCCGTTGACGAAGATGGCAACTACGCTGTCTATGCCGAAGATGAAGATGGCAACTATTACGCAGAGGACGGCTATTACTATTGAGAAGCCGCCTATAGAAGATACGCGCTATAGTGGCTGTGCCATAAAGTATGGACAGTAAATAAAAATCCCTCCTGTTTGTAGCTTTTATTCTACAAGCAGGAGGGATTTTTCATTGTTAAAAAGTTATGCATATAGATAAATTTAATAAGCTTCGGCAAAAACTTTCAGAGCCTTCCGAAAGACCTCATAGCGGCGCACCGCGATACGACGCAGCAAGAAGCTGTATCGGGTGGTAGACGACTTGCGCCATATCATTTTGCACAATGCCATCGGTGATGTGCATACGACAGCTTGGGCAGCTCGTCGCTACGAGATCCGCGCCTGTCGCGTTGATATTGCTGCACTTTCGATCATTTATATCACGGCTCATTTCATAATGCGCCATACAAAAAGAGCCGCCGGACCCACAGCAGCGGTCATGCTCTTTCATTTCAATGAATTTTATGCCGGGGATTTTCTGCAAGACTTCGCGCGGCTGGGCTTTTATGCCAAGACCGCGCACCATATGACAGGGATCGTGCATCGTGACTTTCTTATTGACAGGTGAAAGCTTAGTGGTATCAAAGCCTTTTTCTATGAGCAGCTCACTTATCTCACGCACCTTCGCCGCCATGCGCTCGGCACGCGGCTGCCACTTGGGATCGTCTTTTAGCCATGTAGGATAGTGTTTCAAAGCCTCGATGCACGAGCCGCAAGCACCGACTATATAATCGACAGCAAGATTTTCAAAGACGCGGATCGTGTTGCGCGCTAACTCGTTTGCCAGATCAAAAGCGCCTGATACATGAATCGGCGTACCGCAGCAATGCTGCTTGGGCGGCAATACGACTTCGACATCATTTGCATGAAGCACGTCGATGACGGCATCGCCCATATCAGTATACATATAATTGATCGTACAGCCGGTGAAAAAAGCGACACGATACTTAGGTTTATCTACCTCTATGACCTCAGAATGGCGGCTTCTTAAAGGACGCGATGCCAAAGGCGGCGTCGCGCGATTTGGATCCATGCCCGGCATAGGTAGACGCGACTTTACAGCGTTCTTGCCGGGAACCTCTTTAAAAGACATCCAGCCGAACATCCCGCCAAAACGCAGCGCCGCATCAAAAAGCGGACGATTTGTCAATAAACGAAAGACATTCTTTTTGATCGGGTGCAAGCCGCGAGCTTTTACGGCAGCGTTTCTGCCGCGCAATATAAGATCGTCTGCCGCCACGCCGCACGGGCAATTTGCCGCGCAGCTTTTACAGTTAAGGCACATCGCCATGATATGATCAAATTCTGCCGAAATGGGAAATTTCCCCGAAAGATAGCCTTGCATCAACGAGATCTTTCCGCGTGCAACCATCTGCTCTTTGCCGGTTTCGCGATAAATTGGGCAGACAGCCTGACAGTTGCCGCACTTCATGCAGTTTTCCAGTGCGTCTTCAATATCGGCAAGCAGCGTATTATCGTGCCGATTAAGCTCTGCCGATGTAAACATTTTACTTTCTGCCATAACTTAGCACTCTCCAATCAATTTGCCGGGGTTTAAAATAAGATTCGGATCAAGTGCGCGTTTTACCTGCCGCATGGCTGCCATGCCTGCCTTGCCGTGCTGCAGCTCCATCCAAGGCAGCTTGCCAAGACCTATGCCATGCTCGCCTGAAAGCGTGCCGCCAAGCTCTACGGCGCCGCGAAAAATGTCGTCCATCGCTTGATGCACTCGCTTTGTTTCCTCTTCATCTCTAAGATCACAAACGATCGTCGGATGCATATTGCCGTCACCTGCATGACCAAAGGTACCGATTGTGACATTATGATCCTTTGACGCCTTTTTTACAATATCCAAAAATGCCGGTATCTTGCTCCTTGGCACCGTCGCATCCTCAACAAAAGTCGTCGGGCGCAGCTTGGCAAGGCAAGGAAGCGCCATGCGGCGAGCCGTCCAAAGCTGCTCTTTATGCTTGGCATCACGCGCTAGCGTAACTTCGCGAGCGTTATTTTCCTTTAACACCTTCATAACCTTGGTCGCTTCGTCTTCGACGACTATCGGATGACCATCTACCTCAATGAGAAGAATCGCATCAGCATCCGTCGGCAGCCCGACGTGCATGAAGTCTTCAACCGTACGAATCGTTGCATTATCTAAAATCTCAAGTGTCGCAGGAATGATCTTCGCCGCGATGATGCCGGAAACGGCGCGGCCTGCATCTTCGATCGTATCAAAGACGGCGACCATGCTCTTAGTCTTTTCAGGTGCCGGCAAAAGCTTTAAAAGCGCCTTCGTGATGATGCCCAGCGTACCTTCAGAGCCTGTAAAAAGCTTCGTCATGTCATAGCCGGAAACGTCCTTTACATTTTTGCCGCCCGTATTTATGACATCGCCGTTTGCTAAAACGACCTCAAGACCCTGCACATAGTTTTTTGTAATGCCATATTTTAAGCCGCGCAGCCCCCCGGAATTTTCCGCAATCGTACCGCCAAGACTTGCGGTCTTGACCGTGCCAGGATCCGGCGGATAGATAAGACCAAACTGCGCGATGTGATCATTGATGTCTTGTACGATAACGCCGGCTTCGACTTCGGCAATGAGATTTTCCAGATCAACATCTATGATCTTTTTGAAGCGAAGCATCGAAAGAACAATGCCGCCCTTTAAAGGAGCTGTGCCTGCCGAAAGGTTCGTACCGGAACCACGCGTATAGACGGGAATTTTATGTGCATTAGCAAACTTTAAGACATCTGAAACCTCTAGCGTCGTGCTAGGGCTTACGACGACATCCGGCATATAGATATGCCCCGGCGTCGCATCATAAGCATAAGAATATAGCTCTTCTTCTTTTGACTGAACATACTCTTTGCCAACGATCTTTGCCATCTCCTCTGCCAACTGCTGCTTTTGCATAGAAGATACACCTCTTTCTGTTGAAAAATAGATATATAAACAAATCATATCATAAGATAACTAACTTTATTATAAGTATCGCACATTTTTTTAATTTGTCAAGGGGAAAATGCACTTTTTTTATAACTGATGCCTTTTAGGTATTATGTTTCTTATCCTGCAAATACTAAAACTTGCAATCTTCACCTCTTTGCTTTGCCGAGGAATTAACCTTGCAATTTTCAAGCATCCATGCTAATATACTAGCGTGTGATTTTTGAGGGGGAGGTGAAAAATTTGCCAAATATCAAAGCATCCATTCAAAGCGTAAAAAAGGATAAGAAACGCCACACGCGAAACGCTGCGGAAAAATCTCGCGTACGCACAGCTTCGCGCCATGTTCTTGATGCGGTGGAAAAAGGAGAGGCAGAAGACGCTAAGTCCTTTTTGAAAGCCGCCTACAAGACGATCGATCAAGCTGCTGCAAACCATGTGTTTCATAAAAATTGCGCCGCTCGTAAAAAATCGCGCCTTGCTCGTAAAGTCAATGCTATGGCATAAGGAAAGTTTGCTATGATGCTGGAAAGCCACTGATAATTTCAGCCACCCGGCTTCACGCATCTACGTTATTTTCTTATCGTCAACAAAGTGGGGGCGTAGCTAGAATCCCATCTCCATAGGCAATGCTAAGATGCGTTGCTTATGGAGATGGGATTTTTTAGTTGCTATTAGATGGACGCAAAAAATGGGCTGTAGACAATGGTCACAGCCCATTAAAAATATCAATCTTTTTGCTCCATCGCCGCAAATGATGCTACCTTGTCGCTTTCTGCAAGGCGCATTATCTTAACGCCTTGTGTATTGCGGCTGATGATGGAGATTTCATCGATCTTAGTGCGGATGACGATGCCTGCTGTCGTGATGAGAATTAGCTCTTGTTCCGGACGCACGACTTTAAGACCGATGACAGCACCTGTCTTTTCGGTGACTTTCATGTTGATAAGACCTTTGCCGCCACGCGTCTGCAAGCGGTATTCGCTCGTTTCTGTACGCTTTCCGTAGCCGTCTTCTGTGACGGTTAAGACTTGGGCATTTCTAGCGAGGTTATCCATACCTATTACCACATCGCCGCTTTTTAGGTTGATGCCCTTGACACCACGCGCCGTGCGCCCCATTGAGCGCACATCATCTTCAGCAAAGGCGACTGCCATACCGCTCGCCGTGCCTAAAATGATTTTTTTATCACCGTCTGTGCATTTGACACCGATAAGTTCATCGTCTGCGTCTAAATTGATGGCGTTTAAGCCACCTTTGCGGATCGCTTGAAATTCAGAAAGGCTTGTCTTTTTCACAATGCCTTTTTTCGTCGCCATAAAAAGGTAGCACTCGGGCAAAAACTCTTTTACCTGAATGACCGCCGTGATCGCCTCGCCGCTTTCTAATTGCAGGAGATTGATGATCGCCGTACCCTTTGCCTGACGGCTCGCTTCGGGTATTTCATAGGCTTTTAGACAGTAGACGCGCCCACGGTTCGTGAAAAATAAGATGATGTGGTGCGTCGTAGTTACGAGAATGTTTTCAACAAAGTCGGTTTCTTTTGTACCCATACCCGTTATGCCGACACCGCCGCGCTTTTGCCTGCGGTAAGTATCAAGCGGCATACGCTTAATGTAGTTGTTATGCGTAAGTGTGATAACAACATCTTCTTGCGCTATTAGATCTTCGACATTAAGTTCTGACGTATCGACAGTTATTTCTGTGCGCCGCTTATCGCCGTACTTTTCGCGCACTGTTGTAAGCTCTTCTTTAATGATCGCGTCAATTTTGCCCTCGTCTGCAAGAACGGCTTTTAGCCAGTCGATTGTTTTTAATATTTCCTGATATTCTTCTTCGATCTTTTCGCGCTCTAAGCCTGTCAAACGCTGTAGGCGCAAATCAAGGATCGCTTGTGCCTGCTTTTCGCTTAACTTAAAACCATCCATAAGACGCTCACGAGCTATATCTGCCGTGCGGCTTTCGCGAATGGCAGAGATGACGGCATCTAAATTATCTAAGGCGACGATTAGCCCTTGTAATATATGGGCGCGTATTTCAGCTTTGTTAAGCTCATGCTGCGTGCGCCGCGTGATAACATCTTGCTGATGCTTGATGTAGTAAGACAGCACTTCTTTTAGAGTGAGTATGCGCGGACTGCCGTCTACTAAAGCTAGCATGATAACGCCGAAGCTATCTTGCAGCTGTGTGTGCTTATAAAGTTGATTTAATATGACGTTGGCATTCGTATCGCGGCGCACGTCGATAACGATACGCATACCGCTTCTGTCAGACTCATCGTTTAGCGCGGTGATGCCCTCAATCGCTTTATCACGCACTAGCTCTGCGATCTTTTCGACAAGACGCGCCTTATTTACTTGATAGGGCAATTCTGTCACGACGATGCGCGATTTAGCGCTCGATGTCGTTTCAATATGCACACGCGCACGCATTTTTATGACGCCGCGCCCCGTCTTATATGCTTTACTAATGCCTTCTTTTCCTAAGATAAGACCTGCCGTTGGAAAATCAGGCCCTTTTATAACGCTCATCAGCTCTTCGATCGTCGTTTCAGGACGGGCAATGAGCATCAAAGCGGCATCTATGACTTCTTGCATATTGTGCGGCGGAATGTTCGTCGCCATGCCGACGGCAATGCCTGAAGTGCCGTTTGTAAGAAGCTGCGGCAGCTTAGAGGGAAGCACCGTCGGCTCTTTTAATGACTCGTCATAGTTTGGTGCAAAATCCACCGTTTCTTTGTCGATGTCTTGCAGCATTAGTTCTGCGACCTTTGACATACGCACTTCTGTATAGCGCATCGCTGCCGCCGGATCGCCGTCTACCGAGCCGAAGTTGCCATGCCCGTCGGCAAGCATATAGCGCATGGAAAAATCCTGCGCCATGCGCACGATGGCATCATAAACGGAGCTGTCGCCATGCGGATGATATTTACCTAAAACTTCGCCGACGATACGCGCCGACTTTTTATATGGCTTTGCCGATCCCATGCCGGCTTCTTGCATCGCATAGAGGATGCGCCGATGCACAGGCTTTAGACCGTCGCGCACATCCGGCAGGGCGCGTGCAACGATAACGCTCATGGCATAGTCAATATAAGAATCTTTCATCTCACTTGCAAGATCTATAGGAACAATCTTCCCCTCGCCAAAATCCACGTTCTCACCTCAAAAATATATCGTTTACGAATTTTAAAAAGCGCTGATAATATCATCTTGTCATATCTTTTTTGCTCTGTCAAGGAGACGATGCCGCAAAGGCATTTTGTCCGCTCTGCTTGCTTTTTTGTATTTGCCAAACATATTCATATGCCGCTTCTACTTCTTTTACATAGCGGCGAAAGTCCATCAACGGCGATGTTTGCAGTATGCTGCGCTGTTTTTCTCGCAGATAGGTAAGCGTTTCAGGTGATGCGGCAAGTGTTTTGGCGATGTCTATATATTGCGCCTTACTATAAGCGATCAGCTCTATAAGGTTTGCATTTTTAAGTAAACTCGCGCCAAAGCGTGCGCCATGACTTTTGCCGCAAAGCGTCACCACGGGAACGCCCATATAAAGCGCCTCACACGTCGTAAGCCCGCCCGTATAAGGCGATGTGTCAAGCGCGATGTCCATATCGGCATATTCTTTAAGATGGTTGGCTGAAAAGCTACGCAGCTCGATACGCACCACATCCAGCCCTAGCCGCCAAAAACGCTCCCTTGCAAGCATTTTGCCCTCTTCAGTATTAAAAAGCCTACTCTTTAAAAGAAGCCGTGCCGTAGGCAGATCGGTAAGTAAGCGCCGCCAAAGAAGCAGCATCTCATCTGTGACTTTGCTGTAATTATTAAAGCAGCCAAAGGTGATAAAACCGCGTAAAAGACAAGGCGGCGGCGACACATCCGGCATGGCGATAAAAGGCAGGTAGCATAAATGGCTATGAAAAAGCCGCAGAGCAATTTCACTTGTATTTTGTGCCGCAGTCGTTTTATCTGGATCTAGCACGGTATCTGAAAGCAGATAGTCGATCGCTAAAAGCCCCGTGCGCCCCATGTAGCCGATGCCTGTAATCTGTACGGGCGCCGGCTTTTTTGCTAAGATCGGCAAACAATTATTACAAGTATGCCCCGCCAAATCCACTAAAATGTCAATTTCATCATCTGCTATCTGCCTAGCTGCCGCCTTTGGCGTAAGATCTAAAATATTTCGCCATAAAACTCCTTCTTGCTGCGCCATAGTGCGCGATACAGCATCTTCAGAATTATTGGCATAGCAAAAGACCGAAAAACGCGTGCGATCAAAAGCGCGCAAAAGTGGCAGCAAGAAAAAAGCGACGGGGTGATAGCAAAGATCGGGCGAAATATAGCCGATGTGCAGCCGCTCGTGCTTGTAAGGCGTAAGCTGCAAACGATCTTCTAGGCGAAAGAAGCTATTAAAGCCTGTAAGAAGCTTTGAAAACGGCGCACGCTCTTTTTCGCTGAGGTAATTATATGTAAAAAGGGCGTTACTATATTCTTCGATACGCTTTTCATCATCTTTTTCTAGGCGGCTAGAATGTAAAAACGCCAAAACGCCCTCGCCGGCTCTTCCTGCACGTGTCAGCGCGGATCCTAAGAGGCTATAGCTTTCGGCGAGCAGTTTTTGATAATACGCCAAAAGCTCAGTCGGTGCATCTTTTTTCAGCTGCTTTTTAAGCCAAGCGACGAGCCGTTGCAAACGCACCATCTCCGTACACGTCTTGCCCTCGCCCTTTTCTATATAAATCTCCTGCAATGCCGCACCCGGATGCTCTTTATCGCGCGCTTTAATATCTGCAATCACTTTTCGCGCCGCCTTGTAATCACCAAGCTGTACCAAAGATGCCGCCAGTACATAGCGAATCTCGATAAGCTCTTTTGCCGCCTGCGAAAAATCTTCCGGCGCTTCTTTAAAAGAAGAAAGCGCCGACTCCATGAGCTTACGTACCTTTTCATAATGTGCACAAGCAAAAAGACGGCTTGCCTCACCTAGCAAATCGGCAAAAGACGCTTTACACACCTCTTTAGCACGCACTACCTTTTGACACTCATCAGCACACATTTGCATCTTTCTCCTCATTTACAAAAAGCACCCTGCAATACATCTCCTTTTGTTCATGCACCAAAGAAAATGCCTTTTTATACTCTTCAAAAGAAAACGTATGCGTGATGAGAGCTTCGGCATCGACGGCACGGCTTCG
Source organism: uncultured Selenomonas sp. (assembly GCA_963544755.1). Taxonomy (GTDB): domain Bacteria; phylum Bacillota; class Negativicutes; order Selenomonadales; family Selenomonadaceae; genus Selenomonas. The sequence goes on along the minus strand of CAUUGH010000001.1, from coordinate 95,653 downwards.
CATCGCATTCATCGCCTCTAGCCACTCTTTAGGGCGCGTGTTTAGGCTGCTCTTCCACGCGCCGTAGATCTCTATTTCTTTTTGCAATAGCAAATCATACATCAGCCCTGTCATCTGCAAACTTTTTTCCGGTCTGCCCATGAGTACCACACGCCCATTGCGCTTTACTAAAAGAAGCGCCGTTTCTAACGCGCCGCCCTCACCTAGCCCTTCGACGCACGCATCTGCACCGCGTCCTGCTGAAATACGCATTATATAACTATAGACATCCGTACTATCAATAGCGACCGATTGCAAAAATCCCAAAGAGCGTGCAAAAGCTGCTTTTTCTGCCGTGCGTGCGACCAATATAATATTTTTAACACCATGTTCGCGCGCCCAGCTTGCCAACGTCAGCCCGATAGAGCCTATGCCAAAGATCGCAAGCGTAGAGCCGGCCATGACGCCTGTCTTTTGAAAAGCGTGCAGCGCCACCGCCGCAGGACCTGTCAAAACTGCCGCGCGAAAGCTCACATCAGGCGGCAAAAAAACCAAATTGCGCTTTTTGACCGCCACAAACTGTGCCATGCCGCCGGCACGCTGCTTTCCGTAAAACTCCATCGCGTTACAATCATAAGGGCGCCCATCAATACACGCCGAACAACGCCCACAAAAAAGCAGCGGATAAGCCACTGCCGCACGACCGATGAGTGCTGTATCTTCTGCCTTTACAACACGCCCGACAAATTCATGACCAAGGATGCGTGGTGCCATCCCGACACCTGTTTCAAAGACGCTCTTGATGTCAGAATGGCTGATAGCTGCTGCCTTGACCTCAAGCAGCACCTCATCAGACGCGCACTCAGGTAGTGCGACCTCCTCTAAGCGCAGATCGCGCACCCCATAAAGCCGCAAAGCCTTCATTTCGCCACATCCCTTCGTTGCCATGCTCCACATTTTTCTAACAGTTCGCTTACTTTTTACTGCACACGGCAAAAAGCTTATTTTCTTTGCAAAAATGTCGCGCCCTCGCTAAAAAACATCTTCTTTTTCTATCAGTATACCACACTTTACCGCTTACGCCTACGTTTATACTTTCATAGAGGATGCTTTTCTTAGCTAGCCTTAGCTTAGCACTCCAATATAAAAAGCAGCCCATCCATCTAGATGAGCTGCTTTTGCTGGAAAAGTCCAAGAAGTCAAGCCCACAGGCGCGTGACTTCCCATGTTCCATATAATTGCGTACAGTTTAATATAATTCACATTATATTGCCGCGTTTACACATTTAAAGACGGGCAGTGACAGCCACCGTCAAGGCGAAGATGATGCCCGGTAAATTTGCAAAAACTTTTCATAGTGAAAAAGTCTTGCCTTTTTTTTTGCTTTCTATTATAATACAAATATCTAAACAGAAATTTTATCGCTTTATCGAAGAAAGGACGTGTACTCCATGGCTATCACATTCGGCAACAGCCCTGTGCAACATTCGACATTAAACCGCATCAACCATACAGGTAACAAGCTTGCAAAACAGATCGCAAGCGGCACGAAACATCCCTCTGCTGTCTTTGGTCCATCGGCTTATTCCATTGATGTACGCATGAATGCCAACATCGCAGCTATAGGTCAATCAAACGCCAACACACAGCGCACTAATGCCATGCTCCGCACAGCAGAAGGCGGCGTAAGTTCGACTGTCGATGTACTAGGGCAACTGCACCAAACGCTTTTAAACGCTGCTAACGGCACAAACAGCGACTCTGACCGCCGCGATCTCGGCAAAATGGTAGATCAGGCAATCGCCAGCATCAACGATAACGCCGGCATCCAGTACAACGGCATGAACCTGCTCGACGGCTCTAAGACTGCAAGCGTTGCCTCCTTAGACGGTACGACTAACGTCACGAACCTCAGCGATATGCGTTCTAAAGCACTCGGGCTTACCGATGACAATGGCAAATCCACGCTAAACCTCGGTACCAACGCCGGTATTGCCGATGCGCTCGACAAGGTATCAAACGCACTTAATAAAGCGCTCGACCAAGCGACGACACTCGGCGCAGCGCAACAGCGTCTAAACTACCAATCGGCAAACTACATCACCGAAGAAGAAAACCTCATGGCATCTTCGACGACAAACAACGCCACCGACATGGCTAAAGCCGCAAGTGAGTTTAAAAATAATCGCTTGCAGCAACAGCTTTTCTTCTTTGCACAAAAAGCACAGATGGGTACAATGGCATCGCATTACGCTGCTTTTACGCTCCTGCGTTAAAAATTGGCAACAAAAAATCCGATCATGTGATCGGATTTTTTGTTGCCAATTTTTAATAACATTTTCCGTTTAAGGAACCGCTGCTAAGTTGACACATTAGACTTTCGCTATTTGCTGCCAAAAACTTTGCCCTTTTGTTACAAATGGCACGCCAAAGATTGCAGCGATAGTTGCCGCTACGTCAGCGAAAGAAGCTCTTGTACCTAAGTCACAATTTTCTCGCACAGCACTGCCATAAGCTAAGAGCGGCACATCTTCTCGCGTATGATCTGTACCGGGTGCGCCGGGATCGCAGCCGTGATCGGCGCTTATAATTAGTAAATCGCTCTTTGTCAGTGCCTTTAAAAAGCCGCCGAGCCATTTATCAAACGCCATAAGAGCGTGCGCATAGCCGCAAGTATCGCGGCGATGCCCAAATATCATATCAAAATCAACAAGATTGATAAAGGCAAGCCCGGAAAAGTCCTCTTTTAAAAGTGCGCTTGTCTTTTTCATGCCATCGGCGTTGTCTTCGTTCGTGCCAAGATTCTTAGTTAAACCCTTGTTTGCAAAGATGTCGGCGATTTTACCGACCCCGATGGTTGAAAATCCTGCATCTTTTAGCGCGTCAAGTACAGTCGGCGCCGGCTCAAGTGAAAAATCATGGCGCCCAGCCGTGCGCTCGTAGGTGGGATAAGTACCGATGAAGGGACGTGCGATGACTCTACCCACGCCGTTTTTGCCGCACATGATGGTACGCGCCTTACGACATATTTCGTAAAGCTCTTCGCGTGTTACAATATCTTCGTGCGCTGCTATTTGCAAAACGCTGTCTGCCGAAGTATAAATGATGAGTGCGCCCGTCTTTATATGCTCGCGCCCATAATCATGAATGACTTTTGTACCTGAATACGGCTTATTGCAAAGCAGCTTTCTACCGCTACTTTCTTCAAGCGCATTGATGATCGAGGTCGGAAAGCCTTCAGGATATGTAGGTAAAGGCGCATCGCCCACGATGCCGGCAAGCTCCCAATGCCCTGTCGTCGTATCCTTGCCGGGCGATTGTTCTCTTAGACGTGCAAAAGCGCCGCACGGCAAAGATACGCGAAGCAAAGCCGCTTCTTTCGCCTCTTTGATGCCGTCGATAGAGAACAGTCCGAGAGAGGCAAGATGGGGGGCGGCAAAGCTGCGTTCACGCACGAGGCTTAAAAGCGTATTGCACTCGCCATCGCCAAAGTCTTTAGCATCCAGGGCTGCACCGATGCCAAGGCTATCGAGTACGATAAAAAATACGCGCCGGATCTTTTTCATAGCTCTTCGCCCCTTTCTTTTCTTGCAAAATATTCGCGATCCAGTATGCCGAGAATCACGAGGTTTTCATAAACACCATCGGTCAAAATAGTTTCGCGAATAAGCCCCTCACGCAAAAGGCCTTCCGATTCGTAAAGGTGGAGCGCACGCTTATTGTAGTCTTTGCAGTCAAGCCATGCACGATGAAATTTTAAGTCGTCAAACGCCCAAGACTTTAATAACTTTAGCGTTTCGCGCCCGTAGCCTTTGCCTTTCTGATCTAAAATGATGCGCGTCCACTCGATTTCTTTAGAGGGGTTATCTAGCCCTGCGATCATCAAAAAGCCAACAGGCTCTTTCGTATCTATACGCTCGATGATAAGATGAATCGCCCCGGCGGTATTTAGTGTCTTTATGTGTATATTGCGCGTCCACGGAATGACGAATTTAGCATTTTCAGGGCGAAATTCCACCTTGAGGATGTATTCTAAATCTTTTTCTCTCGCCTGTCGAAATTGCAGACGCGCCCCTTTTTTTATGATGCCCTGCATACCTGCTCCCTTTTATCCTGTTTAAGCATACACGAAGAATATGAAGGTCTATACGCACTTAGGAAAGCTACTGATAACTTCAGCTGCCAATCTTCTTATCAACACTTTCTTAGACTAATTTGAGGTAGCGACTAAATGCAAGATCTCTGCAAGCAGCCATTCGGCAAATATTCCCTTACCGCTATGGCTTCTTATATGCGCGGCATCTTTTATCGCTAAGTCCGCGCCGGCAAAAGCATGATCGGCGAAAAGTAAAAGCGGCACATCGATCACACTATCGCCTGCGGCATAGATTTTTCGCGCCAAGAAACGTTTAGAAAGTGCCAAAAGCGCAGCTCCCTTGGTCAATCCTTGGGGGAAAAAATATATTTTTCTTCCCGACGGCTCGACGCGAAGACTCGTCGCAGCTTGACACTTACTTGCCGCTATCTGTACGTCGATACCGTCGGCTGCGTAGCAAAACAGGTAAGATCCATCGACGATGCGACAGCGAATGAATCTGGTATCGTCTGCGTAAAGCGCATAACAGCGTGCGATCTCTTCTCTTGCCAAAGCGATAGTGTCAAAGTGTGCCTTTTGCCATTTAGCATCTTCTTTACCTTCTTGCAGCAGCACGGCACCGTTTGTTGTCACAGCATAAATAGGCTCTGTGCCTTTTGGCCACTTTACGCGCTTATATTGCTCAACTGAGCGCGTCGTTACGGGGATAAAGTGCATCTTTTGGCAAACGGCTCGCAGACGCTCAACAGTTATTGGCGTCATAAAGCCTTGTTCTTCTCCTTGTAGATGCTCTACGCAAATATCGCCGGCACGCTTATAGCGACGCGATCTAAGAAGAGTATTATCGAGATCGCTAGCAAATATGATGTCTTTTTTTTCCTTCATGTCAGCTATCGGCAAGCGATCTAATAAGTCCGCAAGCGAGATAATTCGTCAGCGGGTATTCTACGATCTCAACGCCTTTCTCCTTTGCCAGTTGATAAAGATGCCCAAGGCGCACGGCGTCTTTTTTGCTATGCACCAAAAGTTTCCACGGCAGACGGCGCAAAAGGACGCGTGTAGCTTCACCGATGCCGGGCTTTATGAGGTTAATATCATGCACGGCAAAGTCTTTAGCGATGCGCTCGACCTCTAAGAGTCCGCTTTGCATCCTAGCTTTTGGCAGATCGCTTTTAGTCGGCGCTTTTACCGGAAAATGCTTTTCTACCGCTTCAATAAAATCATAGCTTAGATCTTTGTCGCGCAATTGCTGATAAAAGGCTGCGCCGTGAAAATCGTCTTTTCCGATCAGATCTTTTGATAGTACCGTGCGGCTTAAAAGTCCTGATACCGTAGAATTTAGACATGAACTGGCAATAAGGAAATCCTCATGCGTGCCGCATTTTTCTGCTACATAGGCAGGATCTGAAAGTACGCCAAGCCCTGCACTTACACCGCGAATTTCCGCCAGATCTTTTGCCAGCTCACGTGCGATCGCGCCTTTACCGGTCCAACCATCGACGAATTGCAGCGTTCTTGCTCCATGACGCGCCAATATATACGCCATGGCGTTTTTATCAATGCCGCGACCTCTTATGATCGAGATCGTATAGTGTGGGATAGATACCCCGAAGCGACGCTTTATATAACGCTTTAGCAAAATGCCGATGGGCGTACCTGCACGAGCAAGCGAGATTAATACAGCATCGGCTCCTTTTTCTTCGTAGATTTGTTCTGCAAGGCTTGCTGTGGCAGCAGCTGTAGTCTTAGCAAAGCCTGAAAGTGCATTAAAATATGCTTGGAGGTATTTTGCCGACGGCTCGTATTCTAAGGGCAGCATTTCTGAATAATGTTTACCTGACTGGATGAGCTTTTCTCGCTCTTTTGTCGGCAAAGGTTTTAGCTTGCCGGTAATGTCTTTTAAAAGAATCGTCACGTCGTCTTTTCGGTATGTGCTAAACATCGCCCACTCCTTTTTGATCATGTAGTGCAGCTTGCAAGATAGATGATGTCTTGGCAGCCGCTTTTTATAAGGGCGTGTAAAAGGCTTTCCGGCGGCGCATCTTGCTTTTGCTCGCTGTCTGAAACGATGACGACATGATGATACCGCTTCAGATTGTAGATGTAGGTTGCGCGTTTATCGTCATAAAAGCTCTGCACCTGCCAGCCGGCTTTTATAGGGTAGCCTTGTTCTTCTAAGATGCCGATGGGGCTTCTTGTCGTCGCATGAAAAAAGATGTTTTTAAAGCCTTGTTCTTCTAATACTTTACCTATCAAAAGTCCCGGCAGCATACACTCTTCCGTTCCCAAGATAAGGATCGATTCTTGCTTTTTCCACGAAATTTTAGCAGCGAGGCTGTATCCCACGCGCTGCCAGCGCGTCATATAATCGCCGATTAAAACGCCCGTGCGCGGCGTTTTATATGTACCTATTGCGATCATACGACAGCTATGCCGGCAAGTGTGCGAGCTAAAATCTGTAGGGCATCGTGTAGAAAAGCCTGCTGCCTGCGCTTCGTAATCTTTTCCTAAAATCTCTACCAGTGCTACACATTCTACGCCTTGTTTTTGCAGCCGCTCTTTATCTTTAGGTGTCAGACGATTGATGATCGATGCTGCTACAATCTTTTTTTCACGCAGCAAAGGCAGCTCTTTTTTCATCTGCGTTAAGATATTGCCAAGCGTCCTGCCTGTCGATAGTTCGTCGTCTACAAATACGACCGTATCAGTCGCGCCTAGATATTCTTCCAGCGCATCGACTGCGATACGCTGCTTGGGAGCGTGGCTGTGTTCTTCTAAAAATTCGATCCAATGCCTGACCCCTGTGGGCTTTTCGCGCGTCGTCTGCACATAGGCGCATTTTTCTCCGAGAGATTTTGCAGCGATAGCCCCGATGGCAGTCGCTGTTTCGGCAAAACCGATGACGAGCCGCGCTTTTTTATGCTGCTGCAAAATTTTTTGCCCAAGCGCTGACATCATGTCAAGGGCGCGGCTTGGTGCGACGGGCATATGCTTTCCCTGTAGGGGGTTTACAAGAAGGTAGCTGCGCTTTTTGTTGTTGCTGCGCTTTGCAAGGCGTATTACATCATCTGCCGTGTAGGTAAAATTCATCGTGTATCTCCTCAAAAATGCAGCAGCTGAGGCGTTTCAAGGTTAGCTACGCGATATACTTTGCGCCGATCGGGGTATTGCCACGGCTGCTCTTTTCCTAAAAGCTGATAAAGTGCAATCGACGCTACATTGATCCCTGTTGCAAGGCACGAAAGCTGCAAGCCGCCCGACATACGCGGATTGATTTCTAAGAGGAAATATTTTTTGCCATCGCTCTTAAATTGGATATTGATCGGCACATTGATCGGCAAATGCTCTAAGATTTGCCGACACTTTTGCACTATCTCTTCGTCAAAGCGAATTTCTGCATAGCGATGATTCGTCTTAAAGCGTGGAATAATGATCGGCTCTTTAGGCGTTTTTAAGCAATCTACGCTGATTTCTTGCCCGTCAAGATATGCCATAAGCATAAACGGCACGCGAAAATCATAGCCTTTGACGATCTTCTTTGCTATCTCCCACGTCAGCTTCATGCCGGGCTTTCGGCGCACATCGCCTGCGTTTAAGAGCGTATCATCAACGACGCGGAAAGTTTCAGCGCCTTTATCTTTTGTCAGCTTGTAGCAAACGCGCGCGCACCGAGGGCGCAATCTCTCGTATGCCGCGACAAATTCTTCATAGGTACCTGCGACGATATGCGTCGGCACAATCGCAGCTTCGCGCATCTTAAAAAATGCATAAGTTGCTGCCTTGTCGTCTAAGAGCCGCATGATGTTATAGTCGCTTCCTACTGCTAAAATTGTACCTGCTGCACGAAATTCTTCGCTGTAACGGGATAAACGTGTAAGCTCTCGGTAGGGAAAGAATATGTCGATTTGCTGCTCTTTGCAAAATTCTAAACAATATTCTACATATTCATCTGCAGCAAGAAGCGGCGGCTCTTGGTGCCATTCGTCGGCGACAAGGCGATAAAGTGCATGGGGATTGGCACTTGAAGCAACGAAGGTACATTGTTCGGGCGCTCCTTCTCGCATCTTTTCGATCAAATGATACGCCGTACTAAACCAATGATTGAACCATACACGCATAAAACTTCCCCTTATCCTTTGTAAAAAGCAGCGTGCGCCGCACCTTCATCTGTCGTGCCATAAATATGTGCCAGCAAAAGTGTGCGTCTTGCCCACTTTTTGTGTGTCTTGACCTCATTCATGCGCGTGCCGTCAAAACTTTTTTTAACGCCTGCCTTTTCGTCTTGCCAGTCTAAGATGATCTTTGCATCCTCATAGTCGGCACGCGCTACCTTTAGGCTGTCTGCGATAAAGGGTAGCTGCGCCGGGTGAATGGCTGTCTTGCCGATAAAGCCGTTTAAGTGATCAAGCTCTAATTCCTTCTTTAGCCCTAACGCCCATGCAGCTTTTGGATCGTCGCCAAAATAATTCCAGACAGGTCCTGATACAATGTAGTCTTGTGCAAAGGTGTTTAATATGTCAATTAAAATGTCGCGCACAACACCGACATCATAAATCGTCTGCGTGATCGAGCGACGAATACCGTAGAGGTTGCTAAAATCGTTGCCGCCAACGCGAATATTTAAAATATATTCCTTATGTGCATCAAAGATAGCTTTTAGTTCGCCTAAAACAGCAGTGCGGCTCTTAATATCGGCAATAGACGGGCTTTCTAAAACAGGCATGATATATTGTCTTTTGCCGCAGCTTTTGACATGGAGCAATTTCATATAGGCTTCGACGTTTTCAAGGCTTACTTTCGGCAAAACGTAGCCTGTCAAAACATCGCCGGCTGCGCCGACAAAGTCGAGAAAATGCGCTAGATGCGCCGCTGTTCTTACACGCACAAAAAGAAGTGGCTTTTGCTGCTCTTTATCTTCGTAGATCGTCTGCAATCTTTTAAGATTCTTACGCAAAGCACATTCTGCCGCTTCAACCGCCGTATCTTTTATCGCATCTTCCAAGCAAAAACAGATGCTGGTAAAGCACGCTGTATTTTTCTTATGAAGCTTTTCTACGATATTTTCCTGATAGGCGGGCATATAAAGAAGCCCCCCTACTTTGTATTGCAAGATTTCCCTGTCGTTCATGCGGGCTAAAACCTCCATACTGCTTAGATACCCTCTAAAAAGCTTGGAGGCTTTGCCCCCGTTTCATCAGACATTTACACCATAAGCGCGGCAGAGAGCTTCTAAGCCGCCTTTATAGCCTGCGCCGACAGCGTTAAACTTCCACTCACCGTTATTTCGATAGATTTCGCAGACGACTAGTGCCGTTTCTATCGAAAAATCTTCCACGAGGTTGTATCGCAAAACCTCTGTGCCTTGCATATCCTGTGCATTTGCCATGTGTGCGACGCGCACATAAGCATTTGACACCTGCCCGAAGTTTTGCTTTCGCACTGTCGCATCGTAAATCGTCACGGTGATGGCGATCTTATCTATATCAGGCGGCACTTTGGCAAAGTCAATGATCAAAACTTCATCATCGCCTTCGCCCTCGCCTGTTAAATTATCGCCCGTATGATGCACAGAGCCGTCGGAGCTGTCAAGATTGCCATAGAAAATAAAATCCTCGTCTTTACGCACTTTACCGTTTGCGCCAAGCAAAAATGCCGAGGCATCAAGATCAAAATCTGCGCCGCCGTCATACTGATTAACGTCCCAACCCAGACCTATCAACGCCATTTTCATACCCTTATCAAGACTCACGCGCTGTCCTTTAGAAAGATTTATCGCCATATCATTTACCGTCCTTTTTTACCATTTCTCTAATCCATGTTTCAAAGCCTTCGGGATTTCTTGTCTGAATAAGTACCGGACCTGGCCCTTTGAAGCGGCATACTAAACATTCACCCGACATGACGCTTGAAATCCAGCCGTTTGATGCTTTTTCTATCTTGTAATTCATATAGTCCGGCCAGGCGACTAAATGCCCATTATCAATGATGACTTCTTCTCCTGCCTCAAGGTTTATGCAGTGAATGACACCGTAGCTGCTTACAAAAGCGATGCCCTTACCTGTCAGCTTCAAGAGGAAAAAGCCCTCTTGCGAAAAAAGCCCCTGCATAAGCCCCTGCATCTTTGAATCGACATTGATGCTTTCTTCTGCTGCAAGAAAGCCGCCTTTTTGCACGATCATGCCATAAGAGCCGTCTAAGGATACATCCATGATGCCGCCCGGCAAGGGATGCCCAAAAAGCACCTTGCCGGCACCGCGCGATGCCACAAGACGCTGCATGAAAAAGCTCTCGCCCGTAAAGACGCGGCGCATGATGCCGCCTAAAACGCCGCCTTCCATCTTGCCTTCGACATCAACTGTTGCATCCATAGCGATCATTGCATCAGATTCTGCCTTGATTGCTTCTCCTTGGCGCAAGTAACATTCAACTACAGGAAAGGCTTCCGGGTATAAGATCTTGTATTCCATCATCGTACCTCTTTTCTATGGGAAAGCCCCAAGGCTCATGCCTTGAGGCTTTTTCCTGATGCCATACTAAAGAGCGACTCCTTAGATATTGACGCCGTACGCCTTGCCAAGCGCACTTAGTCCGCCGCTGTAGCCTGCGCCGACCGCGTTAAATTTCCACTCAGTGCCTTGGCGATAGAGTCTACCGACGACAACTGCCGTTTCGACTGAGAAATCTTCGCCTAAGTCAAAGCGAATGAGCTCTTCACCTGTAGCTTCGTTGACGACGCGAATAAAAGCGTTTGACACCTGCCCGAAGTTTTGCTTTCGCTCGTCTGCCTCGTAGATCGTTACTGTAAAGTCGATCTTGTCGATGGATGCCGGTACCTTGGAAAGGTCAACTTTTAGCTGCTCATCGTCGCCCTCGCCCTCGCCTGTCAAGTTATCGCCCGTATGCTCAACGCCGCCTGAAGCGTGCTTTAGGTTACCGTAGAACACAAAGTCAGCATCACTCGTGACCTTTTCGTTAGCACCAAGCAAGAATGCCGAGGCATCGAGATCGAAATCAGTGCCGCCGTCGTACTTATTCGTATCCCAACCAAGACCAATCAAAAGCTTGGATAGTCCGGGATTCGTCTTCGTTAACTCAACTTTTTGTCCTTTTTTTAAACTGATCGCCATAATGTTCCTCCTTACAGATAGCTGCAAAAGCCGCATAAAGCTGTGCTTTTCAAGCAAGGCACCAGTGTGCCGCTTCTTATATCAAGCCTTAATGGCATGATGTCTTACTGATAGTGCTTTGATAAATCTTTTAGCCCCGTATCCTTTGTTCCTTGCCCGATGGCGTTAAACTTCCATTCGCCTTGGTGGCGATAAAGCTCACCAAAGATCATCGCCGTCATGCCGGCGTAATTTTCTGATAGGTTGTAGCGACAAAATTCCGCGCCTGTATTTTCATCGCAAATACGAATAAAAGCATTTTTGATCATGCCAAAATCTTGCTTTCGCGATTTACAATCGTAGATATTAACGACAAATACCAATTTATCGTAAGCGTCGGGTATCTTTGGTAAATCGACAAGGATCTGCTCATCGTCACCGTCGCCCTCGCCTGTCAAGTTGTCGCCCGTGTGGATGATAGCACCTGATGAATGTTTGAGGTTTCCAAAGTAAACGACATCGCCAAATGCCGCCAGACGACCGCCCTTGCAGGCGATAACGCTTGCATCACAGTCAATATCAGGTGCAGAGCTACCAAAGAGCGAACCCAAAAAGCCGCTTTTTTCCTGCGTAACAGGATCCCAGCCTAGCCCGATACGAATGTACGATAGTGACTGACCATCTGATTTTTTTAAATTTACCTTCTGCCCTTTTTGCAGATTTACACTCATAAGATGCTGCCTCCTTGATATTTCTTTTTGAATCTATATGTTAATGAAATAATTAACATACAAAGGTATTCGCCTTACCGACGCTTTTTCCCTTCATTTTACAAAGAAAAATTTCCCTAAGGCTTACTCTAGATCTCTTCTTGCGTTTTTCTTTGCTGGCGGCTCTTACTTAATCCTTGCTGCCCTTCGTCCAGCGAAGCCCCCAACGATACGCCTTATCCATATCCTTGTGGCCATGAAAAAAATGCACGAGCTTTTCGACGCTAAACGTGTCGTTGATGTTTTCAAGCATGGCGATGGCGCACATACCCTTTGACGAGCCGTATTCGTCCATGCGTACGATGATGTCGGGGCTGCCCGGGCATTTGACGGTCACGACACCGTCTGCTTGCTGCCAGTTGGCAATGCCGTCGTAGATGAAGGTGTAGACGAGGATGCGCTTGATCTTTGCTGCCATCTTGCCGTTGACGCGCAGCGTTTCGCCGGCGGCGTTGCTGCCCGTGCGATCGTCGCCGTCAAGCGCGATCCAAGGACGCTGCGAGAGGTTGCCAAAGGCAGCGCCGAGTGCCTGCACGCAGCCCTTGCCGCCGTTTTTTAACTCATAAAGGCAGCCGAGATCAAGATCGATGCCGCCCGTATTGCCGCCGCTACCAAAGATAGATGCGAAAAACCCCGAATCCTTTGCCTTTGGCTGCTGATGCCAGTTGAGATTGATGGAAATTTCGCCAAGTCCGCCTTCCTTGATCAGATTGACCTTTTGCCCTTTTTTTAGTTCGATCTTCTTCGGTGCGGTCGATGCCGTGTTCATAGGTGGCGTGCTGTTTCTGCCGAAATTCAGCGGTTGATGTCGGATAGGTGCGCCATCTCGTCCGCGGTTTAGCAAAGCGCGTTGGGTAGGAGAAGGTGCAGGCGGTGGAGAAGGTGCAGGTGCGCCCTCTCCTGCGCTTACTTCGATGCCGAAACTTTTGCAAAGCGCTTCTAAACCGCCTTGATACCCTGCGCCGACGGCGTTAAACTTCCACTCGCCCTTGTAGCGGTAAAGTTCGCCGACAACAATCGCTGTTTCTACGGAAAAGTTCGCGCCGAGATCATAGCGCAAAAGCTCACTGCCGCTTGTCGCATCGAGGATACGGATATACGCGCCTTGAACCTGCCCGAAATTTTGGCGCCGCGCGTTTGCATCGTAGATCGTCAAAGTCAAAGCGATCTTTTCAATAGCGGTGGGCAAAGCGACCAGATCCACGCGCACTTGTCGGCGATCATCAGCGATTGGCGCCTCGATATATTCAACCGCTCCCGACACATGACGCGCATTGCCATAAAAGACGAAGTCCGCATCGCTCGCGACTTTTCCCTGCGCCGCAAGCAAAAATGCTGCCGTATCAAGATCTAACGCCGCGTTCGCCTGCCAACCCATGCCGACGAGTATGCTCTTTAACGCTCGGTTATTCTTCGTCAGATCTATCTTTTGTCCCTTGCAGATATTCATTTGTATGCTGTATCCCTCCTGCGTTAAAAAAAACAGGCGACATCGGTGCTTTTTACCAAAGCCGCCTTCAAGAAGCACGGATACATTCCATCGCCCATCGTGACGCATTTACATAAATCTGAGCGTCTTTAGCGAATCCGCGTTTTTCATACTCCTATGCTTTTGCTACAATCGCTTTTCTAATCAGATCAATTGGCACAATAGTAATTGCAAGCGCGAGTACAAATGTCCATTCTCTAAGCGTCAAGCCATAACAATGTAAGATCTCGCCGCCTAAATAGGTCATTGCTATCTGCACTATTACAATAAGCCCCATGACACGCAAAAACCCTTGATTTTGTGTGATGTTGTCAAAAAGATTCTTTTCATCGGTACGCGCATTAAAGGCGTTAAATACCGCCATGAAGATAAAGAACGCAAAGTAGCCCGTCAAGAGGTAATGATTTGCTTCGTCGGGGCGAAAATAGGCATGAGCTGCATCGCTCATAAGGAAGAAAAGGCTAAGTAAAAAGCACCATAAAGAGCTGACGCCGATGGCAGATACCATATATTTACTGATGATGTTTTCATCTCGCGCTTTAGGCTGTTCTTTCATGAAGCGACGAAGCGCCGGCTCACCGCCAAACGCGAGCGCCGCCAAAGTATCCATGACGAGATTTATCCACAAAAATTGCGTGATAGATAGCGGCGTATCCATGCCTAAAAGCGGTGCGACGAAGGAAATGAAGACGGCGGCGACGTTTATCGTCAGCTGGAACACAATGAATTTGCGGATGCTGTTATAAATCGTGCGACCGTATAAGATGGCGCGACCGATCGACTGAAAATTATCATCTAAAATAACGATCTCACTTGCTTCTTTGGCAACTTCCGTGCCGCCGCCCATGGCAAAGCCTACATCAGCTTTCTTTAATGCCGGCGAATCGTTGACCCCGTCGCCTGTCATGCCTACGACTAAGTTCATTTCCTGCGCCAGACGCACGAGGCGGCTTTTATCTGTCGGCAGCGCACGCGCTACGACGCGAAGGCGCGGCAAGAGAGCTTTTAGCGCCGCATCATCCAGCGCGGCAAGTTCGTCGCTCGTCATGATGACATCATCATCTTTTTGCAAAAGACCCGCTTCTTTGGCGATCGCGCTTGCCGTATCTTGTCGGTCGCCTGTTATCATGACGACCTGCACGCCGGCACTATGTACGCTTTTGATTGCTTCGATAGACTCCGGGCGCACCTCGTCGCGAATACCGACGGCGCCGACAAATATAAGACCGCTTTTAGGTAAAGCGCCGTCTTCCGGGATAGCTCCTTCGTAAACGGCGAGGGCTAAAACGCGGATGGCACGCGCCGCTAAGGCGTCGATACAGTCTGTAATCGCCGCAGGATTTGTAAGCAGCTTTTTTTCGCCGTTCTCATCATAATAAGAGTCACAAAGTGCCAGAAGCTTTTCCGGCGCACCCTTAGCTAAGGTCATATTGTAATCGCCTGCAACTTCTGAGAGCGAATATTTATTTTTACTGTTAAACGGCACGGCATTTTTGATCGTTTCATTCATTTCTTCACTATCTAAGGCAACGAAGCCAAATATCGCTCGCTCTGTCGCGTTGCCGCCGACAGCCTCTTTGCCGTTTATGACGGCGCTCGTATTGTAACGCACGCTTAGATTTACCAGCTTTTGAAGCCCTGCGCCAAGCTCTTTATAGGCGGCAAATTGCTTTGCTTGCCCGTCAACAAAGGCGACGGCTTCAAGCTGTCCCTTCGTTATTGTGCCTGTTTTATCGCTAAAAAGAATGTTTAAGCTGCCGGCTGTTTCGATGCCCGATATTTTGCGCACCAACACATTATCTTTTAGCATCTTGCCCATATTTTGCGCTGAAACTATAGCGATCATCAGCGGCAAGCCCTCCGGCACCGCAACGACGATGATGATGACGGCAAGCATCACAGCATCGACAAGATCGTTTGCCAGTACAAGCCAGTTTGAGCAGTACGCCAAGATTCGCGCCAGATCAAAGCCGTTATGAAAGACTATGCGCTCAAACATCAAAGCGACGGCAATCGCGATGCCGCCGATGTAGCCGAAATTACTGATCTGCTTTGCAAGATTGGACAGCTTTACCTTCAGCGGCGTATCGCGCTCTTCATCTGTCTGCAATTCGCCTGCGATCTTACCGTAAAGCGTCTTGTCGCCAAGCGTCGTCGTTTGCATCACAGCGTTGCCGCCGCAGACGACCGCGCCGCGAAACACTTTATGTGGATGAAGAAAATCTAAGCTTTGCGCCGCTTCTTCATCGCCTTTTGCTGCCGGCGTCTTAGTCGCCTCTTTTGCCTCACCGTTTAAGACAGACTGATCGACTTGGATCGAGCCGTCATAGATCACGCCGTCTGCCGGAATCTTATCGCCTGTCTGCAAAAGCACGAAATCACCCATGACGATCTCATCAATGGCAATTTCCGTTAATATCCCGTTTCTGTAGACCTTGCACTTGATAAGAGATGCTTCTTCTTGTAACTTTTGGAAAGCATTCTCGTTTTGATATTCAGAATATGTCGCAACCGTCGTCGCTAAAATCACCGCTAGCGCGATGCCTACCGATTCGTACCACGCAACTTGCCCTAAAAAAGCAAAAATGACATTGATGGCAAGCGCAACGCAAAGAATTTTAATGATCGGATCGTCAAAACTCCCCTTGAGTTTTTCCCAAAAACCCTCACTTTGCTGCTCGGTAATGCCGTTCGTGCCATACTTTTCTCGTAAGGCAAGAACTTGTTCATCCGTCAAGCCTTTAATTTGCATAAAATTTCTCCTTTTAGCTCATCTTACTTTCTGCGAAAAATTCTCTTTAAAGCATTTGATAACATTCTACCATGAAAATGCAAGAGGTCAAGCCAAAGGAGCGGACTGATTTGCTCATTTTTACGAAGGAGAGCGCGCTTTTATCTATAAAGCGGCTTTTTGTGCGTGTAGTTTGCTATCTAAGGCTTGACATCGCACCTATGATGTAGCTTACAATGTAAATCAAAGAGATTCGGTCATAAATAAAGGAGAATTTTCATGAATGCCCTAGAAAAGCATTTTCATCTTGGCAGTTTGCTGCGTTTTGCAGCGCCGTCTGTCGGTGTGATGCTCGTCATTTCCATCTATACGCTGACAGACGGCATTTTCATCGGCCGTTATGCAGGAAGTCTTGCGCTTGCCGCTTCAAACATTGTCTATCCCACGCTAAATCTCGTCTTTGGCATCGCCATCATGCTTGCAGCGGGCGGCTCCGCGCTTGTTGCCAAAACGCTCGGCGAAGGCGATCTAACGCTTGCTAACGCACACTTTAGCTTAATTGCAGCGATAGGTGCCGTACTCGGTGCGCTGCTTTCCGGCACGGTAATTTTCTTTATCGAGCCGCTCTTGCTGCTCTTAGGCGCTTCACCGGAACTTTATGACGACTGTTATTCTTATCTTGTATCAAATATCGCTTTTGCGCCTTTTGTCACATTGATGATCATTTTTAATGCTTTCTACATCGCCGACGGCAGACCTATGCAAGGCTTTTTCGTATCACTTTTAGCAGGGCTTTTTAATATCGGGCTTGACTATCTGTTTTTAGCACGCTTAGGTATGGGCATCTTCGGCGCAGGTCTTGCTACAGGGCTTTCAGATGTCATCGCAGCTGTTATCGGTCTATTTTACTTTTCATGCTATAGCCGCACACTTTCTTTTGCACGCTTTCGCTTCGCTTTTTATCCCATGTTCCAAGCATTTTATAACGGCTCTTCGGAAATGGTAACGCAGCTTTCTATCGGCATTACGACCTATCTGTTTAACCGCGTGACATTTTTTTACGCAGGCGCCGACGGCGTTGCGGCGATAAGTGTCATTTTATATGCCGAGATGCTTTTAACGGCAGTATTTGTAGGCTTTTCAAACGGTGTGGCTCCTATTTTCTCCTACCAATTCGGCGCAAACGGCTATGGTGAAATCTTGCGGCTTTTGCGTTTATCGCTCGGCATCATATTCTTTGTTGGCATCTTGTCTTTTGCGGCGGCGCATATATTTGCCGCACCTTTAATCGCACTTTTTTTACCATCCGCCAGCCATGTCTACACGCTTACTCTTAGCGGCTTTGAGCTTTTTTCGTGGAGCTTTTTGCTCTGCGGCTTTAATATTTTTGCGGCAGGCTTTTTTACAGCGCTTTCTAACGGCAAAATTTCAGCCATTCTCTCTTTTATGCGAAACCTCTTGGCTATCACGATCTGCCTTTTGGTTCTACCGCACTTTTTCCATCTAACGGGCGCATGGCTAGCCGTGCCAATAGCAGATGCAGCGGTCGTTTTGCTCTCTTTTTGCCAGCTTTGGCATAAAGCCAAGGCTTTTCGCTACAAAAAGCAGCAGATCGTTTGCTAGAAATTTGAACTTATCTCCTTACTTAAAAAAATTGCGCCAGATCGTAAAAAGTGCAAACACTATGAGCAAAAAGCAAACGAAAGAGCGTGGCAATTCTTTTTTTTCACTGTAAAAAATCCAATGAAGATCTTGAAAAAAGAGCATCGCCAGTAAAAAAGGACCACAAATAAACAAAGCTTCGTTTGCCAAAAATGCACCTGTAAGATCGCCTTCGGCAAGCGAAAGAAAAAGCCGCGTGATGCCGCAGCCGGGGCAGTCCAGTCCTGTTAGCGCATGAAAAGGGCAAGATAGGCTAAGTCCCGTCGTGCGGCAAAAGACCATGTAGGCGATGCCTATAGCAATAAGCAGCATATAACGCTTAAAGACGCTTTTAGCGCGTGTTTTTAAGCCTTTGCAGCTTTCTTTTTCTTTACCGATCATCTTAAAAGCCAAAAAGAGCCGTCCGCTAGCGGTTGGCTCTTTTCTTTTTTGCTGATTCATGATTTATTAAAGCGTCTTTTTTAGATCGATCGTCGTCGTATCTTGCACGATGAGCGTATCCTGTTCACCTGTCGCGTCGTGATCGACGATCTCATTTAGTGCATTTTGCATTAGAGCATAGCTTACAACGCCAAAGCCAAAAAGTGCAAGGGCGAGATAGATGATGGGCAAGTTTCGATCTGTCAGCATAAAGCGTCTTTCTTTTGCTATGACGATAGCTTCACCAATCTTGTAGAGCCAATAAAAGCTATAAAGACCGCAGGTTAGGATATGAAAGAGAATGACCTTGCCGCCTGAAGAGGTCGTGCGCTGACCGGCTGCTATATGTGCATCTTCGGTGATGGTATAAATCCAATATATAGCATAAATGCCGAGCGTGATAAAAGAAAGTACGAGCGCAAGGGCAATATTTTTTTTCGTCATCGAAAATGTCCTTTCTGTTTTTATCTAAAAGTTGTATGCGTATTTGGCTTTTAAGTGAAAATTAAAGATCCTGTTTCGGCGAACAAACGCTCGCGGCAGGTGTATTTAAAGCGAGGCTACCCATGTCTTTTTTTTGCAAAAAATCGTTTAGAGAATGTTGCAAAAACGAGATAGTAAAGGCGTTGGTGCGAAGAAGCGCCATAAGCATATAAATTAGCACAGGGCTATCATTCTTGCTTTTATGAACGGCTAAGATGCATATGATGCTAAAGACGAGTTGAACGACGAGCAAAAAGAGAATTTCAGCCATAAACATCAAGATGAAAAATCCTATAGCAGCTTCAACGTCGTATGTATTTTCTAAGAGCGTTTCTTCTTGTGCAATTTCTGTGAAAATGCCTTCAACGGCGTATCTTAGCGACATCAAAATGATGTATAAAAACGCCATGGCGATGTTTACAATATCATAGATCTTGCTTGCAACAGAGTCAGCGGGAAAACCGTTTGCACGACGAAGCTCTACAAGCTCACTACCTATATTGTATAGCCAGTAGTAAAAGTAAAGTGAGCAGGTAAGAACTGTATAAAGTACGACAGTGCTGCCTTTAGGCGTGCGTGGCTTATCTGAAAGCGCGTGAATCTCATCTGTCAGCCGATACATCCAATAAAGCCAGTAAAAACCGCAGGTGATGCAGGTCAATAAGATCGCTAACGTGATGTCTCTTAGCTTTATCTGCATAAAAACTTCCTTTCGTAATGTGATTATATGTTTTAAAAAAACTCCATGGGCATATTGCGCCATGGAGTTTTTCGTCAGCGCACGCGTGCGGCAGGCTCTTTCGACTCTTCTTTCGGGAAAACGACACCTTGTACCTGTACGTTCGTTTCGATGACCTTTAGACCTGTCATGGTTTCGATGGCACGACGCACGTTCTTTTGTACCTCGGTGGCGACTTGGTGGATGTCTACGCCGTAAGTCACGACGATAGAGAGATCGACGGCTGCTTCTTGCTCTCCGACTTCGACCTTGACACCTTTTGAAAAATTCTTATGTCCAAGTATGTCAGCTATACCGCCGATGAGTCCGCCACTCATGCCGGCGACACCATCGACATCCATCGCTGCAAGCCCTGCGACAACGCTTACAACTTCATCGGCAACGCGAACAGAGCCTAATCCTTCGTTGCTGGTTACTAGCGGAGCTGTATTTTCTGCCATAAGTAAACCTCCTTATTTTCTTTCAAAAACACCTTTATCGACTACAAGTATAACAAAAAAACTCTGCACTGACAACTGTCATGCTTTATTGAAGTCGGTTGGTTTATTTTTGTTGTAAGGGTTTGGTGCAAAAGTAAATTCGCAGCTTGAAATTTTACAGCTCTATCGGCGTTTATTGCTACGGCTGTTTTTTTTTGTTATACTTTTGTATTAGAATAAATGAAATGTTATCTACAGTATGCAAAGCAGTGTTTTTGTATGCGATTTATTATTTATAATTGCTTTCTTAAAAGGAGTTTTAGATGAAAGTAATCGGTCTTTCTAAAGCTTTTGGTATACAAGAAATTTTTCGTGATGTGTCGTTTGAAATTCGCTTAGGCGAGCGTGTGGGCTTAGTTGGTGCAAACGGCGCCGGCAAGACGACTTTGCTGCGCTGTCTGTTAGGTAAAGAGGATGTAGATGCCGGCAAGGTGCAGTTTGACGACGGTGCGGTGATCGGCTATGTCGAGCAGCAGGCGACGTTTGGCGAAGGTACGCTATATGATGAGTTGCGCCGCGTTTTTGCCGATGTCATAGCGCTTGGCGAAAAAAAGCGCGTCTTAGAGCAGGCGATCGAAGCTAGCGGCGAGGCAGCGCAGCTTTTACTATACGGGCGCATCGCAGACGAGTTCGAGCATTTGGGCGGCTATTCGTTGGAAAGTCAAATCCGTCGAGTGGCTTTCGGTCTAGGTTTTACAAAAGATGATTTTTCCAAGGATGTGCGCCATTTTTCAGGCGGTCAGCGAACGCGCATTTGTCTTGCTAAAGCTCTTTTGCGCGCGCCTGATTTTCTTTTTCTCGATGAGCCGACGAATCATTTAGATATACAGATGATCGAGTGGCTTGAGGAATTTTTGCGCGAGTATAAGGGCGGCGTTGTGCTTATTTCCCATGATCGCTTCTTTTTAGATCGCGTGGCGACTAATATTCTTTACCTTAGAGGCGGTAAAGTAACGGCATACGCCGGTAACTACACCTATTTTAAAAAAGTGCATGATGAGCGGCAAAAATCGCTTCGCACCGCTTATGAAAAGCAGCAAGAGCATATTCGCCGCACGAAAGCATATATCAGTCGTTATCGCGCCGGCATCAAGGCGAAACAGGCGCGAGGACGCGAAAGTCAGCTTCGCCGTTTAGACCTTATCGTACCGGAAGAAGAAGCTGCACGTTTTAAAAGCTTTTGCTTTCCTTCGCCCTCTGAGTGCGCCGAGCGTGTAGCAGAGCTAGACGATGTTAGCTTTAGCTTTGGCGAGCAGACGGTGCTTTTTAAAGCGTCTTTTCTCGTGCGCCGTCAAGATGCCTGCGCTATCGTCGGGGCAAACGGCGCCGGCAAGACGACGTTGCTACGCATACTCTTAGGTGATCTAAAGCCGACCGCAGGTCGCGTAAAAATCGGAAGCCGCGTAAAAATCGGTTATTTTTCGCAGCAGCATGAAGGTCTAAATTTTGAAAATACGTTGCTAGATGAATTAAACGCTGCTTTTGGCATCGCCGAAGATAGGGCGCGTAAATACCTTGGCGCGTTTTTCTTTCATGGCGACGATGTATTTCGCCGCATCGGCGATCTTTCAGGCGGTGAAAAAGCGCGGCTTACCTTTTTAAAACTTATGCTAACGGGCGCAAATTTCCTCGTGCTCGACGAGCCGACGAACCATTTAGATATTGCTGCCCGTGAGGCTGTAGAAAAGGCTTTGGCAGCATTTTCAGGCGCGTTCATCGTCGTTTCTCATGATCGCTATTTTCTTGATAAGGTCACTAATAAGACGATAGAGCTAAAAGACGGCAGACTAAAAGAATATGAAGGTAATTATAGCTATTATCGCGTAAAGAAGAATTTGCCGAAAAAAGAAGTTTATAAAGTAGCAAAAGAAAAATCGCCAAACGCTAAGAAAAAGGCTGTCGATGCACCAAAAAAAACGATGCCGTACGCTTACCAAACGCTTACAAAAAAGAATGCGGCGACCGGCAAAGAGCAAAGTTTACGCCTAGCGACTCTTTCTGATGCCAAACGCCGCGAGATGATTGCACGAAAAGAGGCGGAGATCGCCATGAAAGAGGCAGAGCTAAAGGGATTGGAATTTGAGATGAATGACTCTAAAGTACAAAGCGATCCAAAAAAGAGCGCTGCGATCGCTTTACTTTACGCTTCAAAAGAAAAAGAGCTTGACGAGTGCTACGAAAGCTGGGAGATGCTTTTTGACTAGAGACGCTTTGCACGCGCTAGGAGGTGTATTATGAGATCGCTTGAAGGGACGGTGGAAAATATCGTCTTTGCTGCGCCTAAAGGAGAATTTTGCGTCTTTCGCCTAAAGTCATCTAAGCAGCGCACTTTGGTGACGGTGACGGCAAACGCACCGGCGCCGCTCATCGGACAAGAGTTGACGCTTACAGGCGAATGGGTGCGCCATCGGCGCTTTGGCGAGCAGTTTAAGGCGACAAGCGTTCATGTCAAAGCACCGACGAGCCTAAAAGGGATCGAGCGTTTCCTCGCCTCAGGTGCGATTTTAGGCGTCGGCAAGGCGATGGCGCATCGCTTAGTGCAAAAATTCGGCAAAGATACTCTCTTGATAATCGAAAAAAAGCCCACACAGCTTATAGAGGTCACAGGCATCGGCAAAAATCTCGCCGCAAAGATTCATGCCTCTTATGTAGAGCAATCAGAGATGCGAGAGGTCATGCTGTGGCTTGAAACGCACGGCATATCAGGCGCGTATGGCGCTCGTATATTTGAAAAATATAGCTCTTTTGCCGTTGAGGTAATGAAAAATCATCCCTACCGACTGGCGCGTGACATCAGCGGTATCGGCTTTTTAACGGCAGATGCGATTGCCAAAAGTACCGGCATTGCCAAAAACAGCAAAGAGCGCATCATAGCCGGCATCGACCACGCGCTTTATCAAATAGCACAGCAAGGACATTGCTTTATGCCAAAAGCCCCCTTGATAGAGCATAGCGCAAAACTCTTAGAAGTAGATGCCGATGATGTGCGCCGTGTCTTAGATGCACAAATCGCCGCTGAAAAGCTCTTTATTGAAGAAATCGGCGCCGATACGTTTATTTATCCTTCGTGGCTTTATCGCGCAGAAAAGCGTACGGCAGAGATTCTTTTTTTCTTGCAGCAAAAAAAGATGGTGCTAAAAGAAGATGATGCGGCAGCGATTGTTGCAGATTTAGAAAAAAAAGCCGCCATAACGCTCGCCGTTGAGCAGCGTAAGGCCATCGCCGCTATGTTAAATCATGCAGTGTTCGTGCTGACAGGAGGCCCTGGCACAGGCAAGACGACAGTCATTCGCGCCATGATCGCCGTCTTAGAAAGTCAAGGGCTTAGTGTACTTTTAGGTGCGCCGACGGGACGGGCGGCAAAGCGTCTTTCAGAAGCGACGGGACGAAGAGCCGAAACAGTACATCGGCTCTTAGGGGCGCAAGGCATCGACGCTGATGGGGCTAGCCTTTTTGAAAAGAATGCAGATGCACCGCTTACAGCTGATGCCGTCATTTTAGACGAAGTGTCGATGATGGATATTGTGCTGATGGAGCATTTTTTAGATGCTGTACCGGAAGGGGGGCGTGTCGTCTTAGTCGGCGATGTCGATCAACTCCCTGCCGTAGGTCCCGGCGCTGTCTTAAAAGACATATTGCGCTCAAAAGTTGTGCCAAGCGTACGCTTACAAGAGGTCTTTCGTCAAAGTGGGGAAGGTACGATTATTTTGAACGCGCACGCGATCAATCGCGGTTTTATGCCCAAAGTTTACATTGGCGGCGACTTTGAGTTTTTTGAGATGGCTGACGAAGAAAGCGCGGCGCGGCGCATTGTATCGCTTTGTAAAGATGAATTGCCTCGCGAGGGCTTTGATGCTTTAGAAGCGGTGCAGGTGCTTTCACCCATGCACCGTATGCCGTGCGGCGTTGACAATCTAAATAGGCTCTTACAGGCGGCGCTTAATCCGCCTGCGCCAGAAAAAGCGGAGTTTAGCGGCGCAGCGACGACCTTTCGTGTCGGCGATAAGGTCATGCAGATGAAAAACGACTACACCAAGGGTGTATTTAATGGCGATATCGGCTTTATTTACGACGTGTCGACAGATGGCGTATCAGTGCGCTATTTAGACGATCTTACGGCAACTTACAAGCCAAACGAGCTACATCAGCTAACGCTTGCCTACGCCATGAGCGTTCATAAGAGCCAAGGCAGCGAATATCCCGTAATCATCTTGCCGCTCGTTTTTTCGCACCGCATCATGCTGCAAAGAACCCTTCTTTACACAGCAGTAACACGCGCACGCCAAAAAGTCGTGCTGCTCGGCAAAAAAGCGGCGCTATATCAAGCAATATCTAACGATAAGACGCGGCGACGCTACAGCCTGCTTGCCGAGCGTCTAGTCGGCGCGGATGGCGAAAATCCGCTGCTTTCTTGATAAATTTAGCGTGGCTTTTCGCCCTTTACGATGCCGGCGTGTCTTTGATCTTTGCTTCTTATTGTCCTTTATGCAAAGCTTATGTCAAAAGACGCGGCGATTGGTGTGCGCCTTGTCTTTCGCGCGCTGTAAGACCGCATCGCCTGGCGCTTTATCAAGAAACAGCGCTAACCGACGCATGGGCTATCGGCACATATAAAGACGCACTCGGCGCTTTAATACGCGATCTGAAATATCGCGGTAAAAGTAGCACCCTGCCCTTTATTTATACAGCATTAAAAGCAGCGAAGCTGCCGGCAGAGCTTTTATCTGTAGATTATGCCGTTTTTTTGCCGCTTTATGCCACACGACAAAAAGAACGCGGCTTTAACCAAACAGAACGGATCTTTGCCGACTGGGTAAAAGAGCAGCATATTCCCATTTTTCAACCACTCAAGAGAACGCGTGCGACTAGCCCACAATATAGCTTAACTAAAAAAGCTCGCATAAAAAACGTGCGCGGCGCCTTTGCTCTTTGCGATAAAGCTGCCAAAGAACAAATCTACGCTAAACGCATCTTGCTGCTTGACGACATATTGACGACAGGCGCGACACTTTCTGCTTGTGCAGACGTTCTTAAACAAGCCGGCGCCGCTTCTATCTATGCGCTGGTGCTGGCAAGCGACCGCAGCTAAAAAAATACCGATAAACTTGCAGCAAAATCGGCAAAAAGGAGCGACTTTCATGGATTTTCCCTTACAAAATACTAACGCACGCCCCCCTTTTTCCGTCACAGCCTATCTCGTCATCGGTCCTAACGATACGAAGGGGCGAAACATCTCTAAGATCATAAAAGCTGCCGTAGCATCCGGCTTTACCATGGTACAGCTTCGCGCTAAAGACACTGACGCACGCACGCAAATCTCGCTTTTAAAAGAAGCAGCACAAGCGATCAAAGAAGCCGGCAAAGCGAGCACGGTGCCGCTTTTGGTAAATGATCGCCTTGATGTAGCTCTTGCGGCGCGAGCGGCAGGCATCGCCGTCGCAGGCGTTCATGTGGGGCAAAAAGACATCGCGGCGCATCTTTGTCGTATTCATCTTGGCGAAAATGCTATCATCGGTCTATCAGCGCATCCAGAGGATCTGCCAAATATCGCGCCAAAAGACTTAGCAGCCGCCGACTACATCGGCACCGGCCCATTGCATCACACAGCATCAAAACCGGATGCCGGCATCGAAAAAAACGGTCGCTTCGTCGTGCGCGATCTTACAGACATCAAAGCTTTCGCCCAAAAAATGCCCATACCCGTCATCGTCGGCGGCGGTGTAAAAGCCGGCGATCTTAAAGCTATCAAAAAAGCCGGTGCGGCAGGCTTTTTCGTTATCTCAGCCGTTGCAGCCGCAAACGATGTAGAAAAAGCCGCACTGGAATTGCTTGCAAGCTGGCATAGCTAAAAAAGAGGTGATCGATATTTTTACAATAAACACACCATCGCCTGCAAAAACAACAGCCATCGCCAAGCGCATCGGGGCGATCTGTCCTCGTGGCGCAGTCTTTGCCCTCTCAGGCGATCTAGGCGCAGGAAAGACACTTTTCGTACGCGGTTTAGCACGCGGCTTAGGCTTTTTAGGCGAGGTGACGAGTCCGACTTTTAATTTACTCAATATATATGGAGGAAAAATTCGTATTTTACATTTTGATCTCTATCGTTTAACAGTTGCCGAAGAACTTTATGACATCGGGTTTTATGAATATACAGAAGATCTAAAAAGCATCATCGTCATCGAGTGGTTCGATAAATTCCCCGAAGAAATGCCAAAAGATTATGTGCATATTGCCATAAAGCGTATATCACCTGTAAAAGCAGATGCAGCCACGCCCACGCCAGACACGTCCGGCTACGAAGAGATGTGGCGCTCTTTACAAATATCGCTGACAGGCACACGTCTTAAACCTTTTTTTGAGGAGATGAAAAAAATTGTCAATTCTAGCGATTGATACAGCAAGCTCCGTATCTAGCGTTGCTATCGTACGCGAAAACGAACTTTTGGCAGAAATTTTAATAGAAGCAGGTCGCACACATTCCCAAACGCTGCTTTTACATATAAAAACGGCACTTTCTCTTGCCGGCATCGAAAAAACTTCGCTGTCTGCCATCGCCTTGAGCATTGGCCCTGGCTCTTTTACAGGGCTTCGCATCGGGCTTTCGACGGCAAAGATGATCGCCTACGCTCTTTCTATTCCGCTGGTTGCCGTCTCGACTTTAGCTGCGCTCGCACTTTCTTTTCCCTTACCAAACATCTATACCCTCGCCTTGATGGATGCACAAAAAGACAACGCTTATATAGGGCTTTACAAGTGGCAAGATGCCAACTTGCACGAAGTACGACCGGTGCGCGTCGCACCTTATGCCGAAGTGATCGCTGAAGCGGCGCGTATAAAAAAGCCGGTGCTTTTAACAGGTGAAATCGTGCAGAAAAAATTGGCAAAGCTTGGCGATCTGCCGGCAAACGTCACGATCGCACCTGCACATCTTTTGACAGCACGCGCCTCACACGTCGCATGGCTTGCACGCTTGCGGCTTTTAGCAGGCGAAAGTGACGATCCTATGACGCTAGAGCCGTTTTACCTGCGCCGCTCCG
The DNA here is from genome assembly GCA_963544755.1 of uncultured Selenomonas sp. Lineage (GTDB taxonomy): Bacteria > Bacillota > Negativicutes > Selenomonadales > Selenomonadaceae > Selenomonas. Next base: position 68,662 of record CAUUGH010000001.1, on the reverse strand, counting down.
AGGCAGAAGTTCTTTTTGAAAAACGTCATGGTGCGCTAAAAAAAGAGGCTGCGCCATGCTGACATTTCGCAAAATGCTGCCAGAAGATGCCGCTATGATCGAAAAAGTAGAACGCGCCTGCTTTTTGCTGCCATGGTCACGCGAATCATTTTGGCGTGAGGCAAAAGAAGAAGCAGCATACTATCTGCTGGTGCTAAAAAATCATAAAATCGTCGGCTATGTCGGCATTTGGCTGCTCGGCGAAGAAGGGCATATAACAAACGTCGCCATCTTGCCTAAGATGCAGCGACAAGGGCTAGGCAGCAGACTACTGCTCACGCTGATGAAAATAGCCTATAAGCGCGGCATACGCAGCATGACGCTTGAAGTACGCCCTTCAAACAAAGCTGCACTGGCGCTTTATAAAAAGCTAGACTTTAGAAGCGTCGGCAAAAGACCGCATTATTATACAGATAACGATGAAGATGCCGAAATCCTTTGGAACACAAATATAAAAGCAACACTTGCCGCATCTTCTACGGCAGCAAAAAAAGGAGATGTGCGCCATGAATGAAAACATCTTGACCCTTGCCATCGAAACGAGCTGCGACGAAACAGCAGCTGCCGTCTTATGCGGTGGGCGAAAAATCCTATCAAACATCATAGCAACACAAATCCCCGTACACCAAAAATATGGCGGCGTCGTACCTGAAATCGCCTCGCGCTGTCATATCGTGCATATCCTGCCCGTCATTGATACAGCACTAAAAAAAGCCGGTATCACGAAAGATGCCATAGATCAAATAGCCGTCACCTATGGTCCAGGGCTTGCCGGCGCTTTACTCGTCGGCGTCTGTGCCGCAAAAGCCCTTTGCTTTTCACTTGGCGTGCCGCTTATCGGCGTAAACCATTTAGAAGGGCATATCTTTGCCAATTTTTTGAGTGCGCCGGATCTTAAACCACCCTTTATCGCCCTCGTCGCATCCGGCGGACATACGGCGCTCGTCCATGTCGCTGATTATAACCGCTTTAGCCTGCTCGGGCAAACAAGAGATGACGCAGCCGGCGAAGCCTTTGACAAAGTAGCTCGCGTGCTAGGGCTAGCTTACCCCGGAGGACCTATGATCGAGCAACTGGCAAAAAAAGGCAACAGTGCAGCCATCGACTTTCCGCGTGCCTTAGAGACTGGCGGAAACTACGAATTTAGCTTCAGCGGCTTAAAATCTGCCGTCTTAAACTATTTAAATTCGATGAAACTAAAAAAGAAAGAAATAAACGCCGCCGACGTCGCTGCCTCTTTTCAAAACGCCGTCATCGAAACACTAGTGCAAAAATCATTGGCAGCGCTTCAAGAAACAGGGCTAAAAACGCTCGTTTTAGCAGGCGGCGTCGCAGCAAACGGCGCACTAAAAAAAAGACTCCTGCAAGAAACAGCCAAAAATGCTACAGCATTTTACTTCCCAAAGCCAAGCCTTTGCACAGACAATGCAGCAATGATCGCCTGTCGCGCCTACTACCAAGCGCGAGCCGGCAGCTTTTCTGATCTGTGCTTAAACGCCATGCCCGCCCTTTCTTTAGCTAACGTAGGCGAAAAATAAACGGCTCGCATCAAAAAGCTATCGCTTACGATAAAGATAAGAGCAGCATAAAATATACATCGCCAAAAACGCATAGAAAGGAAAAGAAAAAGTGTCTAAACTAAAAACCATAGATTTATTCTGTGGTGCAGGAGGGCTATCGCTTGGTTTTAAAAAAGCCGGCTATGATATTCTTTTAGGGATCGATAACGACGCAAAAGCATTAGAAACATTTACCTTTAACCATAAGGGAGCTAAAAAAATTTGTGAAGATATAACAAAGATTACATATCAAGAAAACATAAAACCCATTATAGGAAACGTCCATATTGATGTAATTATAGGTGGACCACCATGCCAAGGAATGTCGTTATCAGGATTGCGAAAATTTGACGATCCTAGAAATAAGCTATATCTTTCATATATTCGACTAGTGGACGAAATACGTCCAAGGGCATTTGTTATAGAAAATGTACCTGGTCTTGTAGGTCTTTTCGGCGGAAAAATAAAAGACAGTATAATAGAAAAATTTTCGGATATGGGCTATAAAATCGAATATAAAATTCTATGTGCGGCAGATTATGGTGTGCCACAAATTCGTAAGAGAGTTATATTTGTTGGTTATAAAAAAGGAGAATTTGAATTTCCCCTAAAAAATAAAAAATATATTTCTTGTGAAATGGCATTATCCGATCTGCCGCCACTTATTGACTCACTCGGCTTAGAAAAAATGCAGTACGAAACGCCGGCGCGTAATAATTACCAAAAGATAATGCGTAAACATTCAAAAGCAGTCTACAATCATATTGCTGCAAATCACTCCGAAAAAGTAAAACATATAATATCGCTCGTACCAGCTGGAGGTAACTATAAAAATCTTCCTGAAGAATTAAAAAATACTCGTAATTTTCATATTGCATGGACTAGATTTCCAGATGCTCACCCAGCCCCAACGATTGATACCGGACATAGGCATCACTTTCATTATAAGTATAACCGTGTCCCTACTGTCCGCGAATGTGCAAGAATACAATCTTTTCCCGATGATTTTATATTTATAGGCAATAAAACGCAGCAATTTCGCCAAGTAGGCAATGCAGTTCCGCCTTTAATGGCTGAGGTAATTGCTAAACAAATTATTAAATTGCTGGAGAAATAACGTATGATTTATAAAATTCCAACAGAATATGAATTTAGAATCCATCATTGCCGCCCTAGATTCAAAAATAATGTAGAAAATGTATTGATATATATGGCAACTGAGATAACAAGGATTGGCGATGCGCCGCGAGATGAATTTAATCACTCTTTGAATGATGCAATTAAATGTTTTCCGGGTAATGCTACAAGTAAGCCCAAAACGATTAATAATTGGCGAACAGAAATATCTTCTCTCTTTGGGCTGTTTTATGAAGATGATAACAAAATCAATCATGCGATGCTTAGAGCAAAGGAATTAGCCAAAAGTAACGATCTGGTACAATTTTTCAAACAGTTTATTTTTTATTTTCAATATCCAGGAGCACATATAAAATCTCATATAATCCAAGAACAAATTAGGCAAGGTATTCATTTTAAGCCTGCTCAATACATTCTAAAAATTCTTGCTCAGGCAGAAAAACACAGCGCTAAACGATGCGCCATTACTAAGGCTGAAGCGTGTTATTGTATTTTAAATGATTTGCGCTGTACTAGAGATAATGAAGATGTTCAAAATGTATGGAAGCGTATTGAAGAAAATCGTAAAAACAAAATAGAATACGAGGCAATAGGTGATGTCATTAGGTATGCTGGTGATATTTTAGATTATATGCAGTTGGCAAATATTTTGACCTCTTATGATAATAAAGAATTTTTCCTTAATCGTAATGAAAACGAAATCATAATTAAGTTTATCAATTCTAAAGAGTGGTTTTCAGGATATGATGTCATGATTAGTGATAAAAATGCCACTTTAAAAGCAATAAACAGCCAGCGATCTGCTTGGTTTAAATATGTAAATCAAGAAAGCAGCGACACTGACTTTAGTACCAATATTACAGCATATATAACATCAGAAGCAACCGAATTAGTAGATGAGCAAATACAAAAATTTAGAGCTTACTTCGACAAACTTGCAGCCCTTGAAGGCTTAAAGACAAAAGATATAGGAGATATTGGCGAAAGCTTAGTACATGGTCATGAATGTGAACGATTAAAGATCGGTGGTCGTAAAGACTTAGTGCATCTTGTAAGAAAAATTCCGACCGAATTAGGAGTTGGCTATGATATAAGCTCAAGAGAATTAGATGAAACTTTAAGAAATATAGAAGTAAAAACAACGATAAGCTCTAAGCCCATTATGTTTCATAAGATTCACCTGACGCCAAATGAATGGCAGGCTGCTAAAAGCTATGGTGATCGATACTGGATTTATAGATTAATGGTAAGTAAGAAAAATATAAAATTATTTGTAATGTGTAATCTAGTCAATTTGTTCAAACAAGACTTGATTGATATAGCTGCTAGAGATGGCATGGAAATTACATTCAAAGAGCAAGCCGGTCAATATGAGGAGTTATTAGCATGGACAAATTAAGAGTAGCTTCTCTTTTTTGTGGGTGTGGTGGGACAGATGTTGGCATCCTTGGCAATTTTAATTATTTAGACAAGCATTATGCAGCAAACAATACAGAAATTGTTTATGCTAACGATGTAGAAAAAAGTGTCTGTGACATATTTGAAGCAAATTTTGGAATTAAACCCGATAAAAGAGATATTAGAAATGTTGCTTCAAATGAATTGCCTGAATTTGATATTCTTACCGGTGGTTTTCCATGTCAATCATTTTCTATAATCGCTCAAAACCCTAAGCGATTAGGAATAAAAGATGCTAAAGGTACGCTGTTTTTTGAAATGTGCCGCATACTTAAAGATAGGCAGCCAAAATGCTTTATTGCAGAAAATGTAAAAGGAATTATGACTGCAAATAATCACGAAGCATTTCCTCTAATAATGAAAGAATTTGCATACAGTGGGTATGATGTCAAATATAAGGTTGTAAAAGCGGTAGATTTTGGCGTGCCGCAAAAAAGAGAAAGAGTTATAATCGTTGGATTTCGCAAGGATTTAGCAATAGATTTCACATTTCCAGAAAGAAAAATTAAAGATGAACGTGACTATGTCCCCTTATCAAAATGTATAGATGATGCTGTGCCAGATAAATATTATTTTAGTGATAAGGCTGTAGAGGGCATGATGCGTAACCGCAAGACTATGAACAAAGGCAGAGCGCAAGATAGGGCAAAGCCTTGTAATACCGTAGGGGCGCACTTAGCGAAAATTTCATTAAACAGCACAGATCCTGTATTATTTGAAAATGGTAAGTACAGGCGATTTACCCCAAGAGAAGTAGCAAGAATACAATCATTTCCTGAAGATTTTGTTCTCCTGGGAAGTGACAGCAAGCAATATAGAGCATTGGGAAATGCAATACCGCCTGTCATGTTTTGGCATATCGCAAAATTGGTTGCAAAACATTTACAGCATATAAAGTAAAGGTATTAGGTAATTTTTTGCGTCAATTTATTTTACAACTTGCCTTCCTCAAAAATAGTGAGATATTTCAGTTGCACTTTCTTTCTGCATCTGTTAAAATGAGATTGTAAGCGCAGATTTAAGAAAGCGCGAATAAATGAGAACCTCGCCATATTGCTCCATCTTTTTCGCCCTGCTAGCGTCAACAAATCTTTTGCATAGCGTTGCTATTCCTTCGGTTTATTTTCTCAACAGGACAAAATTGCATCCATCGGACGGATTTCATGTTATCGGCACTTTCTCGGAAAATCGTCGGCGCGTGCAGCGTCAAAAAACGCTTTTATAATTGACCAGTAAGGGAGAAATTTCATGGAGTTCCAAGACAGGACATTGGTTTGCAAAGATTGCAGCAAGGAATTTACATTCACCGCAGGAGAGCAGGAGTTTTACAAAGAGAAGGGGTTTGAAAATGATCCCGTCCGTTGCCGCGACTGTCGCAGCAAAAGACGTCGCAATCATGAAGGCACTGTCACTGAGCGTGTGATGTTTCCGGTGACTTGCGCCGCCTGCGGCAAGGAAACAGAAGTGCCTTTTGAGCCGAAAGACGACCGTCCGGTATATTGTCGCGATTGCTTTTCTGCCAGAAGGGGCAGGTAAGCGAACTGCTGCTATGGCGCACAGCTGTTTATTTAGCAAAAGTGCGTTGCTCCTGCACAAGACTGCCGCTTTGCAGATGTCTTTACAGGCATTTTCCTACTGAATATCGCTGTAGGCTCTTTTGACAGCACTGCTTTTGACAGCACTGCTTTTGCAGAGCATAGTGACGATCCCCTCTTGTTTTTATGCTAGGCTAGTAAGGACGGCATAAAGGCTAAGAGGGGATTTTTTTGTGGCAACTGCAGCATTAAGAAGCAAGGAGTCTTTTTATGAAATCAGCGAACCGTACCTATAAGGACTCTCTTTTTCGTGATATTTTTCAAAATGCCGAGCGTTTGGCTGGACTTTCTGCCGATCTGCTCGGCGAGCCTGTAGCCGCGCAAGATATACAGCTGACAACTTTAGATTGGACATTTTTCACAGGCATTCGCAACGATGTGAGTTTTCTCGTAAAAAAAAGACACATCGTTCTCTTAGAGCATCAAAGCACGCTAAATCAAAATATGCCCTTGCGCCTTTTAATGTATATCGCCGAACTCTATCGGCAATATATCGATGATGATGCCGTCTACAAGCTGTCTGTCATTCCTTTGCCCACGCCGAAATTTTATGTGCTTTATAACGGCGAAAAAGAAATCCCAGATCGAAAGATCCTGCGCCTTTCAGATGCCTTTTCAGGAAAATCAGGCGATCTTGAACTTTTAGTCGAAGTCTTAAATATCAATGTGAAGCATAATAAATTACTCCAAAAGAGCAACACCCTCATGGCATACAGCGTTTTCGTCGCTAAAGTACGTAAATGCCAAAAAATGGGCATGAGCCTTGCTATGGCAGTGCGTCAAGGTATAAAATACTGCGTAGAGCATAATTATTTAGGAGATTACTTTAAGAAAAAAGAAGCCAAGGAGGTTTTTGATATGCTAAATTTCGCTTGGGATCAAGAACGCGCCTTAGAAGTTCGCGCAGCAGAAGCAGCAGAAGCAGCCGCCGCGAAAGCGCGAGTGGAAGCATTAAAAGAAGGTGTCGAAAAAGGCATTGAAAAAGGCATTGAAAAGGGCATTGAAAAAGGCATTGAAAAAGGCATCGAAAAGGGCAAAGAGAGTGAGCGCATTTTTTCTATTCGCAACTTGATGAAAAATCTAAAGCTTTCGGCGGAAAAAGCGATGGATGCTCTTTCTATTCCTAAAAGAGAACAGGCGCGTTATAAAGCGATGCTATAAATGCTATCAAGGAGGTTTTTGATATGCTAAATTTCGCTTGGGATCAAGAACGCGCCTTAGAAGTTCGCGCAGCAGAAGCAGTCGCCGCGAAAGCACTGCGCTGGTGGTTTGATGAAATTGTTTTTTAGAAGGAGGCTTCGATGAAGCGCAAGATTCTCTTAAATCCAGGTCCTGCGACAACGACTGATACGGTGAAGATGGCGCAGGTTGTACCCGACATTTGTCCTAGAGAAGCGGCGTTTGGCAAGGTTATGCAGGAGGTGGCGGCAGGGCTTTTGCAAATTGTCCATGCTCCTTTAGAAAAATTTTCCTGTGTACTTTTTTGCGGCTCGGGTACGCTCAATATGGATGTATGCTTAAATTCGCTTTTGCCAGCAAAAAAGAAGGCGCTGATCGTCAATAACGGCGCGTATTCGGCGCGTGCCGCTGCTATCTGCCGCGCCTATGGGCTTGACTTTATCGATCTGCGCTCGTCAGTCGAAGATATACCCGATCTTGCTGACATCGAGTGCGCTTTAGCGGCAGATCCTGCGATAGCACTTGTTTACGCGACGCACCACGAAACCGGCACGGGCATCTTAAATCCCATCCGTGAGATCGGTGCGCTTGCTCACGCGCACGGTGCGGCGTTCGTCGTCGATACGACATCGACATACGCGCTTTTGCCGCTTTCACTAGAAGATGCCAATATCGACGTTTGTATGGCGTCGGCGCAAAAGGGCATACAGGCGATGGCAGGGCTTTCGTTCGTCATCGGGCGCACTTCACTCATCGAAGCGTCAAAGGACTATCAAGTGCGCTCATACTACTGCAATCTTTATCAGCAATATGCCTATTTCAAAGAAACGGGGCAAATGCAATTTACGCCGCCCGTGCAGACGATTTATGCAGCAAAGCAGGCACTCTTAGAATATTTTGCCGAAGGTGAGCAAGAAAAGGCGGCGCGTCATATACGAGCGGCGGCGGCGATCCATCGAGGGCTTGCGGCGCTCGGGCTAAAGGAGGCGATCCGTCCTGAGATTCAGTCGGGGCTTGTCGTTTCCGTATTGTATCCTGATGATGCACGTTGGGATTTTAACAGCGTACATGACTATTGCTACACACGCGGCTTTACTATTTATCCCGGCAAAATGCAGGCGAAGGGAACCTTTCGCTTGTGTACTCTCGGCGCGATAGATGAAGCTGACATCGAAGCGTTTTTTCGTGTGCTAAAAGAAGCATTGGCACGCTTGGGCTTAGATCTTGCTAAAAATGAAAAAGGAGCATGAAAAACATATGTCCACATGGAAGCAAGTTTGGAACAAAAATCGCGGCAGCATAGATAAAATGACTCGAAGCGATGCCAGAGCGATGCTTTTAGCACTCAAGAAGCTTAACGGCTTTGATATATTAGCAGAGGGCATATCTTATGAAGCTTTTCTAAAAAGATATGAGGCAATAAAACAGGTTTTGCAAATACCGGCCGGCGGCAGCGTTTTCGAGGTCGGCTGCGGTGCCGGTGCGAATCTTTGGCTTTTTCAGCAAGATGGCTTTCGTGTCGGCGGCATTGATTTTTCTACGGATTTACTTTCTACTTTTACAAATGTATTCGACGATGGGGCGCTCTTAGAGGTTATTTGTGACGAAGCGTGCAGCTTGCCGCAAGAAAAGACCTACGATGCAGTGTTTTCTGACGGCGTATTTCACTATTTTCCCGATCTGGCGTATGCCAAAGAGGTCATGGAGGCTATGCTTGCAAAGACGCGCGGCTCTATCGCCATCCTCGATGTGCATGATGCAGCGAAAAAAGCTGCGTTCTTCGCTTTTAGAAAGCAGCTTGACCCGGACTATGATGTGCATTATCAAGGGTTAGATAAACTCTTTTTTGAGAAAAGTTTTTTTGAGATGTTTGCAAAAGAACACGATATTGCGGTTTCTTTCGTGCCGACCACGTTAGAAGGCTATTGGAACGAGCCCTTTACTTATTCTGTATTTTTTAGTAAACACTGCTAAAAGGGAGGATTTTCATGCAGGCAGCGGATTTTTTACAAATCACGGGCGCAGATTTTTTCGTCGGCGTACCCGATTCAAACCTGCGTGCGCTTAGCGATGCTTTATTCGATCGCTATGGCAGCAAAGCGCCGCATATCATCGCGGCAAATGAGGCAACGGCAGCGGCGATTGCAGCAGGGCATTATCTCGCGACTAAACACTCGCCGCTCGTTTATTTACAAAATAGCGGTGAGGGCAATATCGTCAACGCACTTGCTTCGCTACTGCATGAAAAGGCTTATGGTATCCCGTTAATTTTCGTTATCGGCTGGCGCGGTGAGCCGAATGTAAAAGATGAGCCGCAGCACGCGTATCAGGGCGAAGTGACGCTAAAGCTTTTAGATCTCATGCAGGTAGAATATATTGTACTGTCAAAAGATACTGCAAAAGAAGAGCTAATTCAAGCGATGGCACATTTTCGCTCCCTACTAAAAAGGGGACGATCCGTCGCTTTCGTCGTAAAAAAGGGAGCTATCACCTACAATACGAAGGTTTCTTACAAGAACAGCTACACACTGTTGCGTGAAGAAGCTATCGAAACGATCCTTGATGGAGCAAAGGGCGATGTGTTTATCTCGACGACGGGCAAGGCGAGCCGCGAATTATTCGAGCTGCGCGAAAAGCGCGGCGAGGGGCATGAGCGAGATTTTCTAACAATCGGCTCGATGGGACACAGTTCTTCTATCGCGCTTGGCATCGCCCTTCATGAAAAAGCTCGGCGCATTTGGTGCCTTGACGGTGACGGCGCTTTTCTCATGCACATGGGCGCTGCTGCTGTCATCGCGGCAGCCGCCCCACCAAATTATTGCCACGTCGTCTTAAACAACGAGGCGCATGAAAGTGTCGGCGGTATGCCAACGGCGGCATCAGTCGTCGATTTTCCGGCGCTCGCGCTTGCCCTTGGCTATAGATCTGCAAAGCGTGCGACAAATAAAGAAGAGCTTGCCGCTTTCATCAAGACGATAGAAAAAGCACGAGGTCCACACTTTTTAGAAGTGCGCTGCGCTATCGGTTCGCGTGCCGATCTCGCTCGCCCGACACTTTCGCCACATACTAACAAGTTGGCAATGATGCGTTTTTTTGGCGTTTAGTCGCCAAAAGATTCTACGCCCTTGCTCCGGCTGGGTATCATTTTTTATAGCAAGCTTGACAACCATTCTCATTTTCTTTATAATAAGATCATCGAAGGTGATTGATATTCATTTATCATATAAAGGAAAAGGAGAATAATCATGAGCAGTGTAGTAATTCTTGGAGGAAACGAGTGTATGGAGTGTCGTTATCGGCAAGCGTGTAAAAACTGTGGCTTTAAGGCTAAGGTATTTCCTAAAATGTGTCGTGATCTGCGGCGTAAGATCGGTTCGCCTGATCTTATAATACTTTTTACCAGTACGGCATCGCATCAGCTTGCCATGCACGCGCAGGAGGAGGCGAAAAAATGCAACGCGAAGATTGCTTTTTGCCACTCCGCTAGCATGGCAGCGCTGCAAAACGTCCTTGCCGAACATTCAGCTTGAGCTGTTTCATGCACGAAGCTCTATTTTTAAGACAAAAGTAAGCCGCCCTTAAAACGCTGCTAAAATGAAGTTGCCAAGAAATCTCGCCCTACAGCTTACCTTCTTGGGCTTTTATGATAAGACATGGCAAATATTTTTGATACTGCTTTAATGATTTTGATTACAGCAGATGCTTGCCGTGTCTTTTATTGTGCATAAAAATAAATGTTGCAATGCTTCTTTACAGCAAAAGTGACGGCACAAAATTTTTTATAGAGCTGTTATTTGTTAACAAAAAAAGCCACCACAAATGTGGTGGCTTTTTTTTGCTGTGATTTAGCAGGTATGGCATTTTTCAAAAAGACCTTTATCTTTGAGGAGCTTTACCATAGTTTCACCTATATGGGCGACTGTGTCGGCTACGGGGATGCCGGCAGCGTTTAACGCTGCTACTTTATCGGCTGCCGTACCTTTGCCGCCTGAGATGATCGCGCCAGCATGACCCATGCGCTTGCCCGGAGGCGCCTGGCGACCTGCGATGAAGGCGGAGACGGGCTTATCTTTCATATTTTCCTGAATCCATTTGGCAGCTTCTTCTTCTGCTGTGCCGCCGATCTCGCCAATGATTAGTACGGCGTAGGTGTTCGGATCGGCTTTAAATAGCTGCAACGCATCTATAAAGTCTGTTCCTTTTACGGGATCGCCGCCGATGCCAACGGTCGTCGTCTGACCGATGCCGGCATTTGTAAGCTGAAAGGCGGCTTCATATGTCAAAGTGCCAGAGCGCGAGATAAGTCCGACATGGCCGGGCTTACTGACTGTGCCGGGCGTGATGCCGAGTTTTGCTTGCTCGGATGTTAAAAGCCCCGGGCAATTTGGACCGACAAGGCGCGTTTTCTTGCCTTGCATATAGCGGCGTACTTTGACCATATCAAGGACAGGGATATGCTCTGTGATGCAAACTACCAGATCGAGATCTGCATCGACAGCTTCCATAATGGAGTCTGCTGCAAAGCGTGCCGGAACATAGACAACTGATGCTGTAGCACCTGTAGTCTTGACCGCATCGGCGACTGTATTAAATACAGGAACGCCTTCGACGATTTGCCCCGCCTTGCCCGGCGTTACGCCGCCGACAATCTTCGTGCCGTAGTCAATCATTTGCTTCGTATGAAACAGTGCAGCTTTTCCCGTGATGCCCTGCACGATAACTTTGGTATCTTTATCAATCAAAACTGACATATTTTTGACCTCCCTTTAGGCTCAAGCTTTCGCCTTGGCAACTAGCTTTACGATCTGCTCGGCGCCGCCCTCCATCGTCGGTGCAGGAAAGACGTTGGCAATCGGCGTGTTCTTTAAGATCTCGCGACCTTCTTCGACCTTCGTGCCTTCAAGACGGACAACGACGGGAACCGGAAGGGATTTGCCATCTTTGGAGATGATCTTGGCAGCTTCAATGATGCCGTTGGCGATGTTGTCACAGCGGTTGATGCCGCCGAAGATGTTGACGAAGATGCCCTTTGCCTGACCGCCCTCAAGCATGATGCTGAATGCTTTGGCGATCTTCTCGGGCTCGGAGTCGCCGCCGACATCGAGGAAGTTCGCAGGCTCGCCGCCATAGTGCTTGATGATGTCGACGGTCGCCATGGCGAGGCCTGCGCCGTTGACCATGCACGCGACGTCGCCGCCGAGGTTGACGTAGTTGAGACCGGCAGCAGCAGCTTCGCGCTCCTTCGGATCCTCTTCCGTCTCATCGCGCAGCTCGACGATGTCGGGATGGCGGAACAATGCGCTGTCGTCAAAGTTCAGCTTCGCATCGAGGCAGATCACATCATCCTCGGCCGTGACGACGAGCGGATTGATCTCAACCTGCGAGCAGTCCTTGCCGATGAACGCATTGTAAAGCTTCTCCATCAGAGCCGCCGCCTTGCGAATCGCAGGAGCCGGGATGTTGATGGCATACGCCATGCGCGTCGCCTGGAACGGTGCAAGACCGATGACCGGATCGATATACTCCTTGATGATCTTTTCCGGAGTCTCGGCAGCGACCTTCTCGATCTCGACGCCGCCTTCCTCGGAACCCATCATGACGATCCTCGCCGTGGCGCGGTCAACGACAAAGCTCAGGTAGTATTCCTTTTTGATATTCGAGCCTTCTTCAATCAGGAGGCGACCGACCTTCTTGCCCTCAGGACCCGTCTGATGCGTGACGAGAACCTTGCCAAGCAGCTCCTTCGCGTAGCCTTCGACCTCTTCAACGGACTTGGCGATCTTGACGCCGCCCGCCTTGCCGCGGCCACCCGCGTGGATCTGCGCCTTGACGACCGTGACAGCGGCGCCGAGCTTCTTCGCGTTCTCGACCGCCTCTTCCACGGTGAACGCCGGCAGGCCGTTCGGCACATTGACGCCGAATTCCCGCAGGACTTGCTTGGACTGGTACTCATGAATATTCATAACCATGCCTCCCTGTTGATGGTTCTTCGGATGATAATATTGCTTCTTCTCATTTCATCCTATAGACAGCTATATTGTATAATTTTTTCGCTTCGTTGTCTAGTGATTTCTTAGAAAATTATCCTCATTAAGCTTTTTCATATCTAAAAACTATGGTAAACTTTCACACGACCCCCTGTTTTAGCAGATCGGTCAGGTGAATCATGCCTACCGGCACGCCGTCCGCGTCGATGACGGGAAGGACTGTCACGGGGCGCGGTTCGTGCTTTTCCATGACGCAAAGAGCTGCCGTTGCAAGCTCTTCGGCATCTATTGTCAGCGGTTCTTTAAACATTATTTCATGCACAGGTTCATCTAAGAACGCGTAGTCTTTTGCAAGGGCGCGGCGGATGATGCCGTCTGTCAAAAGCCCGACGAACTTTCCTGCAGCATCGACGACAGAGACTGCACCAAGACCTTTTTCCGTCATGACAAAGAGCGCATCTTTTGCCGTCTTTTCCTCTTTGACGACGGGATTTTCCTTGCCCATATGCATGATGTCTCGCACCTTTAGCAAAAGCCTTCTGCCAAGCGCTCCGCCCGGGTGAAAGAGCGCGAAATCCTGCTTTTTAAAGTTTCTAACGCTCATCACGGCGACAGCGATGGCATCGCCCATAGCAAGCGTTGCCGTCGTACTAGTCGTAGGCGCAAGCCCTAAGGGGCAGGCTTCCGGCGCATGGCCGATGTCTATTACATGATCAGAATAGGCGGCAAGCTGCGATGCGCTGTTTCTTGTCATGGCAATGATCGGTGCGCCGATACGGTGAATTGCCGGCAGGATCTTTAAGACCTCTTGGACTTCTCCACTGTTAGAGATTGCCAAAACGATGTCTTTATCTGTCACCATGCCAAGATCGCCATGAAATGCTTCTGCCGGGTGCATGAAAAATGACGGTGTGCCGGTACTAGCTAGCGTCGCGGCAATCTTTCGCCCGACGTGTCCGGATTTTCCCATGCCCGTTACTATGACGCGCGCTGTGCAATTAAGGATAGCTTCAACGGCAAGGCAAAATCCTTCATTTATATTTTCCGTCAGCTTCTTTACCGCCGCTGCCTCTAAATTTAATGTTTCGATTGCCTTTTTTCGTATGACCTCACGTTTCATTTGCTATGCTCCTTTTTGGGGCGAAACGACAAAGAACGCTTCGCTATCTTTAGCTGGTTGCAGGTATTTTCCTGCGGCAACGCTTTTATTCTCCTTCGTAAGTACGCACGCGCAAAAAAAGCCCCCGTGCTTTACAAAGTGCGCGGCATTTTTCTATTTCTTCTACGTCTTCAACTTTTTCGACGACGGTACAGATTACTTTTTTGACATATGCTTGCATCTTTTCGGCAAAAGCAAGCATCGCTTCAAAGGATTTGATACCAAAGCGGCTTCTTGTAAGTTTTAAATATCGTTCGGCATTAGAAGCGTTTAGACTAATTGATATGGTATCTAAGATGGCACCTGCAAAATCTGCTGCTGTATCGCGTCCATAGACGAGATCGGATAGACCGTTTGTATTAAGGCGCGTTGTTATATCCGGATGCTGCGCTTTTATAAAGTGCAAAAGTTCGATAAGCACAGCAAGGCGCATCGTCGGCTCGCCGAAGCCGCAAAATACGACCTCTTTTACATAGTCCCACGGCGAAGCTATAAGTAAAGCCTTGATTTCTTCGACTGTCGGCTCTTTGCCGCAAAGCCAAAGGCTCATATCAGGCGGCATATCTTTTAGCGTACGCAAACAAAATGTACAGGCACACGGACATTTATTTGTGATATTGATATAAAGACCGCGCTTTCCTTCCGGCCGGCGCCTTAGGCTTTCTTCCGGCAGCAGATACTTGCCCTGCTCAACCATGTAAACGATCATGGCTCTTTTCCTTTCGAGCAAAAAGCTGCCGAAGACGCATCATCTCGGGCAGCTGCTTTTTAATTTTTAAACATTTCCCGATTTTTTTAACGGCGCACAAACTTTCCAATATACGACAGCCATAACGCCTGCAAGCAGCAGCATGGCGACGCTAAACCCTGCCCAGCCGTTCATCGTGATGCCATCGACGATGTAGCCGACGCTACAAGCGCTGACGACGATAAGCACATAGGGAATCTGCGTCGATACATGATCGATGTGATGGCACTGTGCGCCGGCGGAGGCGAGAATCGTCGTGTCGGAAATGGGCGAGGCATGATCACCTGCGACCGCACCTGAAAGGATCGCCGCTACGCAAAAGACGAGGATGGAGCTTTCTGTACCGGCAACGGCTACCGCTATAGGGATCAAAATGCCAAATGTTCCCCAAGAGGTTCCTGTTGCAAAGGCAAGAGCTGCACCGACCAGGAAAAAGAGAACCGGCAAGAATGTGACGACGCCTGTATGTGCGCTTACTATTTGACCGACATAGCCGCCTAGGTTTAGATATTTGTCGCTACATATACCAGAAAGCGTCCACGCCAAGCAGAGGATAAAAAGAGCCGGCGCCATCGCCTTAAAGCCTAGTATAAAGCTCGTGCAAAAATCATTAAAGGAGATGATGCGCCGCGGCAGGTATAAAAGCCCCGTAAAGACAAAAGCGATAAAAGAGCCAAATACCAATGATTTCGACGAGTCGCAGGCGGAAAATGCCGCAGCTACACTGCGCCCTTCGCCGATGCCGCCCGTGTAAAGCATACCATAGACGCAAGCTATGATAAGTACGCCTAAGGGCAGCAATAGATCGTAGATCTTGCCCTTTCCTAAATTTTTTTCTTTTGCAACATCGGCATACTCCGGCGAAATATAAAGCTGCTCGCCACTTTTTTTGATCGCTTCTTTCATGGAAAAGAAGTCTTTTTCCGACCAAATGATAAAGCACATAAAAAAAAGCGTCAGCCAAGCGTAGAGGTTTAATGGTATCGTCTGCAAGAAAAGCCCAAAGCCGTCAATACTGCTGTCTTCCGGTAAAGAAGAGCCAACTGCCGCAGCCCAGCTTGAGATCGGCGCGAGGATGCAAACGGGCGCTGCCGTCGCATCAATGATGTAAGAAAGTTTAGCGCGCGCTATTTTAAATTTGTCCGTCACAGGGCGCATGACCGTGCCGACCGTAAGACAGTTAAAATAATCGTCGATAAAAATGACAACGCCAAGAAGCGCCGTAATGGCAAGGGCGCTTCGCCTTCCTTTGATCGTTTTTTGCGCCCAATCGCCATAAGCCTTAGTTGCACCGGAGCGCGTGATAGCGGCGACTAAGATTCCTAAGATCACTAAAAATACAAGAATGTTAACATTAGCACCGACTTTTCCTTCCATAACGGCAAACATCGTAAGGATCGCTTCTAACACATGAAAATCTGTATAAAGCATCGCTCCTGCGAAAATGCCGATGATAAGCGACATATATACTTCCTTCGTCAAAAGTGCCAGTACAATAGTAATGAGCGGCGCAAGGACAGCCCATGCCGTCTCTGCCATAAAATCCCTTCCTTTCGCGTGGCTGGCTCTTGCCATAGTACAAAGCCCATTATAATACAGATTATTGCCCATGGCAACGAAATTCCAAAAAGACAATCACTCTCGAAAGCAGGCTTGACTTCTTGGATTTTCATGGTAAACTAATGTCCTGAAAGTTTATTCATTATCTTAAAAAGGAGAATCTATATGGATTATAATGTTGCTGCTGAATTTTGGATTAAAAAGGACAAAGATGCTGCGAAAATGCCGCAGGATATGCTTGCAAAAGAGCTTGACGAGTTTTTAAAGGAGCATAAAGTCTGCACGCTTGCGGTCGCTGACGGCGATTTTATCCGCTGCACACCGGTATTATATGTTTATCGTGACGGTAAATTTTATATTTTCTCTGAGGGCGGTTTAAAGTTTAGCGCACTTGCCAAAAATAAGAACGTCGCCTTAGAGGTTCATTCGGAGTATCATGGCATGGGTACAGCTAGAAGCGTACAAGCTACGGGAGTTGCCGAGGTATTTGGCGCAGATGACAAGGACTATATCCAACGCGCTAATGCCGCTGAGATGAACGGTGTGAATTTGCAGAAGATGGGGTTATTTCTCATCATCGTCACGGCAAAGAAGCTGGAGTATCTTTATTCTGCGCTTCGCAAAAAGGGGTATTGCCCACGCCAGTGCTTAGATCTGGCATGATATTTTGTTAAAAATACTGCTAAAAAAGCCCTCTTGATAATCGCTTCATAAAAAAGCTGCACAGCCTCTTTTGACGCTGTGCAGCTTTTTAGTTTGTGACACTTTTAAAAGATACTGCTAAAATAAAGTCGCCCATATTTGTGGAAATGAGTAGCTTTATTTATCAGTGGTTTCTTAAAGCTTGATGCTATGAATTTCTTCGGCAAGACGCTTCAAGGCTTCGACCGTGCGTACGCCCGGTGTAATTTCTGAGAGCTTTACTTTGAGGAAATGATTTTCTTTGACGGCTTTGACATTTTCCAGCTGCGGATTAGCGCGGATGGCGGCGACTTTTTGCTGAAAGTCCTCATCATTTCGTATGCCGTTGCTGTAGTCGGCGATGATGATGTATTCCGGATCGGCGGCGACGACGCTTTCCCATGTCGCTGCTGCCCATGTCTTATCGACGCCGGCATCTGCCATGACATTTTCAGCGCCGATGAGTTTTAGGATGTTCGTCGTGTAGCCTTTATAGGCGGTAAAGGGCTTGCCGTCGGAAGCGTCATAGATGAATACGCGCTTTTTCGGCAGATCTTTGATCTTTTCTTGCACGGCGACGAGGATTTTTTTCTGCCCGTTTATCCATTCGTCTGCTTTTGGCGATACGCCGAAGATTTCGCCGAGTTTTTTCATGTCCGCAAATACGGTTTCAAGGTCGGCATCTAGTTTTTGCATGGAAGACGGGATGTAAATGGGTATGCCCTTCGATGTGATCGAATCTGCCGGGATACCGCGCTTTGTAAAGGGAACTTCCCAACCTGTTGTAAAGTCTGGTTTTTCTGCCATGAATGTTTCGTAAGACGGCCATTTTTCTGACAATACTTTTACTTTGTCATAGGCTTCTTGTAAGGGCGGATAGATGTCTTCTTCCTTCATCGCCGTACCGACCATCTTATCTGCAAGACCTAGCGCAAGCAGCATTTCCGTCGTTGCCTGCGACATGGATATGGCGCGGCTCGGCGCTTTTTCGACAGACGCTTTTGCTTCTTGTCCATCGATAGTTTGCGTCCATGCTACGGGGTAGCCTGCGGCTTTTGCGGCTTCTTCCTTTTTCGCGTCGCTGCCGCACCCTGCAAGCGATGCCAAAAGGAGCGCGGCGATACTTAATGTCGCCGCTTTTTTTAGCCATTTTTTCATAAAAATCTCCTCCTCGTATAATATATTTTGTAAGTAAGACAATATTTTCTTACTTACGAAAAACCTTCTAAAAAAGCCGTCTTACTTTAGCGTCAAATACTTTTTATCATTGCTGGATTTGATAATTTTGTGGTTTCTTAATAATTTAAATAAACGCGTCCAGCTTTTTCAAAGCGTACGAAAGGCACGCCGAAAACTTCTTCTAAGAGATCGGTACGCATGATGGCAGCGGTTTCGCCTTCTTTTAAGAGTCGGCCATCTTTCATGATGACAATGCGATCAGCGTATTGAGCGGCAAGCGATAAATCGTGCAGGACTAAGATGATCGTAGCATCGTAGGCGCGCAGGGTTTTCATAAGCGCGACTTTGTAGCGCACGTCAAGGTGATTGGTCGGCTCGTCCATCAAGATGACTGCCGGCTGTTGGGCTAAGACTTTGGCGATCATAACACGCTGGATCTCACCGCCTGACATACCTGCGATATGTCGCGTCGCCAGCTCTTCGATGCCGACTTGACGCATGGCATGGCGAGCTATCTCATAGTCGGCTTTTGTATAGTTGTGAAATTGCTTTTTATAAGGAAAGCGTCCCATGACAACGACATCTTCGGCGGCAAAATCGGCGATGATGTCGCGCTGCTGCGGCAGCATGGCCACTTTTAGCGCGTAAGCGTGCGCTGTGATCTCGCTGATGTCTTTGCCGCATAAGAATATGTGTCCGGCTGCTTTGCGATTTTTCCCGAGAAAAGACATCAAGGTGCTTTTTCCGGAGCCGTTTGCACCCAAAATCGCTGTGATTTTTCCTGTGGCAAAGTCGATGGATATATTTTGCAGGATCGTTTTTTCACCGACGGCAAAGGATAAGTTTTTAACGGCAAGCATATCAATAGCCTCCGTACTTTTGGCGAATGATCCAAATAAATACGGGCGCACCAAGCCCTGCCGTCAAAATACCAATGGGAAGCTCTTCCGGGCGAAAGGCACTTCTTGCAAGTACGTCTGCCCAAACGAGGACAATGCCGCCTAAAAGCGCGGTGAACCATAAAAGTACGCCGTGCTTTGCCTCTGCTAAAAATCTTGCCGCGTGCGGAATGATAAGACCGATAAAGCCGATGATGCCGCAAAGCGCAACGACGATCGCCACGACGCCAGAGGAAAAAAGCACGATAAGCCGCTGTAAGCGCACGACGGACATACCGAGGTGGTGTGCTTCTTCCTTACCTAGCAGCAAGATGTCAAGTTCATGGCGAAAAAGAAAGATAAAGAGCATGAGCAAGGCGAGCGCCGCCGCCATGATGGGTACAGCCTGCCACTGTATACCCGTAAGGCTTCCCATGAGCCAAAACATGGCACTTCGCACCTGCGCTTCGTCTTTAGCGCCGTAGATCGCAAACATCGTCAAGGCAGAAAAGAGCGCCGAGATGCCCATGCCCATGAGGACAAGGCGCACCGGGCTAGAGCTTCGTCCTGTTAAAAAAATAACAAGTGCCGTCGAAAGCGCCGCGCCGCCAAAAGCGCCAATGTAGATGCCATAGCCAAAAAGCTGCTGCGCGATGCCTGACACGATGCAGACTACGGCTCCCGTACTAGCCCCTGCCGATACGCCTAGGATGTATGGATCGGCAAGGTAGTTTTGTGAAACTGTCTGCATCAAAAGCCCTGTCAAGCCCAAGGCGGCTCCGGCAAGCGCAGCGAACAAGATGCGCGGCAGACGAATGTCAAAGAGAATCATCGTATTTTTCGACGGCTCTGACAAAATTGACTCGAAGATCTCTAACAAGATCGTATCGGTCGGCAGCGTTACCGAGCCGAAGCCTAAAGCCAGCACAATGCTGCAAAAAAGCACGAGCAGCAAAAAAATGGCGCGTAATGTTCGTGATTTCATCAATTTCCTCTTATAAAGCAGACATTTATGCGTGGAGCTTGCCACCCATCAGCACTATCTTAGGATTTTATCATACCGAAAAAGAATACCTTTGTCAATGTAAAGCTCTGTGCGCTACTATTTTAGCAGCAAAAAAAAGAGTCCCACGAGGGGACTCTTTAAGTAAGCGCTGATAAAATGCAATCGCCCATATTTGTGCAGATAGGTGAAGATGAGCGGCTAAATTTATCGGTGGTTTCTTAGCTTATTGGAAATTATCTTGGATCTTCTTGAAGATATATACCGCACGGATCTCCATCGGTGTTACTTTAAGATCTTCGATAGCGGTCAAAATGCCAGAGGCAAGTACGGCGCGTTCGGCATTTTTATTTTTGCCGGTGATGATGGCAAGCGCCGGCTCGTCTTTCGGATAGAGGCTGACGATGCCATTGCCGAAGGTGATTTCGTATGTGCCGCTTTGGGTCTGGTAGAGGAAGCGAAGCGACTGCTCGGCAAGGTTTTCGATTTCTTCAGGATCCGGAATATCGACTTTTTGTGAAGCCGGCTTGATGGCAAGTTTACCCGGGTTATAGTTTATTGAATAGATGCCGTCAAGATCGCGTGATTTTCCGTCGGTAAAGAGGACGGGAACGCCAGCGGCCGTGCCACTTGGTAAAGCATCGTAGTTTTCGTAGCTGCCGCGTGTCTTAGCAAGGTCAAAGCCAAAAGAGCCGTCATCTGCCTGGACGTATTCATGCGCTTTTGCGCTGCCGCCAAAGGTCGTGACGACACGGCTTTGCCAACCGCTCGGCGATGTATTTTGCGGCGTATCCAAAATGTCTGCGGCAAGTGTATTATCCTGCGACACAATTTTTGAAAAGTTGCCTGCCGTTTTGCCGATGCTATCTGCGCCGACGCCGTTTTTGCTGTTGATATGGCTTTTTGTGGTGCTATCAGGTATAGCGGCAAGAGAAGCTTTCTTATTAAAGCTACCGATGCTTTCTGTGCTAGTGCCATTTAGTCTTGTCATCAGCTCGGCGGCGGTGGTTTTGACGCTTGTCATAGCGTTACCTGTCGGCGTGCTTATATCAATGCCGCGCATATAGATAGTCAATGTGCCGGGGGCGTAGCTGAAGCGATAGTTAGAAAAAGCCGAGCCGCCTTGATAGCCTTTAGCGACAGAAAGAGGATCGATGTGGACGACGCCTTTATAATAGCCAGGCTCTGTTTGCGGCGTTATGGCGCCGTCATAGTAGCCTGTGATGCCTTTTAGATCGTCACCTGCTAAAAGACCGCGCTTGCTCGTCTGATCGCCGCGCTCGACGCTATAGTCTTTAACAGGGGGATTTGGCTCGCCGTAATTGCGTATGACATCGCCAGCCTTGATGAGGACTTCACGCGCTGTGACGGTAAACTCGCCGTCTAAATAATGAATCGTGTAGTTTGACTCTTGCCCCGTGCTAAAACGTGCATCCTTAATTGATGTCTTTAGACCTAGCGTCCCGACATTGGTCTTATCGGTCGCATTCGTCGTTTCTTCGACATCGGCGATGCTATCGCCGTTTACAAGCCCTGTCGTCGTTGTCGTCTGCTCAATATTAAATTTCTTAGTGCCATTTATATATGCAGCTGTTTCGTTAGCTGCTCCGTAGGTGCGGCTTTTGTCGCCGGCTTTGATGTAAAGATCACGCTTTTTGATGCTAAAGCTGCCATCTTCGTAGGAAATATTATAGTTTGAAGCTTTTCCTTTGCTAAAGCGTGCATTTTTAATTGATGTCTTTAGCCCTGACGCACCGACATTGGTCTTACCTGTCGCATTCGTCGTTTCTTCGACATCGGCGATGCTATCGCCGTTTACTAAGCCGCTTGTCGGCGTCGTCTGCTCGATACTAAATTTCTTAGTGCCATTTATATATTCGGCTGTTTCGTTAGCTGTGCCATAGATGCGGCTTTTGTCACCGGCATGAAGTTTTAAATCACGCGCCGTGATCGTAAAGCTTCCTTCCTCGTAGCTTATATCATAGTTACTGGCTTTTCCCGTACCGAAGACGGCGTTGGTAATTTTCGTCGTAAGCCCTTTAGTGCCTGCGTCTGTTCGGATGTTAGCGCGTGGATCGATAGTTTCTTGTGCGCTGATGATGCTGTCGCTGTTTACTAAATTGCCCTCTTTGATGCGGAAAAGTCGGGTGCCGTTAGTATAGACTGCTGTTTCGTTAGCTGTGCCATAGATGCGGCTCTTGTCGCCGGCGGCGAGTTTTAGCGCACGTTTTTCTATGCTAAGGCTGCCTTTAGTATAATGTATATTGTAGTTGTTTGCTGTGCCTGAGGAAAAATGGGCAGCATCTGCCTTTGTCCAAAGACCGGTTGTACCTGCATCGGTCGAAGAGGTCGCTCTTTGGTCGATCGTTTCTTCTACATCGTCAACGGTATCGCCGTTTACAAGCCCTGTCGTCGCTGTTGTCTGGTCGATATTGACTTTTTTTGTGCCATGGATATAGCCGGCGCTTTCATTGGCATCGCCGTAGGTGCGGCTTTTGTCGCCGGCCTTAATGTAAAGATCGCGCTTTTTGATGCTAAGCGTGCCTGTAGTCGCGGTGATGTTGTAGTCGCTGTCGTAGCTTTTGCTGTCTTTAGCAAGCGTCGCGCCGTCAAGCGTCATGGTATAGCTGCCGACACCTGTACGCTCGGTGACGGCGTTGCCGCTGTTGTCGATTGCGCGAACGGTGTATTTAGAAAAGCTGTCGCCGGCTAAGAGTGTACCTGTGTATGTCGTATTTGATGTCATGTTGACGGTATCATTTGCTGTGCCGTAGATACGTTCGCCATTTGGTGCGTTAAAGTGAATATCGCGCGGCTTGATCGTTAATTTCCCTTGCACATATTTAAATGTGTAATTGCTCGCTTTAAGGTTGCTGTTTGCAAGATCAACGACATATTCGCCGGCGTGAACGGCACCTTGTGCATAGCCGCTTGTTTTGGTTTTATCGGCGATCTTTGTATAAGAAACAGCTCCTGAAAGAAGCCCCGGCGTAGCAAATGTCTCTTCGTTGGCAAAGTTTTGAAAGGTTACACCGTTCGTTCCTGTGTAGGTGTGAGGATTGCCATTGTAGGTAACTGTATCGTTTTTGCCTGTGACCTTAACGACGCGCGGCACGATGCGATAGTCGACTGTGATCTTATAGTTAAGCTCGTTTGGCCCTGTGTATTCTATTTTCTCGTTGGCGTTTGTCGCATCGGTGCCGTAGGTGCGTGCGCCCGGGCGAATCTTAGTATCTTCATCTGCCTTAGATATGGTACCGGCGGCAGATGTAATGTCGGCGTTGGCGTTTGTCTTTTTACTCGTCGTGAAGTGATGGCTACTTGAGTTGGCGCGTGTGTCGTGGATTTTCTTTATGGCGTCTTTATCTAGTTCGCGGCGTTTTTCGTTGCCGTCATCGACTATACGATAGCCAGAGCCATCGTTAAAAAAGGCTCCGTTATCATCACCATAGGCGCGTGTTGAGTAGAGTTTTAGCACCGGCTGATATTTGTAGAACATAGCGTTCTTGCCGGCAGGAACCGTAATAGAATCTCTTTCATTATAGTCCGTGCCATAGCGGCGAAAATCAAAGTGAAGCCCGTCTATTTCGTTTTCTACCGAATCTTGCGTATGCACGATATAACGCCGACCGGGCGCGGTCTTTAAAGCATTTTTGCCTGCTTTATTCTTAAAGGCGCCGCCTTGTGCTTCGACAACAACATCTGCTGTGCCTGTGCCAACGATCGAGCCGCCGGCGGCGATTGTCACATTGCCGCCTTTATTTTTAATCTGAACTGTTGCATCTTTTCCTTCTATCTTGCCCGTTACGGTCGTAGTACCTTTCGTTTCGATGTTTACCCCGTTTGCCGAAGTAATATTGCCGAGATTTTTGATCTCGTTATCACCTGTTAAATTAACAGAATTTGCCTCTATTTCCAGCGTCTTGGCAGATTTTAAGACACCTGTTGAATTAACTGCGCCATTTGTTTTTAGGCTGAGTGTGTCGGCAAGCCCTTCTTTTATATCGACATTACCTACATTGATATTTCCTGCATTTTCCCCGCCGATACGGATACGCTTAAAGCCTTTGCCGTCGCTGTTTTTTTGCAAAAGCCCCGTGCCGCTGAAAATATCAGACGAAAGCGTCGAATCTGATGCAGCGCCGCCCGTGCTCGGCGTGCCAAAGTTTAGCGTTTTACCTCGCGTATAGGTATCAAAGGAAACTTCGCCGTGACCTTGGATCTTGCTGTTTGTATTAGTTAATTTATCTGTATTGATAGCGACATTACCATGATGTATGCCTTTTGGATCGTCTGCTGAGATCGTCGCGTTATTTAGATTGACCTCGCGGCTAGCTATGGTGTAGTCTTTGCCGTTTGTCTTGATCGTACCTGTGATATTTACGCCGCCGGAGCTAGTAGCTATTGCCTGTTGAATGTTTACCTTAAACGGCATATCAATGCTGCCGCTTTGGTAGAGTCTGCCGCTGCCATTTCGATCGCCGATATTTATGATCTCATAATCCCAAAACACGCGATTATTGCCTTCAAAATAACGATTGAGCAAAGAAAGTTTTGATGGATCATCTGCGCCAAGGCTGATATCTTGATTAGATGAAAGCGGCAAGACATTTAGAGCTTTTTTACCTTTTAGCTTGCCATTTAGATCGATCTTGTCAGTCTTTAGCGTAAGTGCGCCCTCGGCTGTATCGACTTCACTTCCTGCTTCTTGCGTCAAATTCTTTGACTCAAGCGTAAAATCGTTGCCGCCCGTCTTGATCTTTGCCGTCGCATCAAGTGTCAAAGAGCCTGCGGTTTTGCCGGAACGAATCGTCGTCGGATCGACAAAGTTTAGGCTAGAGCCGACTTTTGTCGCGCCTGTCGCATCTTCTCTTCCCAGATAAACGTGCTTAAAGCCGTCTTTTATCTTTGCACCGCCAAAGATGCTTGCCGGCAAGGTAAGTCCTGTACCTACCGTACCGATGTTTAAGTTCGTTGAAGCGGTCTTTTGCTCTATGGTGAGATTTCCTTCACCGCTTACGGCTTCTTCAAAATTCATAGCGTCGGCAGAAAGCACGATGTCACCTGCCGCAGTGCCGATTTTACCTGCTTTTACGCCTAAAAGCGTGCGCGAAGGAGCCTCTGCGCCTTCCGGCGTTTTGACCTTGCCGATAGTCAGCGTATCGGACTTAACCTTAACAGAAAGCGCATCGGCTGCAAGCGTTTTGATCTTATTTTCTTTTTCAAGCGCGATATTACCGCCGATAGCGGCAAGTTTTGCTGCCGTTATACTGCCTGCCGTCTGATTTGCCGCTGTCTTAGCATGGATGGTCAAGGTTTTTTCGGCAATGTTCAAATCACCTGCGAAATTTATCGTGTTCGCTTGCAAGGTTACATCTTTGCTAAGGGTCGAGCCATTGACGTTTATCGTTCCTTGTGCGCCGTTACCAATGCTGTAATGCGAAAAATTAGAGCCAAATACATTTGTAAATTTCTCATTGGTCAAGCGCAGATCGCCTGCTGCTGCATCGCCAAGGCCGATGGTTTTCGTGCCGTCATAGGTGGCGATGCCAAGCGTGCCTGTGCCGTTTACAGATGGGATCGCAGCGTTTGCTTTGAGGTGTTCGATGCTGTTTGTATTTAGATTGAGCGTACTGCCGGTGCCAACGGTGATGCTACCTGCGCCGTTATTATTTTCTACCGAGCCGGTCTTTAGTGTAACGCGGCGATTGTCGCCAACAGTCAAGCCGCCTGCGCCGATGGTTAATTTCCTGTTAGCTGCCGTGTGGATCGCCACATGATTATCTGCTGTCAAACCGTCTAGCAAGACATCGCCTGTTTCTTCGTCGCCGACGGTCAAAGAGGAAAATTCTTTGCCAAACAACTCGCCGTTTAGCTGATTGCCTGTAATATGAAGCCCTGTACCTGTGGCGGTGTTATTTATTGTCACTTGTCGATCTCTTGACTTTGGCGAGATGGCAAGTCCGCCTTTACCTATTATATTGGTCACGCCGTCATTATTAGCTGCGCCTATCTCGTCTGTGTGTATACGAAGGATACTGTTTGGAGCATCACCGGTATTTATTAGCGCACCTTGACGCAAAAATAGTTTTTGCCCTGTCAGATCGCCTTGTATATTGCCACCTGCTACGACGTTTACCTTTGCCATATTGTCAAGGATGACATCGCCGTTGCGTGCTTTTAGCTTAAAATTCGCGTTTTCACCTGCGACATTTAGACTAGCTCTATCTTCTAGGTGAATATTATCTCCTGTATTTATTTCTATTGCTGCGCCCTTACCCTTGACGCTTACAGTTTTGCCATTTCTGATGGTAAATTTACCCGTGATTACCGAATCTGGAAAAGCCCCTGCAGACGGCGGTTTTTCGCCAATCGTTAGTTTCGTGCCATCACCTTCGACGCTTAAATCGCCGCGCACTTCAACGCCTCTTTTTCCTGCTGCCTTGATTGATTTATTGACTTTTCCCTCGTAGAAATAGAGTTTTTCGGATCCTGCAATATCAAAGCCGCCGAAGTTTTCAAATGTTTCATTGATCGTCTTATATGAGATGTAATA
Organism: uncultured Selenomonas sp.; assembly: GCA_963544755.1. Lineage (GTDB taxonomy): Bacteria > Bacillota > Negativicutes > Selenomonadales > Selenomonadaceae > Selenomonas. The sequence goes on along the minus strand of CAUUGH010000001.1, from coordinate 41,944 downwards.
ATCAGGGCTGTGTCCGGGCATTTTATTATTGCTAAAATATATGTCTTTACCTGACGGCACGCCGCTTACTTTGACCTTGCCGTCTTTTTGACCTTTGATCTTGCCGTTTCCAAGATTAAGCTCGCCCGTTAGATTAAGCTCTAGATTTTTAGCGGCGAGTGTATCGCTTGCTGTCGGAAGCTCTGCGGCATTTGCTTTGATCTTCATGTCGCCCTTGCCGTCTGCTCCTGCTTTTGTCGCGCCTTTTAGTGTGACTTTGCCTTGCGTTTCGATGTCAGAAGGCTTTTTAAAGGTCGCATCTTGTATATTTATGTCGCCTGTTTGCGATGCACCGCCTAGCTTTATTTCGCCGTAGTTTGCATTGTTGACGTTCCAATCGCCGGCTTTTGTACCGACGTTGATGGCGTTTGCCGTATTTGCTTTTTCAAGCGTAAGTTTCTTTCCTACATTGACTTTCGTGCCGAGATCGAGATCGTCGGCGGTGATCTTGGTATCGTTGGTTGAAATTAAATTACTTTCTATCGTGAGTTTTTTGCCGGCTGCAAGGCGTAAGTCCATTGATTTGGTCTTTAGTCCTTCGATATTTTTTGAAGGCTTTACTGTGCGATCTTCTACTACAGCGACTTTCATATGCGTCTGATTCTTTAGCTTTAGATCGCCGTCTTTCATATCGGCGGCGATGTTGGTGATTTTATTTGCTTGGGTGCTTAGATCCAAAGAGCCTTTGCCGGTTAGCAGGAGGTTTCCTACCGTAAGGGGCGCACTTTGCTCTAAAGCGTCGCCAAGTGATGCCCCCGGCGCATCGGCGTAAAGCGCGAGCGTATCTGTCGGCGTACCTACTACAGCGCCTGTTATCGAGATCTTGCCCTTTGTCAATATGCTCGTATACTTCGGTAAATTACCTGCGCTAATGCCTAGAACCGTCGCCTGTCCGTTATTTTCCTTATCGCCTATAGCGACATTGTAGAAATTGCCCGCCTTTAGCTTGGCAAAGCCATCGTCTGTGACAAGCCCTGTTGTCCCACCGACGAGGAAATCACCTGCCGTACGCGGCTTTAAGACGAAGGTTCCCTTGCCGTTTGTATCGGCAAAGAACGCATTTTGCCAATTTGTGACGGTATTTGCCAGCATCGTCAGCGTAGCTTTATCCGCTGCAATATTTGCACCTGCAGCAAAGTCTATGCTGTTTGCTCTAAAGGTCATATTTTTGCCGCTTTTATTTGTGATCGCGCCTGAAAATTTGATCGTCGCGCCGGAATCTACTAAGAGCGGCGCTTTTACGTCTGCTCCGGCAATTTCGATGTTGCCTGTATGTTCGTTGCCGAGATGAATTTCTCCTGTCCCCGAGTTGATAAAATCAAGATTTAAAAGCGCGAGATCCGCAGCTGATGCTGCCCCGACGCTCATAGTCTTGCCGGCCGTTTTTGTTTCGATGCTTATATTGCCGTTTGCACTAGAAAGAGTGTCCTTTGCCTCATTTGGCAGCGTCAGCGCGTCGGTCTTGACGTTTATTAAAGCGCCTGTAGTCTTAACTTTACTGTTCTTAGCAAAGTTTACTGCCGCAGCTTCAAGCGAGGTCAAAGCTTTGCCTGTAGATTCGATTTTGGCATTTTCCTCTAGTTTTATCGCCGCACCGGCTTTTAGCTTTAATGCTCCCGAAGTGTTTTTTATGCCCTGTGCGCCAACGCTTAGATCGCCGACGACGTCTAAATCTACGCCGCCTTCTTTACTCATAAGTCCTTTATCTTCGCCGACTGTAAGGCTTTGATTATTTTTTAGCTTCAGTCCTTTTGCCGCGCCGTCAAGTTTTTTGAGGTTATGAATACCTGTTAGGTTTACCGTTGCATCTGCTGCGTTAAGTAAGAGTGCATCGGCTGTTAAAACACCTGCGCCTTCTATGGAATTTTTCGAGCTAAGAGTAAGCGTATGTGTCGGCGCAACTGTCAGCGCACCGCTTAAAGTCAGTTTACCTGCACCAGTTTGCAGCGTGAGATCGTGATCTGCTGTTATAGCGTTCGCTTCGATATTCGTATTTTGATTTTCGTCACCGACGATATTTTTATTAAAGTTTTGGATTTTGCCTGTGCTAGAAAAAGTATTGCCGGCAAGGAAAAGATCGCCTGGCGTGCCAAAATGGATCTTCTTATCGCTTGATAGCGTCCAGACTTTCGCCGTGCTTTTTTGATCGCCATCGCCAACAATCGTGCCGGAAAGCTCTAAAGAGTCCGTACGCATTTCAATATTTCGCGCCCAGATCTTACTTGCCGCGTCGATTGCGATGCCCTTTCCCGTATGGGATTTACCGATCAAGGTGACTTTTCCCGTACCTGCTTTTATCTTTGTGCCAACAAGCGAAATACCTGCGTTGGCCGATGTCGTGCTGCCAGCTAATTCAACATTGCCGCCTTGCGTATCTATTAAAGCTGCCCCAAGCTCTACGCCTGCTGTACTTTGCGAGTTGGCAAAGCCAATGTTGTTTTCTTTAAGTCCGCCGCGAATATTGAGATTGCCGCCGAGCGTCTTTATTTCTTTGCCGCTTTTAATACTGACATTACCGCCGGCACGATTATTGGTGTCAGATACGATGTCTAAATGAAGTTTTCCCGCCGTTGAGGTAATGTTAGCATTTAAGGCGATATTTCCCGTTGCCTTTAAGCTAAGTGTTGCATCACCGCCGCCTGTCTTGGTGATGGCATCTTGCACTGTCAAGCTGTATTCGTTGTTGGTGCTTGCTGTTTTTACCTCTACGGATGTACCGGAGCTTAAAGAATCGCTGATGCGCTTGGCATCGGCAAGCGAGCCTGATTCTTGTTCGCCGCTCGTTAAATTTCTTATAACGACATCGTCAGGATCTATTAGCCATTTGCCGGCTTTTCCCAAAGGCGATGATGCGTCTACTTTACCTTTTATATGCACGGTCTTGCCCGATGTTTCGACGCTGCCGCCTGCGCCCGTACCCATGGCGCGCGCTGAAATTTCGCCAAAAAAGCGCGTCAAGCCGTCTGAAAACAAGGTGACTGTGCCACCTGCGCCTTGCGTTTTAGCGTCCGCACGCAAAACTGCGCCGCGCTCGATCGTTAAATTTTTGGCATGAGCGAGATCGCCTGTGCCTTGCCAGCCACCGCCAATTTCTATCTTGCCGGCTTTTTCGCCGCTTACATCCGTCGTGCTGGTCGCTTTTAAATATACATCGTTTGCCGTCATGCGGATAGTGCCGGCTTTGCCGTCTAGGCTTTTCGCGCGTACGATGCCTTCTTGATTTACGACAGAGCCAATAAGTGCATCGCCTGTTGCCGCCGACATAAAGACAAGACCGCCCGGCGCATCAACGATGCCTTTATTTTTCACCGCTTGCACGAGTGCAGCTTTTGTCGGCACTACTTTAACTTTGCCATCGCCTATAAAATCAAGCGAGACGGCATCGCCTGCCGCAAGTATCGCCGTGCCTTTTTTGGCGACGATAACGCCTTCATTTACCACATCTTTACCTAAAAGCGCGACGGTTCCACCTTCTTTAGCCTGCAAGGTGGCGCGATTTATGACCTTGCCGACTGTCGGCGCAGCAGAAAAGTCATATTTTTCTGCCATAAAGTCAGCGTTTGTAATATTCATTGCCGAGGCAAAAAGCGAGCCGGTATTTACTTGTGCCGTCTTTGCAAAAAGCACGCCTGCCGGGTTTACGAGAAAAACGCGTCCGTTTGCCTGCAAACTGCCAAAGATTTCCGAAGGAGTATTTCCTAGCACGCGATTTAAAAGAGCCGCTTGCTCAGAGGGCTGCAAGATGTTGACGCGCTCATCTGCCGCGATGTTAAAGCTTTGCCAATCAATGACGGCGTTTTGCGTCGTCTGATGGATCTCCATCGCCTGTTGACTCGTAGATATTTCGGCGCTGCCGGCTGTTATCTCGCCGCCTGTAGGAAGCGCGTACGCGGGTGTACTTGTGCCGATAAATACGCCGCCAGCTGCCATGATGCCGATGCCGCTTAAAAGGGCGCGGCGCACATTTTCCTGTAGCTGGCGCATAAAGGGTTTACGGTGTTGTAGGTTTTTTTGGCGTTGTTGTTTTTTTATAAAGCGCATGATGGTTCTCCTTTTTGCTCTTGAAACTCCAAGAGGTCAAGCCAAAGGGCGACTTCTTGGCAAGGTTTCGTGTAGGGGCGGCGTACTTTTGTCCATAAAGTTAGTGAAAGTGCGTGTAGTTTACTCTTAAAGAGGGGTTGCTAAATTTATCAGTAGTTTCTTAACTTATATATCAGATTATATATCAGAAAAATTTATATAGCTGAAACCAAAACCTGCCGCTTCGATCTGTATCGGAAAGCGCCCGTTCATTACCTAGCTTCCACGCATAATGAAGGTGTGCCGCCCAATTTGCCTGATTGCTCCAGTTTACACCGATGCCCGCGCCATAGAGATTTCGCTCAACAGGTCCTTTGTAGCCTAGCCAACCGTTATGGTAGAGATCTGCATGGGCGGCATCGAAAAAAGCGATCAGCTGCCAGATATTGTCATCGCCTTCACGCGTTGCAAGATTCCAACGAAGCTCACCGGTAAAGCGCCAGCCGTCATCGCCTGCTGCTTCGCCCGTTGGGTAGGCGCGTACGCCGTAAGGGCCGCCGAGGGAAAATTTTTCCGACGAGTCTAAGTTTTTCGTTGCCCACTGGCGGCTGTAGCTTAAATAGAGCGCAAGTCGCTCGCTTACATTTTGCAGGCGCGTTAGGTTTAGATTCCACTTGCCAAAGCTACCTTGTGTCCTTGCTGTAAATGCGTCGTATTGGCGTTGGCGTACATCGTCAATCGCAAGATCACCTTTCGTATAGCTAAGAGAAAACGTATTTCGCCCACCTGTAAAAATGCGATCAAGATTATCACCGTTGACGCTAACCACCCAATTTTTTGCCCCCTTGGGATTTTCATAAGCCATGGCTGTCGCTTCGTCATTTAGCACCTTGCGATCAAAACGCAGCGTGGCGTAAAGGTTAAAGTCGCGGCTGCGCTTAAAATTGTGCTGCCACCAAACGCTTAGCGTCTGTGCCGTGCCTTTATATTCCAGCGCGGAAAAAGCGCCGCCTAAGGTGTAGTGCGAGCGTGCATAGCTTACACCGATACGTTCGCCCTGCTTTAAGATCGGTGTCGTATAAGATGCCGAGCCTGACCACATACCGCCGTTTGATAAGACAGCACCGATGGAAAAAAGGTCGCCTTCTCGAAAGGGGCTTGCATAGTTTAAGAACGCACTGTACTGGTAGCGACCGGTGTAGCGATAGCCGCCGTTATCAAGACCGACGTAGCCCCACAGGCGATTGCCCTTATTTTTTACATCAACTGCGAGATCTGATGTACCTTGGCGGCTGCCGGCTTTGATCTGTGTGTGTACTTCGATGCGGAAAAGATCGTTTGTCAGCCAGACGCCGCGGTTTAATTCATTCTTTTTTATAAGATCTGACGTTTTTATTCCCATCTCGCGACGGATTGCAGACTCTTTTAGGTATGAATGGTTGTTGATGAGAATTTTATCATAGTGTCCTGCTACGATAGTAAAATCTACCGTGCCGTCTGCAAAATCCTGCGGCGCAAGGTATGAAAAGGCAACGAAGTAGCCTTTTTGCTGCAAATACTTCGTGATCTCTGCTGCTTGTGCTTCAAGGTCTGAAAAGCTTGCATATTTTCTTTTGTGCTTTTCAAGCAGTGTGCAAAGCTCTGCATCTGTTACGGGGTTATCGCCCGAAAACGTATAGCGGCGCACAAAGATCGCATCTTCTGCGGCTTTTACATCATCATTTGCTAAATAGACTTTTGTGCTGCTTGGCTCTTTTAGCGGCTCTTGCTCTTCTTGAAAAACGCTTCCCGTTGGCATCAGCGGCGCAGCTGCTGCCGATGCTCGCTGCATCGTGCTTTGTTCTTCAAGTGCAGTATCTAGAGTCGCTGCGGCTGCGGCGCAAAAAGGAGTGAGTGCCCTGCTTAACAATATAAGACTAATGGCATAAGAAAACCGTTTGGCACTAGATGCTGAAAAAAACTTCTTTGGTCTCATCCGTGAATCTTGCTGTGTCATCCGTGTTGTTCCTCCTAAAACGAATTGCGGTGTGTTACTGTATTATATTTTATCACAAATATGGCTTTTTTCCTAATATGTATTTTTACAAAGTTTTCCTGAAAAGTTAAAGTCGCAAGGCGCAGACTGCTTTGCCGTATTTCGTGTAAGGGCGTGTAGTTTATCTTTACGGCGCAAAAAATACTGTAACGGTATCTCCTGGATCGATGATGCTGTAGGCCGGCACACTTTGATCTTCGGCTCTGCCAGAGCCTTCTGCAGCAAGCCTTACGCCGATTTCGGCAAGCTTTCCTGCGGCTTCTCGAATCGTCATGCCTTCCAGATCGGGCATGACGACCTTGCCGTTTGGCACGACATCTTGCAATTGCGGCTGTTTTTCCGGCAAAGCTTGCTCTTTTAGCTTCGCGCGCTTTTCGTCCATCTCTATGAAGGGATCGGTTGATGGCTCTATGTGAAGATAATGAAAGATTTGTGCAAAGATGGCTCCTGCAACGGGAGCTGCTATTTGCCCGCCGTAGAAGTTGCCGCCTGTCGGGTCGTCTAAGATGACTAATACAACGATTTTGGGATCGTCGATTGGTGCAAAGCCGCAAAAAGAGGCTATGTAGTGTCCATCCATGTAGCCGGCGCCGTTCGGGCGAATCTTTTGCGCGGTACCTGTCTTGCCGCCGATGCGGTAGCCTTTGACCTGCGCTTTTTGCCCGCCGCCTGTCTTTACAACTTGCTCTAACAGCCCGACGAGCGTCTTAGTCGTCGCTGACTGGAGCACGCGGCGCACCTCATCGCGTTTTGTTTCCATGTAAAGTGTACCATCGGCGTTATGAATCTTCTTTACAATATGCGGCTTTAGCAAAATACCGTCGTTTGCAATCGCTGCCATCGCCGTCACAAGTTGCAGCGGTGTTACGGCGATGCTGTGACCGATCGCCATCGTCGCCATATCAGATTCGCGCATATTTTCCGGATCAAAAAGGATGCCGCTTTCTTCTGCCGGCAGCTCTATGCCTGTCGGCTCACCAAAGCCAAACAGCTCGGCATAATGCGTCAGCCGATTTGCGCCGAGATCAAGACCGACGAGCGCAAAGCCTGTGTTAAGAGAGTTTTTTACTACATCGGTAAAAGTCACCGTGCCAAAGCTCTCGCCGTTCCAGTTTTGTATGCGTCTGCCGGAAACCATGACGTAGCCCGGATCGATAAAAAGTTGATTTGGCGTGACGAGATTTTCTTCAAGCGCGGCACCTGCTACGATGGATTTAAAGGTCGAGCCGGGTTCATAAATCGAAGAAACGGCGAGGTTTTTCCACGTTTCGCCGGAATATTTGGCAAATTCGTTCGGATTATAAGAAGGGCGCATCGCCAGAGCTAGTATATCGCCCGTCTTTGGATCCATGACAATCGCCGTCGCGTGCTGCGGCGCGTTTGCCGCCATCGCGCGATCAAGCTCTTGCTCGACGATAAATTGGATGTTGCTATCTAGTGTCAGCGTCACTTTTTTGCAGCGATCACCTGCGTAGACATCTTCTTTAAACAGCGAGCTTAAGATCGGGCGGCTTTTCATATCAGTCAAAATGAAGCTTTCTTCTTCGACGCCTTTCATAAGGCTGTCAAATTGCTGCTCTATACCGTCTAGTCCCATATCGTCCGTACCGACAAAGCCTAAGACGTTAGCGGCTAAAACATCGTTTGGATAGTAGCGTTTTGCCTCGTCGCGAAAGCCAAGACAATCACTGTAAGATTTTTCTTGCATGAGCTTTTTTACGGCATCAGACATTTCCGGCTCCATGCGCCGCTTTAGCCAGACGAAGCCGCCGCCTTGAGCGATAGCTTCAAGAATGTCTGTTTCTCTAAGTCCCACGATTGGCCCAAGATCTAAGGCAAGTTGGCTAGGATCTTTTACATTGCTCGGATCGATAAAAAGCGATTGCGTCATTGAAGAGACGGCGAGCTCTCTGCCGTTTTTATCTACAATCGCACCGCGCAGCGATTGCGCCACGCGCTCTTCGCCTGACTGCATACGCACACGCTCTGCCATCTCGGCACCTTGGACTATCTGTATCCAACCATAGCGGCAAAGCGTCAAAAAGAACACGCCCAAAACAAGCAGCACCGTGATCTGCACATTGTCACTGACGCGCCCTTTGCGCTTTTTTACGCGCTCTTTTTTGTCTTTCGCGTTCAAGTTGAAAACTCCTTAGCTTTTTCTTTCATAACATCATAAAACAAGATACGCGCAACATTTTCACATTTTTTTTGCCAAGCTATCAGCTAGCGTATCGCGCACTAGTTTAGCATAATGCTCTGTTCCTTCTTCATTTGGGTGTACACCATCTTCTGAGAGCCATTCCGGATGGCTTGCCACAAGGCTGTGCCAGTCGATCACGCATACATTTTTTCGCTCTGTTGCCAGCTTTTGGATATAGGCATTATTAGTATCCTGCCACGAAAGATGCGGCGCGTAGATATTGACCCAAAAGATCTGGCGCTTTGTGCCCAAAAGAGCGAGAAGCGCCTGTGTCTGCTCTATGTAGCGTTCGCCATCGGCAATTGGTCCATTCGTACCGAGAGCGACGACAACGACGCTTCCTAAGCGACCTTTTGCTTTTAGCTCCTGTGCCGCTTCGATGCCGCCTCCTACATAGCGCGAGATTTCAGCATCTACCGTACAAGAGGGCAGCACGGTTTGTAAATCCTCTGCCGCTGCGAGCATGACCGAATCGCCGATGCAGGAAATGCCGGAAAGATTTGCCGTCGCAAGCTTTGGCACTTTATCTTGCGGCGCTTTATTTTTCGCCTCTTTAGCGGCTGCTTCTTTTTGCTGCTTTAAATTTTCTGCATTTTTCAAAAGACGCGCCGTAAGCTCTGCCCGTGCGTCCTCTTTATGACCTGAGGGCGCAGCAAGCCCCTTACAGCCAAAGCCCATCAAAAAGATGCCCCCTAAAGTAAAGGCGAGAAAAAACGCGCCCTGCACATAGACAAGACGATTGCCAATGCTCGGCAATTTGCGCCGCCCGATGCTCTTTGTCAAGGCTTCTGTCCACATCGCTAAAATTACGATAACAGCGATCTCAAGAGCCGACGCATAAGCGATAGTATCTAAACCTTTTTGCTCAAAGAAAAAGATAACAGGATACTGCCAAAGGTAAATGCCATAACTTCTTTTTCCTAGCCAACGAAATAAACCGGCATCAAGAAATTTACCGATCGACATATTATAAGACGCTGTAAGAGCAAGCAAAAGACAAAATATGAGCGTTACGAAAAGCATACCGCCATTATATAAAAAAGGCTGCGAACCATCTAAAACGATGCTTGCAAACACTACGACGACAAGTAAAATCTCAAAGCCGACAAACTCTATCGCCTCTTGATAAAGAGAATATGGCTTTTCTAAAGCGCTCCTTTTACGAACCCCTGCACGCCAAAGTCCCATCGCCGCACCTAAAAAAAGCTCAAAGATGCGCGTATCTGTGCCGTAGTAAAGCCGCGTTAGATCAACACCCACAAAATAAGAAAGCGGCATGAAAGACGAAGCACCTAAGCCAAACAAAGCGACCAATGCAACGCTTGCACCTTTTCCTGCCCAATGAAATATGCTGATGTAAAAAAGAAAAAGCAGCGGCCAGACAAAAAACGCATATTGTAACTCAATGCCCATGAACCAAAGATGCGTAAAGGGCGACGCATAAGCGATTCTGGCAAAATAATCGGCGTGCCCGGCGATCTGCCACCAGTTGTTATAGCCAAAGACTATAGAGATGACTTCCTCGCGCACATCTTGCACCAACTCCGGCAAGAAAAAAGAATATACGCCAAGCGTCACAAAAAGCATGACAAGAAGCGGCGGATAAATACGCCAAAAACGCTTCAAAAAATAACGTGTGATGGAAAAATTACCCGCCAGACGCTCTTTTTCCGTCGTATAGGCGAGCAAATACCCCGTCAAAACAAAAAACAAGGATACCCCGAGGTATCCTCCTTTTACCACATCGGGAAACATATGAAACAATGTAACACAAACAATCGCTAATGTACGCAGAGCATCCAGACCTTGAATCCGCTCTGCTGACTTACTGCCAATATAGTCTGCCATAGATTCACCATCCTTTGCTTGTTTTTCATTATCGCACAAAGAAGCAGCTTCTTCAAGAAATTTTCCTTTGCTTCTTACAAAAGAAGCATTGTCTATACGAAGTGCACAAAATGAAATTCGTGCTGCTCTTGCAATTTTGCTCTGATATCTGTATAATAAGCGGAGTATTGTTAATTTTATAGAGCCTTTGTGCTTTGCAAAGACTTGAACACGGTTACAACACCGCTGGAGGGATTTTTATGATGATCGATAATGTCACCGTTATCATCGAGAGCGGTGCCCTTTCTGCCAAAGAAATAGAGCGCTACATCCGTAAAATCCAAAGACATTCAAAAGGTCGCACGCTAAGGCGTGTTTCGTTTAGGCTAGCAGATGGCTATTTGGATTTGCGTTATATTTTTCACGGTATCCCCTTTGAACGTATTCGTCGCATCTCACATGAAAAGTTAAGCGAACGAAAAGCCGTCTGATCGCTTCTAAAGCGTCGTTCGCGCTAAATAAAAAGCCGCGCGTTTTTAACGCGCGGCTTTTTATTTAGATGCTTTATCGTGCTTTTTACTATGAAGCCCCAAGAAGTCAAGCAAAAGGCTAAGACTGATTGGCAAGGTTTCGTGTAAGTGCGTGTTTTTACACAAAAATACGCGGCACGCGTGCAGCGATGAGGCAAGGCGGCTCGTAGTTTATCGTACCGAGCCAGGCGGCGAAGGTGTCGATCGTTAGCGTCGGTGAGCCAAATAATGTGACTTCGCTGCCGATTGCGGCATCTTCGATGTCTGTAACATCTATCATGCACTGATCCATACATATGCGACCGATGATCGGAGCTTTTTGCCCTTTAATTTCAACGTGTGCTTTACCCGAAAGACTACGCAAGTAGCCGTCAGCATAACCAAGCGGCAGCGTCGCGATACGGCTCGGACGCTGTGTGTAAAAAGTGCAGCCGTAGCCGATGGCGGTGCCTTTTGGTACGTTTTTTACAAAAAGGATTTTAGCCTTTAGCGTCATTGCCGGACGAAGCTTAGATTTTTGATCGGCGGCGGCGGCGACTGTCGCGCTTGGATACATACCGTATTGGATGATACCGGCGCGTACCATGTCAAGATGCGCGTCAGGCATTTCAAGGATCGCTGCGCTTTCGGCGATGTGTCTAATGCTAAGGTGAACGCCTGCTTCTTCGATGGCTTTTACGGCTTGGCAAAAAAGCGCAAGCTGCTCATTAGCGTGGGTTTTGTCCTCAATGTCTGCCATGGCAAAGTGGGAAAACGCGCCTTCTAGCTTGATGTTTGCCATAGATGAGATGGCTAAGGCTAAAGTGGGTGCGTCTTTTGGCTTGCAGCCGATGCGCCCCATGCCCGTGTCGATGGCAAGATGCAGTTTTGCCGTTTTGTTTTGCTGGACGGCTGCGATAGATATAGCTTTAGCAAGTTTATGATCGGCGACTGTCTGCACTACGTCTAAAAAAATAGCTTCCATGGCTTCTTTGGGATCGATAAGCCCTAAGATGAGTATTGGCACCAAAAAGCCGGCGCGGCGAAGCTCGGCTGCTTCCGAGAGTGCAGCGACCGCAAGGTAATCAGCACCTGCTGCAATAGCTTCTTTAGCGATGGCGACAGCGCCGTGACCGTAGGCATTCGCCTTGACGACAGCGCAAAGTTTCGCGCCTTTTTTCATAAAACGGCGGATCGTTTTGTAGTTATGCCGAATCGCCCCAAGATCGATTTCTGCCCAAACGGCACGATTGTTCATAAAGACATCACCTCATAAAAGCCTTATGGCTTTTCGATTATCTCTACGCCGCTCATGTAGGGACAAAGCGCTTTAGGTATACGCACAGAGCCGTCTTCTTGCTGATAGTTTTCTAAAATTGCAGCGACCGTGCGTCCAACGGCAAGCCCTGAGCCGTTTAGCGTGTGGCAAAATTCCGGCTTTTCCTTTGGTGCGCGACGAAACCTGATATTAGCACGGCGCGCTTGGTAATCAAGACAGTTCGAGCATGAAGAGATCTCGCGATAGGTATTTTGTGCCGGCATCCACACTTCGATGTCGTAGGTTTTAGCAGAGCTAAAGCCCATATCGCCCGTACAAAGCAGCACGACGCGGTAGGAAAGCTCTAAAAGGCGCAGCACATCTTCTGCCGCATCGACCATGCTTTCTAATTCTTGCCAAGATTCTTCGGGCTTTGTAAATTTGATAAGCTCCACTTTGTTAAACTGGTGTTGGCGAATAAGACCGCGTGTATCGCGTCCTGCGCTGCCGGCTTCGGCACGAAAACACGCCGTATAGCTTGTATAACATTCAGGAAGTATATTGGCATCTAATATTTCGTCACGGTGGTAGTTCGTCGTCGGCACTTCTGCGGTCGGCACCAGGTAATAGTCAAGCCCTGCCAGCTTAAACATATCTGCTGCAAATTTGGGCAGCTGCCCCGTGCCGATCATGCTCTCTTCATTGGCGATGTAGGGAGCAAGCATTTCCTTGTAGCCGTGCTTTGTCGCGTGCAGATCCATCATGAAATTGATACAAGCGCGTTCAAGTCTTGCGCCTAAGCCTTTGTAGAAGGTAAAGCGTGCACCGGTGACTTTTGCCGCACGCTCGGCATCTAAAATGTCAAGATCTCTGCCGAGATCCCAATGTGCTTTCGGCTCAAAGCTAAATGTCGGTGTCTTGCCATGGCGGCGCACTTCATGGTTTTCTGTATCGTCTTTACCGATGGGGACATCATCTTTTGGCATATTCGGAATATTTAAGAGAATATCTTGCAGCTTTTCTTCTGTTTTTCGCCGCTTAACATCTAATGCGTGGATCTTTTCGCCTACTTCTCGCATCTTAGCGGTGATCGCTTCGACATCTTCTCCTTGCTGCTTTTTCCTGCCGATCTCTTTAGAAACGCTGTTACGTTGCGCCTTTAGCTCTTCTGCTTCTTGTAAAAGCTTACGGCGCTTTTCTTCTAACTCGTGAAAGCCGTCGAGCTTTAACGAGTTAGCGCGTTTTTCAAGCATCGCCTGTACTTCGTCAATATGATCTCTTACAAATTTTATGTCTAACATGAAAATATCCTCCTAGCAGCAAGAAATATCTGCCTTATTTTGTATCATTATAGCATAGCGAGGCGGCGGCGGTAAAACGCTTCTATATGCGTACTTCAAAACCGCTGCTTTCTTTTTCTTTAGGCTCGCGCTCTTTACGAGCTGTTGCAATGCGTTCAGCTTTTTTCGCTTCTTCTGTCGCTTGGATACCAGCTGTACTATCTAGGATCCGGCTTGCTTGCCGAAAGGCGGCGAGTGCTTCTAAGATAGGCGCAGGTACAAACGTGCCTGAATCCGCTGCTGCGCCTTTTCTATCTTCGCGCGTGGCATCGCGAGCATTCTTTGGCGGCGTATATTTGTCATCGCCTCTTCCGGCTATAGTCAAAAGACCTGCGCTTACTGCCGATGCACTGCGCTCGGCTTCTCGTTTTTCGCGTGCGGCACGGATCGTTGCAAGCTCTTTTAGCAGTTCAGCTTCTCGTGCAGCACGCATTTTTGACGTTGACGCATCTTTTTTGCGCTGTAAAAACAGATAAAAAAGCACCCCGGCACAACCGGCACAAAAAAAAGCGATAAATGCTAAATGCATCATGTCAAATCCTGCAGGCTCTTCATCTTTTGAAGAAAGAGAGCTTTTTACGAGCGTTTCGCCCTTAGGCATACTCTGCTGCTCTTTTGATAGTGTCTGCGCCGCTTGCGGCGAGTTGGCATGATCTTTTACTGTCGCTTGGCTTTTTATAGCATCCGTCGCCGCCATATCAGGAAGCATCTTATCTGATCGTTTCGGTGCGCTATCACTAGAGTCTACCTCTTCGTTCGTCGTTTGCTGCACAGGCGTACCCATGAGCTTTTCACCGGCGGCGCGTGCATTTGCCGCCCTTTCTTCACCTTCTTTTACTGCGCTTGCTGCTCTTTCTTGTACGCCTTCTATCACTTCTTTGCCTGACGCGCTAAAGTCTTTAATCTCTCCTATCGCTTCATTAGTGTCGTTAAATCCCGGCACGACAGGCGGCATCGGTGCTTGTGGCATACTCGGTCTTACAACCGCCATGTAAAAGCCCTCCCTTCTATCTTGAAAATCACTTATAAATTCCTCTGCCCATCTTCACGCAGCTACGTTTTTATCTTATTGTCGATAAAAAGCGCAAATACAAAAAGCCGGGCGACTTCATTTTAGCAGCAGTTTCCTTACTTTTTTATAATACGCCATCTGAGAAATTACCGCAAGAAAGCTAAAAATAAGAAAAAATTTCTACAAATCACAAAAAAACCATTGCTTCTTTTCGACAGCAATGGTTTTTGTTGGTTCGACAGCTTTCTTCCTAAGCGCGAATATTGACACTTTTATGATCATGTAGCGGCGGCTTAGGATGAATGTTTTGCTCAAAAGCAGGATTTAGAGCCTCGCGAGCGCTGTTTGCAGCAGATGGCTCTATCGCTGCCGCTTCTTTTGCAGACGGCTGCGCTTCATCGGCGGATGCTTTCGGCGCATAAGCTTGCAAGGCGCGAAGATGCGTGATGTCTAGGCGCAAGGAGGAGCCGGCTTTTCTGCCGCTTGCAATCATCGACGGATGTACTAGCGGAAAGGTAGGTGACGACTCCGGCACATCATTGAAATCATAGAGCATACGGTTGGCGATAAATTGCGTTTTTTCGGCAAAAACTGTTTTAGCAAGCACTTCGCCTTCTGTTTTTAGCGGCGGTAAAGAGCCGCCCGTGGCGATCAAATACGACATACTCAAAGCAGCGCCGGCATTATCTTCTTTAGCGTCGGCTTCTTGTGGCATCTTCGCCGTACCAAATTGGAAACTTGCATTATCCAGACCATTTTTGGAATCGTTTTTTATCGTTTCTGCCATTTGCTCTTGCAAAGCGGAAAGCTGCTGCATCATCAGCTTGAGCAAGCTGTCTTTTGTTTCTTGTGTCGCTTCAGCGTTGCTTTTTACTAAACATAGCAATACTCGGTATACGTCACGCAAATCGATCGTGAACCCCTTTTCGTAAAGAACACACGAAAATCTAAGAAAATCCGCGCTTTCTTTATAGCAACAAAAGACAATAAAAACCTCATTATATATTATTCATCGAAAATTTAGCGAATAATCTTAAAGGAAGCTGGTGCATTTATGAAAATTAAGAGAAATTTTCCCCTCGCACTGTAAAAAGATGCACAGTCTATCATACATGGCGCCATCATAGTAAAAAAGACTTGGCAAAGCGTTTTTTCTTGGCTACAATGAGGTAAAACTGTTTGGCGATAAAAGCGCGTACTTTAAAAAGCCGACTAAAAGATCATATATTCGGTACGTCATTTTTGTTGCTAAAGCAAACACCGATAAAATGCGTGAAGATGGGCAGCGGAATTTATCAGTGATTCATAAAGACTCTTGGGGGTAAGACTATGGCATTTTCTTTTACAAAGTGGCAAGGCTGCGGCAACGATTTTATTCTTGTAAACGGTTTTACAGAGTCAATTACAGAAGAAGAGCTTTCTTTATTGGCAAAAAAGCTTTGTGATCGCCACTACGGCATTGGTGCAGACGGGCTAATTCTCGTGCTGGAGTCTTCGGTGGCAGATTTTCGTATGCGTATCATAAACGCAAACGGCAGTGAATCAGAGATGTGCGGCAACGGTATTCGCTGCTTTGCCGGCGTCGTACATATGGAGGGCTTGAGTGAAAAAAAAGAGTTTACCGTCGAAACGGGCGCGGGAATTATCGTGCCGCAAGTGCAGTTTGCTGATAAAAGGCGCGTCGATGTGCTAGTCGATATGAAAGAGCCTGTCTTAGCAGCTGATCGCATACCGGTTGACGGCTTTGGCACGGCAAATGTCATAGAAGCGCCCATCGAAGCTTTAGGTAAGACATTTTCCATGACGTGCGTTTGCATGGGCAATCCGCACTGTGTCATTTTCGTCGAAGATGCCGAAGCTGTGCCGCTAGAGCAGCTTGGCCCTATATTAGAGCGACACGCACGCTTTCCAAACAGGACAAATGTAGAATTTGCTACGGTAAAAGATGCCTCTCATATTCGTATGCGCGTCTTTGAGCGCGGCGCTGCTGTAACGCTTGCCTGCGGCACAGGCTCTTGTGCGACTTTAGTTGCCGCTTCGCTCACGGGGCGCACTAAAAGAGCGGCGCATATCGATCTTGACGGCGGTCGGCTTTATATCGAATGGGCAGAAAATAACCATGTTTACATGAAAGGCCCTGCAGAAAAGGTCTTTTCCGGATATTACGAATAGCTGCAAACACTTTTATCTACTTCGTAGATATTTTAACAAATATGACGACATAGGAAAAAAATATTTGTTATAATAAATTTAAGGACAACAGTCTGCAAGAAGAATAGGAGCGAGCGCTATGAAAAAGGAACTAGATTTACAAAAGACGGTAGCTGAGCTGGTGGCAGAATTTCCCGAGCTAAAACGAGCGATGGCGGAAATAGGCTTTGAAGAGATTGAAAACCCGATGGTCGTACACGTCATGGGGCGCGTCATGACCTTGCCTAAAGGCGCGGCGGTAAAGGGCTTTGATCTTGAATATGTCGTGCGCGAGCTAAAAAAGCGCGGTTTTACGATCAAAGAGGGCTCTTTTAAGCCTTCTAGCTGCCATGACGGCGCACTAAATGCCAACGCCGGCACTTGCGATATAAGAGCAGCATCTATTGACGATGGCGCAAAAAAGAGAGCGGCATCTCTTAGCGGCTTTTTGCAGCGGCTTTCCGCCGGCGAATCGCTAGATGCTGTCCGCGCCGATTTTGTAAAAGATTTTGCAAGCGTTTCGGCTGAGGAGATTTCAGCTGCCGAACAGCAGCTTATAGATGGCGGCACACCTATAGAGGAGGTGCAAAAGCTCTGCGACATACACTCAGCGCTGTTTCACGGTCATATTGCTACACCGTCCGCTTTAGAAAATGTATCTGACTTAAAGGATCTGCCCAAAGGCCATCCGCTCTTGATCTTACATCTTGAAAATCAAGGTTTAGCGGCACTTCTTGATCGCTTAGACGCTTCTTTAAGCACATCTGCAACGTTTAACGTCAAATGCCCTCTTAGTGAGCTAAATGCCATCTATGCTCACTACGGCAAGAAAGAATCCCTGCTCATGACGCTTCTTTATCGCTACGGCGTAACCGGTCCTTCAGGCGTTATGTGGGGCGTAGATGACGAAATCAAGCGCGAGCTACGCACATTAGCAAAAGTGCCTAGCGCAGAACTTAGTGCGCAAAAAGAGCGCGTTCTTGCATTTTTTCAGCGCATCCGTGACATGATCTATAAAGAAGAGCAGATCCTTTTTCCTTTGACATTGCGCTTTTTTACAAAAGAAGATTGGCTCTTAATTTACCGCGATATGCCTGAATTTGGCATTTCTTTCATAAAAGACGCGCCGATATGGCAAGCAGGTGAAGAATATGTCGCCGCTGCCGAAAAAAAAGAGCGCGAGTTGCTAAAAGCCGGCAAGGTGCGCCTTTCGACGGGAGAAATTAGCTGCAAACAACTTGAAGCTATCTTAAATCTCTTGCCCATCGACATCACTTACATTGATAAAGATGAAATGCTGCGCTTCTTTTCTAACCCCGGGCGAGTCTTTGCACGCCCACGCCTTGCCTTAGACAGTAAGGTGTATAACTGCCATCCTGTAAACATCGTACCTGTTATCGAGCAGCTCGTAGCTGATTTTAAGGCGAAAAAGCGAGATCACATGGAGATTTACCGCTATATAAAAGGTAAGCCTGTCGGCGTGCGCTATCTCGCTATCTATGATGAAAATGACGAATACACCGGCACTGTTGAACTCGTCGAGGATTTTTCTAAAGCCATGGAAAAGTTTCATAAAAGAAAGGATATGGCGATAGCGACAGAAAAAGCCCCCGATTAAATTTCTAAAAAAACACTGATAAGATAATCTTCACGCAGATGAGTTGCTAAATTTATCTGCGGTTAGCTAAAAAGGCACGCGCTTTTAGCAGTCAAGCTAAAAGCGCGTGCCTTTTTCAAATAAATAGATTCGTGTCAGATTGCTCTGCTTTTGCTAAGTAAGCTGCAACGCCGCCAGGGCTTACACCATCTATCAATTCTTCGGCGTGTATGCCCATGACATCCATCGACATCTGGCAGGCAACGATCTCTACGCCGCCTGAAACAGCACTATCTATCAGGCTTTCTAAGGAGGCGACGCCTTTTTCTCGCATGACATGGCGCATAAGACGTGTGCCTATGCCGCCCATGTGCAGCTTCGACAGCGAGAGCGCTTTGCTGCCGCGCGGCATCAGCCAGCCAAACATACGATCGATGATGCCTTTTTTAACGGCTGCACCTTCTTTACGGCGCAGGGCATTTAGTCCCCAGAAAGTAAAAAACATCGTGACCTTGCTGCCCATGGCGATAGCACCGTTAGCGATTACAAAAGCTGCTAATACCTTATCCAGATCGCCGCTAAAAACAACGATCGTCTTTAGCTTTTTTGCCTTGCTCGGTAAATTAAGCTCACCTAGCCATCCTCCGCAGCATCGTCTGCTCTTTCATCTGCTCCTGCTTTTTTGATCTTAACGATGACGATACCATTTTCTTTTTTACGAGAAATTACCTTATGCCCTGCCGCACCGGCCCATGCCGCGCTGTCTGCATAAAAGCCCGGATCAGATGCACGCGCCAAAAGCACGCTGCCGGAGCGCAGGCGTTCCATTGCTTTTTGCAGCTCCATCAATGGACCGGGGCAGCTAAGTCCTGTCAA
Organism: uncultured Selenomonas sp.; assembly: GCA_963544755.1. Classification (GTDB taxonomy): domain Bacteria; phylum Bacillota; class Negativicutes; order Selenomonadales; family Selenomonadaceae; genus Selenomonas. Next base: position 23,038 of record CAUUGH010000001.1, on the reverse strand, counting down.
ATCAATTTCCTTGGCTATAGCTTCTATTTTATCAAGCTGTGCATCTTTTTTCCGCTCTTTTTGAGTCGTATAAGGCGCACCGGCCGCCGGCGATGCTGTAAATGCCGCCATCGCCAGTGAAACACAGCCGCCGGCGACGACTTTGACATCGTAGCCTTCTTGTGCTAAAAAACGCGCTGCATTGTAGGCACGCTGACCGACATTACAAAGCACTGCCCAACGCACCGTGCGATCTAATTCATCAAGGCGTCCTCTTAATTCATCGAGCGGAATCTGCACATCTGATGGTACCGGCGCACTTGCAAGCTCGATCGGCGTACGCACGTCAAGCACATACAGCCCTTCATCTACGGCTGCTGCAAGCTTATCGACAGGCAAAAACTGCACGAGTCCTGCCAAATCGTTTTCTGCCATATAGCCTGCCATATTTATGGGATCTTTTGCCGCGCCAAAAGGCGGTGCGTAGGAAAGCTCTAAACTCGTCAAAAAATCTATATCAGCACCCATGGCAATCGCCGCCGAAAGTGTATCAATACGCGCCTTTACACCGTCGGTGCCGATGATTTGCGCTCCTAAGATCTTACCGACGGGTTTACTTGCACTGTAGATGAGTTTTAACGTCATCATCTGTGCGCCCGGATAATAGCCGACGTGTGCTAACGGGTGCAAGAGCGCCACGCGGTAATCTTTGCCATAGTTTAGCCCCTCACGCTCTAACGTACGCTCATTTTTACCGACGCTAGCTGCCGTTAAATCAAACACCTTGAGAATCGCCGTGCCGACAAAGCCGTCATAGACGCGCCTTATGCCAGCCATGTTGTCAGCGGCAATGCGTCCCTGCCGATTTGCAGGCCCTGCCAGCGGTAGCGCAGCAGGCTTTTTCGTCTGGCGATCAAGCGTTAATACAGCGTCGCCTACAGCGTAGACAAAAGGAATGTTTGTTTGCATATGCTCATCCACAAGAATATGCCCTCTTTCGCCGAGTGCGATGGCGCTTTCTTGCAAAAACTCTGTATCAGGACGCACGCCGATAGCCAGCACTATAAAATCGGCTTTTACCTCGCGCCCACTTGCCAAGCGCACACTGATGCCTTCAGCTTCTTCCTTAAATTCTTGCACGCCGTCGCCAAGGAGCAAACCGACACCGTTGTCATTTAGCTCTTTTTCTGCAATTTTTGCCATATCCGTATCAAACGGCGCAAGTAAATGCGGCGCAGCTTCGATCAACGTGACCGAAAGCCCCCGCCGTCTGAGATTTTCTGCCATCTCAACGCCGATGAAGCCGCCGCCTACGACGATGCTTCTGCCGCGCCCCTCGTGAAGATCGGCTAAGCGGCGCAAGGCTGCGGCATCTGCCACATTTCGTAAGGTAAGGATGCGCGGACTTTCGATGCCTAAAATCGGTGGGCGAAGCGGCTTTGCGCCGGGCGACAGCAAAAGCGCGTCATATGTCTCTTCATAAATTTCGCCTGTAGCCTTTTTTACATACACACAACGCTTTTCGACATCGACCTGTGTGACCTCGCTTTTCGTGCGTACATCTACAGCAAAACGCTCGCAAAAAAGCTCCGGCGTCATAAGTAAAAGCCGCTCACTTTCTTTGATCTCATCGCCTACATAATATGGCAAACCGCAATTTGCAAAAGAAATATGTGCGCCGCGCTCTAAAAGTACGATGCTTGCATCCTTATCCAGGCGCCGCAAACGTGCCGCCGCTGTTGCGCCGCCAGCTACACCGCCGACGATGACATAACGCTTTTTCTTTGCCGTTTCTTCTTTTTGCATAGTCATACAATCTCGCCTGTCCTTTCTTTTGCGGTATCTTGTAAAAACACCTAGAAACAATGCTGTCCTAAAAGTTCATTCATCAACGATATGTTTGCTGGCATAATAATGTGTGCGCCAATAGCTGCTGGAAAGCTCATCAATACGCACGCCCTTGCTCGTCGATGCATGGATGAATTTGCCGTCGCCTAAGTAAATGCCACAGTGCGACGCGCCGGCGGCAGAGGTTTCAAAAAACACGAGATCGCCTGTTACCAGATCGGTAGTAGATATATTTCTACCGAGCTTAAATTGTTCGTCTGCTGTGCGCGGAATCGTAATGCCGTTTTCCTTAAACACATACTGAAGATAGCCCGAGCAATCAAAAGCTTCCGGTGTTGTGCCGCCGAATTGATATGGCGTACCGATGTATTTTTTTGCCGTTTCAATAAGCGCTGCGACCTTCGTAGAGAGCAATATGGGAAGCCCTTCCGGCGCATTTTGTATGCGCGGCGTTAAAAAGGGTGCTTTGCTGTTATTTGTCAAGGTATCTTTGGCACTCTCTACAGGTTGGGCATCAGGAAGCGGCATCTTCGGTGCTGTGGGCATTACGCGCGGCGCACTTGTCGCCTTAGTATTTATCGGCTTTATGTCAAGCAGGCGTTCGCTCCGACCTAGCGCAGGCTTTTCGCTATCTGCGCTTATCGCAGTTTTTGGCGCGGCTTTTTCCTCTGCGCTTGTCGCCTTAGTATTTATCGGCTTTATGTCAAGCAGGCGTTCGCTCCGACTTGGCGTAGGCTTTTCGCTATCTGCGCTTATCGCAGTTTTTGGCGCAGCTTTTTCCTCTGCGCTTATCGCCTCGCTCTTTATCGGCTGCTTTGGGGGGCTGTTTGCCGAACGCCACGGCGCAGGATCAACATCGGGAATATTTGCCAAATGGCGCGGTGCAGGAGCAGCCATACGAGTGCTTGGCTCTTGCTTTACCTGTGGCGTTACCTCAGGCGGCTCCGGTGCTTTTTTTTCTTGCGACGTTACCGCAAGCGCACTTGCCGATTGGTTTGCAGATTTTACATTAATCAGGCGTTCTGATTGCTTTAGATCTTGTTTTTCAGCAAGTGGGGGGATGGTTTTTTTTACCGGCGGCGTTACTTCGCTCACACTTGCCGCTTCATTTAACGGCGTTTTTTCAGGTAGGCTTGCCGCTTGGTCTACCGTAGGCATCGCAGCTATCGCAGAAGCTTTTTGCGTGGGCTTTTTTCGCAAGAGCTGCCACATCGCACGGTCAACAATGCCCGTTTCGGCAAGATTTTCCTCACGTTGAAAGGCAAGCACAGCATTTTTCGTGTGGGTATCAAAAATACCGTTTGGTTCATCTGTCAAATAGCCTGTGCGTTTAAGCTCTTTTTGCAGTTTTAATACATCATGACCGTGGGCGTTTTCGGAAAGGATCGGTGCTGCAAAAGCCGTACCTGTCGCTAAAAGGGCACTAAACCCTACGGCAAGCAGCAATTTATACAAAAAATGCAAGCGCATAAACCTTCATCCTTTCTTAGCTATTTTCCGGCTTTTATCAAAACGCAGGGACGATGACGCCTTTATATTTTTCATTGATGAATTTTTTGACTTGCTCGCCTTGCAGGGCTTTCATCAATGCTTCGATCTTAGGCTGCTTTTCATCTCCCTTGCGTACAGCGACAATGTTTACATAAGGCGAGCTGCTGTCTTCGATAAGAAGTGCATCTTTCGTAGGTGCAAGGCTTGCCTGTATGGCATAGTTCGTATTGATTAAGGCAGCATCAACATCGTCTAGCGTGCGCGGCACTTGGGCGGCTTCTACTTCTTGAAATTGAAGATTTTTATTATTTTCTGCAATATCTTGTATCGTCGGGTTCATGCCGGCATCTTTTGTCAGCTTTAGCAGCCCCGCTTTTTCTAAAAGTAAGAGTGAACGTCCGCCGTTCGTCGGATCGTTCGGAATAGCGACGACAGCGCCGTCTTTTAGATCGCTAAGTGACTTAAACTTTCGAGAATAAATGCCCATCGGCTCGATGTGAATACCGCCGGCGTTAGAAAGCTGCATTTCTTTGTGTTCTGATGTAAAATTATTAAGATATGGCAGATGTTGGAAAAAATTTGCGTCGATTTCTTTATCGTTTAAGGCGATATTTGGCTGCACATAATCAGTAAATTCGATGATCTCCAATTGATAGCCTTCTTTTTCAAGCAGCGGTTTAACGATTTCGAGGATTTCAGCGTGCGGCACCGGCGTTGCACCAACCTTGATGGTTTTAGCGGCGTCTTGTCCGGCGCAGCCTGCCAGACAAAATAGCAAAAGTGTAAGCGAAAATAAGGCGATAAGCCATTTTTTCATAAAGATTCCTCCTCATGATGTTTTCTTTGTTTTTGTTTATACTATGAACTATTTATCAGTGTTTCCTTAAGTGTGCTGCCAAACGATTGCCCATGAATTGAACGATCTGCACCAAAACTATGAGTATGACGACGGTTGCGATCATGATGTCCGGGCGAAAGCGCTGGTAGCCGTAGCGAATCGCCAGATCGCCAAGACCACCGCCGCCGACCGCGCCGGCCATCGCCGATTCGCCGACTAAGGCGATGACGACTGTCGTCAGTTGGGCGACGATGCCGGGCAAGGCTTCCGGCAAAAGCACGCGGCAAATGATCTGAAGGGGTGTCGCGCCCATAGCCAGTGCAGCTTCTACGAGTCCTTTCGGCACTTCTTTAAGCGACGTTTCGACTTGTCTGCCGATAAAAGGAAAAGAGGCAAGCACAAGCGGCACCATCGCCGCCGTCGTGCCGATGGATGTGCCGACAATAAGACGTGTAAACGGAATGATAGCCACCAGCAAGATGATAAACGGTATAGAGCGCAGGGCATTGACCAAGCCAGCTAGCAAACGATTAAAAAGCGGCGCGGCAAGGATCTCAGCTTTTGCCGTTACGGCAAGCAGCACGCCGAGCGGCACACCGATAAGACTTGCGACAAGCATGGAAACGGCAACCATGTAAACTGTTTCGCCGAGCGCTTTTATTAAAAGCGTTAGCAGATCAGCGGACATAGCCGATCACCTCCTTTTTCAGATCGCGCGTATCAAGGTAGGCTAGCGCACGCTCTATTTCCGCTTGCTCGCCTTTGATACCGACGATCATACGCCCATATGGCAAGCTCTTTATCTGATCGAGTGTGCCGTAGAGAATGGAAATATCAAGGCAAAAGCGGCGAATGACATCGGCTATAACAGGATCATCGGCACGCTCACCTAGAAACGTAAGCCTAAGAAGCAGCTCGCCACCTGCAATAGGCGTTGGCGAAAGCTCTTTTTGACGGTAATTGATCGGCAGCTCGTCAGAAAGAAGCGTGCTGATAAATTCTTTGGTAAGATGCTCTTTAGGCTTTGTAAAGACATCTAGCACAGAGCCTTGTTCGGCGATAACGCCGCCTGATATGACGGCGACTTTATCGCAAATATCCTTGATGACCTGCATTTCATGCGTGATGATGACGACGGTCAAGCCGAATTTTTTATTGACATCAGCGATGAGCTTTAGGATCGATTTCGTCGTCTGTGGATCAAGCGCACTTGTCGCTTCGTCAGAAAGCAGCACTTTCGGATCGGACGCTAAAGCGCGCGCAATGCCGACACGCTGCTTTTGTCCGCCGGAAAGCTGCGCTGGATATTGTCCTTTTTTATCGGCAAGTCCGACTAAAGAAAGAAGCGACATGACTTTTTCTTTTATCGTCTTTTCGTCTTTTTTAGAAAGCCTAAGTGCAAAGGCGACATTATCATAAACGCTCAAAGATGAAAGCAGATTAAACTGCTGAAAGATCATGCCGATACGTTTTCTTTCTTGGCGAAGTTGTGCTTCACTAAGCGCCGTTAGATCTTTACCGTCAACTATGACCTTGCCTGCGCTTGGTCGCTCAAGCATATTGATGCAGCGAAGCAAGGTGGATTTTCCGGCTCCCGAAAGACCGATGATGCCATATATCTCGCCGCGCTCGATGCTAAGATCGATGCCGTTTAATGCGGTTACTTCGCCTGTCGGCGCCAAATAGCTTTTCTTGACATTGACGAGTTTTATCATGCTCATGAAATCATTTCCTTATATATTTTGACCAATAAGAAAGCTTAACTTATCTATCTTTACCTTATCTATTGTAAGTTATTTACAAGCTTTTGTATATAGCAGGCACAGATAAACTTTATGCCAGCGTGCTAAAGAGTCGTCTTCATACATAAAAGATGCCGTTAAAGATGAACCTCCTAAAGTGACAATATGGCTAAAAGCAAATGAAATTTTCGCAAGATTTATTTTTAGCTGAAGGGAAATAGCTTTTTTTAGAGAAATCAACGGTGTAAGGTTAGGAGGATGTATCATGCGAAAAATATTTTTTCTTTTCCTTTTTGCTTTATGCTTTCTGCCGCTTCTTCTTACAGCTAAAGCCGGCGCAGCAACGCCATCTGCAACTGATATGGCTTCAAGGCTTGCTTTTTTACAAGGAAATTGGCTAAACAGCAGCGGAGGTATTATATTAAATATTCACGGGCAAACGATCAACGGCTGTATCATCACAAAGTATGAAGATCTTGTTGATCGCACGAGCATGGGTACGACTGTGTTTTGGATCATAGAAGAAAGCGGCGAGCGTATGATGCAGCTTGATTGGCGCATCATGGGCGAAGAAAGCGACTATCTCTTTTTAGACGGACGCGCGGTGCTGCGCCGCGACAGTTCTTATTAAAAAGCCGCTGATAAATTTAGCCGCCCATCTTTACGCAGCTACGCTCTTTTTGCGGCGTTGACAAATAAGCGGCACAGTAAATAAAAAACCGCACTGTTTGACTAAGATCGGCAAACAGTGCGGCTTTTTTAATATTGCTGCATTTCATTTAACAAACGAAGTTTCATCTCATAATAAGCAGGGCTCATGTCGAGGTAGTGCGTATGGGGATTTTCAAAACGCTGCTCTTCTTGCCAAATTTCTTTTTCTAGCTGTCTTTTGACGTAGGCGCGAATTTCGGCGAGTGTTTCTTTTTTTGCCACGCATTTGCCGTTTTTTATAACATCTTCTTGCAGCTCACGCGCCGTGCAATTTGTAAAAAAGCGATTTTTCCACGGCTTTTTGGGATCGATGTAGCGATAAGGCTTCGTCAAGTCGGGCGTTTCTTCAGCAAGCGTCAAAAGATCGGCGATGGCTTTGCCGGCGGCATCGTAGATGCGATATACTTTTTTACGACCGGGATTGGTGATCTTTTCAACCGTTTCTGATACTTTGATCTTTTCTAGGACTTTGCCGTCTTTTTCTACGGCGACGAGTTTATAAACGGCGCCAAATACCGGCTCACTTTTTGATGTGATCAGCCGCTCACCTACGCCAAAGCCGTCAATTTTAGCTCCCTGCGCGTTTAAAAGAGAAGAAATTGTATATTCGTCAAGGCTGTTTGAGGCGATGATCTTGCAGTCTAAAAGCCCCGCTGCGTCAAGTATGGTACGCACGCGCTTAGAAAGATATGCCAGATCACCAGAGTCGATGCGAACGCCCTTTAGTCTTTTGCCGAGCGGCTCTAACACCTCTTTAGCTACACGGATGGCATTTGCCAGCCCTGAGTGTATGACATCGTAAGTATCAATGAGAAATACAGCGTTATCGGGGTAAGTTTTAGCATATTTTTTGAAAGCTTGATACTCATCTTCGTAGTACATGACCCAGCTATGTGCCATCGTGCCGCTTACCGGTATGTTAAAAAGCTGTCCTGCCAGCACGGTCGCAGTCGATGTCGCGCCGCCTATATATGCCGCACGCGCACCGTAGACGGCGGCATCGACATTATGCGCTCGACGCGCACCAAAGTCAAAGATACCGCGCCCGTCTGCCGCACGCACGATGCGCTGCGTCTTAGTGGCAATAAGCGACTGGTGATTTATCTCCGCTAAGAGCGCTGTTTCTACGAGCTGTGCATCAATGATGGGCGCCGTCACCGTTAGGATCGGCTCGTTCGGATACATGATCGTACCTTCTCTAAAGGCTCTTATATCGCCTTGGAAACGATAGCTTTCAAGGTATTTTAAAAAAGTGTCGTCAAAAAGGTCTAAAGAACGTAAATACTCAATGTCTTTTGGTGAAAAGTTCATCTTTTCAATGTATTCAACAATCTGCTCAAGCCCTGCGAAAATGGAAAAGCCGCCTCTATCCGGGTGGCGGCGGAAAAATACATCAAAAGATGCGCGCACTTTTTGCGCCTTATCGCCTGCACAAAAATAGCCGTATGCCATCGTCAATTCGTAGAGATCCATCATCATCGTGATGTTTCGCGGTTCAAACTGTGCCAATCGCCAACATCCTTTCTAAAAACTTCATTGCCAACTCATCTATCAAAAAAGCCGGCTATATTATTCTTCCAAAAACGCGCCGAGGACGTAAAACGTGCCGTGAGCTTTGGCGTATATCTTGCCGTCTTCATCGACGATCTCACTTTCTAAGCTCATCGTGTGTTTGCCATCGTGCAGACAAATGCCCGTTGCGATGATCGTTTTAGCAAGCGGTACAGCGTGCATGAAGTTCATCGCAAGCGACGTCGTAACGACCTTTTTATTTAGCGCAAGAGCCGCCGCACCCATCGCCGTATCTGCAAGCGTCATAAGTACGCCGCCATGTGCGATATTATAAAGATTCGTATGCTCAGGCGCAAGTGTCAGCCGCAGTTCTACGGTACCGTCAGGCTTTGGCACAACACTTGCGTGCATTTGCTCGATGAAGGGATTTAAATGGTAAAAGCGGATGATCTCTTGCTGTCTGGCAGTTAAAGGAACCTCCATGAAAAACCTCCTTATTATAGCTTGGTCTTTGCTTCGCTAGATGTCGGCAGCGTCACAAGAAATGCTGTTACATACGCCGTGATCGGAATGGCAAAAAGAAGCCCGATGCTGCCGATTAGTGATCTCACGATCTCTGTTGCGATCATGTCAAGATTGGCAACGTGTATAAAAGAAAGATTCGGTTGGGAAAAAAGCAGCAGCAGCAAAGGCAGCGCACCGCCGATATAGGCAAGTACGAGAGTATTTGCCATCGTCCCCATGACATCGCGACCGACTGCAAGACCTGAGGCGACGAGTACGCGAAAGGAGGTCTTAGGCGCAAGATGCTTCATCTCGCATTGGGCGGACGCTATGGAAACGGCGACATCCATAACAGCGCCGAGCGCACCTAAGACGATGCCTGAAAAGAGCAGTTCGCGAAAATCTACGTCCTTTAAGTATAAGACTTTTAGCATACCTGCGTGCTCTTCGGCGATACCCGTCAAGTATGTAAAGTGTATGGCAAAGAGCGCAAGCAGTCCCGCGACGAAAATGCCGCCTATCGTGCCGATTATGGCGCCGACTGACTTCATGTTGCAGCCGTTTACGACAAGCTGCGTAGAAAGCGTGATAAGAGCGCCAATTAGAAATGTCCAAAGAAGAATATGCGTCGGCGAAAAAAGTATCAAAGAGATAAGCCCCTTAGCAATGAGAAAAACAGCAAAAAGCAGCACAATAAGCGCCTTTAGCCCCGTTTTGCCGCCAAAGATGATAAGAATTAACGAAAAGCCCAAAAGCAGCCAGATTATACCCGGCAGACGATCATAATCTACAATCACATAAGAGCCATGCTCTTTACGCACGAGGATATTATCGCCTTCTTTAGGATAAATGTCGAAAGCCGGGTTGTTAAGCGTCCGATGCGAAATGTGCATCTCTTTTTTTTCATCAGGACCGGAATCTATGCGGATCGTCACCTTGTATTTTACGCTGCCGGGCGCAAGCTTTGTCTTATCGCCGGTATCTTCTGCAACAGATATAACCTTCGCCTTTAGCGTATTTACATTCCCATCTTCACTATCTAACAGGTGAAACAGCCCGTAAAGGGCAAGCCCGACAAAAAGGCAAAGGCCAAAAAATGCGCCCAAGCGGCGCGGCTGCGGCTGGTTTTTCATATATATCTCCTCATATCATTTCTGTAAAAACGATCCTTATCAAGAAAAACACCAATCGACAATATACGCCCAAAGTCCTCCCCAGCTAAAACCCTTGCCGATGCTGTTTGCCGCAAGCAAGGGGACTTTCATAACCTCTTTATCGCCATGATAGACGAGCAGATCGCCAACGTGCGCGCCCTCTTTGACGTTTGCGGCAATAACCTGCGGCAGATCATAAACTAAGCGATAGTTTTCTTCTGTTTCACCGTCAATTAGCACCAGACGCAGCTCTTCTTTAGGATAGACCGCAAGACGGCCTTCTTTGCCGCCCTTGACCCAGACAGTTCGCATGAGATCCATCTTTTTGTAGACAGGCGCAGCTCTTACGCGCTGAAAGCCTAGATCTAAAAGCTGTGCGGCTTCTAAAAAGCGCACTTCTTCATCTGCTGCACCTAAGACGACGGCGATAAGCTCTATCCCCCCGCGCCGCGCAGAAGCTGCCAGACAGCCGCCGGCCGCATTCGTATAGCCCGTCTTGATGCCCGTCGCGCCCTCGTAGACACCTAGCAAGCGATTCGTATTTGTCAGCAAAGCGTGCTTTTTTTCAGGTTTTACCCAAGTTACCTCGCGCTCTTTAGTGCCAACGAACGAGCGAAATTTGGGGTTTTTCATAGCATAAGCGCCAATACGTGCCATATCGTGCGCCGTCGCGATATGCATACGATCAGGTAGACCGCTCGGATTCATAAAATGCGTATCTTTAGCGCCGAGCTGATACGCCTTTTCATTCATATAAGCTGCAAAATTAGCGACCGAGCCGGCAAGATCCTCTGCGATAGCAACCGATGCGCCATTATCTGAGCGCAGCATCATCTGCGCGATAAGCTCGGCTAAGACGAAGCGATCGCCTGCTTCTACATCAGTATCTTCCGTTTCTGCGGCATGGCGACTTACAGTAACGACAGACGAAAGATCGCCTTCTTCAATAGCAAGCAGGCACGTCATTATCTTCGTCGTACTCGCCGGAAAAAGCGGCGTATCTGCCGCCTTTTCATAAAGAACGCGCCCCGTCGAAGCCTCTATAAGAATTGCCGCCTTCGCCGTCAACGGTAGCTGCCTTGCTGCATCTGCATGACTTACAAACAGCAGGAAAACAACCGCAAAAAGAAAAAACCTTCGATAAAAACGCAAGAAAAAGCCCCCTATCTCGCTTCTTGCATAAACTACACGCACAAGCATCCACTTCATAGACATTATGCGCCGCCCTTACATGAAAGTTTCCAATCAGCTTGCGCCCTTCGGGCTTGACTTCTTGGACTTTCATAGTAAACTACACGCACAAACATCCACTTCGTGGATATTGTGCGCCGCCCTTACATGAAAGTTTCCAATCAGTCTACGCCCTTCGGGCTTGACTTCTTGGACTTTCATAGTAAAAACGTTACATTTCATGGCATCTATTATAACACAAGTAACGTCTATAAGATATTCTTGCAAAATATAGAAAATGTCAAAAATCAGCCGCTTGCAACAAGCGTAAAAACCGGACGCACGACTGATAAAATCCGATCAATTAAGCTTTAAGTGTAAAACAAGCGTCCTCTTGCACCTATCTGCAAAATACATATAGATCCTCGTGATTAACTTTAAACCACGACAATCCTTTAATGCTCCTTGAAAAAAGCCGTCTACTTCTAAAAGCTTACTGTTCGTACGCTTTGCAAATTCTTTTGGATCATCTACGCTAAAATACATTTGTGCATTTATGTTGCCTGTTTTTCTTACATATTTATTGGCAAGCTTTAGCCCCTTAGAATTTGTCGCGTCAAATATCAATTCACCATGAAGAATTTGCGCTTTCATCGCTTTTACCAGCTCTATAATTTTAGATTCGGCAAAATACTGATATACACCTGCCGCTACAATCAGCGTGGGCAATGTTATATCTATTTCTTTAAGCCAATTAAGAGCAAACATATCACCTGCTATGAGCTGTTCGTTGTCTCCCTCGCCTAGAAATTTTTTTCTAATTTCTATAACGTCCGGTAAATCAATTTGATAAAAATTAGCCGTTTTATTACCTATACGATAATAAGCAGTTTCTATGCCGGCGCCTAAATATACTACATTGCCATAAGGATTGTCCTTAAGAAATTTTATCGTCTTTTCGTCTATTGTCTTTTGTCTGCAAACGCTTGCCATATGAAAGTATTCATTGCTGTTTTGATTTATGCTGTTAGTCGGTATATAAGACTCTAAGGATAAAGCCTTTTTATCATAGAAAAATTCCGAAAACCTTTTTGAAGCATAGATTCTTGCCGCAAGCGGAATATAAAAAGTGTCTTTTATACCGTCAAGCATACGTTCTTTGCACATTTTTTGCTCCTTTTTGCACCAATTCATTTTACAACTTCTCTGTTAAATCGCCTACACAAAAAAGTATTGCACATTTTTACTCGATGCGCTATACTTATCATGTAATTTAGCTTCGGGGGCGTAGCTCAGCCGGGAGAGCGCTTGCATGGCATGCAAGAGGTCAGGGGTTCGATCCCCCTCGTCTCCACCATAAAATAGTAAGCGGCTTTTCTATCCATAGCAAAGGCCGCTTTTTTGTGTGCAGCTTTTTATATTAGGCAAATACTGATAAAATAAAGTTGCTTGGATTTGTAAAGACGCACTAAATTTATCGACGATGCTAAAAGAGCGCGGATGCGTGAAGATAGGTGGCGAATTTATCAGTGTTTCCTTAGATAAAGGGAGGATGATGCCTTGAAAAAGACCTTAGAAGATGCCGTTGTCATTTTAAATCACGCCATCTTGCCTACAATATGGCAGATTAAGCTTTTAGCACCAAAGATTGCGGCAAAAGCGCAGCCGGGGCAGTTCGTCATGGTTAAAAAAAAAGACGGCGCACATTTTTTGCGCCGCCCCTTTGGCATCGCGGACATCAATGAGGAAAAGGCTGCGATCACGATTTTTTACCGTATTGTCGGCAAAGGAACAAAAGAGCTTGCTGCGCTTAGACCGGGCGAAGTCTTAAGCGTCGCCGGCGCACTAGGCAAGGGCTTTCAATGTAACGAGGAGCCGACGCTTTTAGTAGGCGGCGGCATGGGGCTTGCACCGCTTCTTTTGCTGGCGCGTCGTCTGCCTAAAAAGCCTGTGGTCATCATCGGCGCAAAAACTGCGCCGGAAACTTTTTGGACTCGCTTTTTCCTTTCGCACACAAAAGCTATCTACATCGCCACAGAAGACGGCTCTAGCGGCTTTTGCGGCTATCCGCTCCACCTTATGCCGCTCGTTTTATGCGAAAACGAAGTGCGCTCTATAAAGGCGTGCGGCCCTTATGGTATGCTAGAAGGCATAGCGCACTTTGCAAAAAGCGCGAAGCTTTCTTGTGAAGTGTCTTTAGAACGGCGCATGGCGTGCGGCTTCGGTGTCTGTCTTGGCTGTAGCTTTGCGCAAAAAGCGACGGGAAAAAGGCTAAAAGTCTGCTCCGATGGACCGGTATTTGCCGCCGAGGAGGTATTTTCATGAATACGGCAAGACTTGCCGTCAATGTAGCCGGCGTTTTTTTTAAAACGCCGATCTTAGGCGCGTCAGGCACCTTCGGCTTTGGCGCAGAGTATGAAGACTTTTTCGATCTTTACTTACTTGGCGGTATCATTTCTAAGGGCATCACGCCAAAGCCGCGCTGCGGCAATAGCGGCATACGCATCGCCGAAACGCCCGCCGGTATGCTAAATGCCATCGGCTTGGAAAATCCCGGTCTTGATCGCTTTTGCCGCGACATCTTGCCAAAGGCTGCAAAACTGCCGACGGCGTTCATCGTCAATATCAGCGCAAGCACGCCGGAAGAATATGGCTTTATGGCAAATAGGCTTGATGTCGATGGTGTCGATGCCATCGAAGTCAATATCTCTTGTCCGAATGTCAAAGAGGGCGGCATCATCTTCGGCACAGATCCAAAGCAGGCGGCGCGTGTGACAAAAGCTGTCAAACAACGTACGAAAAAGCCCGTCATCGTCAAGCTTTCGCCAAATGTCACCGACATAGTGCAAATGGCGTGCGCCGTAAAAGACGCAGGCGCAGATGCTATCTCGCTCATCAACACGCTTACGGGCATGGCGATAGATGTCGAAAAGCGCACGCCGCTCCTTGGCAACATCACAGGCGGTCTATCAGGCCCATGTATAAAGCCGATCGCTCTTAGCATGGTCTACAAAGTGGCGCAAAAAGTCAAGATCCCCATCATCGGCATGGGCGGCATACAAACAGGTGAAGATGTGGCAGCTTTCATGTTGGCAGGCGCAAGCGCTGTTGCAATCGGCGCGGAAAATTTTGCCAATCCACGCGCCGCAGTCGAAGCCGCCGCCGGTTTAGAAGCGTACTTAGATCGTCAAGGCATCGAGTACGCACACGAATTAACAGGAGCGTTGAAGATCGAATGATTAAAAAAAAGCCGCTTTTTTACATCGCTGCAATCATTTTCCTGCTTCTTTTACCGCTTTTTTCCCTCGGCTGCGGCAAAAGAAGCAGCGTATATCGTGAGCCTGTGCATTATCCTGAATTTGTCGAAGGCGGAGCATTTTCTGAAAATCCGGCGAAATTTAAGGGTAAAGAAATCCAGTTCGTAGCACGCGTCATTGATGTCGATGGCTCTTTTTTGCAAGCGCAGATGCACACGGACGGCCCGCGCCTGTTAGTTGAGGGTAAGGGGCTAAACTCAATGACTGCGCGCCCCACGCCAGGCGACTATATACGCATCTACGGCACCGTGCAAAATGAGGATCGAGCCGGCTACATCGCTATAATCGACGCCTATAAAGTGACCGTGCCGCGCTGGAGCGAGCTTATGCGAACCGCTAAGAGCCTTCGAAGCGACGACGGTCATGTAGAAGTGCAAATCCTTGCGGCAGCGACAGGGCGCGATTTTCTAAACATAAAAGAAGGAAGCATCTCCTTGATGCCGGAAAGCGCGGCAACACGCATTTCAGACATCGCTTTTATCGGTATGACGCTGAAAATTCGCGGCAAAATCCATGACGACGGCACCGGCGATTTCGACTACCTTGACCGCAGCGCTCGCCCCACGCGCTCAGGCTTTACGCTCGACTTAGACGAAAACGGCACGGCGGTTTTTAAGACAGATGCACTTTTTATCCCTACAGAATACGAAGAAGCCTTGCGAGCGGTCGGCGCCGCAGGCGACGGCACCATTATGCTAAAAGAAGGCACAACCTACCGATTGCATTATCGTTAAAAAACGCATGAATGAAAGGGAGGTAACAGCATGGATAAAAAAACACAAGAAGCTCTCCTGGACGCATATGCACACTTGATCGTCAGCATGGGTGTCAACCTGCAAAAAGATCAGCCGCTGCTCATCAATGTGCCGATCACATGTGCCGACTTTGCGCGCCGCATCGCAAGCGCGGCATATGATGCTGACGCATACGATGTAACTATCGCTTGGAATGATGAAAAATTTTCACGTCTGCGCTATGACAAGGCGAAAACAAGTGTTTTTACCAAATTTCCCGCATGGCGCCATAGACTTTATCAAGACAATGCAGACGAAGGCGCGGCTTTTATCACGATTCATGCCGCCGATCCTGAGATCTTTAGCGGCGTTGCGCCGGAGCGTCTGACACTTGCCCAGCAAACCGCCGGCAATGCCCTCATGGACTACCGCGCTCGCTTGATGAGCAACAAAAACGCCTGGTGCATTATAGCCATGCCGACAAAACAATGGGCGAAAAAAGTATTTCCCAAAGAATCGCCAAGTGTCGCTTTAGCAAAGCTTTGGCAAGCGATTTTTGACGCTGTGCGCCTTTTGCCGAAAGAAGATGCCAAAACACGTTGGCAAACACATATCGACTTTTTAGCGCGTGCGGCAAAATTCATGAATGACCAAGCTTTTCAACTGTTATTATACCAAAACAAGTGCGGCACAAACCTCACCGTCGAGCTGCCACGCGGTCACATCTGGACGGGCGGTGCAGAAAAAACGCAAAGCGGCGTTAGCTTCATCGCCAATATGCCCACAGAAGAAATTTACACCGCGCCCAAGCGTGGCGGCGTAAACGGCACGGTAGTTGCAACGCGCCCCTTAAATGTCCATGGCAATATCATCAAAAATTTCTCCTTGACTTTCAAAAACGGCAAAGTCGTCGATTATAAAGCTGAGCAAGGTGAAAAAATCCTCCAAGAGCTATTTGCCACCGACGAAGGCGCCTGCTACTTAGGAGAAGTCGCGCTCGTGCCGCATGATTCGCCGATTTCTAAAAGCGGCATCTTATTTTTCAACACTCTCTTTGATGAAAATGCCTCCTGTCACTTTGCGCTTGGCAAAGCCTACCCCACCTGCATCGAAGGCGGCAAATCCATGAACAGCGCCGAACTTTTGCGCCGCGGCATAAATAACTCACTTATACACGAAGATTTCATGATCGGCTCAAGCGATCTTTTAATCGACGGCATTAAAAAAGACGGTACGCGCGTACCTGTATTTCGCGATGGCAATTTTGCTTTTATTTGACACCGGCAAGCTTTTTTTAGAAAATCTATCCATATATAGAAAGGATGCTATGACATGAGTTTGTGGAAAAATTGTTTTTTGCTCGCAGGCGGCGTCGTCGCCGGTGCGCTGCTTTATGAAGCGCTGGTAAATGACGACGACGAAAATGATCAGACGAGCGTGTGTGAGGATAAGGACGAAGAAGAAGCCCTATCGCTTGACGGCTTAGAAAGCTTCATCGAAAAAGTACGCCAAGAGGCACAACTTGCCATGGCAAATTGCACGAGTGACGATGAGCGCGAAGCCGTCTATGCCAAAGTAAAAGAATCCTTGCAAAAAATGCAGGCTGCGTTGACGAAAAAAGGCGAATCGCTGATCGAAAAGCTCCAAGAAGAAGCCGCCCAAGAAGAAACGCCGCCGGTGACGTTTCAAGAGATCGAAGATACCTTAAAAGATCTGATCGGCTCTTTGCAAAATGCTCTTGGTAAACACTGATAAAATAAAATCGCCCGGATTTATGTATCTGCGCTCTTTTTTGGCCTTTGATATGATTTTTCGTATAAAAGGAGGAGATCTTCCTGCGTATTATAATAGTCGGTGCAGGAAAGCTTGGCTATAGCATCGCCGAACTGCTTTCTAACGAAGAATTTGATGTCGTACTAATCGATCAAGAAGAAGCGCGTTTAGAAGCTGCTAAAAATACACTTGATGTACTGACGATAGCGGCAAACGGCGCAAGTCCCATCACAATGAATGAGCCTGATATTAAAGGAGCAGATATACTCATCGCCGTTACTGCAAGCGACGAAGTCAACATGATAGCCTGCATCCTCGCAAAAAAGCACGCCATTACGCACACGGTCGCCCGCATTCGTGATATGCAATTTTTATCAGAAGCAAAAGAATACCTAAAGGAAAATTTTGACATAGACCTCATGCTAAATCCTGAACGCATCACGGCAAGAGAAATCTATCGCATCCTCATGACGCCAGCCGCCCTTGATGTCGAAGACTTCGCTAGCGGCAAGGTGCGGCTTTTTGAAACAAAAGTATCGCGCCACTCGCCCTTAGCGAACATTCCGCTAAAAGATCTAAAAATGCCCCAAGCGATTTTAGCCGGCATGATCTTTCGCGATCACCACATGATCATACCGCACGGCGACGACCGTCTTTTGCCCCACGACAACGCCTACTTCATCGGCGATCCTGGAGAAATCGAAAAATTTAGCGAAACGCTCGTACACCGCGACGCTAGAAAACTCGAACACGTCATGATCATCGGCGCCGGGCGCACAGGTCGCTTTCTCTCTAAAATGCTAGATGAAGCAGATGTCGCCGTTAAAATAATCGACGCGAACCCCGAGCGCAGTCGCTTAGCGGCAGATACGCTAGAAAATGGGCTTGTCATCTGCGGCGACGGCACAGATATTGACCTCTTGCTAGAAGAAGGCGTAAGCGATGCCGATGTCGTCGTCTGCCTGACAGAAGATGATAAGCTAAACCTCATGCTAGCATTGCTTGCGAAACATTTAGGCGCGAAAAAAACAGTCGTGCGCGTAGCAAGAAGCGAATACGTCGATCTCATGGAAAAAGTCGGCGTTGACATCGTGCTTTCGACGCGTCTTTTATCTGCTTCTGAAGTTTTAGCCTTTGCGCGGCGCGGCGGTGTCGTTTCGGTATCCCTTTTAGAAGGAGCCAAAGCCGAAGCGGTTGAAGTGATCGTACAAAAAGGCGCACCCGTTGCAGGTGTTCGCCTCATGGATGCAAAATTGCCGCGTGAGTGCCTCGTCTGCGCCTACGTGCGCGGCGATGAAGCTATTATACCAAACGGCAATTCTATTTTAATGCCAGGCGATCGCACCATCATCTTCATTCAAACACGCTTTGCACAAAAAGTCATGAAATACTTCAAAGGTAAAAACTGATATGGACGTGCGCATCATCTTTTTTTTACTCGGACGCATGGCACTTTTAGAAGGCTGTGCGCTCCTTATAGCCTTTTTGCTAGCAATCTTTTGGCAAGACGAGCAGCCTTTTGCATTTGGTATGCCGGCTGCGCTCGCGCTTTTTATCTCATTTATCTTCTCTAAACTAAGCATAGGTCATCGCCACAGCATAGCCGTCACAGACGGCGCGGTATTTTTATTTACCTCGTGGATCTTAAATGCCCTTTTAGGTGCTATGCCCTTCTTCTTAACAAATGAGCTTGGCGCAGCCGACGCCTTTTTTGCAAGCGTTGCAGCCTTTACGACGACGGCGCTGCTTTTTACGCCTACAGGTCTTGAAAGCGCCCTTGGCATTTGGCAAATCTTCCAATGCTGGATCGGCGGTATGCACTTTTTATGCCTGCTAGTAACAATCATGCCGCAAGTCGGCGGCTGCTTCGGCGTGACACTTTCAGCAAAGCAAAGCGTGCTATTTAGCCCCCTACTTAGGCGCATGAACATAGCAGCGCGTAAGATGGCACTTCTTTACATATCGCTTAGCATCCTTTCACTCATGCTCTTCTTACTTGCAGGCGAGGGCTTTTTATCAAGCGTCGTCTTATCACTTACCGCCATATCGACGACGGGGCTAGATCCGCGTGGGCTTGTCCTAGGCGACAGCAGCACGAAAACGCAGCTTGCCTGCGCCATCTCCATGCTGCTAGCAAGCGTAAACTTCCTCTTGTGGCAAAAAGTGGCAGCGCGGCGCAGCCTGCGCACATTGCTAGGCGATAAAGAACTGCGCTTTTTTTTAGCAAGCACCTTTTTAGGCGGCACAGCACTTTTTATATACCTTGCCGCAGTCGGCGTATACGATATCGCCGAAAGCAGCCGCTTAGGCTTTTTTCACGCCATCTCCTTTGCGACGACAACAGGCTTTGCCACAGCGCCGCTTGCTGCTTGGCCGACCTTTCCGCACGCCGTCTTACTCTTGCTTGCTGCACTTGGATCTTGCATCGGCTCTGTCGGCGGCGGCTTTAAAGCCATGCGCCTTCTAGTCCTTTGTAAAATAGCCAAAGCCGAAATAAGCCACACAATACACCCACGCATGATCATAAACGTCAAGATAAACGGCGCATCAGTACCACATAAGCTAGTTGGCAACATCTTAGGCTTCTTCTTTCTTTATGTACTAGTCCTCATCTTCGCAACGCTCGGTCTATCCCTTGCCCACATCGACACCCTGCCAGCCATGGGCTTTGCCGTCGGCTGCCTATCTGGCACAGGCACCGTCGTAACGATCCTTTACGGCGGCAAAGACTTCCTACTATTACCCAGCTGGGTCAAAATCTTTGCAGGCTTTTTGATGATCCTGGGACGCTTAGAAATCTTCTCCTTGCTAATCTTACTAAGAGCAGGCATCGATCATCTGCATAAACGACAATGGTAAACTACACGCCCTTACATGAAACCTTGCCAGGAAGTCTTAGCTACATCTTGACCTCTTGGATCCTTACAGTAAACTTTCCAAAGGACATCGTGCAAGCGATGCCCTTTTTCTTTATGCGTATTTTCCTAAAATGTTGATATTATCTTATCATTTATGATATAATACTTTCGTGTATAGAAAGAGCTTTACTTATGCTTGCAGATCATGGGGGGAGCGCTCTTTGAATACAAAAGGAAAAAAACCTAACAATCGTGAATATACGCTAAAAGTCATTCCGCACCAAGGCGAAACTGTACGAAGCTACAGCTTTTCCATTCGCACATTGAAACTTTGGGCGACATTTTTAAGTATTTGCACGCTGCTGCTTGTTTTAGGCTTCGGCTATATGTCCTACACCGTCTTGAAAGAAGACAGTGAGGCTATAAAGCCGGCTAATAAGACGACAGCGAATCAGCAGGCAGAAATCGCCCAGCTTGCAAAAGAAGCGCAAAGCCTGCAAAAAGAGATGGAAAGACTCACGGAGCGTGAAAAGACGCTTAGGCGTATGCTTGAAGACGATACCGAAGACGATGCAGAAAAGCATACAGGTCAAGGCGGTCCTAGCGTAGCGGCGGAAGTTTCACAAGTGCGCCGCACGCTTGAGATAGTATCGCGCGGTATTCCTACGCGGCGCGAAAATTTGGCAAGGCTTGAAAGCAAGCTAAAAGAGCAGCGCGAAGAAGCCGCTGCACAAAAAGATGCAGCTGACAAACTAGCGCGTACGAGCGTGCCTGAAAACATAACAGACAGCATAGCAAACAACATATATGATGATATAGCAGGCAATATACCATCCGGCTGGCCGACGACGGGTGAAATATCATCGCCTTTTGGCTGGCGTTGGAACGGCACCGACTTTCACCCGGGCATCGACATCGCTAACGACACAGGCACGCCGCTCATAGCGACGGCAGACGGCGTTGTGACAGCCGCCGGCTGGAATTCAGGCGGCTATGGCAACCTTGTCGATATTGACCATGGCGACGGCTTTTTCACGCGCTACGCGCACGCCTCTGAAGTGATCGTACACGAAGGGCAGTATGTGCATCGCGGCGAAGTGATCGCCTACATGGGCAGCACAGGCTTTTCTACCGGACCACACGTTCATTATGAAATTCATGTGCAAGGAGAAACGGTAAACCCTTCAAGCTATTTATAGCAATTACCGATAAAATGCACTACCTTAAGGAAAAAACCCTCGCACTTCTTTAGAAAGCGGTGATATGATGTTTGGTGTGATGAAGCGGCGCGAAGAAAGCCCTGCAGCAGGCGATATTGAAACAGTCATCGGTAAGAATACAAAGATCCAGGGCGAAGTAAGCGGCACGGGGAACTTACGCATCGACGGTGAGATCGAAGGTGAGATAAAGCTCTCCGGTGCTGTCATCGTCGGCGAAACCGGCATGGTAACAGGCAATGTATCTGTGCGCTCTTTGAACGTATCAGGGACAGTACACGGCAACGCACGCACGGAAGAAGCATTGACTATCCATAGCTCAGGTCAGCTCATCGGCGATATTCAAGTAAACGCCTTTCAGATAGAAGAAGGCGGCATCTTCAAAGGACGCAGCGAAATGAACCCACGAGCCGGCATTGAGCTAAAAGTGCGTCCAAAGCCAAAAGATAGCGGTGTATCAGTCGAAGATCTGGCAAAATCAGCAGCAAAAAATGCAGTGCGTTCAACTAATACAATGAAATCTAACACAAAAATTGATAAAAAATAATGAGGCACAAAAAAGCCGCTTGCGTCTAAAGTGACGTGAAGCGGCTTTTTTGTGCCTCATTAGGCGTATGCCATGAAAAATAGATAAGGCGAAAGAACGCGCCTACTTGACTTTCTTTCGCCTAAAAAAGTAGACCTTTATGCAGCTAAATCACTCTTTAGAGCTTAAACTTTGCCGCCGAGCTATTTAGATCCTGCGCCATATCCGACAGCCCCCGGCTGCTCGCGGCGATTTCTTCCATGCCGGCGGCTTGCTCTTCTGTCGCAGCGGATACATTTTCTGCTTCTGATGCGACTTTAGATGCAGAGTCATGTATTTTGCCCGTCGCATCGTCTATTTTGACGGCGCGGCTAGAAAGATCGGTCATAGTCTTTTCTATGGCAGCAGCGTTTTCTAAGATATTTTTTATCATGTCGCGAATCTCAGAAAAGCCCTTGCCCGTCGCTGTGACATTTTCACGCCCTTTTTCGGCTTCTTCGCGGCCTATTTCCATAGACTGCACCGCCTGCGCTGTTTCTTGCTGGATAGCACGGATGAGCTCTTCTATCTGCTGTGAGGCGTTTTGTGACTCTTCGGCAAGCTTTCGCACCTCTTCGGCGACGACGGCAAAGCCGCGCCCATGCTCACCGGCACGCGCCGCTTCTATCGCCGCGTTTAGCGCGAGCAGGTTCGTCTGCCCCGATATGCTGGCGATGACTTCGACGATGTTGCCGATTTCTTTGGAGCGTTCGCCAAGCTTGGTGACGACATTTGACGACGATATGACGGTATCGGCGATAGTGTTCATCTGATTTACTGTCGAAAGGACGAGTTTATTGCCTTCTTCTGCTTGTCTGGCGGTGTTTTTAATATTTGTTGTAACTTTTTCGATCGTCTGCACCACTTCTGAAAGACCGCGTGTAAAGGCATGAACCTGATGCTTAGCTTCGGCGGCAGAGTCAAGCTGCATCTGCGCCGCCCCTGCGACCTCTGTGATGGATTCAGCGATATTTTGCGTCGCCTGTGCCGATTGCTCTGATGTATTCGTTAAAGCACCCGATGAGTCGGAAACAGCCGTAGACGTTTCTTGAATCTTGCGCGTCATGGAGCTTACATTACTTAGCATCTTGTTGCACGCGCTCGCCATCTGCCCAAATTCGTCATTAGAGTCTATAGCCAGCTTTATGCTCAAATCTCCTTCAGCGACTTTACTTAATGCCGCAAGGATCTTATGGACGGATTGCTTGATACTGCTCGTCATATAATAGGCAAAGCCGCAGGTAATTAGCATGACGATGATTGCGCTAACTATCGTTATAGTAATAATCTGCGAATATACTTTATCACTGTTAGCCTTTGCCGCTTTTACGTTATTTTCCGTAGCTTCCTCATCTTCTTGAATCAACTTGGTGAGGATTGCCATTTTCTCACGCGACGGTCCATCGACATATGCTAAAATCTTGTTCATATCACCGGTACTAATGACACTTTCAGCGTTGTCTCTAGCTTTTATATACTCACGCCAAGCCTCGCGCTCGTCTGCTAAAAGCTGTTGATCTTTTAGACGCTCTTCTTGTGTATCATAGGTACAAGAAGCGAGAAATTTTTCATTTTCCACAAATAGATCTTCCATCTCTGAAATAGCCTTATTCATGCGCGATTTC